>CAZGZT010000044.1:0-1685 GCA_964529805.1 uncultured Solobacterium sp. | reverse complement strand
GTGTCAAGAAGAATATTGCCAGTGGCGTTGCACATGTCCACTCAACATTCAATAATACAATCGTTACGATCACTGATGAAGCAGGCAACGTTATCGCCTGGTCAAGTGCCGGTGCATTAGGATACAAGGGTTCACGTAAGTCTACGCCGTATGCCGCTCAGCTGGTTGCTGAAGCTGCCGGTAAGACTGCCATGGATCACGGCATGAAGAAGGTTGAAGTTAACGTCAAGGGACCTGGTCCTGGCAGAGAAGCGGCGATCCGTTCACTGTCTACAGCCGGTCTGGAGATCACAGCCATCAATGATGTAACACCTGTTCCTCATAACGGCTGTCGTCCACCTAAGAAACCTAGAGGATAAGGAGGAGAATATGAACAAATTTGAACGTCCTAAATTTAAAGTTGGTGAGTATGTTGAATCAGAAAACTACGGCAGATTTGTTATTTCTCCATTAGAAAGAGGTTTCGGCACAACATTAGGCAATGCCTTAAGAAGAACGATGCTCTCATCCTTACCTGGCGGTGCGGTATATTCCGTAAAGATCGACGGAGTCTTCCATGAATTCTCATCGATCAAGGGCGTCAGAGAAGATGTAACATTAATCGTATTGAACATTAAAGATCTGATTCTGGATATTACAGATGACGATGTATATACTTTAAGAATTTCGGCCAAGGGTCCGTGCACCGTCAAGGCGGAAGACATCATTCTTCCTGCCGGTGTAGAGATCCTCAATCCGGGACTGGAGATCGCTCATCTGGATCAGGGCGGTGAACTGGAAATGGAACTGCTGGCCAGAAAAGGCAGAGGCTATGTATCAGCCGATGAAAACAAGCTTCTTTACCAGGGTTCTTCCCAGGGTATCGGTACAATCTATACCGATTCGATCTATACGCCTGTCATCAAGGCCAATTATACGGTTGAACCGACCCGTGTTGGACAGTCAGCCAAGTATGATGAACTGACGATGGAAGTATGGACGAACGGTTCTATCGATCCGAAAGAATCGCTAGCCTTGGCTGCCAAGATCCTGATCTCACATCTGGATCTGCTGACAAACATCGATACGGAAATCAGTGAAATGGATTCCGTCATGAAAGATTATGTTAATGAAGGCAACGCCAAGAAAGTCAACATGTCGATCGACGATCTGGATCTGACCGTAAGATCTTACAACTGTCTGAAGAGAGCCGGTATTTCAACCGTTGAAGAACTGACACAGAAGACAGAAGAAGAGATGAGCAGAGTCAGAAATCTGGGTAAGAAATCGCTCAAGGAAGTTAAGGAAAAACTGCAGGCTCTTAACTTATCATTCAAACACAATGACTAAGGGGGAAATGGAAATATGTGGAATCGCAGATTAGGCCGTACAGCTGATCACAGAGTAGCTTTATTCAGAAACCTGGCAACGGATCTGATTCTGAAAGGCAAGATCGAAACGACTGAGATGAAAGCCAAGGAATTAAGAAGCGTTGTTGACCATCTGATTACAGTTGCGAAGAAAGATGATCTGGCAGCCAGAAGAAACGCTGCCGCTTATCTAAGAAACGTGACGACCAAAGACGGCAAGACAGCATTGAACGTGCTGTTTGAAGAAGTTGCCCCGAGATATAAAGACAGAAACGGCGGCTATACCAGAGTCGTTAAGACCGGTATCAGACGCGGTGATGCTGCTCCGATGGCAAC
>CAZGZT010000043.1:0-3214 GCA_964529805.1 uncultured Solobacterium sp. | reverse complement strand
ACTTCTCAGAGAGTCTTGTGAAGACTTCTTCGTTGATCAGGCTCTTGTCGCCATGTCCAAGCGGATACCAGGCCATCAGACCCATATCCGTTTCGGCGAGAAGCTTCTTGAGTTCGGTCTGCGGGAAATAAGGATGCGCTTCGACCTGAACCATCTGCGGCTTGATCTCTGCATTATCAATGATCTCCTTCAGATATTCTTCCGGGAAGTTGGATACGCCCAAGGCTTTGACTTTGCCTTCCTTATATGCCTTCTCCATCAGCTCATAGCCTTTTCTCCAGTTGCCTGCAGGCTGATGCAGGAACAGCAGATCGATATAATCCGTATCCAGTCTCTTGAGCGTTTCATCGATCGCATTCTCATCTTCATAGACGGTCGGCCAGAGCTTTGTGACTAAGAAGATCTCTTCTCTTTTAACTCCGCTTCTTCTGATCGCTCTGCCTACGGCCTTTTCATTCATATAGGCATTGGCCGTATCGATCAGTCTGACACCGTCATTGAGGGCACTCAAGACCGATGCTTCGGCTTCTTCAGGCTTTAGTAAGAACACACCGATTCCATCCATCGGCATCCTGTTTCTGTTATTTAATGTCAAGTATTCCATGTTTTTCCTCCCTGCCTTGCGTTTCAGGCATTTCTTTTCTCTATCTACAGCTTTAGAATAACCTTTATTTATCGATATGTACAATGCCGATGAAACATATATGCTATAATTGAGACGCATAGTGAGGAAGAAATCATGATAGAAACTTACCTTCTGGAAGCTTTAGTAGCATTCAATAAGTATAAAACACTGTCTTTAGCTGCCGAGAAGATCCATATCTCCCAGCCTGCCTTAAGCAGATCCATGCAGAAGCTGGAAGATATTCTCGGCGTTTCCCTGTTTGACCGAAGCAAAAACAAGATCACATTAAATGAGACCGGGAAGCTTGCGGCTTCTCTTGCGGAAAGGATCCTGGATCAGGAAGAGGAAATGATCCAGATGGTCAGAAACTTCGACAGTTCTTTGCATACCATCTCGATCGGCTACAGCATACCCGGTCCGATGTATGAAGTCCCTTCCTTTATTAACAGATTATATCCTGATATGGCGGTATCTTCGGATATGCAGGATGAAGAAACGATCTTAAAAGGACTCAGAAACAAGAAATACAGTATGATCATCTCAACCAGAGATCTTAAGGAAGATGATCTGATCTGTATCCCGTTTGATTCGGAAAGACTTTATATTTCTCTTGTTCCGGCTCACCCGGCTGTTGCCTACAAGGATCAGGGATTGTATTTCAAAGATGTCAACGGCGAGACCTTCCTGATGTCGGCCAAGGTAGGTGTATGGGAAGACATCGTCAGAAAGAAGATGCCTGATTCAAGATTTCTCTTGCAGAATGACGTGAATTCCTTAAGTGAGATCGTTAACTCCTCTTCTCTGGCTTCCTTCGTAACGGATTTGACCATCAGGCTTTTCCGCAGTGAAGATAATCCTTCAAGGATCTTTATTCCCTTTAATGATGAAGAAGCTGTGCTGAACTATTACTGCATCATTCTGAAAGAAAATGAAAAGAAGCTCAGCAGATGGATTGCTTATCTTAAAGATAAATAATCTGGTTTTATATGACCTGAAAAAAACAAAAAGAATCTATTTACTTGAAATAGATTCTTGAAAAATGCTCTGGTGCCATAGGGGGGATTAAAACTAACTTTTCACCCCATTTAGCCTGTTTTGCACGATTCAAAAAGAAGAATCGCTTGTTCAACCTCATAATATCATAAATGTCTGTATTTGCAATATCCCTATAGATCTCTTTTCATGCCTGAATAAGCGTTCGTAAATGTCCCTGCGAACTTTTTTCGAGTCCTCTCTAAGGTCCTTACAGAGTCAGGTCGAACCTGTGTCCTATACTATTTATCTTTTAGTCCATCTAATGAAATCATCAATTGACCATTGTTTTCATTATATTTCCTGTCGTTTTTTGTGTACATGTATCTCGATTATACTTATGTTAACTGGAGTACAATAAAACCAAAAGAGTACACAGGTATGAAACGGTTAGATTCTAAAATAGTTATCATATTGATTGGCCTTCCAGGAAGCGGAAAGACGACCTTTTATGATGAATACTTCAAGGATGCCGTTCATATCAATCTTGATGAGCTTCATACCAGAAACAAAGAAACGATCACAATCAGGGAGTGTCTTGAATCAGGGAAGAGTTATGTTATCGACAACACCAACCCTGCCAAGGCTGATAGAGAAAGATACATTCCTCTCGCAAAAGAGAACGGATACAGGATCATCGGTTATTATTTCTCTGCAAATATCAGTGACTGTATCAGAAGAAACAGCCAGAGGGAGGGCAAGGCAAGAGTTCCCGACAAAGCGATCCTTGCGATCTACAACAAGCTGGAAATCCCTTCGTATGAAGAAGGTTTCGATGAACTGTATTATGTCATAAATGAAGATGATGCGTTTAGGATAGAGGAGTGGAAAGAAGATGAAATTCGATGATTTTGATAAAAAGATGAGAGTATATGAACAGTCTCTCGATCAGTATATCCTTCCGGACATGTATATCGTTGCCAGATTGGACGGAAGATCCTTTACCAGGCTCACAAAAGAGATCTGCAAGTTTGAAGCTCCGTTCGATATCCGATTCAGAGACCTGATGGTCGATACCGTCAAGACACTGATGGAAGACAGCGGCTTCAATATCGTCTATGGCTATACGGAAAGTGATGAAATATCATTGCTGTTTCATAAGGATGATAATACATTCGGCAGGAAAGTCAGAAAGATCAATACGACACTTGCCGGAGAAGCCAGTGCAGCCTTTTCGCTTGCCTTGGGACAGAAAGCAACATTCGACTGCAGGGTCATCCCTTTGCCGAACAACGACAGGGTCATGGACTATTTTGCCTGGAGACAGGAAGACTCGCATCGCAATTCCCTGAATGCCTGGGCATACTGGACACTCAGAAAGGAAGGACTGTCGCAGGAAGAAGCGACCAGCGAAGTTAAAGAGAAGTCTGTCTCCTACAAGAATGAACTTCTTTTTCAGAGAGGAATCAACTACAATGATCTTCCATCTTGGCAGAAAAGAGGAGCGGGAGTATACTTCACCGACATTATGAAAGAAGGTTTTAATCCTATCACAAATGAGAAGGTAATGGTAAAAAGACGTGGTTTGAAAGTCGATTATGAACTTCCTTTGGAAGA
>CAZGZT010000042.1:0-4167 GCA_964529805.1 uncultured Solobacterium sp. | reverse complement strand
GGCGGACGTAAGGTATTAGCCAGACGTCGTGCTAAGGGTAGAAAGGTATTATCCGATTAAAGTCACTTAGGTGGCTTTTAATTTAGATATGAAAAAAGAATATCGGGTCAGAAAGAACGAAGAGTTCGCTCAGATCATTTCCGAAAAGCATTCTGTTTCTAACAGTTCTTTTGTCGTGTATTATTCTGCTAGAAAACTGGAACACGCCAGAGCGGGAATATCGGTCTCCAAGAAGCTTGGAGATGCAGTCGACCGCAACAGGATCAAGAGACAGGTCAGGGAAATGATCAGGAATCTGATCAGCTTTGAACAGTGCCCGAAAGACCTCATTATTATTGTCCGTAAGGGCTATCTTGAGAAAGCCTTTATTGATAATAAAAATGATTTGGAAAAGGCGATTAAAAAGGCTATAATAGAAAAGTATGAATAAGGAGAGTTCCATGAGTAAAAAACGCATATTATCAGTATTATCCGTGATCGCACTGGCCTTTTTCCTGACAGGCTGCAGCGCATCGGCTGATCTGATCACTCTTGATACTACATTCAAAGATGTTATGAACGACGGCTTTTTTACAGCCTTGATCGTCTATCCATTGTCACAGGCCATCAACTGGCTCTCAGCAAGAACCGGTATCTTCCTGGCCCTTATCCTGGTAACGATCATCATCAACGTGATCGTACTGCTGTTTACGTTCCGTTCCAGCGTTGCTATGCAGAAGATGCAGGAGATTCAGCCTGAATTGCAGAAGATTCAGGCCAAGTACGAAGGAAGAACAGATGAGTCTTCCCAGCAACGCATGGCCATGGAAATGCAGCAGCTCTACAACAAGTACAACGTCAATCCGATCGGCGCCTTACTGACGACTTTCATTCAGTTCCCTCTGCTGATCGGCATGTATAATGCAGTAAGAAAATCCGAGGCTGTCGCCAACGGCAGATTCATGAATGTCAGCCTTTCCATGACTCCGCGTGAATCGATTCCTCAGAAGGCCTGGATCTGTCTGGTGATCTTCGTACTGATGGTCGTCTGTCAGTTCATCTCGATCAAAGTACCGCAGTGGCTGGCAGAATACCGCGGCAGGCAGGAAGCGGACAAACACCACAAAGTATACAAGAAACCGGAAAACCAGAATGTCATGATGACTTACGGAATGCTGGGAATGGTAGCACTTGCCATGTTCTCGATCCCTACGGCCGTTTCTCTTTACTACTGCATTTCTTCCATTGTCAACATATTAAAGGCGCTTGCCATCGATAAGATGACGCATAAGGAGAACAGCTAATGAAACAGTATACAGGAAGAACGCTTGATGAAGTTCTCAACAGCATTTCAACCGAACAGGGATGCAGAATAGACGACATCACATACAATATTCTGGAAGAAGAAAAAGGCGGCATCTTCGGTCTTCACAAGTCTGTTACGATCGAAGCTTTTACCTCCAAGGATGTCAAGGAATTCATCTTTGATTATCTGGGTGCTTATTTCACGGAACTCAATCAGGGTGTTTCCATTGAGATCATCGTCGACAAGGAAAACGAAGAAGATGCACTTTACAGAGTCATTCTGGATGCCGAAAACAATGCAATCATCATCGGCAAGAACGGTCAGACCTTAAGAGCTATTTCTACAGTACTAAAGGCTGCCGTCAACGCGACATTCAAGAAGAGGATCAACGTAGTCGTCGACGTCAACCACTACAAGGAAGACAGATACAAGAAAGTCAAGGCGATCGCCAGAAGAGAAGCGATCAACGTCGCCAAGACGCATGTCGACTGTGAACTGGATCCGATGCCTAACGATGAAAGAAAAGTGATCCATCAGTATCTGCAGGATTTCAAGAACGTTTCCACCGTCTCCATCGGAGAAGGAAACAAGAGACATCTGTGCATCAAGTACACGCCGGAAAAGAAAGAAAAAGAAGAAAAAGAAGCCTAGGCTTCTTTTTTATTTTGTCAGGATATCGACCACATGACTGCTTGCGCCGATGAGGTCTTTTCTTTCACAGGTCGCATAATGGAAGTTCAGATAGGCTTCAAATGTTTTTTCATCCATCTTGTTGATGGTATCACGCATGTAGTCGCTTGGACCGTCTGAAGCGAATCGTCTGACCAGTTTCATGCCCGCAAGTCTGTTAAGTTCATCGATATCTTCGATCCTCACCTGGAAGAACAATGCATCCGGATCGTTGATGTGAAAGTCTTTATCCAGCCTGTCTTTTACTTCCTTGTACCGATTATCCTTAAAGGCGTATTCGATGACACTGTATTCGTTCATGATATAGGTGACAAACAGATACTTTCTGGTGATCCTCCTGGCTTCCAGCAGAGCCTTTAGTCTGTCTTCTTTTGAATAGAGATGATACATTGGACCGAACATGATCCCGATATCAAACTCGTCATCTTTCAGCATCGACAGATCTGTTGCGCTGGCCTCGATGATCCGAATGTCCTTGTCCTTCGCCCGAAGCATTCCTATATTAGGCCTGACATATTCCACGGCCGTGACTGAATGTCCTTCTTCTTTTAAAGCCAAGGCATAGCGCCCCGGTCCTGAACCGATGTCGACGATACTGTCTCCGTCCCTCAGATATTCATGGATGTATTTCATGGAAGTCAGGAATTCTACCTGACCGTGACGGCGATCCAATCTCTTGTTTTCGTTGAACTTGTTATAGAAATCCGTCAGTCTCTGCTTGAACGCGTCCATCTTCTAGTCCTTTCGGATAAACATGATATTGAGATCTGTCTTCTCGCTGATTCCATCGATACTTCCCTGATTGGAGTACTGCCAGATACTGATTGGGATATCCAGTTCAGGAACATCGCTGCCATACTGGGCATACCAGATTGGATAGCTGCTTAACTGTTCCATGTCATAGTAGTATTCGGACCAGTATAAAGACGTATACAGCATCCCTGTATGATGGTTCTTTTCTATTGTTTCCAGGAAAGCCAGGGCATTTTTCGTGGCTGTTTCTCCTGTGATGCTATCGGTTCTTGGCGTTTCATCTTCCAGATAGACCTCTTCCAGATCATATACCACAGGCAGATCTATTTCCTTCCCTTTGAGCTGTTTTACGACCCATTGAGCCTCTTCCTTGGCTTCCTTTTCCGTGATAGCCTGAGAGAAGAAATACACGCCTATCTTGATGCCGTTCTCTTTGGCACCTTTATAGTTTTTCTCAAACTCGTCATCCTCGTAGATCAGCCCGGTCGTAGCGCCTCTTCTGCCGATCCTGATAAATACGAATTCTACGCCGTCTTCCTTGACTTTCTTCCAGTCGATGTCTCCCTGAAAAGTCGAAACATCGATGCCGAAGCAGCTGCTGTAGTGTTCATCTTCATAAATGTATCTGTCATCTATCTTCTGCAGTTTCGTATAGTCGATCTGGATATTTTCAATGATCTCCGGTTCTCCGATAGTATTTCCTGTACATTTTTTCAGGATTGTAATCAATCCCATTACCAGAACGATCATCAGTATGACAGGGATGATAAGAAGTATCTTTTTCTTCGTCATATTTCAATTATATAATAATCGTATGAAAGAATTCTGTGAAAACACGGTACTGGAAGGAGAACACGTCATTCTCAGACCGCTGCAGCTTCAGGACAAAAACGCAGTCTTCAGAAACATCAACCACGACAGGGAAGTCCTGAACTACTTTATCGATACCTACGCTGAGAAAGAAGAAGACTTTGCATTTGAGAACATGATGGAGCGTTTCAGCAAGAATCAGATGTACGCTTTTGCAATCGTACTGAAAGAAACAGGTGAAACCATCGGCGAGATCTTTCAGTGCAGCAAACCCAGTTCAATCGAACATACGACTGAGATCGGCTATGCCATAGGAAGATCCTACTGGAACAGGGGTTATACAACCGAAGCCATGAAACTGATGATCGACTTCATGTTTGAAGTTGGGATTCATAAGGTCGTTGCCTGTCATCTGGAAGGAAACGAAGCATCCGGTAAAGTGATGCAGAAGTGCGGAATGATTTATGAAGGCATGAGAAAAGATGCTGTCTTTTACCGTGATCATTACTGGGATACTTACAATTACTATATTTTATGTAAATAAAAACAGTTCTCTAGAACTGCGTATGATCTATGGAGCAGATGATGGGAATCGAACCCACGTAGTCAGCTTGGAAGGCTGAAGTTCT
>CAZGZT010000041.1:0-4358 GCA_964529805.1 uncultured Solobacterium sp. | reverse complement strand
CCACACCTTTTAACCACAATAATTATAACAAAAGTGGGGTTCAATGGAATAACCACACAACAAAAAAAGCCTTAAAATAAGGCTTTTATTGCTTCTGGTGCCATAGGGGGGATTAAAACTAACTTTTTGCCCCATTCAGCCTGTTTTATACGATTCAAAAAGAAGAATCACTTGTTCAACTTCATAATATCATAAATGTCTGTATTTACAATATCCCTAAGGATCTCTTTTCTTATCTTGGAAAGCGTCCGTAAATGTCCCTACAAAATATATTTGAACGTTCCCTAAGAAACCCTACATATTTATGAACGTTAGATGATCTTCTTCAGCAGTGAATCGATATCCGTACGGATACAGATACTTCTATTTCCAATCTCTGACGGACAGAATGCTTCATCGTAATTGATGCATACATATACCGCCTTATCGTTATCGAGAGTCATTTGCCAGAAAGGATATTTGATGATTACCGGCGTGTTGTCTCCGACTCCCAGTTCCAGATACAGAACACGAAGATCCTCATGCCTTCTCAGAAAATCAGAATATGCAGCAGATGCTTTTTTCCAGCCTTCATCTTCCACAAAGGAATCGTCTGATCTAAGATTCATCGTTACATCCGATCCATCCGGACATTTCGGAATCAATTCGTTCGGGATTCGCATGCTTATCTTCCGGTTCTCAGGGACCTGATAGATTCCGTCGATATCCTTCACAAATCCCTGAGCTTTCATAGCTTTCATGACCCACTCTTTATTATCATAAGTCTTGCGATCTAAAGGATTTGTACTTTGAAACAGTCCATAGTCACCTTGCGTATAGAACAGTCTCTTCTTGTCGAATCCTGCCCTTTGAAACTGATGATCAACATTGGTCGTGATCACGAAATAGTCTTTATCCTCTATCAGTTTAAGCAATTGCTTATACACTGTCTTCGGTGCATCGATATAGCGGTTGTAGTAGATGTGTCTTGCCCACCAGGCCCAGCGTATCTCTTCTTCCGGGAAGGGATAGAAACCACCGGAATATATATCTCTGATTCCATACTCCCTGGCAAAATCAAAGAAATACCTTTCAAACCTTTCGCCGCTGTAAGTCAGACCTGCGGCAGTGGAAAGACCTGCTCCTGCTCCGACCACGATGGCATCGGCGGTATCCAGCTCTTTTTTGAAACGCGAGATCTTTTCCTCTTGTGTTCCTGAACCCGGAGACATGTTTCTGCTGAAGCGTTTCAGGCCATTCAGACCTTTTTGAATGCTTTCCAGATAACCGTTTGGCATATCCTCATACAAGTTCTTCATAATACTTCCTGTCCTCGTCTTTAAACACGTTGAAGATCATTCTATCCATGGTTCCGGGATGATCCGCAAGCCACCTTTTTACCGTATCAACAGCGATCTCTGCCGCTTTTTTATTCGGAAAACGGAACACGCCTGTCGAGATGCAGCAGAACGCTATACTCCTTAATCCGTTGTCCCTGCACATGTCAAGTGCATTGATGTAACAGTCAGCCAATTCTTTCTCCAAAGCGGGAGTCAGCTGATTCTGTACGATCGGTCCTGTGACATGAATGATCTTCTTTGCAGGCAGATTATAAGCTTCTGTCAGCATCGGTACGCCAGTCGGCTGTTCGTAATCTTCGCCATACAGGATCCGTTTCTGTTTCATCTGTCTGTCACATTCCGCTCTTAACTGTATTCCTGCGTAGGTATGAATACAGTTGTCGATACAGGTATGCATGGGAATAAAACATCCCAGCATCTGTGAGTTGGCGGCATTGACGATCGCATCTACGGCCAGCCTGGTGATATCTCCCTGCCAGATCGAAAGATGATTCCGTATGACTGGGATATCTTCCAAATGAACAATACCTCTCTCGATTGCGCGTTCTTTCAGATATTCATCCTGTATCCGGATCGTTTCATCGGCCATAAGACCTGGCATACGGATATTCATCAATGACCTGAGGAGTCCGCGCTTGCCTTCTGTTTCTTTTGGGATCTGAATGTCTTTGTATTCATCGGATTCATTCTTGAATACTTCCACCAGATAATCAAGTCTTTCTTTCTGCGTTTTCATATCGACATCCTCTCCAACCATATTATGTTTCATTATCTTTATATGCCTTAAAAGCGTTCGTAAATGTCCCTACAAAATATTATCGAACGCCCCCTAAGGGTCCTTACAGGGGCAGGTCGAACCCGTGTCCAACATTACATATTTCTATGCAATCTATTATTTTCTGATGAAGCTCTCGTCTTCCGGATTGTCTTGCATGTCCGTATAACGATCCACACTCATATGCAGATCGTATTTCTCGCGAAGCTCCGCAATGGTCTTCATCATCGGCGAAGCGTGATGGACATCGATCGCTTCCTGGTCTTGCCAGCTGTCGATCAGCAATACCGTTTCCGGATCATCCAGAGACTGATAGTATTCATAACGAAGATTACCCTTTTCCGCCCTGATCAAATCTACCGTTCCGGAAGATGTCATCTCTTGTGCAAACTTGAGGGCGTTTCCGTTCTTGCCCGTATATCTAAGATTAACTGTAATAGCCATGTCTTTCTCGTTTATTTCAGCTCCATTCCGTCCTTGAACGCATTTCCTACTCTTTCACCGACACCATAATACCCGTTGGAGAAAGGGTCGAAACTGATCGGTCTCAGTTTTGTCATATCGACCTTGCCATCCGTAACGACGCTTTCATCGGCGGAAACATTGACGATCTCTCCGATCAGGATGCCGTCTTCAAAACTCTTCACCCTGCATTCCAGTGCCAGAGGCAGTTCATCGATCAGTGGCGCATCCACGAATTCGCTCTTCGTCGCATGAAAACCTGCTTTTTCAAACTTGTCAGGCACTTTCCTTCCGGATTCGATACCGACATAGTCACAGGCGATCACCTGGTATTCTGTCGCCATAGAGACCGTGAAGGCTTTCCTGATCTTCAGATTATCTGTCGTCTTGTGTTCAGCCAGACTGATGGTGATCTCCTTGTAATCCGTTGTTATGCCCCATGCCGCATTCATGGCATTGGGTACACCGTTTTCGTCATACGTTGCGATGATCAACACAGGCTGTGGATACATCAATGGCTTGGCGCCGAAATCAACTCTGCTCATTATTTCTCCTCCGTTAAATACAAATTATGTTTAGCTGCCGCTATTCTCCATATACCTCTTCAATCATCGGGAAAGTGCTCCAGGCTTTCGGCCAGCCGCAGTAGAAAGCCAGCTGTGTGATGACTTCCACGACTTCTTCCTTGGTCAGACCGTGTTCCTTGCCCAGGATAAGATGGCTCTTCAGCTGCGGATACAATCCGGCAGAGAACAATGCCGATATGACTGCCAGAGACCTGTCTCTTGCGCTAAGCTTATCTTCTCTTGACCATACTTCACCGAACAGCACATCGTCGTTCAGCTCTGCGAATTTCGGTGCAAGATCTCCTAATCTGTCTCTACCTGCTGTTTGTTTCTTCATTTCTGTTTATCCTCCTGATCCTTTATCTGATGAAATTGGTAAACTTTGTATGCTTCACATCCGGCTTGCCAAACTGTTCCTTGCCTGCCTGAATGGACTTCATCAGGAAGACCATATTGGTGGCCATATTGCGGATCGTCTCCATAGCTTCTGCATCAGCCAGGACATCCTCACCGGTATAGCCATGGACATCATTCCAATAGGTGCTGGGAACGACAGGCATGCCGCTGATACCATAGAACTGATTGAGTGTTTCAAAGGTTGCGCTGTTTCCTCCTCTTCTGCAGGACACGATGGAAGCTCCGACTTTCATGTGCAGATCGCATCCGCAGGAATAGAACAGCCGCTGCATGAAGGAAAGAACCGTTCCGTTTGGAGTTCCGAAATAAACCGGAGATCCTACGATGATGCCGTCAGCTTCCGCGAGCTTAGGTGATACTTCGTTGACTAAATCGTTGAAGACACACTTACCTGTCTTCTTGCAGGAACGACAGCCGATACATCCTCTGATATCCTTGTTTCCGATATGGATGATCTCGGTTGCAACACCTTCTTCATTCAATACTTCTGCTGCCAGACTTAAAGCCATGGCGATACATCCTTTCGGATCAGGACTGCCATTGATCATTAAAACTTTCATATTATAGGTCTCCTCGTATATGGTTATTGTAGCAGATCTTAAAGCCACTTCCTGATCGTCTCTTCCGACTGTTTTGCTTTGGAGCCCTTGATTGCCAATCCATTTGTATCAACAGTTGCGCCTTTGCATATCCTCTTGACATCGCTGATCATGGAACCTAAGCCTGATCCTTCATGGGTAGATATGACTCTGACTGTCTTGCCGGTAAAGTCTAAATCTTTAAGTACCGTTTCCAGTT
>CAZGZT010000040.1:0-4677 GCA_964529805.1 uncultured Solobacterium sp. | reverse complement strand
AGTAGCCGGTGATTCTTGACCAGACTTCCGTCTTCTTGCCGCACTTCGGGCAGGTGTAGGCTTCACCGGTGATGTAGCCGTGTTCCGGACAGATGGAGTAAGTCGGAGACATCGTATAGTAAGGAAGTCTGTAGTTGTCGGAGATCTTCTTTACCAGGTTGGCTGCCGCTTTCCAGTCAGGAAGCTTCTCGCCCAGGAAGCAGTGGAATACTGTTCCTGAAGTGTACAGCGTCTGCAGTTCGTCCTGAACATCCAGAGCCGTGAAGATGTCTTCCGTGTATCCTACCGGCAGATGTGAGGAATTGGTGTAGTAAGGCGTTTCCCCTTCCTTGCCTGCGGTAATGATGTCAGGATATTTCTCCTTGTCGTGCTTGGCCAGACGGTAAGCCGTCGATTCTGCCGGAGTAGCCTCCAGATTGTACAGATCGTGATACTGTTCCTGATAGTTGACCAGTCTCTTACGCATGTAGTTGAGTACTTCTACCGCGAATTCCTGAGATACCTTGTGAGTCAGATCCTTTCTGATCCAGTTGGCATTCAGGCAGGCCTCATTCATACCTACCAGACCGATGGTCGAGAAGTGGTTGTTGAAGGTGCCCAGGTATCTCTTGGTATAAGGATACAGACCGTTGTCCAGAAGCTTCGTGATGACTTCTCTCTTGACATGGAGCGATCTAGCGGCAATGTCCATCAGATTATCCAGACGCTTGTAGAAATCTTCTCTGTCTTTGGCCAGATATGCCAGTCTAGGCAGGTTCAGCGTTACAACACCGACAGAACCCGTAGATTCGCCGGATCCGAAGAAACCGCCGGATTTCTTTCTCAGTTCTCTTAAGTCAAGACGCAGTCTGCAGCACATCGAACGGATGTCGGAAGGCTTCATGTCGGAGTTGACATAGTTGGAGAAGTAAGGCGTACCGTACTTGGCTGTCATTTCAAACAGCAGCTTGTTGTTCTCGGTCTCGGACCAGTCAAAATCTCTGGTAATGGAATAAGTAGGGATAGGATACTGGAAACCTCTGCCGTTGGCGTCGCCTTCGATCATGACTTCGATGAAAGCCTTGTTTACCATATCCATTTCCTTCTTGCAGTCCTTGTACTTGAAATCCAGCGTTCTGCCGCCGACGATGCAGTACTGATCTGCCAGGTCTTCCGGAACGATCCAGTCTAAGGTAACGTTGGTGAACGGAGCCTGTGTGCCCCATCTGGATGGCGTATTGACGCCATAGATAAAGGACTGGATGTTCTGCTTGACTTCCTTGTAGGACAGATTGTCTATTTTAACAAACGGAGCAAGATACGTATCAAATGACGAGAATGCCTGATCACCTGCCCATTCATTCTGCATGATACCCAGGAAGTTGACCATCTGGTTGCACAGAGTACTTAAGTGGTTGGCAGGTGTTGAAGTGATCTTGCCGTTGACGCCGCCCAGACCTTCCTGAATCAGCTGCTTCAAGGACCAGCCCGCACAGTAGCCCGTCAGCATCGACAGGTCATGGATGTGCATGTCGCCGTCTTTGTGGGCATTGCCGATCTCTTCGTCATAGACTTCTGAGAGCCAGTAGTTGGCCGTAACCGCACCGGAGTTGGAAAGGATCAGACCGCCTACGGAATAGGTAACGGTAGAGTTTTCCTTGACTCTCCAGTCGACCGCATTGACATAGGAATCCACCAGTTTCTTGTAGTCCAGCATCGTTGTGGAAATGTTTCTGGCTTTTTCTCTCTGCTTTCTGTACAGGATGTAGGCCTTGGCTACATCCGGATAACCTGCTTCAGACAGGACTTTTTCTACGGAGTCCTGGATGTCCTCAACGGTAACCTTCTCGTCCTTTACTTTTGAAGCAAAGTCGGATGTTACTCTCAATGAGATCAGATTGATCACATCCGGATGATACTCCTTCTTGCAGGCCTCAAAGGCCTTGGTGATGGCGTCGGAAATCTTACTTAAATCGAAATCAACTGTTTTTCCATCTCTTTTAACTACTCGGTACATGTTTTTACTCCTCTATCCCTCTTATTTCAATATTCTCTACGTACGGCGCAGCTGCCGCTTTCATCTGTTCCAGGACATCGATGCCGACCTCACTCAGCCCTTCCCGGATACAGGTCCCGTGATCTTCGAAGTTCTGCAGATAGTAATGCTTTGCCCCTTCTATCCATCTGCCGATCTTTTCGAAGTCTGCGACCTCATGAAACTGTGCTACAACTGTCGTACGGAATTCGTAGTCAACGTGCCCCTCAAGCAGGTAGTCCTTGCTTAAGGTAACTTCATTCATATCGTAATGCTCCAGACCGATCGTCTCTGCGTATTTTTCCGGACACCCCTTGATGTCCATGGCCACATAGTCGACCAGTCCTTCTTCAATGAGCAGTTTGAGCGCCTCATGGTTTGAGCCGTTGGTATCCAGTTTCACCAGCAGGCCCAGTTCTTTTACTTTTCTGATAAAGTCGAAGATCCCCTTGTGAAGCAGAGGCTCTCCTCCGGTAATACATACTCCGTCCAGGACTTTCTTTCTGGTTTCCAGATATTCCAGAATGTCGCTGACGGAGATCTCGGAATCATTCTCGTTGAGAAAGACCAGACTGCGGTTGTGACAGAAAGGACATCTGAAGTTGCATCCTCCCGTAAAGACCGTACAGGCCATCTTTCCCGGATAATCCAGCAGGGTCAGCTTCTGCAGACCGTAGAAACGGATCTCCTCGTTCTCCAGCTGTTTCTCGTATTCTCTCGCCTTTTCAATCAGTTTTCTCTGTGTGGCGTTATAGGTATCCAGTTCATCCGAAGACAGCTCGGAACTCAGATAGGAATTCCATTCCGAACGCATCCGATACAGCTCAGGCATAATGACCTGGGTCTTATCCGTTGTATATAGCAGTTTCGAACGTTTATCTGCCTCGCTATTTTCTATCCGCACATAAGAGAGCTGTTCCAGACGCTGAATCGACTTGGTGATGGTTCCCTTATCAAAGACACCCATTATTGCCAACTCATTCATGGAGATACCTTCATTCTCGTAGATCTGGGTCAGCAGGATCAGCTGGGTATAACCGATATCGAATTTGGATAATAATTTATCAAAGTGTTTTTGATTACAGCGATACAAAATAGAGGAGTCTAAACTAAGGTAATTATTCTCGCTCATATGTACCTCGTAAGCATATTATAAACCATATAGTTGAACTTTCAACTAAAATAATCCGAAAATAATTGAAATTTCAACTAATAAAAATTTCCCGGAAATAAGAAGAAAAAACGCGTCAAAAAACAGGTCTTTTTCTGAGCCGATTTCAGGCTTTTCTTAAGGGAAAAACGATAGATTATTAGTTATTCAGAAAAGAAAAAAACGTCTTCCGGAAAGGCCGGAAAACGCGTCAGAAACGATTCTGTATGATGCAGGAAAAGGCTTTTATTCTTCTGTTTCATTCTTTGTGTCGCTTCTTTGATGAAAGTTCCGACATCGGCCGGTATATGGGTATCTGATGTCCCTATTATACATCAGAAAAGCCCATCTTATGACGGGCTTTAGTATTGCTTCATGTTGAGATCATTCATCGTCTTTCGGCGACCAGGACTCCTGCAGTTCATCAATCTGCAGAAAGCCGTCTACCCGGGCAGCGATCTGATACTGGTCCTCATAGACGATCTCTCCCGGAAAGTTGGTGTATACCAGATAGAAAGGATGGTTGTACTTTTCCAGAAGCCAGAGAGCAGGACGGATCATCTTCAGCATTTCATCGGAATTCTCGGTCTTAAACCAGCACACGACAGGTTCCTGTTTCTTGCACTGAGGCGGCCAGGGAAGATGATGGGCAAACCAGTCATCGATCTCTCTGTACAGGTCTGCGTCTTCCTGTTCCATGGTTCCGCTTTGAAGCAGCTGCCAGCACATGGAGAAAACGCCCTTTGCGTACATCGTGTTCTTCGCAAGTTCTTTTCCCTGAATGCGGACGTATTTAAACTTCATGCTGCTCATGTGTGTTTTTATTTGATCAGTAATGTATCCGTCTGATCTACGTACTTGATCAGCTGATTTCTATAGTGTTCGATCAGTTCCTTCTGATCAGGCATTCTCTTGATCGTTCTTCTTAAGGCTCTAGTATAGCCGATCACCTTGGCCTTGTTCATGACGGCTTCCTTGTAGGCTTCATTCTTTCCTTCGAAGTAGTAGTCGATCAGCTTGTTCATGACATAGACGGCCGTATCGTAATCCATCTGCAGGAAGTTTTCGATCTGTTTGTGGTCCAGATCGCCATATCCCTGGTAAGCCAGGAATATCGAAGCGAACTCGAAGATCGGATTGCCTGTGGACAGGGTATCCATGTCGATCAGGATGGCTTCGTTGTTGGCATAATGGACATTGTTGGTATGATAGTCGCCGTGGATCATCATGTTGCTTTCTGGAACTTCATCAACCAGTCTGTGCAGCTTTTCATATGTTTCTGCAGGAATATGATCATGGAGCCATTCCACCCAGCCGATTGCCGCTTTCTTTGCCGAAGGCAGAACCCCTTCCTTGACTTGAGTCGCATGGATCTCCTTCAGCATATCCGCAAAGATCCTGATGTACTTGTCTTTGTTTTCAGGTTCCGCTGCGATCAGTTTGGTGATAGACTTGGCACTCAGCAGTTCAAATACGGAACCGTACTTGTCCCCTACTTTTACCACATCAAACG
>CAZGZT010000039.1:0-4821 GCA_964529805.1 uncultured Solobacterium sp. | reverse complement strand
CCTTTTCCAGACCGATGATACGGTCGAATTCCTTGTCTCTTGCGGACATGAAGACGACAGGAATCATCGGATCTTTGTTTTTGATCGCCTCGATCAGATCAAAACCGGACTTGTCATCCAGCATGATATCCAGGATCCACAGATCGCAATAGTCGTCGATATGGGAATAGGCCGAATCAAAAGTCAGATACGAGTTGACGATGTATCCTTCCTTCTCCAGATATGATTTCACCAGTTCGTTAAGATCCTTTTCATCCTCAACGATATTAATGACTTTCTTCATGCTTTCATTATAAAACAAAAGGTTATTCTGCATAACCTTTTTGTTTGATCAGTTCGATTACATCATAGACGTATTTCTGACAGAGTTCATCGTTTTCCGCTTCAACCATAACCCGGATCAGCGGTTCTGTTCCGGAAGGTCTTACCAGGATTCGTCCATTGCTTCCCAGTTCATCGGAAATCTTCTGGATCTTTTCCTTGATTTCCTTATCATTGAGAACGATGCTCTTGTCTTTGACTTTTTCATTTACCAGCAGCTGCGGATAGATCTGTACCTCGGCAGCGGCTTCTTTTAAGGAACAGTGGTAATAGTTCAAGGCTTTCAGCACCAACAGAGCCGTCTTTAAGCCGTCACCAAAGAAGCAGTCTCCGGAATAGATGATGTGACCGGACTGTTCTCCGCCGATCACAAAACCGTTCTTCACCATGGAATCGCTGACGTTTTTGTCTCCTACAGGGGTAATATCCGACTTGATATCAAGTCTTTCCAGAGCCTTATACAGACCGATATTCGACATGACTGTCGTTACCAGAGTGTTGTTGTTGAGCAATCCGTTTTCTTTCAGATACTTGGACAGAAAATACATGATTTTGTCGCCGTCGACAACTTCACCGTCTTCATCGGTAAACAGGACCCTATCGGCATCTCCATCAAAGGCAAAACCTAAATCAAAGTCTCCGTTTTTCACCGCTTCCTGCAGCATCTCTAGATGCGTAGAACCGCAGTGATTGTTGATGTTGGTTCCATCAGGTGAATCATTGATATAGGTAAAACTGCCGTTTAATTCGTTCAGAACGTCTTTTGCTGTAAAGCAGTTGGAACCGTTGCATAGGTCGACACAGACTTTTAATCCCTGCAGATCTATCCTGTACTTCTCCAAAAGCCAGTTCTGATAGGATCTTACCGCTTCTTTGTAATCGGTAACTGTACCGTTATTCCTTGATTCGATGCCCTTTGGATCATCCATGTAGGCTTCGATCAGCAGTTCCAGTTCATCCTTGATCTTGAATCCGTCATTCGCAAAGATCTTGATTCCGTTATCTGTATAAGGATTATGCGATGCGGAAATCATGACGCCGCAGGAGAATTTCTCATGCATCGTGGTATACGCCAGACAAGGTGTTGAACAGTAGCCAAGCAGATAGACATCTGCACCGGATTCAGTCATGCCTTTACACAGATCCTGTTCAAATCCCTTGGAGGATTCTCTTGTATCCATGCCGATGATGATTCTGGCATTATCATAATAGTCACCGACAAATCTGCCGATCCTGTAGACCATTTCATCCGTCAGTGTTACGCCTGCTTTTCCGCGTACACCGTCTGTTCCAAAATACTTACCCATAATTACTGATTCGCCTCCACTACTGTTACATTTACATTGGATTTTTCTAAAGACAAGTTGACATACGGATGATCCGGGCAGACAACATACAGCGGCAGCGTATATGTGCCAGGCTCCGATGGCATTTCAAAGTATACTTCTACATCGTCCACATCGACAGCGGCAATGTTATTAGCTGAGCCTGACAGCTCAACATCCACGCTCATCAGGCTGACGCTGGAGATTGCAAGGTTATTGTAGTTGTTATGCAGATTCAGCGGTACATCTTCCAGAATATCGGTTTCTACCGTCGTTAGCGTAACTCTGACATTGACGACTGTAACATCGCTGGCGGATACGCCTGCAGGCAGGATGACCGGAAGCATGATGTCTTTATCTACATTGTCCGTAACCGTAGACATGTCGAAATTGACGTAGACCTCACGTATGGTATTCAAGACGTTCTCAGGCGCATAGATCCTGGTTGTCTGATGGTCGACGATCTCAGCCGTATCAATAGCCAGACCCACCGGAATCTGACCGACAGGTTTCAGTTTGATCGGTACTTCAATGCTAGGAGAAGAAATCTTTACGGATGCCGTAACAGAACTTGGAACGATTTCGGCGTTGACCGCCTGACCGTTCTTGTCATAGGCTACCAGCGGCGCATTGATCTCAAAATCGCCGGTCTGTCCGCTGACATCGATCAAAGCCTTGACCAAAGCAATGGAATTCAGGGTATCCTGCGATGCACGGATATTGATCTTTGTTCCCTGTGCAAAACTCGGCTCAGAAAGAATGTAACGGGAATCCAGCTGGTTCTGGTTGATGAAATCATAGGACAGATCGAACTGCATGGTCGTTTTCTTCTTTAAAGTAACAGTTACTTCACTTGGAGAAACGATGGTATTGATGTTGTCGCCAAAGCCAACGGCATTCACTTTTACCGTATGCATACCTTCGGTATATCCTTCCAGATCGATCTGGCAGGAACCCTTCTTGCTGGCGGCATTGTTGACGTTTGCCGCTTCACCTGTCAGTACGACTTCACAGGCAGAAGGCAGACCCGAGAGTTCAAATGTTTCAGAATTGTAGCGGGCATTGATACTGACGTTGCTAAGCAGTTTGGAACTCGACAGCATTGCGCTGGAATTGTCATAGGTGGCTACAAAATAGGCCAGGCAGGCCAAAAGCAAGGCAAAGAGTCCCAGGTACTTGCTGGAGAAAAAGAGTCTGTCGATGATCGTAGAGATCCAGCGGAAGAATTTGACGATACTCTCTTCTATCGTTTCATACTGGTTCTTATTCGCTGATTTAGAAGCGATCTGTTTGGCTTTTTCCAGCTTTTCTTCAGAATTGTTGATCTGACTCATGGCTTGCCTCCTGATCTAAGTTGTTTTCAATCAGAACATCTTCTTCTATGTCAAACAGATGTTCATTTCTTTCGGTCCTTGTTCCGTACTTGAAACGGTTGTTCGTAGGAACCTTCATATCCAGCTGTGCAGTCTCTTCCTTCTTTACAGGAGTCTCCTGCACCGTATTCTTCTTTCTGAATAAAGAGAATCCTTTCTTCTCCTGCGGCTCTTCCTTGATCTCAACAATGACATCGGAATCATCCTGAACTACCAGAGAATTCCTTCTGCGGGTGTTCTTCTCAATGGCTGTCGTATCGTTGCAGATGACTCTTCTAAGATAATCCTTCAGCTGCTTCTCATCTACAGAGAAGATTCTGCCGTTTTCGGCGATCGATATAGCACTGGTCTCTTCCGATACGACGATCGTCAGAGCGTCGGATACTTCCGCAATACCCAGAGCAGCTCTGTGTCTGGCACCGTAGCGGGATGAAAGGTTGACATTGGTCGGAGGGAAATAGGCGCTTGCGCAGGCAACCTTGTCACCCTGAATGATAACGGCACCGTCATGTAAAGGAGTGGTAGTCATAAACAAAGAACACAGCAGTTCCTTGGAGACTTCCGCATTGACTGTAATGCCGGTCTTGATGTAATCCTGCAGCGACTGGGCCTGTTCAATGGAAATCAGAGCGCCGACTCTCTGCTTGGAAAGCGTGATCGTAGCTTCATAGACCTGATCCACCAGCTTTTCCTTTTCGTTAGCCAGCAATGAGGAGATACGCGAAAAGGCGTTTGAGGTTCCGATCTTTTCCAGGAAGCCTCTGATCTCCGGCTGGAAAATGATGATAAAGGCCAGCAGACCCCAGTTGATGAACATATCGGTAAAATAGGTCAGTGTCGATAGACCAAGCAGTTTTGCCAGACCGTTTACGGCAATGATGGCAATGATGCCTTTGAATATCTGAATGGTACGGGAATTGTTACGTATCGCTTTTATGGCGTAGTAAATGATAAACCACATGATGGCAATATCGATAACGACCCTGAATACTGACCATATATTTTGTATCGTTAGATTAATATTATAATCAGCCATATTTCCTCCCTGTTGCTATCAAATAATTATTATAGCATAAACAAAAAAGGGATTTCACCCCTTCATTGTCAATTGGCGCGCTCAACAGGGATCGAACCTGCAACCTTTTGAATCGGAATCAAATACTCTATCCATTGAGCTATGAGCGCATCAGTCTGTTGAACCGAAACCGCCGTGTCTTTCCCTGCTGTTTTCTTCTTCTTCTGCCAGGTAATAATGATAGAAGATGCCCTGAACAAATCGGTCGTTCTTGTGAATCAGCAGTTCTTTGTCTCCCTCGTTGACAATACCGACAATGATGTGTCCTTCATTATCCGCATTGTAATAATCGGAATCGATGATTCCTACCGTATTGAGCAGTCTCATTCTGTACTTGAATCCCAGTGATGAGCGGGGATACAGCTGCAGGACATATCCTTCATCGATCCGACAACGTATTCCGCTAGGAATGCGGCAGAATTCTCCCGGTTTAAGCAGTACTTCAACCGGAGAATAAAAGTCATATCCGGCGCTTCCGGAAGTCGCTCTTTGAGGCAGTACGATTTCTTCGTGATCGATCGCATCAGAGATTCCTAAAGCGGATAAATCCTCCAGAAAGCGGTTTTTGCTGACTTTTTCAAATCTGGCGATTTTCATAATTAAATTCTATCATAACATCTTGCGAAATAATCATAAGTATGTTATATTTAAAAGGCGCTATTTCAACATATTAAAGCGTGTGCTGAAGAAGTACTCAAGTGGTTGAAGAGGTGGCCCTGCTAAGGCC
>CAZGZT010000038.1:0-6470 GCA_964529805.1 uncultured Solobacterium sp. | reverse complement strand
CCGATGACAAATCCCATGGCAGCCAGCGTGATCGGTTCGACCCTGTTGATATGATACGGGAGAGAGAACTCGTTAGAGAACATGATGCCGTCCAGCCCGGCATTCTGCAGCGCCGTTACGTCGTGTATGGCACATTCTATAACCTTCTCCATTCCGCCTTCTTCATCGTAGTAAGGATCGCCAGGCAGCGGCTGCAGGTGACACATCGCAATAATCGGCTTCTTAACCTGAAACAGCTCTTCCAGCCAGTTGCTGTTTGTAAGATCGTTAAATGACATATGTAAAATCCTTCCTCTTTTCTAAATTCTAGCATATTTTGTATAATTACCTAAGAGGGATGACCATGAAAAACACCATTATTGCCATACTGTTTATTCTGCTGCTGATATCCGTTCTTGTCTCCTATTTCGGCTCTGCGCTTGTAAAGCGAAAAATCATGCGCCTGTATGCCGAGGGGAAGTACGACGAATACATGGAATTCCTGAATTCCAGGGCCTGCCAGATCTATGTCCGGGACAACGAGATCGAAGAATACAGATACAAAGTCTACCTGAAACGGAATGACCGGGAGAACATCGACCGGTACTTTGACAAGATGCTGAAACGCAAAGTCGACAAGACCACAAAACTGCAGTATCAGATCAAGGCCTTCTACTACTACATGGTCAACAACGGCGCAGATAAATGCGCTCAGCTCTTCGAAGACATCAAGGCCTACGGGGATCCTGATGTGACGAAGCAGATCACCTATCTCTACGAGATCGTCGTTCTAAAGAAAGGCGACTACATCGACGAACTGAAGGCCATCCTGAAAGAGAAGCCGAACGATCCGTTCTATGAATACGTCCTGTCGGTGTCCTATGAAAACATCGGCGACAGCAGAAACGCCAAGAAATACAAGAAAACCTATAAAGATCATATGAAAGCGTAAAAAGAATCACCTCTGAAGTGATTCTTTATTTATACGCAATACATCCTCCACGGCTTCCAGCACGTTCTCTACCGCCTTGAAACACTGCCTTTTCAGTTCATCATAGGCATGGGACATGATGTAGGAGTATTTCACTCCTTTCAGCATCTTCATGTCGTTCTCAGAATCGCCTACAATGGCGATCTCGTCGTTTCGGTACCCGTAGGCTTCTTCCAGATAATCGATGATGTTCTTCTTGTCGCAGCCTTTCTTGATGACTTCCAGATACCTTCCCGTTGAGATGGTAAAATCTACGATGCCTTCAAGTCCGTTTCTGATGACTTCCAGACTGTGCCTGCAGGTTTCTGCATTCTTATGAACCAGCATGATCTTTCCCAGTTCAGAAAACCTGTCGATGTTTTCTTTGAAGCCGAACAGAGTATCCTTCGATTCATGATCCTTGATGGAACGATAGAAATCAAGATCCTTGATCTCGCTGATACAGACGCCGTCTTCCTTAAAACACTCGATATAGCCGTAATCAAGATCCTTGATTACCTCATATACGGCATCGATCTCTTTTCTGTCCATGAAGTTTTTCCAGACGATCTGATCATGATCAAAAATGATCGATCCTGTCATGTTGCAGGAAGGCACGTATTCATGAACATATTTTTCCATGATCTTTCTTGCTACAGGATACTGACGGCCAGAAGAAATGGCAAACTGAATGCCATTTTCTTTCATCATATCGAGTGCTTTTACCGATTCAGGCGACAGATCATAAATGTCGTTTCCGAACCCGTAGAACAGCGTACCGTCCAGATCACATACGATACATTTAATCATTCAGAATCTCTGTGATGTCGTTTTCCAGCACCTTATCCAGAAGCTTGTATGTCAGCTCCAGATCACTGATTGATACCTTCTCAAAGAAAGTGTGGGTATAACGGCAAGGGATCGAAAGATTGCCGACCCTGATTCCGTCTTCATTTTCAAACATGGCAAAGGCGTTTTCCGTAATAACGCCCGGAGCGACGTCTTTCTGCAGCGGGATCTTGTTTTCTTTTGCTTTTCTGATGACGTGGTCGTTAAACGGTTTGTAAGGCAGCACGCCCGCCAGAGTGCCTCCGGCATGGAAGTTGAATACGCACAGAGAAGGGCCGCCGTTGAGACGCGTTTCGTTGTAGTTGAGATCAGGGGTATCGCAGGCCGGAGTAATATCGAAGCCGATGGCCAGATCAGGGTTGATCTTTCTTATGACAGGCATAATGCCTCTGACATTGAATTCTTCCTGGACCGGGAAGCAGACATAAAGGTTATAACCCAGATCCTTTTTTTCGTAATCCTTCAGCAGTTCAATCAGAAGACCGACGGCAGCTCTGTTATCCATGGTCTTGCCTACCAGGTATTTATCGTTCTGAACCTTAGACTGCCACAAAAAGCCACCCAGCGTTCCGATATCAACGCCTCTATCCAGAACTTCCTGTCTGCTGTCGCAGTTCACATCGATATACATGTCGACAATCTGCGGAACCGTAAACTTGTTCTGTACAGGCATGAAGTGGTGCGCCTGAACTCCGACTACACCTTCAACCGGACCCTTTTCGCCATCAAAAACGAATTTCGTACCCGGCAGGATCTGCGTATTTACACCGCCTACTCTATCAAACAGGATAAATCCGTTTTCCGTTATGCCTCTAACAATGATGCCAAGTTCATCAACATGAGCAAAAACCAGAATCTTCTTCTTTCCTTCTTTGTTGCCTTTGTGCTCAAACGTCAGGTTTCCGATCCTGTCTGTCGTAACTTTGTAATTCTTTCCTTTCAGTAACTCCTTAATAGCGGCAGTCACCTTTTCTTCTCTTGAACTGATGCCCGGAATGCTGGTCAGATCCAGAATATTCTTAATTAAATTATCTCTGTTCATAATTTTCTCCGTTCTATAAATTCATTTTACTTCATATGCGAATACCTGTAAAACGATACACATTTCCTTTAAGGTGTAAAACGGAATGCTGTTTAGTCGATCTGTTTTACCAAACGGAACAGCGATGAATTCTTCAACAGGCTGATTGCTGCACGAGCCTTTGAATAATTCATAGATATCCTATTTAAATAAAACAAAAAGAAAATCGTCAGTATTCTGACGATTTATATTGTTGTATATGATTTCCGTTCGATCTTGCTTAAGCTTTATAAACCGTGGCTGCTTTTCCAAACGTGTTTTCGGCATCGAAAGCAATGTCGTACAGCTCTTCAGGCGCATCCGGACAATAAAACTTCAGCATTTCGATGTAGAAAATGTATGACAACCCAACCGCATCGACGATCTGGTCAATCGTCAGTTCGCCTCTTTGTATGGCGTCATTTAGAGCTTTAAACCGGTCTCTGATAGAATAGTATTCTTCCATCTCAAAATCCTCGTGAAGAATTCTGATAAGGAGACCTCTTCCATCGTTGTTTCCAATAATGTCAATCGCAAGCTGATTAATGTAGTTGTCGTAATCCATATTTCTTTAGTTTCAAACAGTTAAACCTTTCTTATTCTGTCACAGAGGAAATCAGATCTTTCTCCAGTTCAAGCACATAGACATTTACTTTTCCTGAATACGGTGTAGAAGCATCCAGCGCAATGATCCCGTCATCTATGAATGGATCAAAACGGGCTTTCAGTTCGGGTCTGTTTTCATCAGGATACTCGATGCCGTCGTGATGCAAATGGCAGTGTCCCCATGAAGTGTTGATGTGACCGCAGATAACTGTCTTTCCCGGTTCTCTGATTCCCTTGGACCACAGTTCCATCCCGTTGACCCAGATCGAATCATAGAATCCTTCTACATCGCTGTTACGCCAGTCAGGGTCATAGCTGTAGTATTCCGTTTTATGGAAGCAGGGAATCCAGCCGTGGACAAAGATATAGTTTCCTACTTCAAAATACCAGTGCCACGATTTCTTGTATTCATTCCAGTACTTGTTATGCTTGAGATCTTCGATGCCTTCTCCTTCTTCAGTGATATCGATGGCGGTACTGACGACGCCGTTGTATGTATCCACGGCATCGGGACGTCCTCTTCTGATCATCAGTTCCATCAGTATCTCGTGATTGCCGATGACGCACAGTTTTCTTTCTTCCGGAATGCTGTTGATAAAGGATAATACCTCTCTTGATTTAGGCCCTCTGTCACACAGGTCTCCCAAGGATACGATGATGTGATCATGATCGTCGATATCGAAACCGGCATCATCAAGCGCACTCATCAGTTCATCATAATAAGAATGAACATCACTGAATATGAACAGCTTTTTAGTCTTGTTTACTGTCATTAGATTCTCTGTAATGCCACTCGACAAATTCCAGCCGGTCAAGGTGAGCGCGGTATAATTTCATTCTTTCTTCAAAATTCGGGATATTCTTGTTCTTCCATGGTTCTTCAGTTCCGTAGATTTCTTCTCCGGCACGGTAACTTGCCAGACCCATTCTTTTTTCTTCAAACTGTTTTTCCTGTTCCTTTTTGCTTAATCCGCCAAACACATGGTAATGGAGCGGAACGGTGATTGTCTCATTGGTCTGTTTATCTCTGTACACGAAAGCCACTGCTTCTTTTTCATCTTCTTCAATAAACTCGGTCTCTCCCATCATTGCTTCATCATCCATGTAATACGGACGAGGATACTTCCTGCGGTGTTCGATCTTCTGTTCTTCTTTCAGTGTTTGATAATACTGCCAGTAATCATGTCCGGCATCTTCTCCCGGTCCCATCCGCCAGAAAGCGGAAGGCATGGCTGCTTCCGGATAAAAATACCAATGCGGCAGATAATCGATCCCAAGCTCTTTGATATCGTTTTTATCAACACGATAGATCTGATACAGATAACGTTCATACGCATGTCCCAATACCGTAAATTTGACTTTTTTATCACCCGGTATATCATCCCATACCGGTTCGCTGTACTTCGACCAAAGAGTCTCTGCGTTTTTAACGATGTCTTTTATGAATGCGTCGTAGTCTTCTTTCGGCATCTTCCTGATCGGTCTGTAATAGACATCACCGTCATAGTGATAGCCGATCTTTTCAAAAAACGGTTTTAGATCCACGTCTTCACTTTCGTGCAAACCATAGAAACGGTATGTTTTATCACTTAGAAGTCTTTCCCCTGAGTAATTCTGGTGATTGAAGATATCCAGGTAATTCAGATAGTTCTTTCTGTGTCTGGAAGCAAGTTCTTCTTTCAGACACTCGTCGCACAAGGGTCTTACATGATCCTTATCTCTCAAAGGCACCGGAAAAGCTCCGCACTTTTCACAGGTCCTTTCAAAGATATATTTCCAGGCTGTTTCATGTGCTTTCCATTCTTCAGGTAAAGGATCTTCTTCATCTAAATCATCGCTGATCAGCTCAAGACGATCCGATTCTTCTGCAGATGCGACTTCCAGCGTAAAGGGATATTCCTCTTCAAAATATGAATATACGAACGGAACATAGATTCTTAAAGGCCCGGTTTTTTTATTTCTATCCATTGCTTCTTTCAGATCATCAAGAAAAGGTTTTAATACTCTTTTCTTTAGCCCTTCCGGCATTTTCTCAATGAAGTCAGCATTCTTCAGAAACGGATAATCCTTCATCAGTTCTTCTTTGTTCATAACGTTCTTCCTTTCTTTTCCATCAGTCGGAAATCACTCTTTCATAATACCGGCTATCTTTTAAATGCCGTTTAGTTCTTCAATCACCTTATTCTGCTGATCGAGGTATTCTTCCAGTTTCCCTGCCTTGACCAGCGACACATACTTGGCACAGCTGATCGCCTGACAGTTAATTGATTTTTCTGGATTAAAGAAGATATCGGTAAAACCGTCATATTCCAGAAGCTGATCAGCCATTCCCCTGTTTTCATTCAGCTCATTCAGATAAAGATAATCATAGAAGAACATTGCCGGTTCAGTCGGAAATCTCTTTCCTTCAAACTCAAAACCGATCACTTTTCCCGAACTGTTCTTTCTTTCGTCTTTGTTGGCCTTACCCGGATCCATTTCGTACATATCAAGATAAGGGCCTCCGTGTTCATAAACCTTTCCTCCCTGAAAGACACATTCCAGAGGGACGGATCTGTTCAAAGACGGAACATGTTTCATCATATTGAAAGCACTCAATTTCTTGCCCAGATCGGAATCAGAAGCCGTCGATATTTCCAGAATTCTGTGTTCCGGATGAAGCTGGTGATAAATATCATGAAGCAGCAGAACGTTTTTCTTTTTCTGTTGCAGGGACTGTCCGTTGCACCACTTGAATTCACAGGTATAGCTGCGGTAATACGGTTCGCTTTCTTTCACTAAATAAATCTGTCTAGTTACCATGTTTCACCCCTTTCCTTGCTTCAAAGAATTCATTTTTACATACATTATTTCAACTGTTTTTCTTCTTATATTGTACCATTTCAGACCCTTTTCATCAGGCCGTCAGACCATTAAATTCCTCTTCTTTTCTCCTTTGCAATTCCTCCTTTTTCATCTTCCGCCACTCGGACTTCTTCATATCCAGAAAACTGAAATCGATCTTCT
>CAZGZT010000037.1:0-7714 GCA_964529805.1 uncultured Solobacterium sp. | reverse complement strand
TCATTACAGAAACGTTCATTGAAGAGATTCTGAATGTATCCCCTCAGAGAATGCGGAGATTTGTCGTTTTCAACGGAATCATAATGCCTCATGCATCAACAAAGAAAGCAAAGAAAATAGGATTCAGTTTCTTATCCTTGCACGATCCTGTCGGGATTCCGGGCAGCGATGATGTAAAAGTCAAAATCATCATCATGATCTCTGCGGTCGATAACAGGCTGCATTCCAAGGCGCTGGCTCAGCTTGCGGATATTCTCACGGACAGCAGCGAAAGACAGAAGCTGCTTGATGCAGAGAACAAAGAAGAGATCATCAAGATCCTGTATGACAGAAAGGAAGGCCAGAATGTTCGAAATAAGTAACGATTATATCATCAGTGCTTTGGCGATCGGAATGATGGTACTGGCAGGCCAGCTGTACCTGAAGAAGCCGGTATCATCAGCCGTCAATTCGCTGGTAAAGAGTGTTATGGGTTTCATCGTTTTCAATGTCGGTGTAGCCTTGTTCCTTTCTGCGGCAAATGATTTAAGAAATCTGGTGAATATCGCCTGCGGTATCCATGCAGAGTCAAATACGAACGTTTATTTCCAGACCAAAGGAATCTACTATGTTCCGGTCATGGCGCTTGGATTCATACTGCATCTGTTACTTGAGAAATATCTGGTCAAGCCCGAGAAGAGAATCGCCAACATGGGCGGATGCCATGTTATCCTGAGAGTTTCTCTGCTGACGACAGGCATCGGCGTAGTGACCTTCGGTTCATCCAACTGGCTGCTGATCGTCGTTGTTTCGACAGTTGTCTGCGCCTTGTGGTACACCGTTCAGCCGAAGATCGTCGATAGACTGATAACAGTTATCCGCGGTGACGACAAGGGAGCATATGGCCACCAGACATCGATATCGCTTCTAATTACTTCAGTTCTTTGCAGGCTTCTGTTCAAAGAAAAGAAAGACGATACCGAGGACATTAAAATACCGAAACAGCTAGCCCTGCTTCGGGACATGGGTTTCTGCATGTTCTTCCTGCAGAGCGCTGTAACTGTTGTTTTCGGTCTGATGTGCGGAACGGAGAATGTCAGCACACTTTCCGGGAATACCAATCCGTATCTGTGGCTGCTGTTTGAAGGGCTGAAATTCGCCTCAGGATATATCATCCTGACAACCGGACTCCGTGCCATCACCCAGGAACTGGTTCCGGTCTGTGACGCTTTACGAAGAAAAATCATCCCGGATGCCAAGACGGCAATGGATGTCCCGACGGTATTTCCGTTCGGACAAAATGCCGTACTGTTTGGAGCGGTATCCGGTTCGATCACATTTATTACACTGCTCTTCATCTTTGCGAAAGCAAAGCTCGGTTTTATCGGGGGAGCAACGCTGTACTTCTATATGGTTGCCGGAGGATCTGCCGTTTATGGCAACAAAGTAGCCGGCAGAAAAGGCGCAATCCTGGCCGGAATCGTTACAGCTTTCTGCATGGCGTTCGGTTCCCTGCTTATTCAGAAACTTGGAGGCCAGTTCTATATGGCGGAATACTTCTGCAATGTCTGTTCAGAACCTGACGACAGACTGCTGCTGTATCCGATCGTTTATCTGATTTATAAAGTCATTCTTTAGGAGGTAGCTTATGGAAAACAAATATGAATATGTTCTTGAAAGGACGCTGACTGCCAACACGTTGTGCGTAGTAGGTGTATGTACCTGTCTGATGATGAAACTGGCAGTAGAGAAGGTGTTCACCGAGCTGGGAATTACCGATTACGACGTTCAGCCCGCGAATGAAGACAATCCGATGGGTTCAAGAAGCGAAATGCCGGAGCTCATCTTCTGTGAAAGCCTGAGGATCGACGATGTCAGGAGCAGGGCTCCGGGTTCTCTGGTAATCGAGATCAAGGATCTTTCCAATGAAGAAAACCTGAAAGAAAGAATTGTTAAAGAATTCACCGCCAGGGGATGGTTAAGGAGTGTGGAATGAACGAAACGATTAAAAAGGAAGCGATTCTGCTTGACTACGAAACGGATTCCTGGGAGGATGCCGTTTTAAAGGCAGGGACGTTGCTGTGCGAGAGCGGACTGGCAGAGATGGAATATGCCAGACAGATGGTAAAAACCGTTCAGGATTACGGAGCATATATGGTCGTAGCCCCGGGATTCGCCATGCCTCATGCCAATGCGGAATTCGGTGCCAAGGGTACAGGAATCTCTTTCCTGAGACTGAAAGATACAGTTATCTTTCCAAACAAGGAAGATAATCCGGTGAAAGTGCTGATCGCGGTTGTCGCCAACAACAAGCAGCTTCATCTGCAGATGTTCGGAAGAATCGCGGAAAAGATCCTGGATGCGGGCAGCAGAGAGAAGCTGACTGTATCGGAAGATATCGATGAGATCTATGATTTCCTGAACGGATAAGGAGGGCAGCATGGTCACAACAGTATTGAAGATTCAGAATCCGGTAGGCCTGCACGCCCGTCCGGGAGGAATGCTTGCGGAAAAGGCGCAGCAGTATAAATGCGAGGTATCCATCCGCAAAACCGACAGCGAAAAAACGGTGGATGCCAAGAGTCTGATCAGCATCCTGATCGGCCAGTTTGCCCAGGGAAATGAAGTTGAACTGGTTTGCAACGGCGAGGATGAGAAGGAAGCGATCAGAGATATCAGCGAGCTGATCAACAGCATGAACGAATAGGGGAAAACGATATGAGTAAACGATTGATGGGCTGTACACCGCAGGATCTTCTGTCTCTCTCGCCTGATGAACTGTTTGATGCATTGAAAGGTTCGGAAGGCAGATGCGTCTATGCCTGTGCAAGATGCAAGGGACCTAATCTGGTGCAAGGCGTTACGAATGCCGAAGTCTGCGCATCCATGGGGGCGGATCTGGTAAAGCTTTGCTACTATGATCCGTATGATCCTTATTTCCCGGGCTTGCCATCCAAAGACCCTAAAGACGATGAAGCGTATACCAATGTTCAGCTGCCTCTGGGGAAAGGATGGACAGCCAGAGAGATCAGAAGTCTGATCGGCAGACCGGTTTCCGTAGAAATGTTTGTAGAACAGGCCAGTGAAGAACGCATGGACAAGATGATTTCCGAAGGTTTCGATATCATCTGCATTTACGGCTTCGAATATGAGGAAGAATTCCTGCCTAAGATCAGCAGGCTTGCAGAGAAATGCAAGGGAAAGGCTTTGGTTGAAGCGGGAATCCTTCACGGACCGAGACTGAAAAAAGTACCGACTCATATGAAAGATCTGCAGACTGCCGAGTTTGCCTGCAAGGCAGTCAAAGCCGGAGCGAATCTGTTCCAGGTTCCCGCAGTTGGAACGCTCCCGGGTTTCAATGAAGCGTATGTTACGAGTCTGATCGAGGCGATTCACGAAGCAGGCGGCCTGGCAATTACCGGAATCCATTCTTCGATGGAAGGATCCAAAGCAGATCTGATCCACAGGATCGCAGTAGACAACAAGATCTGCGGCGCGGATATTCAGATGATCGGAGATGCGGGAATCAACGAAAACATGGCTGATCCGGAACTTATTATGGAACTGTCGATTGCCATGAAAGGAAAAAGACATACATATCGCAGGATGTGTGTGTCACTGAACAGATAGGTTATTTCGTGCAGTGCACGTGAATAATAAAAAAAGGAAGAAAGGGAGAAAACATGAAAAAAATCTTAATTACCTTATTATCAGTACTTATGTTGTTCGCTCTTGTCGGATGCAACAAAGAAACACCGACAGATGAACCAACAGAAAAGGCACCTCTCATCGGTTTCTCGATGTCTGCACTTGACAGCACGATGAAGCTGACGCTTGACAACTTCGAAAGAGTTGCAAAGGAAAAGGGCTGGGAGTATGTTTCACTCAATGCCGACGGCGATACAGCTAAGGAACTGGAAAATGCCGAGAACCTTATCTCTTTAGGCTGCGATGTTGTTGTTATCATGGTATGCGACTCCGATGCATCTGTACCTGCAATCAGGAAGATGACGGAAGCCGGAATCAAGGTTATCATTGCCGGCAGAAGCGCCAATGTTGAAGACGGCGACTACTACTGCTATGTCAGCGGTTCCCAGGCTTTAGGCGGAATCTGTCAGGCTGACTACATCAACCAGTGGCTGAAAGACAATCCGGAAGAAGTTCTGAATGTCGCTTTTGTTCACGGTCTGGCTACGTCTGTACCTGCAAGACTGAAATATGAAGCATTCATGGAATACTGTGTCAATGCTCCGGAAAACGAGGGAAGAGTCAATCTGATCGTTGAAGACTATGCCGATGCTCAGGCTGAAAAGGCATACAATCTGGCAACAGACTGGATGCAGACATATCCTGAAATCAACTGCTTCGTATCGCAGGCAGATGATATGTCCAGTGGTATTGTTAATGCGCTGAAGGCACAGGGCTACGATCCTGTCAACGATTTCGTAATCGTTTCCGCCGATGGCAATACAGTTGGTATTGCAGGCTTAAGAAGCGGTGAATTCGATGCTACAGTATGTCTGTCATTAAGAGCGTTAGGTGATTACTGCGGTGTTGCTGCAGAGCACGCTTTCAATGGCGAAGACTGCCCGAAGAAGCTGGATATCGAAGGTTACTACAAACTGATGACATTGGAAAATGTCGATGAGCTTGCTGCCCAGGAAGGTCTGGAATAATTGATTGTCAATGATCGGGCACAGGGTGTCCTGTGCCCGGTCTCCTTCGGAGAAAAATGAAACTGTTAGAAGTCAAGAATATCAGTAAAAGATTCTATTCGAATCAGGCACTGAAAGGTGTCGATTTTGATGTCGAAGTTGGAGAAGTACATGCACTTGCAGGCGAAAACGGAGCCGGCAAGTCTACATTAATGAATATTTTGCTTGGATCATTGAAACCGGACGAAGGGGAAATGTTCTTTAATGGAGAAGTATATGCTCCGGCAAACGAACAGGAAGCCTTGTCTGCAGGCATCTCGATGATTCATCAGGAACTGGAACTGGTTCAGCACATGTCTGTTGCCGAGAATATCTGGATTGGAAGAAGCGAAAAGTTTTATAAGCACGGTTTCTATTCAGTACGGGAATGTGAAAAGGCGGCGAAAGCCATCCTGGACGATATGAAAGTCGACATCAGACCGAATGCGATCATCAAGACGCTTTCTGTTGCCCAGATGCAGATGGTGGAACTGGCCAGAGCACTGTCCTACAATTCTAAACTGGTCATCATGGATGAACCGACTTCATCCCTGTCCGATAAAGAAATCAGTGTTCTGTACCGTATTGTCAGAGAATTATCTGCCAAGGGAACCTCTGTCATTTTCATTTCCCACAAACTGGAAGAAGTCTTTGAAATCGCCGATCGGGTAACGGTATTCCGTGACGGAACCAAGATCGATACCAAGAAAGTCAGCGATACAAACATGGATGAACTGATCGCCAAGATTGCCGGCAGAAAGATGGATAATCTATATCCAAAAGCGGAAAAGGAAATCGGCGAGGAAGTATTCAGAGTTGAGAATCTGTGTAAAGAAGGACTGTTCTCGGACATCAGTTTCTCTGTCCGCAAGGGAGAGATTCTGGGTTTTGCCGGTCTGGTAGGATCCGGCAGAACGGAAATCATGAACGGGATCTTCGGCTCGGACAAGATCGATTCCGGAAAGATTTATCTGAATGGAGAAGAAATCAAAAACAGAACGCCGTATCACGCCATCAGCAACGGTATCAGCATGATCAACGAAGACAGAAGAGGAAGAGGGATCGTCAAGAAGCTGTCGGTAAAAACCAATATGACCCTATCCTACTTTGCTTCTATCTGCAATAAGCTGGGTTTCATCGACAAGAAGACCGAGAATAAGGACGCTCAGAACATGTTGGGCAAACTACATATTAAAACAGCCAATCTGGATATGCCGATCTGGTCCTTGTCCGGAGGCAATCAGCAGAAAGTCATGATCGGCAGAGCTCTGCTGACTGAACCGAAACTGCTGATCCTGGATGAACCAACCAGAGGCGTAGATGTCGGTGCCAAATATGAGATCTACAATCAGTGCATCGAACTGGCGAAAGAAGGACATGGCCTAATGCTGATCTCCTCGGAACTGGGAGAGGTAATGGGAATGTCGGACAGGATACTGGTAATCAGAAATGGAAAGATCGTCGGAGAACACGAAAAAGGAAAAGCCGATGAACAGACGATTATTTCCGAGATGTTCGGAATAGAAACGGAGAAAACAATATGAAAATGAACAAATTATCCGAAAGACTGCTGCTGTTCTTTCTGAATAACAGAGCGTTGATGCTTGATATCCTATTCTTTGTCGTGCTGTCGCTTTCAACCGATGTATTCCTTACTCCTAGAAACCTGACAAACGTTCTGATGCAGATCAGCACCAATGCGATCATCGGTATCGGTTATACATTCCTGCTGGCCTCCGCATCCGTCGACCTTTCGGTCGGCAATATGATGTGTCTGATCGGCATTACTGCAGGTCTGATGTCTACTGCGGGTCTTCCGTTTCCGGCGATTCTGATCCTGTGTCTTCTGGAGGGTATCATTTTCGGAGCGTTGAACTCGTCGATATCAGTAAGATTCAAGCTTCCTCCGTTTCTGGTTACTCTGGCCATGCAGCAGATCTACAAGGGAGTCATGCTTACTTTATCCAACGGTTCGCCGATTCCAAATATCAATTCGGGTATCGTATATATGGGACAGGGCTATGTCTTCAAGATACCTGTTCCGGTCATTCTGATGTTTGCTCTGGTTATCATCGGAGCAGTTATCCTGACAATGACTAAATTCGGAAGAAACGTCATCGCCGTCGGCGGCAATCAGGAAGCCGCCAGAGTCAGCGGTATCGATGTCAACAAGACCAGGATCGGCGTATCTATCCTGCTTGGTCTTACGACGGCGCTTACTGCACTGGTGTCTTGCGGAAGAGTCGGATCGGCGACTACGACGCTGGGTGGAGATACCGTCATGGATGTCATTGCAGCTGTCGTTATCGGCGGTACGCCGATGGGAGGCGGCTCAGGAAGTGTTATCGGTACGATTTTCGGCTGTCTGACGATCGGTCTGATTTCCAACGGTTTGAACCTGCTGAAAGTCAGCTCCTATCTGCAGGTCATCGCCAAAGGACTGATCATCCTGTTCGCAGTCATCATGGACAACTATACGGAAACCATCTACGAGAAGATGAGAAACAGATAACTCTACTGATATTAAACAGACAAACCGCTTCAGGTCTATATTCCGGAGCGGTTTTTTTGACTTCAATCAATAAAGCGCTATAATAAAAAAGTTAGTTTACGAACTAATTATTAGGAGTTCATATGGAAAGAAGTGTGATTAAAGAGATCAGAGATATCGACAAGCTGATCGGTAAGTATATTTCTGACGGTCATGATCCTAGAAAGATCATGAATCTTACCCAGTTTCAGATCATTCATTATCTTCTGAAACATGCGGATGAGGATGTCTGTCAGAGAGATCTGGAGATCGAAACAAATCTGAAGAAAGCATCCATTACCGGAGCGATCGATTCTCTGGTTGAAAAGGGAATGGTAAAAAGAGTTCAGTCGCAGGAAGACAGAAGGGTGAACTACATCCGTCTGACGCAGCAGATGCTGGAATACAGGCAGAATTTCGAAAACAGGATCGCTGAACTGAATGAAACAATAATCAAGAATATTGATTCAAAGGAACTTGAATCCTTTTATCATGTATTGGATAAGATCAA
>CAZGZT010000036.1:7502-8077 GCA_964529805.1 uncultured Solobacterium sp. | reverse complement strand
GCCATGACCAGATACATGAACCGTGGCGGTCAGGTCTGGATCAAGATCTTCCCGCAGATGGCGAAAACAAAGAAACCTCTGGAAGTACGTATGGGATCAGGCAAGGGTGCTCCTGAAGGCTGGGTAGCAGTCGTTCAGAAGGGCAGAGTCATGTTCGAGATCGGCGGCGTTGATGAAGCGGTTGCCAGAGAAGCGTTAAGACTCGGCCAGAACAAACTGCCTGTCAAAGCGAAATTTGTAAAGAAAGGTGAATAGTTATGAATATCAAGGAAGTAAGAGAAAAATCTTCAGATGAATTAAAGAAAAGTCTGGAAGAGATGAAAGTCGAACTATTCGATCTTAGATTTGCCAGAGCTACAGGTTCCATCGAGAACCCGATGCGTATCAGAGAACTGAAGAAGTCAATTGCCAGAGTATTGACTGTACTGCATGAAAGAGAAAGCGAAGTAAAGGAGGGTTAACAAATGGAAAGAACAACACGTAGAACGTTAACGGGTGTCGTTACTTCGGATAAGATGGATAAGACTTGTCCCTATATCTGTACCAGAAGCTCTATGCGCTACCTTTGTATAGAC
>CAZGZT010000036.1:0-7492 GCA_964529805.1 uncultured Solobacterium sp. | reverse complement strand
AAAGAAGAACCATCCTTTATATGGTAAAGGAACAAAGTTTACCAGAAAGTTTAAAGTACGTGACGAAAACAATGAAGCCCATGTCGGTGACACTGTTGAAATCATGGAAACCAGAAACCTGAGCAAGGAAGTTCACTTCCGCCTGGTGAAGGTTGTTGAAAAGGCAGTTGTTCTGTAAGGAGGACCGATATGATTAGTACTGAGACTAGATTAAAAGTTGCTGACAATACCGGTGCGAAAGAACTGCTGGTTATCCGCTGCTTAGGCGGTTCAAGAAGAAAATATGCGAACATCGGCGATGTAGTCGTCTGTACCGTTAAGGACGCTACTCCTGGTGGAACGGCGAAAAAGGGTCAGGTCGTAAAGGCCGTCATCGTAAGAACGAAGTACGGTCTGAGAAGAGAAAACGGTTCCTTCATCAAGTTCGATGACAATGCGGCTGTCATTATCAAGGAAGATAAGACTCCGCTGGGAACACGTATCTTTGGCCCTGTAGCCAGAGAACTGCGTGATAAGGAATACACGAAGATCGTATCCTTAGCGTCAGAAGTATTATAGGAGGGTAACTATGAAAATCAAGAAAGGTGACAAAGTAAAAGTTATCGCTGGAGATGACAAGGGTGTTGTTGCTGAAGTAGTAGCTGCACTTCCTAGATCCAACAGAGTTATCGTTGAGGGTGTCAATGTTGTCAAGAAACACAGCAAGCCTTCCAACGCCAACCCTGACGGTGGAATCATTGACAAGGAACTGCCGATCAGCGTTTCCAATGTAAAGCTTGTCGACGGCAAGAAAGAGAAGAAGTCGGCAAAGAAGAAGAATGCAAAGGGGGCTAAGAAGAAATAATGAATCGTTTACAGGAAAGATATGTAAAAGAAATTAAACCCGCTTTAATCAAGAAGCATGCGTATTCTTCTGCCATGGAATGCCCGAAGGTAGCCAAGATCGTCATCAACATGGGTGTTGGTGAAGCCGTATCTGAGCCGAAACAGCTCGAAGATGCAGTAGCCGATCTGACAATGATTTCCGGACAGAAGCCTATCATCACCAAGGCCAAGAAATCTATCGCCAACTTCAAACTGAGAGAAAATACGCCGATCGGCTGTAAAGTAACGCTCAGAGGCGAAAGAATGTACGACTTCCTGGATAAGCTGATCAACATCTCCTTACCGAGAGTGAGAGACTTCAGAGGCGTAAGCAATACTGCTTTCGACGGAAGAGGAAACTACACTTTAGGTATCAGGGAACAGATCATCTTCCCGGAAATCGAATATGACAAGGTAAGCAAGGTTCGCGGTATGGATATCGTTATCGTTACCACGGCCAAGACAAATGAAGAAGCCAAGGAACTTTTAACCGAACTTGGCATGCCATTTGCGAAGTAAGAAGGGAGAACACATGGCAAAGACATCAATGAAAGTAAAAGCACATCGTCCTGCTAAGTTCTCTTCAAGGGCTTACACAAGATGTGAAAGATGCGGAAGACCGCACTCTGTATTAAGAAAATATAAACTGTGCCGTATTTGTTTCAGAGAGCTGGCTTACAAGGGTCAGATCCCTGGCGTCAAGAAGGCCAGCTGGTAAAGGAGGGTAATGAAATGAGTTTTACAGATCCTATTGCTGATATGCTTACTAGAATCAGAAACGGCATCAGTGCCGAACATGATACTGTAGTGATTCCATCCAGCAAGATGAAAATCGAAATTGCCCGTATCCTGAAGCAGGAAGGCTACATCGACAACTACAGCGTTGAAGGCGACACAGCAAAAGACAAGATCATTACGATCGAACTGAAGTACGGACCGGACAAGCAGAAAGTCATTTCCGGTCTCAAGAGGATCTCTAAACCGGGTTTAAGAGTGTACGCGAAGAGCGACAGCGTTCCAAGAGTACTCAACGGTTTGGGTATCGCAATCATATCTACATCAAAGGGCTTAATGACGGACCGCGATGCGAGAAAAGCGCATCTGGGCGGTGAAGTCGTTGCCTACGTGTGGTAATTAGAATAAGGAGAATTGTATGTCACGTATCGGTAATAAAACGATTACCATTCCTGCCGGATGTGAAGTTACTGTATCCGACAGTAATGAGGTGACGGTAAAGGGTCCAAAGGGAACTTTATCACGTCAGTTCAGCCCGCTGATCGAAATCAAGGTCGAAGGCGCTGAAGTAAACTGCAAAAGAGCAAATGAGGCCAAGACTACAAAACAGCTTCATGGAACGACAAGAGCACTGCTGCATAATATGATCGTCGGAACGACAGAAGGTTTCAAGAAGACGCTTGAGGTCGTCGGTATCGGCTACAAGGCAGAAATGCAGGGAAAGGTGCTGAACCTGAGTTTAGGTTATTCACACGATATCAATTTTGATGTAGAAGACGGACTTACGATCGAAACGCCGAATCCAACGACGATCATCGTATCCGGCATCGATAAGCAGAGAGTAGGCGAAGCTGCCGCTCAGATCAGAGGCTTCCGTAAGCCTGAACCTTACAAAGGCAAGGGTATCAGGTACAAGGGCGAAAAGGTTGCCCATAAGGAAGGCAAGACGGCTGCGGCTTAATAGTGGGAAAGGAGTAAAGATATGTATTCTAAACAGGATAAAAACAAGGCACGTCAGAGACGTCATGAACGTATTAGAAATAAAGTTATCGGTACTGCTGAATGCCCACGTCTGAACGTATACCGTTCAAATGCCCATATTCATGCGCAGATCATCGATGATGAAAAAGGCAACACTCTGGTTTCCTGTTCATCTGTTGAACTGAAACTGGAAAACGGCGGTAATGTGGAAGCCGCCAAGACAGTTGGAACAAAACTTGCTGAAAGAGCTTTAGAAAAGGGAATTGAAAACGTATGCTTTGACCGCGGCGGATATATTTATCACGGCCGTGTTCAGGCGCTTGCTGAAGCAGCTAGAGAAGCTGGCCTGAAATTCTAGGAGTTATACTATGGAAAATACAAACAAAGATAACAAGAGAGAAAACAGAAGACCTAACAACAACAGAAGATTTAACCGTGAGGTTAAAGAATTCGAAGAGCGTGTCGTTCAGATCAACCGTATTTCCAAGACCGTCAAGGGCGGACGTAGAATGAGATTCGCCGCGATCGTGGTAGTCGGCGACAAGAAGGGCAGAGTAGGTTATGCTTTAGGCAAGGCAAACGAAGTTCCTGATGCAATCAGAAAAGCTTCTGAAGCAGCAAAGAAAAACGTTAAAAGAATTCCACTGGTAGATGGTTACAGAACTATTCCGCATGCAACGACAGGCAGATACGGAGCAGGTGAGGTCGTATTAAGACCGGCTGCTCAGGGTACAGGTATCGTTGCCGGCGGTGTCGTCCGTGCCATTCTCGAACTTGCAGGTGCAACCGATGTCATTACCAAGTGCGTCGGTTCACGTACACCTATCAACCAGGTACATGCGACAATGAAGGCCTTAACGGAACTGAAGACTGTCAATTCCGTTGCCAAACTGCGTGGCATGAAGGTTGAAGAAGTACGATAGGAGGTGTCTTATGAACTTACATGAAATGAAATACAACGAAGGTGCAAGACACTCGACAAAGAGATTAGGCAGAGGCCAGGGCTCAGGCCAGGGCAAGACTGCCGGTAAAGGCCACAAGGGTCAGAATGCCAGATCCGGTGGCGGTGTTGCGATCGGTTTTGAAGGCGGTCAGACTCCGTTCTTCAAGTCCATGCCGAAAAGAGGCTTCACCAATTTCAACCGTCTGGAATATGCTGTAGTCAACCTGACTGAACTGAATCGTTTCGACAACGGTACTACGGTTACTCCGGAACTGCTGAAACAGGCAGGTATCGTCAGAAAGCAGCTTGACGGTATCAAAGTGCTGGGCAATGGAAAACTGGAAAAGAAACTCACTGTTTCATGCCATAAGATTTCCAAGAGCGCTCAGGCTGCGATTGAAAAGGCAGGCGGAAAAGTTGAGGTGATCTAAGTGTTTAAAACATTCATAGATTTTCTCAAAAACAAGGATATTAGAAAGAAACTGCTTTTTACGCTGTTTATACTGTTTATCTTCCGTCTGGGATCATCTATTCCGGCTCCGGGCGTCAACACGCAGATCATTAAGCTGAGTGCGAACTCCCTGCTGAATATGATGAGCATTCTGGGCGGTGGTTCCATCGAACAGATGTCGATCTTCTCTCTGGGCGTAGGGCCTTATATCACTGCCAGCATCATCATTGAACTGCTGGCCATGGATATCATTCCTGCCCTGGCAGAGATGGCAAAATCAGGTAAGAAGGGCCGTCAGCAGATGGACCGCATTACCAGATATCTGGGTGTCGTCATGGCACTGGTACAGGGCTACTTCATCGTCCAGTATCTTGACAGGGCGTATGCCGGCTACAACTTTATCGATAATCCGGGATTTACTTCTTATCTGTATATTTCCGTTATCTTTACCGCCGGTACGATGTTCCTGCTGTGGCTGGCCGATCAGATCACGTCAAAGGGTATCGGAAACGGTACTTCCATGATCATCTTCGCCGGTATCGTTGCGGATATGCCTACGACTTTCAGGACTGTCTATGAGACCTTCCTGGGAGAGAACGCTACTTCCAAGCTTGGCATGGGAGGCTTCATTGCCTACTGTATCATGTATGTAGCGATCATCGTACTGGTCGTACTGATGCAGATGTCGGAAAGAAGGATCCCGATCCAGCAGTCTTCTTCAAGAGCCTTGAACAAGACCAAGGGTGATTTGAACCATCTGCCGCTGAAGATCAACTCTGCATCCGTTGTTCCGGTCATCTTCGCGTCATCCCTGATTCAGGGACCGCAGATCATCGCTTCCTGGGTCAACCAGGATGCATACAACTGGCTGCAGAAGATCTGTGACTTCACCAGTCCGTGGTTCCTGTGCTTCTATGCCTTCCTGATCATCCTGTTTACCTTCTTCTACACCAATCTGACGATTGATCCGCAGAAGATGGCAGACGATCTGGGCAAGAACGGACAGTACATTCCGGGCGTCAGACCTGGAACCGAGACCAAGAACTACGTTTCCAAGGTCCTCAACAGAATTACGGTGCTGGGTGCTCTGCTGCTGACTTTCATCGCCATTCTGCCGTATGTGGTATCTAATCTTACCGGTCTCTCGCAGCGTGCTGCGGTAGGCGGTACAGGTATCATCATCGTTGTCGGCGTTGCTATGGATACGATCAAGCAGCTTAAGTCTCAGCTTACTTCAAAACAGTATAAGAGTTTTGTCGGAAAATAGGAGGTAGGAATGAATCTTCTGATAATCGGTGCTCCCGGTGCCGGTAAAGGTACGGTATCGGATCGGATCATTAATGACTATGAACTGGTTCACGTTTCGACGGGCGACATGCTTAGAGAAGCGGTAAAGAACGGTACACCTGTCGGTCTGCAGGCCCAGGGTTACATGAACAGAGGTGAACTTGTTCCGGATGAAGTCATTCACGACATCATCGTGGAAAGACTTTCCAGAGACGATGTGGATGCCGGATTCCTGTTCGACGGTTATCCGCGGACAAAGAATCAGGCGATCGATCTGGACGAGATCCTGAAACAGCTTGACAAGAAGGTCGACTGTGTCATCGATCTGGATATTGATGATGAGGATCTGATCAAGAGGATCACAGGTAGAAGATTGTGTCCTGACTGCGGCGAAATCTACAACATTTATTTCAATCCTTCGAAAGTCGAAGGAATATGCGATAAGTGCGGTGGAACGCTGATTCAAAGAAAAGACGATAATCCGGACAGTCTGAAAGTCAGACTGGAGGAATATCACAAGAATACTCAGCCTGTTATTGAGTATTATGAAGAGATGGACATTGTCAGACATGTGGATGCTTCGATGTCGAAGGATGAAGTGTATGACAGTGTGAAAGACATCTTGGAAGGGTTGTACTGATGATTTCAATCAAGTCTCCGCGGGAAATCGAACTGATGGACATTGCCGGAAGCATTGTCGCAAAGGTTCATAAGAAGATGGCAGAGATTATCAGACCAGGTATTTCAACCTTAGAGATCAACCGGATCGCCGAGGAAGTGATCCGCGAGAACGGTGCTACCCCGTCATTTAAAAACTATCAGGGTTTCCCATGTGCCGTATGCACGTCGGTCAACGACATGCTGGTGCACGGGATCCCTGATCATACGATCCTGAAGGACGGCGATATCATTACCGTCGACGTGGGAGCCTGCTACAAGGGCTACCACGGGGATTCAGGATGGACCTATACGGTGGGGAACGTTACGGATCCGAAGGTCTTAAAGCTTCTGGAAGTGACTGAGAAGGCTTTATACATCGGACTGGAACAGGTGAAACCGGGTAACCATGTAGGTGATGTGTCCAACGCCATTCAGACATATGTCGAGTCGTTCGGATTCGGACTTCCGGCCGACTATACGGGACACGGGATCGGAAGAAGTGTTCATGAAGATCCTTATGTACCGAATGTCGGAAAGCCGGGTACAATGGCTCTGCTGAAGAAGGGAATGTGTATCGCTGTTGAACCGATGGTATTCATGGGTTCACCGAAGTGCTATACTTTACCTGACGGCTGGGGAGTGAAGAGCTATGACCACTCCTGGGCGGCACATTATGAACATACCGTGGCGATCACGGATGATGGATATAGAATACTGACAAAGGAGGATTGAACTATTTGGCAAAACAGGACGTAATTGAAATTGAAGGTGTTGTCACAGATACCTTACCAAATGCACAATTCAAAGTGAAACTCGAAAACGGTCACGAAATCCTGGCTCACGTTTCTGGTAAAATCCGTATGCATTACATTCGCATTTTACCAGGTGATCGAGTGACAGTAGAGATTTCGCCTTATGACTTAACACGTGGGCGTATAACGTTTAGACATAAATAGTCTAGGAGGGAAAACATGAAAGTAAGACCATCTGTAAAACCAATGTGCGATAAATGTCGTGTGATTAAACGCAAAGGTCGCGTTATGGTTATTTGTGAAAACCCTAAACACAAACAGAGACAAGGATAAGGGGAGGAAAGAAATAAATGGCTCGTATAGCTGGAGTTGATATTCCAAATAATAAGCGTGTTGTTATCGCTTTAACTTACATCTACGGTGTCGGTCTGACAACGGCAAAGAAAGTACTGGCTGAAAACAAGATCAGCGAAGATATCCGTGTTAAAGATCTGACAGATGAGCAGCTCAATGCCATCCGTAAGTCTTTAGATGAATACAAGCTGGAAGGCGATCTGAGAAGAGAAACGCAGCTCAACATCAAGCGTCTCATGGAGATTGCCTGCTACCGCGGTATCAGACACAGAAAGGGTCTTCCTGTAAGAGGTCAGAGAACCAAGACCAACGCTAGAACCCGTAAGGGACCTAGAAGAACAGTAGCTAACAAGAAGAAGTAAGGAGATAAACAATGGCACAGAAAGCAAAAACAACCGCACGTAAAAGACGTGTCAAGAAGAATATTGCCAGTGGCGTTGCACATGTCCACTCAACATTCAATAA
>CAZGZT010000035.1:0-8832 GCA_964529805.1 uncultured Solobacterium sp. | reverse complement strand
ATACAGGAAAGGCTTCTCGATGCCGATGTTTTTGCCGTAACGCATCGCTCTTCTTAAGACTCTTCTTAAGACATAGCCTCTTCCTTCATTGGAGAAAGTTGCGCCGTCGGACAATGCGAATACACAGGTACGGATGTGATCGGCAATGACTCTGTAGGCCATCTTGTCTTCTTTGTATTTCTTCTTGGCGAACTCTTCCGTCTTACGGATATAAGGAAGGAACAGATCCGTATCGAAATTGGTTTCGCCGTCCTGGATCATGCAGACAAGTCTTTCCAGACCCATGCCGGTATCGATGTTCTTCTGCGGCAGTTCCTTGAAATCTTTTCTGTCTACGCCTTCCTTGGCATCATATTGCGAGAATACGTTGTTCCAGAGTTCCACATAACGGTCGTTTTCCATCTCCTCAAAAAAGAGTTTTTCTCCGATCCCTTCCGGATCGTACTTCGGACCGCGGTCGTAGTAGATCTCGGAATCCGGTCCGCAAGGACCTTCACCGATCTGCCAGTAGTTGTCGTAGGATTTCAGGATGTGAGAAGGATCCAGACCGATCTGTTTCGTCCAGATATCGTAGGATTCCGTATCATCCGGATATACCGTTACATAAATTCTATTCGGATCAAAACCGATCCATTCCGGAGAAGTCAGAAACTCCCAGGACATCTTCAGAGATTCTTCCTTGAAATAATCTCCAATGGACCAGTTTCCCAGCATTTCAAAGAACGTATGATGTCTTGATGTCTTGCCGACATTTTCGATATCGTTCGTTCTGATGCACTTCTGGGCATTTGCAATACGGTTTGATTTCGGTTTTTCACGTCCGTCCAGATACTTCTTTAAAGCCGCAACGCCCGAATTGATCCACAAAAGCGTCGGATCATTGACCGGAATCAAAGATGCTCCGGGTTCGATCATATGATCCTTTGATCTGAAAAAGTCCAGAAACATTTTTCTTACTTGATTGCCACTAAGATTTTTCATCATTCATCCTCCTAAAACAAAAAAGGCGGTCTAAGGGCGCAATGCGCGTTACCACCTTAATTTATCACTCTTATTCTTAACGCGAATGACACGTCAGGCATTGCCCCGAATCCAAGGAAGCAGCTTCATCTGCCCTTTCCTGCATCCTTCCACCAGCCGGATACTCTCTGTGAGGCTTAGACAGATTACTCATCTCCCAGATTATATTAACATATTTTAAATAAATTCAGTTATTTTTTTCGGCATTGTGTATGACTGCCAGAAGTCCCGGTGCAAGCAGAACATTAGTAATCAGCTCAATCACGAAATTCAGGCTAGTTAAAGCTGCCAGCATTACCGTAAATGAAGATCCGAAGAAAATGATTAGACACAGGAACAGTGTTCCGGTATTGACGATCGGGGCTACTGCGGAAGCCAGTACGATCGCCAGTGTTTCGTTTTTCTTTTTAAGTAAGTGATAAGTACATGCGGATAACAGTCCGGCAAGCGCACCTTTCAGGATGCATACGGATATCGTAACCACAGGTCTAGCCGCCAGCATTGTCGCTCCGGAAGGATCCGCTCCCGTTACAACCATGATCGCAACAACAATACCGAATACCAGACCCATGATCATGCCGACAAAAGGTCCAAATACCGCACCGGCAACAATAATTGGGATCAGCGTCAGAGTAATCGGAAATGCTCCGAAATTGATAAATGTCGCAACACACTGCAAAACGGCAACAATGGCCGCAAATACGATAATAACAGTTCTTCTTCTAAGTTTATCTTTCATCTTTCAAGTCTCTCTTTTAATGTCGTAGCACGCTGTTTCATATTGCGTGACAGACCCTGTCTAAACAGAGTTTCGTCTCCTATTATAACAAGTTTTTTTCTTGCGCGGGAGATTGCCGTATAAATCAGCTTTTTATTCAGCATGTGTATATTGTTCCTGTTAAAGATAAAGTACACGATCTGATATTCTGATCCCTGGGACTTATGAACCGACATGGCATAGGCCAGAGAAAGATCCGCCAGATCGTCGAAGGCATAGAAAACATAGACTCCGGAATAGTTTACCATCAGATACTTTTCTTTCATGTCGATCTCTTCCAGAATGCCGATGTCTCCGTTGTATACATCATCGGTAGGTCTGTTCTTGAGCTGCAGGATCTTGTCACCTTCTCTAAAAATGTGATCTCCTACTCTTCTTTCAGCTTTGTCGATGTTTCTGGGATTAAAGGTATTCTGCAGAAGAATATTGAGATTATCTATTCCCCATTCTCCCTTGTACATCGGAGAAAGGATCTGTATCTCATCAAGAGCATAACCCTCCTTGAGGTCTTCCTTGATAAGAGAAATCAGATCGAAGTCCCCTCTTTCATAATGATAGAAATGAATGTCTTTCTGGTATCTGGAAATATCCGCATCGTCTTTGATGATGTCGTCAGCCAGAGAAATGATTTCATTATCCTTATCCTGTCGGTAATTCAGATCCAGAAGCGTTGTAGGAATGATTTTTGATTCGATCAGATCATTCAGCAGATTGCCAGGTCTGATGGAAGGAAGCTGGTTGTGGTCGCCGATGATGCAGATCTTCTTGATCCTGGAGCAGGCTTTAAGCAGAGATGCGAAAAGCGAATTGTCTACCATCGAGAACTCGTCGATGATGATGGCGTCATACAGGATCGGATTATCCGTACCGAACACGAAAGTATTGGTCTCCTTATTCCATCTGAGTAAAGAATGAATCGTCTTGGATTCTACTTCACAGATCTCTGAAATCCTTTTGGCTGCCCTGCCTGTTGGAGCGGCAATGATGAGATTGGAGAATGGATACACGCTCTTGAAGATCTCTGACATCGTCTTGATGATGGTAGTCTTTCCCGTACCCGGTCCCCCGGTAATGATGGAGATGTCGTTATGGAAGAATGAGCGTATTGCCTGCTTCTGTTTTTCATCGTAGGCGATTTTAAGGCTGTTTTCCGCGTTTTTTATCCCTTCTTCGATTAAGACATCATCTGTTTCCATATCACTGTGAAACGACCTGATAAGATCAGAGATAAACAGTTCATCGTAGTAATCGGATGAAAGATAGTAGCGGTCTTCTTCTTTAATGACGTATTCCTTGTCTCTGCATCTGATTATGATCTCATCAAGATTGTCCATGCCGCCGTAGTAGGAAACAAGATGTTTCAGTTCATCTTCGGTAATATACAGATCACCTGAATTGAAAGTATAATCCGTTAAAAGCTTGATCATGAAAGCTTCCCGATACTTGTTCTGGGCATCGTCGAATTCGTTTTTCATTGCGAAGTTGCGGACTTTATCAAAACTCATGCCGTAGACTTCGTTGTAGAAACGGAACGGATTGTCTTCGGATACTTCTATGGTTGCCAGCTTGAAACGGTTAAAAATCTTCTGGGCTTCCAGATTGTTGAAACCGTTGGATACCAGATAAAACAGGATTTCGTTCTCCGGGTCGTTCATCTGCTGGAAACCCTCCTGTAAAGAAGAATACTGTTTCTCAGTCAGATCGACTTCAAAGATCTTCGAAGGATCCTCTTTCAGGATCTTCAGCGTATCGCTGCCGAAATGCAGATAGACTTTTTCTGCAGTTTTCTTGCCTATGCCTGGAAAAGCGCTGCTTTTGAGGTAGGAAATGATTTCTTCTTTCTGGTCGGAAAGATATTTCTCTATCGTTAGCATATTGAACTGAAGACCGTAGCGATAATGTTCCGTATAATGACCCGTCAGGACATATTTCTGACCGTGTTCAAAATCAAAAGAAGGTCCGGTAACCGTGATCGTCCCTTCTTCGGTTCTGAATTTTGTAACCATGTATTTTTCTGTTTTATACAGTACATGGGTAAATTCACCTGTCAGTATTTCTATCAGTTCATCAGCCATTGTTTACTCTATGATTCAGCCATTCTCCGACATCCTGATCGTCGATGTAGGTTTTTTCGATGACACCACCGCCCAAAAGCATCCCATCCTTGTAGAAAACGGCCTGCTGTCCCGGTGTAACGGACTTCACTTTCTGCGGATAATACAGCATAGCTTCATTATTGGAAATCTTCTTAAGATGTACATCGTTATCGTTCTGCCTGTAACGGAACTTACACTGGATTTCCATTTCGTCCGGAATGTCTTCAATCCAGTTGATGTCGCAGATATAGGCGGAATCGGAATCCAGATAGGATTCATTTTTAACGGAAGTCAGATAAAGGATATTGTTCTGAACATCTTTGCCTACGCAGTAGTACGGTCCTCTGTTCCCGCCTACACCGAAACCTTTTCGCTGTCCTAATGTATAGTAATAAGCACCTTCATGCGTTCCGATTTCTTCCAGCGTATCGATATCGATTATCTTGCCCGGTTTCATCGGAATGTAGTTCTTCAGAAATTCCCTGAAGTCTCTTTCTCCGATAAAACATATCCCGGTAGAATCCTTTTTATCCGCAATCGGCAGGTCCAGTTCATGGGCTATACGTCTTACTTCTGTCTTTGGAATGTCTCCTAACGGGAACAGGGAATAATCCAGAGCCTTTTTATTGACCTGAGCCAGGAAATAGGACTGATCCTTGGAAAGGTCAGCCGCCTTATAGTAATGACGTATTCCATCTACATCCATAGCCTTGAAATAATGGCCTGTTGCGATGGCATCAAATCCCTTATCTCTGGCAAAACGTTCAAAATAGTCGAACTTGATGTACTTGTTGCAAAGGATATCCGGATTCGGCGTTCTGCCTTTCTTATATTCATCGATGAAATTCTGGAAGACATAGTTCCAGTATTCTTCAATATAATCGCTTCTAAGTAATTCTAATCCAAGTTTATCGGCCGTCTTCTTCGCATCGTTGTAGTCGGATTCCTGCGGACAGATGTCGTCATTCAGAGTGTTGTTTCCTAAGGTATCGTTATTCAGTACGGAATCCCAGTTACGCATAAAACAGCAGGTCACATCATAACCTGCCGATTTTAAAAGATGAGCGGCTACAGCGCTGTCGACACCGCCGGATAAACCTAGCAGAACTCTCAAGCTACATCCTCACAAAGTTCACCGCAGATATTGTAGTGCGGACACTTCTTGTCGCAACTGGAAACGGCTTTCAGCTTATTGAATATTTCGATTTCTTCTACGTCGTACCCTACCTGCAGATTCTTGTCGTCGATGATGATCGGACGTTTCAATACGGAAGGATTATGAACGACGAAGTCACAGAGTTCACTCAAGGACATCGATTCAATGTCCACATTGTTTTCTCTGATGATCTTGGAACGCTTGGAAATCAGGTCGTCTGTTCCGTTTTCCGTACGGGAAAACAGATATCTGACTTCATCCGCATTCAGAAGTGTATTAAAAATATTCTTTTCGATAAACGGCAGTTCTTTGTCTTTCAGGTAGGCTTTCGCCTTGCGGCAGGAAGCGCATCCCGGTGAAGTATAAATAACGATCATTAAGTGTATTATACTACAATTTGATTTTATGTAAGCTTTGATTTAATATATTCTCAGGGATTAGTAGGATACGGGAATTTCCTTGAAAGAGAGATCATGGACGGTGAAAATGATCAGAAATCCGTATGTGAATTGGGACCCTGTCTGATTAGACGGCACAAGTCGTTTACGTATCTTCTGCGTTAAGGATTGAGTAAGAAATAAAGGTGGTACCGCGCCTATGGCGCCCTTGTGATCACCTTTTTATTTGTTTAGGAGGCTATTATGAAAAGAATGTTGTCGGGTATTAAACCTACCGGCCAGCTGACGCTGGGAAACTATATCGGCGCTTTACGGAATTTCGTAAAGTATCAGGATGACTATGAAATGGTCGTTTTCATTGCGAATCTGCACTGTATTACGGAATATCAGGATCCAGAGGATCTGAGGAAAAATCTTACCGATGCGGTAGCGCTGTACATGGCCTGCGGTCTGGACCCGGAAAAATCCATCATATTCCTGCAGACGGACGTGCATTCTCATGCGGAACTTGGATATATCCTGGCCTGCAATACCTATCTGGGAGAGCTTAACAGAATGACCCAGTTCAAGGACAAGACGGCCAAGGGCGAAAAAAACATGACTGCCGGTCTTTATACCTATCCTTGCCTTATGGCTGCGGATATCCTGCTGTACAATGCAAACTACGTACCTGTCGGTGAAGATCAGAAGCAGCACGTTGAACTGTGCCGCGACATCGCTCAGCGTTTCAACAATAGATACGGCGAAACATTCGTCATTCCGGAACCTCTGATTGCCAAAGTCGGAGCCAGAGTAATGTCTCTTTCCGATCCTTCCAAGAAGATGTCCAAGTCGGAAGAAACGAATAAAGGCTGTATCTATCTTCTGGATGATCTTAAAGATGTCAGAAAGAAAGTCATGTCTGCCGTTACGGATTCAGTCGGCATCGTTCAGCTGGATAAAGAGAATCAGCCGGGATTATACAATCTGATCGAAATCGCATCCGCTTTAAGCGGCAGATCGATGAAAGATATCGTCGGCGAATTCTCCGGACAGGGATATGGAAAGCTTAAGGGCTATGTAGCCGATGTCGTATGCGCTGAACTGGAGAAGATCCAGAACAGATATCACGAGATCATCGAATCCCATCAGATCGAAAGAGTGCTGAATGAAGGCGCTCAGAAAGCTTCCGCGATCGCCGATCAGACACTGGAAGAAGTCAAGAAAAAGATCGGTCTGGAAATCAAGTACTAAAAACAATGGCATTCAGCCATTGTTTTTATTCATCAATCTCCCCTGCGTTTATTCTGGAGAACCGTTTCATGATCTTGTCGGAAGTAGTATTTAGATTACTGAATGCGGTTCCCAGGCTTTCATATGCCTTATAGAGTTCTGCAGTTCTTTTCTCATATCTCTGGAATTCTATGGACAGTTCACTTAAAAGCTGTTCAATCTCTTTCGCTTTCTCATCTTTCAGCTGTCCCAGATAAATGGAACGGATTGCCGTGATATAGGCCATCAAAGTAGTCGGTGATACGATGTATACCTTTTGCTGATAAGACATTTCTATCAGGTCATAGAATTCCGTATATATCTCAGAGAATACCGCTTCCGCCGGAATAAACATGTATGCAAGATCTGCCGTAACACCGGGAATGATGTATTTGGATGCAATGTCATTCAGATGTTTCTTGATATCTTCCTTGAACTGTTTCTTGGCCTTTTCTCTATCGGAAGCAGAAAGATCATTGTCATTCATCCTCCTGTAGTTCTCCAGAGGGAATTTCGAGTCGATACAGATGAGTTTCAGGGTATTCCCACCGAATATTACTGCATCGGCAATCGATCCGTTAGGAAGCCTGTATTGCTTCTGGTAGCGTTCCGTATTTTTGCCAAATGATGCTTCCAGTAGAGAATAAAGCTCGATTTCACCGAAAGTTCCCCTACTCTTCTTGTCTGTCAGGATATTCTGCAATGATACGACATCTTCGGACAAGGCATTGATATTCTTCTGCGCTTCATCGATCCTGGCGATCTTTTCGGTAATGCTGTTGAATACTTCGTTGGTTGTCTTATGTGACTGAATGATGTTGGAATTGACTCTTTCAGAGAAATTGCTGAAATCGGTATTCAGAGAACGGTTAAACTCGGAAAAGTCCCGGTTGATGTTCTTCTGTATTTCAAAAACCGACCTGGTCAGTTCGTTGTTCAGGTCGTTGGTCTTTTTGGCATTGTTCAGTACGATGATCAGGATGACGATGATGGATACGGTAAACAGTCCCGCCATGATGATCAGTAACAGAGAGTCATTCATTATTCTTCCTCGTTGTTGATGTAGTCTCTTAACAGAGCGAGTCTGCTTTGGGAATTGTCGTCTTTCTCAAGACCTGTAGCCATCAGCACGAAAAAACGGGATGAGATCACGGTAAACAGAACAAGGCTTAACAGTGATAGATAATCAGACAGATTCTTCAGCATTTTCTTCTCTTAACTTATTATACAGTTCTTCTGCGGTTTTTGTATTGAGAACCGTTTTTAATTCATCCAGAGACAGTGTTCTCAGGTTGGAGATGGAACGGTATTTCTTTAGCAGTTTCATGCGGGATTTCGGTCCTAAACCCTTGATATCGTCAAGGACGGAATGATAAACCGCCTTGGAACGAAGTTTCTTATGATATGTGATTGCGAATCTGTGTACTTCATCCTGCATGTTGGTGAGGAAAAAGAAGAGATTCGAATCTTTATTGATCGGTACGATCTGGTAGTCGCTGTTCATCAGATAGGATGTATTGTGATGATCGTCTTTTCCTAAGCCCATCAGAGTGATGTCCATGTTTAAAGATTTCAGAATCTCTTTTGCAGCATCGATCTGGATCCTGCCGCCGTCGACAATGATCAGATCCGGTCTTTCCAGACTGTCTTTCAGTACTCTGAAATATCTTCTGTAAAGCATTTCTTTCATGGACTGCAGGTCGTTTGCGCCTTCTTCCAGTTTATAGAGCCTGTAATCCTTCTTTGAAGGCTTGAAGTCTTTATAGACGACCATGGCTCCTACCGTATTTGTTCCGCCGGTATGGGAGTTGTCGAAGAGTTCGATCCGGCTGATCTTCTTTCCGAAGATCCTGCGGAATTCTTCTTCCAGACCTAAGTTGTAGTTCTCTTTGTTTGTGATGACGTTTCTGTTCTGTTTCAGCAGTTCGACGCAGTTTTCTTTTGCCTGTTTCAGCAGCTGATACTTGTATCCCCTGCTGACGGTATCGCAGTTATAGAGTTCCTTGAAATACGGAAGCAGTTCTTTCGGAACAAAGAGCTTTTTCGGCAGTTGGTTGATCTCATAGAACTGGTAGATGTAGGAAGAAACAAAGTTTTCCGGGTCTCCGACCAGGAAATCGATGAATTTATCGG
>CAZGZT010000034.1:0-10508 GCA_964529805.1 uncultured Solobacterium sp. | reverse complement strand
CTTGCAGCGGCCATCTACCGTCTTCAGGATCAGATCGACGGTTTCCGGAGCGGCACCGAACAGTTCATGTCCGGTCAAGAATCCCGTGCTCGTTTTCACGAAGTCCGCTCCCGCTTCAACGCACAGTTTACAGGCCGTGACGATCTCCTCTTTTGTCAGAGCATCCGTCTCAATAATGACCTTCAGCTGCTTGCCGTTTTCATGGCATAGACTTACGCAGGCTTTCAGATCTTCCAGCACTTCCCCCGTATGGCCTCCCTTGAGCAGGCCGTATTTGATGACGATATCGATCTCCCTGACGGCTTTGCTGTCAAGGACGTCTGAGATCTGCGATAGACGGGAAGCGGTGGAACTTGTGCCAAATGGAAAATCTACGACAGGACAGATGTCCGTTTCACTGCCTTCCACATAAGGTTCCAGCACTTTCACAAAACCCGGATTCACGCAAACCGATGCGCAGCATCTGGCGATGCCTTCCTTTGCCGCTTCAATGACCTGTTCCGGCGTCATCTCGGGTTTCAGGATCGCACAATCGATATAGCGGGCCAGTTCTTTCTTGCTCATTCCGTCCGTTTTTGCCATCTTAATACTCCACGTCGTTCTTCAAATCTTCACCGTTGCTGGCGATGACCTTCTTGTACCAGAAGAATGATTTCTTGCGGTATCTCTTCATATCCATCAGATCGTCGAATCCGCGGTTGACATAGACGAATCCGTAACGCTTTCTGATCTCCTTGTGGCTGGACAGGAAATCGAACGGGCTCCATGCCAAATAGCCGAGCAGGTCGACGCCGTCGTTGTCTGCTGCCGCTTTCAACGCGGCGATATGCTTCGCATGGTAGTCGATACGGGCATCGTCGTACACTTTTCCATCCACGAGCTGTTCGTCGATACCGATGCCGTTTTCTACGATAAACAGCGGTTTATGGTAACGGTGATAGTAGTCGTTCAGAAGATAGCGCAGTCCGTCCGGATCGATCTGCCAGCCCCATTCGTTTGCGGAAAGATAAGGATTCTTCAGACGCGAGAACGTATAAAGCAGAGCGTCTTCTTTTTCCAGTTCATCGGTAATTTCCGGAATATCTTCCGCAACGGCACTCTGATAGTAGGAGAACGCCAGATAGTCGATATGTTTCGAAGCTTTCTTCAGCAGTTCCTTCTCTTCTTCGGAGTAGTCGACCACGACATTGCGGTTCTTCAGAAATGAAGTGAAGTAGGCAGGCAGCTCACCCGAAGTCATCGCATCGAACATCAGGTAGGTTCCCATCTCCATGCGCAGCTGGGAAGCCCGCATGTCCCCCGGCTTGCAGGTCATAGGATAGAAAGGAGCCGAACCGCACATGCCGCCGACTTTGGCGCTTGGATCGATACGCTTGATCACTTCTGTGGCAACGCTGTGCGCCGTCAGCAGGTTGACTGTCAGCTGTCCGAACAGTTCCGCATTGCTCATGCCTTCCGGCTTGATCGCTCCGGATACCAGATCAGGCATGTGGTAGCTGTAGTTGATCTCGTTGTAGGTCAGCCAGTAGCGGACCTTCCCTTTCAGTCTGTTGACGACCGCTTCCACATGCTTCTCGAAGAAACCGATAACCTGTTTATTCAGGAAACCGTTGTATTTGCGCATCAGGTTGTCAGGCATGTCGAAGTGGACCAGGGATACGACCGGTTCAATACCCTTTTCATTCAGATAGTCGACCATATCCTCATAATAGGCCAGACCTTTTTCATTCGGTTCATCGTCGCCCATCGGATTGATACGCGACCAGACAACGGAGAAACGGTAGGCCTTGAAGCCCATCTCGGCCATCAGATCGATGTCTTCCTTGTAGTGATGATAGTGGTCTACGGCTACGCTGGTATCGCAGAACATCGGTTCAATGCCCGGCTCCGGAGTCACCACCAGGGTGTCATAGACGTTCAGCCCCTTGCCGTCCTCCAGATAGGCGCCTTCCGCCTGTACATTGGAAGTTGCGGCTCCCCATAAGAAATCTTTCTTCATAATGTCGTTCCTTTCTTTATAAAGAAAACACGAAAAGTTCTTTCCGTGTCGTCATGTTCGTTTTTTGTTTTCAGGTCAAATCTCATAGATTATAAGAATAAAGACAGCGATGCCAGCAGGAAGGTTGCCGTCGCAAAAACGCTGGCAATCGTCAAAGCGACAGGTTTTTCATAATAGATCTTGGCTTTTGGATGTTTTTTGTTGTATGCTTCAGCCTGTTTCTTGTTGAAATTGCTGATCTGGGTCGCCCTGAGACAGTGGTAGATCGCCATCAGCGACAGAACCAGAACCAGGATCTTCATCCACAGGGTAGAACCGATGCCCCAGGATTTCGGCCACGGAATCATGGAAAAAAGGAAAGTGCCGAAAGACATCACGATCGCAAAGTTGAGATTCGGATTCTCCTTGATGCCCGCATCTTTCGGATATTCCAGTTTCCTCTGCTGTTCCCGGTTTTCTTTCTCTTTCTGTTTTTCTTCTCTGTACTTCTGATCGTAGGAGATCTGTTTCACTTCCAGAACTTCCGTTCCACATTTCGGACACTTGATCAGATGGTTGTCAAACTTCGCACCGCATTTACGACAATACATGGTTCATCTCCTATTTCGACAGAATAAACTGGTAATTCAGCAGCATGATAAACAGCGAAAAGACGATGGCGGTAAGCGCCAGATTCTGATGTTGCGAAGGCAGATAGCCGTTCTTTTTGTCTACATGGTCTACGTACAAGGAGAACAGCGCCAGCAGGATGCAGAGCACATACAGGCCGGAGCTGATGTAGTAGACGATCTTGATGTTCCACTGAAGAGCGTTGAACAAAGTCCCCAGAACGAAATCGAAAACCACTACCGTAAGGATCATCAGAAGTACCGCATATCTTCCGACTTCGTTTTTCCTTGGATTCTCTTTTAATACGTTTACCGCTTCCTCTTCCTTCTGCTTCCCGGTCAGGGAATAACCGCAGTACTGGCAGAACTCAGAATCATCCGGCAGATTCTTGTGACAACGTGGACATTCTTTCATAACAACACCTCAATACTATTCTAATAAAGGAGGCCTGATATCATCAAGCCTCCTAAATAATCAGCTTCTATTTAATTCAGCTATCTGAATTATTTCGCAGCCTCTTCTTCTTCGATCTTTCTCATCTCATCCTTGACAAATGCATTCCAGAATGGGAGGAAGATCACGATGCCCATTGCACACATGATGAATGGCCATACCAGACCGCCGATAGAACCGCCTGCACCTAAGAAACCAAGCAATGGCGAAGGTGTTGCCCATGGCAAGTTGATGTACAGCTTGCCTACGAATCCGATTGCTGTTGCCAGGTAAGTCAGAATAGCGGCGAGTGTATGAGATACAACGAACGGAATGATCAGGAACGGGTTCAGCATGATTGGCAGACCGAACATGATCGGTTCAATGATACAGAAGATTGCAGGCGGGAACGAAACGATTGCCAGCGGTTTGAACTGAGGAACTTTGTTCCTGTCTTTCCACATGAGGATCAGTAATGGCCAGCATGAGCTTACCCACTGACCTAAACGGCAAAGGTTGCTTGTCCATACGTGCGGCAGATCTTTTACTGCAACGCCGTTCATGAATGCTTCCTGATTCTCCAGGTTGAAGATGTTCAGGAACGGAGTAGCAGCACCGGTGATGTTGTCGCCGTGCAGACCGACTGTCCACAGCATTGATGACAGGAACTGCTGCAGGGTGTAGAAGAACACGTTGTCAGCGCCGTTGAACAGAGGCAGCAGAATGGTCTGAACCCAAGTGAAGAGGTTGAAACCTAACAGTGTTCTGATACCCCAGCATACTAAAGCAATGATTGCGTAAGGGATAACTGCTGAGAAGCTGTCAGCGATTGCTGGCGGAACGCTTTCAGGAAGCGTGATCTTGATGTTCTTTCTGTAACAGAAATCCAGGATAAGAACAGTGATAGCTGCAGCAACCATGGCTACAACGATACCGCCTGAGCCCCAGCATCCGGTTGCAAGGCCGGAAGATCCGTCAGCCATAGCGCCCATTGAATCATAGTTCAGAAGGAAGAACGCAAACAGACATCCGACAGCACCTGTCGTCTTGCTAATGCCCTTGGCTTCTGCATATTCAGCACCCATGGAAACTGCCAGATAAACAGACAGGATACCCATTGACAGAGACTGGATCAGAATGATCTTGCCTGCGTAAGGACGCATGAACGGCAGTAAGGCCTCTGCTGTCAGACCACCATCGGAACACAGCAGGAAGAATACCAGCGCGATAGATCCGATCATGGTAATACCGATCGTGCCTGCCATACCGGCTGTAATAGCACGAACGTAAGGGATGCTGCCGAATTTCGTCAGTGGACCGGCGATCTTGTCGACAAACACCATCAGCTTATCCATCATACTGGATTGTTTTGTGTTAGACATATTTTGTCCCCTTTCTTTTAATAGACATACGTCTAATATTATTATAAAAGAAGAATTCTCTACATATTTACTAATCATTTGGCATTACTTATGCCGTCTCATTTCATCAAAATGTTATAATAATATCGTGAATGAACGACTTGTAATCAGTACAATCGACACAGCAATCATTGAATACCTGATCCTGAATCACGACTACTGCGATTCTTATGACATTGCCAGAAATGTCGGGATCAACCGCCGTCAGGTCCGCAGCGCCATCGTCTCCGTCAAGAACATCCTGCATGGTCTGGGCTTTACTCTGGAATCAAAAAGATCGAAGGGCTACCGCATCGTTGAACGGAACCGCATCGGTGAACTCTCGGATATCATCCATGCCAGTACGCCGGAATCATCTTCATTCATTTCTCCTTTAGGCAGACAGGACTGTATCATGGAGATCCTGTTTATGCGGGACAATGAATATACCCAGCTGGATGAACTGGCGGATCTGCTTTATGTTTCCCGTTCTTCCATTGCCAACGATATCGCCGATCTGAAATCCCAGTTCGACAAACGCAAAGTGGCGATCGAAACCAAGTCCCGTCAGGGTATCCGCATGATCGGAGAAGAATTCAACAAAAGGGAGTGCTACTGCGACTGTCTGTTCAATATCCTGACCAAAAACAACATCCACTATGCTTTTCTGGATCTCTTCCTGGATGAAAAGAACCCTCTGGAGTTCGATATCATCAGAACGATCCGTTCCTTTCAGATCCCGATCTCCGACTATGCCCTGTGCGATTTCCTGCTGTATCTGACCGTCTCCGTCATGCGTATCATGCAGGGAAAATGCCTGACGGACTCTCCCGACATACAGAATATCAAGCAGACAAAAGAATACGAACTGGCTATCGTGCTGGCGACAAAGATCGGGCAGTACTTCGGTTTCTATGCCAATGAACATGAGATCAACCGGATTGCCATCAAACTGATCGCCAAGGAATCCGCCTCCATTCAGGAAAGGATCATTCCTTCTTCTCTGGCTGTTTCTATAGGAGAAGAAACCATAAAAAGGATCTATGATAGAACCGGCGTACTGCTTCCGGAAGATGACCCTCTGTACCCCGCTTTCATGCGTTCCGTAGAGACCGGGATCAGCTACCTCAAATACAACGAAAAAGTCAGAAACCCGTTTTTTGATTCGATCAAGGAAAACTGTCCTCTGGCATACCAGATGTCTTTGATTTATCAGGAAGTCATGGCGGAGATCTATCATAAAAAACCTTCGACATCCGACCTGGTCTTCTGTTCCATCTTCTTCAACAACTGGATACAGAAACTCTACCACCATCCGCGCAAAGTGCTTCTGGTATGCGGACTGGGCTCTTCCGCCACCCAGATGACGTGCTCCCTGCTGAATGAAGCGCTGTACAACTCCATCCAGATCACAGATACCAGGATGTATTATGAACTGTCCGACTGCGACCTGAGCCGGTTCGATTTCGTCATTTCCACCATGGCCATCCAGAAGGAACTGCCGATCCCGGCCATCCATATCTCGCAGTTTGTGACCAGAGACGATGTCCGCCGGGTCCAGAACTATATCTCCAACGACTACCAGAACCTGCATCCTGAATATGTATGTGTTCCGACTCTCTTCACCAACATTCCGGAAAATGTCACATCCCTGAAAGAGTGCTTCAAGATCATGTCCGAGATGGTCTGCCGCCAGTTCTCCCGTCTGAAGATCAATTACGTCGATTCTCAGCTGAACAACAAGACCAATATTCACACCGTTCTGGACAACGGCATCTATTTCCTGCGCCTGGAAAAACCGTTGATCTCCGGCCATTATCCGATCATTGCCCTGCTTTCAAACCCGATCATTATTGAAGAAAAACTTGTTTATGCCGTTATTGTCGTTTCTTCTGATCATAGTGATTATCAGTTCTACCGTTCCTTAAGGGAACTGGTACGACTCATTCCTGCGGAAAAGATACAGAAGATCTCCAGGGAAAAAGGAGACTACGCTGCACTGATGAGACTCTTTATCGAAACAAAGAATACTGCGAAATAATCGGCATTCCATGGCACATTCTTTTATCCATTGAGGATGAACGACTGTGTTATGATGGAATCAGAGAAGGAGTAAAATTATGTACAATTCAGTAATGCATGTGGCTTTCTATACAGACAAGTGGGATGAAATGATCGATTTCTACACCAACAAGCTTGGCCTGAAACTTAAGACTTACGTGAAATATAAAGAATATCTTTCTAGACCGGACAGGAAGGAAATGTATGAGATCGCATTAAAAGATCCGGACAGACCTTTCAATGCCTACATCGAGATCGCACCGGGGCAGTTCATTGAACTATTCCCTGCCATGCCGGGACAAAAGGAGCATCCGGAATGGAACGAATACAAGGGCTACACCCATTTCGCGCTGCTGGTGGATGATATCTTTGCGGAATACGACAAAGTCGTAGCTGCCGGAATCGAACCGCGTAACAAGCCTAGCAAGGGGCCTTCCGGAACCTGGCAGTTCTGGATCCATGATCCTGACTACAACTGGTTTGAGATCATGCAGTATACGGAAGACTCCTACCAGGTCAACGGACATTTCTCGGAATAAAGCAATTATTATAAACAATAGAAAAGGCAATTCGACTGAATTGCCTTTTCTTTTTGTATAGGAATCTTATAGTTCTTCTCCGTTTGATTCAATGACTTTCTTGTACCAGTAGAAGGAGTCTTTTCTTTCCCTGTGGAAGTCGCCGTTTCCGTCGTTGTCTCTATCGACGTAGATGAAGCCGTATCTCTTCTTCATTTCGCCTGTTGAGGCAGATACCAGGTCGATGCATCCCCACATCGTATAACCCATCAGATCGACGCCGTCTTCGACAGCTTCCTTCATCGCCTGAATGTGCTTTCTCATGTAGTCGATACGGTAAGTATCATGGAACTTTCCGTCTTCACTTCTTTCATCGACTGCACCCAGGCCGTTTTCCACGACCATCAGAGGGATCTCGTATCTTCCATAGACTCTGTTGAGATAAGTTCTTAAACCAAGCGGATCGATCTGCCAGCCCCAGTCGGAAGCTTCCAGATACGGATTCTTGATTCCGGTGAGCATGTTTCCGGCAGCTTTTTCCGTGACTTCCGGATCTGTGGATACGCAGGATGACATGTAGTAGGAGAAGGAATAGAAGTCCACCGTTCCTTCCTTCAGAATCTGCTCATCTCCGGGTTCCATCCTGACATCGATATCGTTGTCCCTGAAATATCTCTTTGCGTAGTAAGGATAGTGGCCTCTGACCTGAACATCGCCGCAGAAGAAGTTGCCCATGTTGAAGGAATCCTCTGCCGCCAGGACATCATCCGGATTACAGGTATAGGCATAAGGCATCATTCCGGCGATCATGTTGCCGATCTTGAATTCCGGATTGATCTCATGACCGAGCTTTACCGCTTTGGCCGATGCCACGAACTGATGATGCAGAGCGGTGAAGCGGTCGTCCTTTTCTTCCTTGGTCTCATTCATGATGAACATCGGCTTGTGGTCTTCTCCCTGCATGCCAAGTCCCATGATCTTGCCGAAGGCGTTCGTGGAGATGTTGATCTCGTTGAAGGTCAGCCAGTATTTCACTTCATCTTTATATTCTTCAAAACAGGTCTTCGCGTATCTGACAAAACAGTCGATCACTTCCCTTCCGACCCAGCCGTTGTATGTTTCACTTAAGCCCCAAGGCAGTTCATAGTGAGACAGAGTAACTAACGGTTCAATGCCGTTGGCTTTGCATCTGCGGAATACCTTGTGATAGAATTCCAGACCTTTTTCATTCGGCGTTTCCTCCATGCCTGTCGGATAAATCCTGGACCAGTTGATGGACAGACGGAAACACTTGAATCCCATCTCGCCCAGCAGATCAATGTCTTCCTCATAGCGGTGATAGAAGTCTACCGCCTGATGGGAAGGATAATAGATGTCCGGGTCGATTTCCTTATCCCAGAGTCTTGGCGTATCTACCGTTCCGCCTCTGATATGATCAGGCACCGAAGCTCCCTTGCCGTCTTGATTCCATCCGCCTTCCAGCTGATTGGCAGCCGTAGCGCCGCCCCATAAAAAGTCCTTTCTGAATGACATATTGTTTCCTTTCCTTTTGAAAAGAAGACCCGCAGGCCTTCTTTTTTCTTATTTGTTTACCTTTTCGTAGAGCGTGATGAATTTCTTTGCCAGGATCCCGAACGCTTCGGCAGACATCAGCTGGTCTTCCGCATGCGTCATCAGGATATCCATCGGCGGTAATTCGCCATTCGCAAACTTCGTCAGCAGTTCGCCATGCGCCGCATGACCGGTGTTGAAGGTTTCTTCACCCTCTTCGATCTTGGCTCTGGCTTCATCATACTTGCCGTCGGCAGCCAGATCTATCGCTTCGATATACAGGGAACGTGCCGTTCCTACAGCCGCGATGATCTGGAAAGCAACCATTTCTAAACCTTCCATGTTTTTACCAGTATTTCCCTTCTTCTACTACTCTAAAGTAGATCTGACCTCCGTATGGCTGAGATTTGATAAGCTTCTTCGTATATGCCGGTACATCCATACCTTCAGCCGCTTCGCTGACTTCAAACTGAAGCTGCGTCTTCAGTTTCCCCTGACCAAGATACTTGTATACAGGTTTTTCCTGCGCTTCAAGAAGTTCGATGATTTCCTGCTGTTTCAGCGGTGTATCAACGTTGATGATCATTCTAGTCTCCCAGAACTTCCTTGACGCGTGCGATGACGTTTGCGCCGTTCATCATGCCGTAGTCCTGCATCTTGATGGCTTCTACCGGTTTGTCGGCAAACAGCGCTTGGGTTTCCTTCAGCTTGTACATGACCTGAGGTCCCAGAAGGATGATATCCGCTTCCGGACCGTAGTTGTTGACTTCGGAGATCGGATATGCGGCGATGTCGTATTCCAGGTTGGAATCGGCAGCAGCCTTCTTCATCTTGTTTACCAGCAGGCTGGTTGACATGCCGGCAGCACAGAACAATACGATTTTTCTCATAAAAATATACCTCCTATTTTATTCTATCAGTATCGTAAACAATATTCTCAGATTTACCATTGCCTTCTAGATTATGATCTTTCACTGTCTGAATGGCTGATCTGAATTCATCTAAATACTATTATATCAGTTAAAGGCCCAAAAATTGCAATGCTTCCGGAAGAACACTGTTCCAGAAGAAGAAATCATGCTTTCCTTCGTAGAATCTGGCATCGTAAACCAGATCCGGACAGTTTTCGTGGACCCAGTCCGCAAACTCCTTGACATCGTTATACAGGAAATCCTGATTGCCGCACAGCAGCAGATAGTCGCAGAGCTTTTCTCCCCTGTCGTACTTTTCCTTCATCATTCCGTCAAGATCCGGTGCGCCTGTATCATAGACGTGCTTTATCCTTCTGAATCCGCCGGAGGAAAGAATGACGGCCTTTGCGTACAGATCAGGTCTCATAAGCGAACTGTACAAAGCGCCATAGCCTCCCATGGAATCTCCCATGATGAAGGTATCTTCTCTCTTGCCGGATATCGGGAAGAGTCTGGTCATCTTGGCCGGCAGTTCTTCCGTGATGAAAGTGTGCATCAGGAAGCCGAACTTTGTATCCACATAGCACATGTTGTAGCCGCTTGGGAAGATGACGAAGACATCAAGATCCCTTGCAAGTAAATATAGATTGGAAGAATTCAGCCAGGTAGAGTTATCCTCGCTTGTGCCATGCAGGACATAAAGTGACTTGTACAGCTTGCCTCTCTCATCGTTCCGATAGTCTCTGCGGTCTTCCGGAATAATGACGCTGACTTTGACATCCATTCTCAGTACTGTTGAACGTATCGTTAATTCTGCAAATGCCATAGGTCTCCTATCTTATCTTTTCCGTATCGTAAACGATATTTCCGGATTTTCCGTCTTTTCTGATTCCTGTTGCAAAATCCGTTTCCTTGGCGATCCACACATCCTGGCCCTGGTATTGCCATGGGATGTGATCGTCCGTTCCGTTGAGGATCTCTTCTGCGACTTCCAGGTTCTCTTCAACCAGAGACAGCGGAGATTCAC
>CAZGZT010000033.1:0-11132 GCA_964529805.1 uncultured Solobacterium sp. | reverse complement strand
CACGACCTACCGGGTATGAACCGATCGCTCTAGCCAACTAAGCTACCTCGCCATGCGCCTTAAAGATGGTCGGGATGGCAGGATTCGAACCTGTGACACCTTGATCCCAAATCAAGTACTCTACCAAGCTGAGCTACATCCCGATAAATATTTGGCGCGCCCAGCAAGACTTGAACTCGCAACCTTTTGGTTCGTAGCCAAACACTCTATCCAGTTGAGCTATGGGCGCATATACACGCCTATTTTCATACAGGTGGTGGGGATGGTGGGAGTTGAACCCACACGGTATTGCTACCAAGGGATTTTAAGTCCCTCGCGTCTACCATTCCGCCACATCCCCATGTGGAGGTTCCTACCAGATTCGAACCGGTGATCACAGAGTTGCAGTCTATTGCCTTACCACTTGGCTAAGGAACCATAAGGGAAAATAATTCCGTGCCTTATAATTCTAACAATAATGCCTGAAAAAAGCAACATTAAAAAACATGAAGATTTTATTTTATTTTTATATTTGCTATAATTTTTGTATAAAATGATTTGGGGGAAATCCAATGAGCTTTTCTGACGAGAAAAAAAGAATTATAGAGGCTGCTCTAACGAATGAAACGCAGCTTGATTTTCAGATTGATGAAAAGAATAACGAGATTGCCGAACTGAATAAGCAGATCGAAGTTTTAAAGACGGAAATAGATGATGCCAATGTCAGATACCAGAAAAGACTGCAGGCAATGGACAAGAAGCAGGCGGCATATACCAAGGAACTGGCGAAACAGAAGGACAGGATATCGAAGGAACTGGCTGAACTGGAAGTCAGACAGAAGGAATTCAAGAATAAATACGAACAGGATGAGGCCGATATCAATACCAGGATAGCGGAATTCAGACTGAAGAAAGAGATGCTGATCGATGCGGAAGCCAGCATGGATGCTGCTGCTTTTGAACGTAAGAAGACGACGATCGACAAGCGTTTAAAGTCCTTAAGAGAGACCAAGAGAAAACAGGGCGAAGAGTTCAACCGCAAGATGAACGAGATGAAGGACGAGTATGTCTCTCTGCTTAACGAGAAGAACGATGAGAAGAATTCTCTGGAGCAGCAAAGAGCGGAACTGATCGCCCAGTCCAATGAAGAGATAGAAAAGCTGGAAGGCATTTTAAGCGACGTCAGAAAGAAACATGAGAATGCCCTCAAGCAGCTGGCTGAAGCTCAGCAGGCAAAGCTGGATGAGATCAAGGATATTGAAGGCAGAAGGATCGATGAAAGAAACAAAGAACTGGATGCCAGAGAAAAAGAAGCTGAAGCTTTAGAAGCAGCCAGAAAAAATACCCAGGATGAACTGGAAGCCCTGAAGGCAAAAAACGAGGGCGAACTGGAAGATCTTACCAGGAAGTATGAAGATGAAAACAGACGTTTCCTGAATGAAAACAGCGAGCTGGCGGATCAGATCGTTCAGAAGAAGGAACAGCTGGAAACGGATATTCAGAACCATAAGGATGAGTATGCCAAGGCGGTTGAGGATCTGGAAGCTTTGACGGTTCTTTTGAATGACAAGAGGAACAAGAAGGCTATCGATCTGAAACAGAGACTTGCCATGGTTCAGCCGGATCTGAAAGAGAAATACCAGGCTTTTGTCGGAGAACTCGACCAGAGATTCTTTAACGACAAGAAGAAGAGAGAAGAAGAACTGACGACTCTGGAATACAACCTGACCCAGGAAGAGGAACAGTTAAGAAACCGCAACGCCTTCCTTGACAGCCGTTTTAACAAGCGTCAGGAACAGTACAGACAGAACATCGATGATGTGACGAAGAACATCAACGGCATTCAGCAGCAGATCAAGGATCTGCAGAAAGTCTTTAAGCATAAGAGCGAAGATCTGAATGAAGATATCCGGGTCATGAGAAGCCGCAATGCGGAAGCACTGGAGAACCAGAGGCTGGAGAACGAAGAGGATCTTGAGAATACCAAGAAGGAATTCGCCCAGAGAAAAGAGAACATCGTTTCTCAGATCAATGCGGTCAAGGAAAAGATCGGTCAGGTCAACAAGCAGATCATGAATGTTCAGAAGGAAGCGGAAGACTATCAGAGCGATTTCCAGGGCAGAAAACTGAATCTGGAAAAAGACAGGGAAGCTTCCCTAAAGAACATCGCCACAAGAAGAAGCGAACTGGATCAGAAGATGCTGACGCTGCAGGACAAGATCGCTGCCAAGGAAAAGGAACACCAGAAGAACATCGCCCAGGTCGACAGCAAGCGTCAGGCCGCTACCGACGAGTATGAAAAGAAAGTCAATGAGATCCAGGCCGAATATGATGCTCAGGTCGATCTTCTGAATAGAGAACACGAAAGACAGCTGGAAGCCGCATCGCAGGCCAACCAGGAAAAACTGGATGCGATGAATCTTCTTTACGATGAGAACATCCGTAAGGCCAATGAAGTATTCGAAGCCAAGAAGCAGGAATACGAGGCCGCCAGATCATCCATCGATTCACAGCTGGATGCGATATCTCAGGATACTCAGATCAAGCTGGATGCTTTAGATCAGCAGAAAAACAATCTGCTGGATTCCATTGCCAAGATCAAGATCGCTCTGGAAGACAGGCAGATCGAATACAACAACGAAGTGAAGAGACTGCAGGATGAACATGCGATGAAACTGCAGGAAATGGCCGAGAAGCAGGAAAGAGATCTGGCCAAGATTACGGAAGAATACGAACTGATTCCTTCCAGAGAACTGCAGGCCATTAGAGATGTTTATGCCGAGAAGCAGCGTGAATTCAACGATACCGTATCTACCATTTCATCCGCCAAGATGAAGATCGATGAAGAAGAATCGGATATCCGCAAGAACAACGCACAGAAGATCGATGCAGCCAATGCTCTGCTCAATGAGACCAACGGCAGCTTTGAGAGAATGAAGAGCGACGGCGAGAATCTGGAGAAGACCTTCAACAGCGAACTGACCAGACGTCAGCAGGAACTGGAGACCTTTAAGGATGAACTCGCCTCTCAGATTCAGAAGATCAAGGATCAGAAGGCCGCAGAACTGGATGAACTCAACCAGAAATTGGATGAGCAGTATGCCAAGGCCGAGAAAGAATATACCGATAAGCAGAACACTTTACAGAGACAGTACGACGAGAAAGTCAAGGGCTACCGTAATGAACTGCAGGTAAAACAGGAAAACTACGATTCCCTGATCAATGAGATCAACACCAGAAAAGAAGCGACTGAAAAAGAATGCATTGAAAAATACAATGTCGTAGCGGAACAGACTAAGGCCATTCAGAAGGAACTGGATGATCTGGTCAACGACAACGAACTGAAGCGCAGCGAGATCTCCGCAGCTATCCTGCAGAAGCAGGAAAGCTTCAATGCCGAGATCGAGACCATCAAGAACAACTACGCTCTGGTTCTGGACAAGAAGAAGAGCGCCTACGAAGAATACATCACGGATGTCAGAGGCAAGTGTGCAGCTCTGAAAGACGAGATCGCCGAACTCGAGAAACAGAAGGCCATCGAACGTTCCAAGCTGGAAACCTATGAAAACGAGAAGCGTACGCTTCTGGCTGATCTGCGTTCTGAAACAGAAAATACCGTCAACGACATCAATGACAAGATACAGCTTCTGGTAAAACAGACCAACGATCTGAAGTACGCCCACAACAAGCGTATTACATACATCAAGAAACAGATCGCATCCACCATGTCGGAATACGACAACCTGTTAAGGAAGATGCCGGACATGATCAGTGAAACGCAGAACAGCGATGAATTCGATCTGCAGGAACGCACGCAGCTGTTTAAGGAAAAGCTGGATACCCTGGAGAAGATCCACAAGGATATCCTCGCGGAACTGAGTGACAAGTGCGACGAAACGATCGAAAAGATCACTGCCGATATCGATGAACTGGAAATGGGCAAGACCAACAAGCTGAAGGAATACGATGAAGACATCAAGAACCTCTCTCTTGCCTATGATGCGATGATTCGTGATGAGAACGAGAAGCAGAATTCTCTGAGTGCCGAGATCAAGAAGATCGAGGCTGAACAGAAGGAATATCTGACTTCGCTGCAGGATCAGGATACCGGATCGGATGATGATCTGAAGAAAGAGAAGTACGATCTGGCGGTGAAGTTCCAGGAAGATGTCAGGAATTCGGCTGCCGAATTCAGCAGGCTTTCTGCTGGACTCAAGACCGAGTTCGATGAACTGCTGCGCAAGAGAAACGTTCTGTCCAGCGATGTAGCCGTTCTGGCGAACCGTTACAAGAACATGGATGATGAGATCCATCAGGATGAAGTACGTCTCAAGTATGAATTAAGCCGCCGTATTATGGAGGCAAGAAAGCTCATTGAAGCCGAGAATAACCGCAAGAAAGAAAAACTCAACATGCTGGATATCATGGGCAACAATGATGTGAGTATCTTCAAATAATAAAAAAAGGAACAGATGAATCTGTTCCTTTTTGTTACATCGCTTTCAGCATCAGATCGCTGATCTTTTTGACATAGTCTTCTGGATCTTCCAGCGGCAGTCCTGCCATCAGCAGAGCCTGAGAATACAGCAGTGAAGCATATTCGCCGATGTCAACATTGCTGTCGTGCAGCTGTTTCAGCTTACCGAACAGTTCATGATCCGGATTGATCTCCAGGATCCTGCTGGCCTTGACGCCTTCCTGATTCATCTGCTTCAGGATCTTCTCCATGTCAAGCGACAGATTGTCGTCCGATACCAGGCAGACCGGATAAGACATCAGTCTTGAAGAAAGCCTTACTTCATTTACCTTGTCTTTCAGGGCTTCCTTGATCTTATCTAGGAGATCCTTGTTTTCTTCGTTCTTCTTTTCCAGCTCTTCTTTCTCTTCCTTGCTGTCAAGATCGAGATCGCCTTTCAGGATCGACTTGAACATCTTTCCGTCATATTCTCTGATCACTGCCGTCAGGAATTCATCGACGGAGTCGGTGAAGTAGAGAACTTCGTATTTTTTGTCCAGAAGTTTCTCCAGCTGCGGCAGTTTCTTGATCGTATCCAGAGATTCACCGGATGCATAGTAGATCTCTTTCTGATCTTCTTTCATCCGGGAGACATATTCTTTCAATGTGACGTATTTGTCTTCATAGGTCGACTTGAACATCAGCAGATCGATAAGGACATCCTTGTTTACGCCGAAACCGTCGTAACATCCGTATTTCAGCTGCGAACCGAAGCAGTCGAAGAACTTCTCGTAGTTCTCTCTTTCTTTCTCCAGCATGTTTTCCAGCGTAGTCTTGATCTTCTTGTCTACCGACTTCTTCAAAGCATTCATCTGATAATCCTGCTGCAGGATCTCTCTGGAGATGTTCAGACTCAGATCGTCGGAATCTACGACACCTCTGATGAAACGGAAGTAGTCGGAAACGATCTCCTTGGCTTCATCCTTGATGAATACGCCGCGTGAATACAGCTTCAGACCGAGCTTGTAGTCACTGGTATAGTAGTTGAACGGTCTTTGTGAAGGGATATAGAGAAGGGCGGTATAGGATGTATTGCCTTCGACCTTGTAGTGAATCGTTTTTAACGGTTTGGCGAAGTCGTAGTACTCCTGCATGTAGTAGTTGTCATAATCATCCGCAGAGATGTCCTTCTTGTTTTTCTTCCAGATCGGAATCATCGAGTTGACGGTTTCATCCTTCGTTACTTTCTCGGATTTGCCGTCTTCCTTGTAGTCATAGCTGTCCAGCGACATCTGGATCGGATAACGGATAAAGTCGGAATACTTCTTGATCAGGGAACGGATCTCGTTTTTGTCCAGGTACTTGTCGTATTTCTTTTCCTTGGTGTTCTTACGGATGTGCAGGGTGATAACCGTGCCGTAGTCGTCCTTCTTTGCTGAAGAGATTTCGTAGCCGTTCATGTCCGAAACCCATCTGGCGGCCGTGTCTTCATTGACTTTGCGTGATACCACTTCGACACTGTCTGAAACCATGAAGGCGGAATAGAAACCGACGCCGAACTGGCCGATGATATCGGCTTCATCCTTGGCGGAGAGGTCTTTCTTGAATTCGTAGGATCCGGATCTGGCGATGGTTCCCAGGTTGTCTTCCAGTTCCTTCTTTTCCATGCCGATGCCGTTGTCGGAGATCGTGATCGTTCTGTTTGTCTTATCGACATCGATGCGGATCAGAGGATCATCTTCCTTGATTCCCGAATCGGTTAATGAAAGGATATGTCTTTTATCCAGAGCATCCGAAGCATTGGATATCAGCTCTCTTAAGAAAATATCAGTATTGGTATATATGGAATTTGCCATCATGTCCAGCAGACGTTTGGACTCTGTTTTAAACTGTTTGATTGCCATGGTTTTTTCCTCCTCTAGCAGTGCATTAGCACTCTATCGTTATGACTGCTAATTAAATATAACACTTATAAAGAGATAAATCAAGTTATAATATAAGTATGCTGAATATTGTCAATAGAACGAAATACAGGGATCTGGAGCAGTATTATCCGGAACTGGAGAAATACTACCGGAAGACACTAAAAACGCTGGAGATGGAAGACAATTACGTCCTGTCGCTGATTATCTGCGGACCGGTTACGATCAGGAAGATCAACTGGGAATACCGGAATATCGACAAGGTAACGGATGTGATTTCCTTTGCCTTGCTGGACAGCGAAGATGCGGTGGAATATGAGGACAGGGTAGAACTGGGAGATATTTTCATCAACAGAAACAGAGTGTTTTCTCAGGCAGAAGAATACAATCATTCCGTGAAAAGAGAATTCGTCTTTCTGTTTGTGCACGGACTGCTGCATCTATTAGGCTATGACCATATGAATGAAGAAGACGAAAAGAACATGTTTGATCTGCAGAAGAAGATCGTCAAGGATCTGAAATAATCGGGAGGAAAAACGATGACACATGAAGAACTGGTAAAAGAAGCTTTCAAGGCCATGGACAACGCCTATGCGCCTTATTCCAACTATCATGTAGGAGCCTGTGTTCTGTGTAAGGACGGCAGAACCTTCTACGGTGCGAATATCGAGAATGCATCCTATGGGGCAACAAACTGCGGCGAGAGAAGCGCCGTGTTTGCGGCTTATTCCTACGGCTACCGCAAGGATGATATCGAAGCACTGGCTATCGTATCCGACGGCAAAAAGATCGGTGCGCCATGCGGCATCTGCAGACAGGTTCTTTCGGAACTGCTGAACCAGGATACACCGATCATTCTTTCAAACGGTTCTGAAACGGTAGAAAAGACGATCGCGGAACTGCTGCCGATGCAGTTCGGTACGGATGATCTGGAGATGTAATGAAGTCCGGTTTCATTGCGATCATCGGCAGACCGAATGCCGGTAAATCGACGCTGCTGAATGCGATCCTTGGAGAAAAGATCGCGATCACGACCCATAAGGCCCAGACGACCCGGAATGCGATTCTGGGCATTTTGAATGAGGATGACTGCCAGATCGTTTTCATTGATACGCCGGGCATTCACAATGCCAAGACGGCATTAGGCAGCTACATGAACAAGGAAGCGATGTCCCAGGCTGCAGGCGTGGATATCATCTATTATATTGTCGATGGAAACAAGGGGCTGCAGAAGGAGGATGAACAGATTCTGGAGAGACTGTTCAGCTATGAGGTTCCGGTATTTCTTCTTGTCAACAAGATCGATGAGCTGTCTAACGATCAGCTGATCAAGAGATTGTCCTATGCTTCCGAGCATTATCCGTTCAAGGAGATCATTCCGCTGTCCGCTCTGAAAAAAGACAACCTTGAAGAACTGCTGAAGACATCCAAAGAATATCTCAAAGACAGCGTTCAGTACTATCCGCAGGATGTGATTACCAATACCAGCAGGGAATTCCGCATTGCTGAAATCATCAGAGAGAAGATCATTCTCAATACCGAAGAAGAAATCCCGCATCTGGTGGCCTGCCAGATCGAAGAGATCAAGGAAAAGACTTCCAAGGTCCAGATCGAAGCAACCATCATCTGCAACAAGGAATCGCATAAGGCCATTATCATCGGCAGAGGCGGAAAAATGCTGAAGAAGATCAACGACCAGGCATCGACGGATATCAGTCCTTTATTCGATGGGAAGAAGATCATTCTGTCTCTTTATGTCAGAGTGGAAGAAGACTGGCTGAACTCGGAAAAGAAGCTTTTCTCTTTGGGATATTTCTCCGGAGATTCCGATGAATGACAAGATAAAGGGATTCGTTCTATCACAGAGTGACTATAAGGAAGCCGATGTCCTGATGCAGGTTTTGACCAAGGACTACGGCATTCTTTCTCTGGTAGGCAAGTCGGCGAAGAAGCTTTCCAGCAAGAATCACTTCCTGCCGGTGTGTCTGTATGAGTTCATCCTCGACTACAAGGACGGCAAGACCATTTACAGCATCCACGGTTCAAGACTGCTGGAAAACTACTTTGAAGACGGCGATATCGAAATGATGTCGTTTAAAAACATATTGACTGAACTGACAATCAAGAACCGGGACATCGATACCTTCGATGAATTGTGTTTTGTTTTTGAACATCTAAACAGGGAAAACCGCTATCTTTTGGGATCCATGTATATTTCTCATCTGATCAAACAGTTCGGCATTACGCCGATCGTTGACCGTTGCGCCTTGTGCGAGAGCCGGAAGGTCGTAGCTCTGTCCAAGAGACACGGGGGATTCCTGTGTCTGGAACACCTTAACGGAGAAGAGATCCTTCCGGTAGAAACGCTGAAACGCTTCCGCCTGATGATCAAGGGTTCTTTCAAGGATTACGAAGTCTTGAAGGATTTTGACTTTAATTTCAGGGATTTCTGTCTTCTGATGGATTTCTTTCTGGAGAATGCCGATCTGAGACTGCGTTCCTATGATTTCTATAAAACATTATGTTAAAGATTATAAAGTTTTTAATCCTTATATCTATCATCCTGATCGCATCCTCGTGTCAGAAAGCCGAAGAGCTTTTTGTTGCGCAGATCGATGACATTAATGTTTTTCAGAACAATGCTGTACAGCTTAATCTAGATCTGCATTCCAATGAATATCTTCTTGCTGATCTATCGGAGCACGAGATCCTTTACGAGAATCTTTGTGATCTGACCATCTATCCTGCATCATTGACCAAAGTCATGACCATGGATACCGTTCTGCATCATGTTTCCGATTTAGGTGAGAGATCATCCATCAGCTATGCACAGATCAATGCCCTTATCGCGGAGGATGCTTCGATCGCCTATCTGAAGAGCGATTATGAATACACGATAGAAGACCTGCTGTATGCCTTGATCTTGCCTTCGGGAGCGGATGGCGCTGTCGCACTGGAAAACTGCTTTCAAGAGAAGGGAATGGATCTGGTAGATGAGATGAACAGTCTTGCGGAATCGTTAGGATGTAAGAGTACCCATTTCGTAAATCCTACCGGTCTGCATGATCCTGAGCATTATACTTCATTGCACGATCTGTTTCTAATCATTACCGATGTTCTTCGTTATGAAGAGGGAAGAAAGATTCTGGAGACTGTGGAATACACGTTGGAAGACGGACTGAAGGTAGAGAGTACATTAAAACCTTTATGTGAGATGGAAACGGCCATCCTGGGTGGAAAGACGGGTTATACTCCGGAAGCCGGACAGAGCATTCTGGTTCTGTTTAGAGACAGCAACCGTTCCTATCTGCTGCTGCTGGGCAACGCCATGGGAAGCCACGTCAGAAAAGAATACTGGCATTTTGAAGATACGGTGCATATTTTTGAAGCATTGTTTCAATAGCGTATTATAATAAATCTGATATAGGGGTGCTGAAAGGCTGAGATCATACCCTTGACCTGATCCGGGTAATGCCGGCGTAGGAAAACGGCACCTTTATTGTGGAGGTGTTTTTTTTATGAAAAAACTGACGACGAAAACCTTAGCCATCATGGCGATCTACTGTGCCATGTTTGTGATCCTTGACAGAGTAAGTGATGCTTTGGATCTTTTCCAGATGGCCAACGGCGGAAAGCTGAACTTCGGGCCTGTTGCACTGCTGATGTGTTCCTATCATCTGGGATGGAAAAACGGACTGCTGGTGGGAGTCACTTCGGTATTCCTGCAGCTGGCGATCGGTTCGGTCAAGTTCTATGGAATCTGGAGCTTCCTGCTGGATTATCTGATCGCCTATACGGTATATGGTCTGGCTTCTTTGTTTCCAAACTGGAAATACTTCTACAGCGGCGTCCTGATTACCAGCGCGTTAAGACTGCTCTCATCGACACTTTCTGGAACTCTGCTTTGGGAGACGCCTCTATGGGCTTCTCTGGTTTATAACGCTTCCTACATGATTCCTACGACGGTCTGCGCGATCATTGTTGTTCCGCTGCTGTGTGAACGTCTTAAGAAAGTGTGGTAAGATAGTTGCATGTGCGATCTGAAAACAGGGGACAGCGTATTTGTCCAGTCCTATAAACACAACGGTTCTATCCACAGGACCTGGTCCAAGGCTTTAGTCATCGATGTACGGGATGACTGCTATGTCGTAGTGACCGATCACAGCTGGGTGGTAGAATCTGACAACCGCCGCTGGCTGACCAAGGAACCGGCCATCTGTTTCTACTACAAGGACAGGTGGTTCAACATCATTTCGATGGTCAGAAAGGCGGGGATCTACTACTACTGCAACATCGCTTCTCCGAGCATCTACGACGGAGAGGCCATCAAGAACATCGACTACGACCTGGATGTCAAGGTTTTTCCGGACGGCAGCTACATGGTCCTGGATGAAAACGAGTTCGAATACCACTGCCAGAAGATGAATTATCCGAAAGAAATCAAGGATATCTGCGTCAATGCCAAGAATACTCTGGTGGACATGGTTGAGAACAAGCAGATCCCGTTTGATTTCTCCTATATCAATGGCTATATCATGAAGTATTTCGAGCTGGTTTTTGACGCCGGAAGCGATGAAAACGTTGTCGAAAACGACTGATTATTCAAGGAAAAAAATTTTTTAAAAAAAAGTGAAAAAAGTTGTTGACATCGATATCCGATTCTGTTAGTATAAATAAGCACCGCTACGGAAGAAAACGCTAGAAAAAAGCTTCCGAAAGCGTGCGATTCGATCTTTGAAAACTAAATAAGAAGCAATTAAACAAAACGTCAATTC
>CAZGZT010000032.1:0-11527 GCA_964529805.1 uncultured Solobacterium sp. | reverse complement strand
AGTGTCTGCCGCTCTATATGATTCTTTCGTAGAGAGACAGGATCAGCTGTCAAAACCTTTGTCGCTGGACCGTTTCATCAAGGAAGGGGATCTGGAGAATCAGAAGGTAGAAGGAGATCCTTACGATCTTCTGAAAGCTATGAATAAGGTTTTAAGAAGACTGCAGCTTTCAAGGCCTCTGGATATCAAGGTAACGCAGAAAGAGCTATCACCGGAAGAAAGGATCCTGCAGATCAAGGCCAGACTCAAGGACCTGCCGGAGACGTTCAGTTTTGAAACGCTGATCGAAGACTGTGACGATCTGCATGAATATGTCATCACATTCATGGCGATCCTGGATATGGCCAAGGATCACTATCTGGCGTTTACGATCGATGACAACGAGAACATATGGTTTACAAGAGGTACGAATCATGAGTGAAGAATTGCTTAATGAAGAAATAGAAGAAACGAAGGAAGCGGAAGAATTTCCTGACGAGAATAGAGAAGACGTGAAACAGCCCGACAACATGGAAGCGATCGTGGAAGGTCTGCTTTATATTGTCGGTGAGGATGGCGTAAAGGCGGAACAGCTTGCGGTTGCGATCGACAAGTCCATGGAAGATACCAGGATCATCCTGGAAAACATCCAGCACAAGTATGCGAGCGAGCTCTACGGCATTGAGCTGGTAGGCTACGGTTCCGTATACAAGTTCATAACAAAAAAGGATGTCTATCCTTATGCTCAGATCCTTTTCGGCACAGCAAAACCTGGAACCCTGTCACAGGCTGCATTGGAGACGCTTGCGATCATCGCCTATAAACAGCCGATCACCAGAATCGAGATCGAGGAATTGCGTGGTGTCAGCGCCGAAGTGATGCTGAGGAAGCTGCTTGCGAGAAATCTGATCAGAGAAGCAGGCAGATCGGAAGCACCGGGAAGGCCTATCCTTTATGAAGTAACCGAAGAGTTCATGGATTCATTTAAACTCTACACACTGAATGAACTACCTGATCTTCCTGAATACAAGCAGGAAGATGAAAACGAAAATCTGTTTGAATAAAACTGCCGGGATCATGCTCCGGCAGTTTTTCTTTTGATTTCTTCGATGTCGTTTTCACTGTAGACAGGGATATGATTCTCCATGCATAGTTGAGTAAATAATCCATGTCCATTGATCAGCTTTCCTGTGAAGCTTCCGTCATAGATCTGACATACACCGCAGGAAGGAGACTTTTCTTTCAGGACGACAAAATCGCAGTTCTGAATCATTTCAAGGCACTTCAGTGCGCCTTTGTTCAGTTTCCCGGTGATGTCTTTATTGGACGCAGAATAGATCTTATCGTTTCTGATTTCCAGTGATTCACGGGGCACAGGAAAACCGGCTGCCATTTCCGGACAGATCTTAATCAGCTCATGTCCTTTTAGGATCCTAAGCAGTTCCTTGTTTTCCTTATCTGTACCGTCATAGCGGACCTTATCGCCCGCAAGACAGGCTGAGATGCCTATTTTCATATTATTATTTTACAATGTGCTATTATATTTGTGGAGGTAAGAAATATGGCAGATTGTAATGGAAACTGCAGCAGCTGCTCACAGAACTGTGCTTCTAGAACACAGGAACAGATCCTGCCGACTGCTGATACAAAAATAAACAAGATCGTAGGCGTATTATCCGGAAAAGGCGGAGTAGGAAAATCGATGGTTTCATCTTTGCTGGCGGTTGAACTGGCAGAAGCGGGATACCATGTCGGTATCATGGACGCGGATATTACCGGTCCTAGCATTCCGAAGATGTTCGGACTGAATGACAAGCTTTACGGTGACGAGGAAGGAATATTCCCGGCAGTTACGACATTAGGCATCAAGGTGGTGTCGATCAACATGATGCTGGAAAATGAAGACGATGCGGTACTGTGGAGAGGACCTATTCTGGGAAATCTGATCAAGCAGTTCTATACCGAAGTACACTGGGGAGAACTCGATTATCTGATTATCGACATGCCTCCAGGGACATCGGATGTTGCGATCTCGATCATTCAGCAGATCCCTGTCGATCAGTTCGTGATGGTTACGACGCCTTCCAAACTGGTATCGATGGTTGTCGGAAAAGCCATCAACATGGCAAAGCAGGTCAACAAGCCGATTGCCGGTCTGGTTGAAAACATGGCTTACATCAAGTGTGAAGCCTGCGGCTATGAGATGAACATCTATAAGAACGATGAAACAGAAAAGACGGCAGAGAAGTACGGTCTGGAACTTGTGGCCAGACTGCCGATGGATCCGGAACTGGCGAACGAAGCCGATGAAGGAAACATCGAGTCTTACAGAGGCGGACTGCTGAAGAAGCTGGTAGAAAAACTGAAATAATCATAAAAAAACACTGATAATTATCAGTGTTTTCTTTATTCATGGCAGGGGAGGTAGGGGTTGAACCCACACCAACGGTTTTGGAGACCGGTATACTACCGCTATACTACTCCCCTATATGTGCTTTATTATTTTATCTTAATCTCTTATTTTCTGCAAGGTATAATAAGATTATGGGAAACTATCGTTTCGATATTGTCAGACCGGAATATTACAGGATGATTTCGGATTATCGGGAAGAGATGCTGAAAGAGGGATCGAACTTTGACGGCTGCAGTTCTTTGGAACGTTATGAGGATATCGAGAAGTGGCATCTGAACTGCCTGCTTTTTGAGAAAGAGGATACTGTCCCTCCGGGTTATTCGGTCGGTTTTGAGTATCTTTATCTGAATGACAAAGAGATCGCCGGGATGCTTAATCTACGTCCTAAGGCGCTTTCTCACATTTATCTGAAGCAGTACGGCGGCCATATCGGCTACAGTGTCAGGCCTTCCTTAAGAAGACAGGGGATAGGAACGAAGATGCTGAGAGATTTCCTGCCGATCTGTAAACGGGATTATCATCTGGATAAGGTACTTATTACCTGTTTAAAGGAGAATGAAGCTTCCAGAAGAGTTATAATAAATAACGGCGGTGTCTATGAAAACGATATTTTTTATCCGCCTGCAGATGAAACATTAGAAAGGTATTGGATCAGCTTATGAAGATCGGTGAATTCTCCGACTCATTTCTGCCCATCATCGATGGAGTCGGGAGAGTCGTCTACAACTACTGTGAAACGATTGCCCTGAAGGGGCATGAATGTACCGCGGTCGTACCGCTGGACAAGTTCGGCTATCGGGGCCGCTTTCCGTTTGAAATCATAGATTACTATTCCAAAAAAGTTCCTATCATGTCATCTTACGATGCGGGTCTGCCTCCGTTCGACATTCACTACAATGCCAGGATGGATATGACCGATTTTGATATCGTCCATGTACACACGCCTTTCATTGCCGGTATCGAAGGAATCAAATACGCCAGAGACCGCAAAGTTCCGATCGTCGGAACTTTCCATTCAAAATATTACGACGATCTGCTGCAGCTTACCGGTTCCAAAAGAATGGCCGGACTAGGTACGGACGTGGTTATTGCCTTCTACAACCACTGCGATGAGGTATGGGCGGTTTCTGAAAGTTCAGGGGATACGCTACGTTCTTACGGTTACAAGGGTCATATCGAAGTAATTCCGAACGGAATGATGGTAAAGGAACCGGATCCGGCGAATATTCAGTTGGCTAAGGAACATTTTGGTATCAATGACGATCCTTGTCTGCTTTTTGTCGGCCAGCAGAACTGGAAAAAGAATATTCTAAGAGTTCTGGAGGCTTGCAGGCTGCTGAAAGATCAGGGATTCCGATTCAATCTGATCCTGGCCGGGAAAGGACCTCATGAAGACGAAATAAAGAAAAAGATCAAAGAGCTTGGCATTGAGGAAGAAAGCCACTGCGTAGGGCATATTCTGGACGAGAAACTTCTCTCCGGTCTATACCAGCTGGCTGAACTCTTTGTTTTCCCGTCACTTTATGACAATGCGCCGATGGTGGTCCGGGAAGCGGCCAATGCCGGCACGCCTTCCGTCACCATCAAAGGGTCAAGTTCAGCCGAGATCATGAAAGACGGTGTCAACGGCTTCTGCTGCGAAGACGACAGCGAAAGCCTTGCCCATGTGCTGATAAAAGCCTTGTCGGATCCGAAGAAGACCAGAGAAATAGGCCTGAACGCCAAGGAGACGATCCCGGTTTCCTGGGACAAGATTATCGATAAGGTCCTGGAACGATATCAGTACTTGATCGATGAACACAAGAAACTCCTGTAAGGGAGTTTTTACTATGCTATAATTTTATTAATCAAGTATTCATTAACAGGAGGATGAATCAATGGCTACACCACATAATCAGGCACAGATGGGAGAAATCGCTAAGACTGTGCTTATGCCTGGAGATCCGCTTCGGGCTCAGTTTATTGCGGAGACTTTTTTAGAGAATCCTGTACAGTTTAATTCTGTCAGAAATATGTTTGGATATACGGGAACCTATAAAGGAAAGAAAGTTTCTGTCATGGGTTCAGGAATGGGTATTCCTTCCATCAGCTTATATGCCTATGAGCTGTACAAGTTCTATGGCGTAGAAAGCATTATCAGAATCGGTTCCTGCGGTGCCTATACCGAAGACATGCAGGTATTTGATACGATCCTGGCAACGGGAGCATATTCCGAGTCCACTTATGCTAAGTGTATGATCGGGGATACGGAAATGATTCAGAAACCAAGCGAGGAGCTGAATGAGAGATTGAGAGAAGCTGCCGCGAAGCTTAATATCAAGATGCACGAAGGACTGATCTGGTCATCTGATGTTTTCTACTATGATGAGAGTGTTCTGGGGAAAGCCCTGGAAACGGCTTTGAAATACAATCTTATGGCCGCAGAAATGGAATCTTTCGGACTGTTTGCGACAGCCAAGGCTTTAGGCAAGAAAGCCGCCTGCATTCTGACTGTATCGGACAATATCGTTTCTCATGTTGAGACGACGGCTGAAGAAAGAAGAACCTGTCTCACCAACATGATTAAGATCGCTTTGGAATCGACAGAAGCTGAATAAAAATGAAAATACTGAATTTTGGATCACTGAACTATGACCATGTCTATGAGATGGATCATTTTACCGAGCCTAAGGAAACGCAGTCTTCTTTAGCGTACGGACGCAACTACGGAGGCAAGGGCCTGAATCAGTCCATCGCTCTGGCCAAGGCCGGAATGTTGGTATACCATGCGGGTAGAGTGGGAAACGACGGACAGGATTTCATCGACTATCTGAACAAGTATGGCGTACATACGGATTATCTGATGAAGGATAATGATCAGGCAACCGGTCATGCGATCATTGAGGTATGCAAGGGTCAGAACAGGATCATCCTGCACGGCGGAGCGAACCAGGCAATCGATGAGCAGCAGATCGACGATGTCTTAAGACACTTTGGAAACGAAGATGTCCTGCTGATACAGAACGAAATATCATCTATGACCTATCTGATCAATCAGGCCTTTGAGAAAGGCATGAAGATCGTGTTCAATACTGCGCCGATGGATGAGAAGGTATTCTCATATCCGCTGGATAAGATCAGTATCTTTATTGTCAACGAGATTGAAGGTGCAGGTCTGGCGAAGCTGGAGACCAGAGATCTGGATGAGATCATCAAAGGATTGCGTGAAGTCTATCCTAACAAAGAGATCGTCATGACGGCAGGAGAAGAAGGTTCCTACTACATGTATAAGGATACGCTGATTCATCAGGATGCCTATCAGGTTGAGGCAGTCGATACGACCGCTGCCGGAGATACCTATACCGGTTTCTTCCTGGCATCGATGCTGAAGGACGGAAACGTTGCCGCCGCTTTGGATCTTGCTTCCAGAGCCGCCAGCATTACCGTTCAGGGAAAGGGAGCCGCTCAGTCGATCCCTGACATTTCTCAGTTATGAAATACGCAGATATGCACTGCGATACGATAACCAGACTGTATCGTAAACAGGAAGATCTGTTTGAAAACAGCTGTCATATCGATATCAGAAAAATGCAGCAGGGACAATGCCTGCTGCAGAATTTTGCGATATTCACCAAGACTGATGTACAGGATTCTTCTTTTACCCATCAGGCCATAGACTACTACTATGAACAGCTGGATAAGAATAGGGATGCAATTAGACCGGTTTTCCGTTATGAAGATATTCTGGAGAATGAGAAGAAAGGCTATATCAGTGCGGTACTGACGCTGGAAGACGGCGGAGTCATCGACGATGATCTGGATAATCTCAACAGATACTATGAGCGTGGCGTCAGGATGATCGCCTTGACTTGGAACTTCTTTAACGGGATCGGTTATCCGAACATGGACGGCAGTTCACATTCTCTGTACAAGACCGATACGGAACATGGTTTGACCGATTTTGGAATCGAGTATGTAAAGAGGATGGAAGAGCTGGGTATTGTTGTGGATGTATCCCATCTGTCCGATAAAGGGTTCTACGATGTTCTGGAACATACCACGAAACCGTTCGTAGCTTCCCATTCCAACGCCAGAAGCATCTGTGGAGTAGCCAGAAACCTCTCTGACGACATGATCAGAAAGCTCTCTGAAAGAGGAGGGGTAATGGGGCTGAACTTCTGTTCCGCCTTCATTGAAGATCATAACGAAAAGATGACCCTGATCAAGGACATGGTTAGACATATCGATCATGTTGTTGAAGTAGGGGGAATCGACTGTATCGGAATGGGTTCTGATTTCGACGGAATCAAGAACGATCTGGAGATCAAGGACGCTTCAGGAATGCAGCTGCTGTATGAAGCACTGAAAGATCACTACAGTGAAGATGATCTGGAGAAGATTTTCTACCGGAACGTGTTAAGAGTATATAAGGAAGTCTGGAAATAAAAAAGAATGTTAACTGCTGTTTTGACGATTCTGCCTCCGATACTGCTTCTTATTTATGTGTATCATAAGGACAGAGTCAATAAAGAACCTATAAAACTGCTTTTGCTGCTTTTCGTACTGGGCTGTGTGTCGGCTTTACCGGTCTACTATATTGAAACCTTTTTAGAAGTCATACTGTATGAATATGTAGACAACTATATTCTTTATTATCTGATCGATGCGTTTATCTGTGTCGCTCTTGTGGAAGAGCTGATGAAATTCGTCATTACGAAAAAAGTAATATGGAACCATGAGGCTTTTGATTCTACATTCGACGGCATGGTCTATTGTGCGTTTGAGTCTTTGGGATTTGCGACAGTTGAAAACATTGTTTATGTTTTGAGATACGGTTTTTCTGCCGCAGCAAGCAGAGCGGTAACCTCCATACCGGGGCATTTCGCTTTTGCCATCGTGATGGGCATCTTCCTGTCCAGATCCAAATTCAGTTACAAGAAACAGGAAAACGAAAGGATAGAGTACCTTGAATCAAAACACAGCTTGATCTATGCATTGTTGGTTCCGGTGCTGTATCATGGAATATATGATTTCTGTCTGTTTCTAAACAGCAATATTCTTCTTATTGTTTTCAATCTGATCGTCATATCCCTGTACTTCATTATTGTTAAAGTAATCAATAGGGAATCTAAAAAGGACCAGCTGTTCTAAACGGATTATCTGAAATAAAAACGAGCCTTAGAGAAGCTCGTTTTTATTTTATTCTTTAAACAGTTCGTCCGGATATGTTCCTTCATCCTTGAGGGACTGAATCTTGGCGACAACACCCGGTTTGTCTTCCTTGTATGTAACACCGAACCAGGAATCTTCCGAGGTAAGAACTCTAACCTTGGCACTTCCCTGTTTCACTAGGAGTCCGACATGGTTAGGTAGCAGGGCTTCGTATTTCAAAGGGTTGTTTTCGATTCCCTGAGGAAGCTCGTTTCTGAAGATCTCCATGAATTTATCCATAACGCTAGGCATAAAGCCCCAGAAATTCATGGATACAGGAGTGCCCATTTCCATAGGGTAATACTCGCCGTTTTCTTCATATTCTACGCTGTCGTGGTTCTGATTCCATCTAATGTTCATGACTTCTCTGATGGATGCCAGATAGCCTTCGCCGTCTTTCTGACAGACGCCTCTGGTAACCGTGCCGTTGTCGCTTAAGGTGTTTTCTACTTTGTAGCCGACCATGCAGTAGACGTCATCACTGATGCCGTTATGGAAGAATTCCATCGTCTTCTCGAAAGCGTTCCTTCCGTAGAAGTCATCCGCATTGCAGACGATAAACGGATCATCTTTCAAAATGTTTCTGCACGAAAGCAGGGCATGGGTGGTCCCCCAAGGCTTTACTCTTCCTTCCGGAACGGATATTCCTTCCGGCAGATCGTTAAGATCCTGGAAAGCGTACTCTACTTCGATGAAAGGTCTTACCTTTTTTACCAGCGATTCTTCAAAGATCTCCTGATGTTCCTTCTTGATGATCAGAACGACTTTTTTGAATCCTGTCTTGATCGCATCATAGATCGTAAACTCAATAATTGGTTCATTATGGTTTCCGACACCGTCGATCTGTTTCAGTCCGCCATATCTGGAACCCATACCGGCTGCCAGAATAACCAATGTTTCTTTCATTATGAAATCCTCCAAACTCGTATTTATTATATAATAGTTTTAGATGAGTGAGGAGCTATAATATGGAAAAGTACATCTTAGCGATTGACCAGGGTACAACCAGTACACGAGCAATCATTTTTGACAAAGATCAGAAAGTCGTCAGAGTTGCACAGAAAGAAATCACCAACTTCTTCCCGCAGCCCGGCTGGGTAGAACAGGATGCCAACGAGATCTGGCTTTCTACGCTGGCAGTCATTGCCCAGGTATTTGATGGAGGACAGATCAAGCCGGAACAGATCGCATCGATCGGCATTACCAACCAGAGAGAAACGACAGTCGTCTGGGATAAGAACACAGGTCTTCCTGTATACCATGCGATCGTCTGGCAGTCAAGACAGACCTCGAATATCGTCAATAAGCTGAAAGAGGAAGGATTGGAGCCTTTCATCAAGGAAAAGACCGGTCTGGTCCTGGATCCTTATTTCAGCGCTTCCAAGATCAAGTGGATCAGAGACAATGTTCCGGGTGTCAAGGAGAATCCGGATCTGATCTTCGGTACGATCGATACCTTCCTGCTTTGGAAGTTTACCTGTGGAGAGGTCCATGCAACGGATGTTACGAATGCTTCCAGAACACTGCTGTTTAATATTCATACCCTGAACTGGGACGATGAACTGCTGAAGATCTTTGATATTCCTAGATCCATGCTTCCGGAAATCAAGGCGACATCCGGCGTATTCGGCAACATCGATCCGCGTCACTTCTTTAATCATAGCTGCCCGATCAGCGCTCTGGTCGGTGACCAGCAGGCTGCTTTGTTTGGAGAATCCTGTTTTGAGAAATCCAATGTCAAGAATACCTACGGTACAGGCGGTTTCATTCTCGTCAATACCGGTGATGAGGCAATCATTTCCAAGTACGGTCTGCTTTCGACAGTAGCCTGGAAGATCGGCGATGAAGTCAAGTATGCTTTGGAAGGTTCTATCTTCGTATCAGGTTCGCTGATCCAGTGGCTGAGAGACGAGATGAAATTCTTTACCAATGCCAAGGATTCCGAGGAACTGGCAGCAAGTGTTGATGATTCCCACGGCGTTGTCGTTGTTCCGGCTTTTACCGGACTTGGTGCTCCATACTGGAACGATAAGTGCAAAGGTGCGATCTTCGGATTGACCAGAGGTACGAACAGGGGACACATTGCCAGAGCATGTATTGAAGCGATGGCATATCAGTCAAAGGATCTGATCAAGGTTATGGAAGAGGATCTTCACGAAAAGATCGGCATGATCAAGGTCGACGGCGGTGCCAGCGTAAACAAGATGCTGGTGCAGTTCCAGTCCGATATTCTGGAGATTCCTGTTATTAAGCCGCAGCTGGCTGAAACCACTGCTTTAGGTGCCGCAAGACTTGCGGGTCTGGCTGTAGATTTCTACAAGCGTGAAGACTTCAAGGATGAGGATGCGCTGGTCTATGAACCAAAGATGTCTCATGAAGAAGTCGAAGAAAAATACAATAGATGGCTGGCAGCCGTAGATGCTACACTGAAGTTCTAAAAGAATAAAAGATCATAAAAAAGATCCGGGTTAATCCCGGATCTTTAATTCTTTAAAGGTTTTTACCAGATCGTCGTGGATGACGATATCGCAGTTGCTGTCATAGGATGTGGCATCCCTGTTGATGATGGCCAGGTTATCTCCGGAGAAGTAACGGATGAATCCGGCAGCCGGATAGACGACCAAAGACGTTCCGCACACCACCATCAGGTCAGCCTGAGAGATGACTCTCAAAGCGCCGTTGATGACATTCTCATCCAGCGATTCTTCATAGAGTACCACATCCGGTTTGATGATGGCACCGCATGCATCACATTTCGGAACGCCTTCAGACTCAACGATATAGGATAGATCAAAAAACTTGTGACAGTGTGTGCAGTAGTTTCTTAAAACGGAACCGTGCAGTTCATAAACCTTCTTGCTTCCGGCAGCCTGATGCAGACCGTCGATGTTCTGAGTGACTACGGAAACATCTTTGTAATCCTGCAGCTTTGCGATGAATTCATGGGCATAGTTCGGCTTGGCATCCGGATACAGCATTTTTGCCTTGTAGAAGTCGTAAAAGTCTTCCGGATAGTGCTTGAAGAAAGTATGTGATAGCATTTCTTCAGCCCGGTAAATGTTTTTGTACAGTCCGGTAGAAGAACGGAAATCAGGAATTCCGGATGCGGTAGACATGCCTGCTCCGGAGAAAAAGACGATCTTTTCGGCCTGATCGATGGCGTTTTGCAGTTTGTTGATCATACTATTATTCTATTGTATTTTTTTGGCAATGCCTAGTGAATTATAGTAGAATCGTATTGTAGAACATCGGGGCAAGGTGAAATTCCTTGATCGAAATTCATCTATATTCTAAAACTCCTTTAAATACTATATTTTTAAATAATCAATGAGAATTTGCAACAGATTTGCAACAAAATAGGCTCATTTTAGGCTCATTTGAGCCTTATATATAGATATAAATATAAAGTTAAATAAATATATAAAACTATATTATCTATCTTCAACTGCCTTCTTTTTTCTTTCTTCATTGGTATCAGCATAATATAAAGACATATTGTATGAAGAATGTCCCATAAGTTCTTGATGAGTTTTAGGATCAGTACCATTCATTAAAAGATCAGTACTAAATAAATGTCTTAAAGAATAGATTGTAAAATTAACTTTACCTTTGCAGATTTTACCAATTCTTTGACTTATTTTCTTTTCTTTAAAATAATTGCCTTTTTCATCTCCAAACAATAAATTTGAATTACTTATTTTAAGAGTATTTTTTAATATGTTAGAAAGTTGATCATTCATTGGAATTGTTCTAATAGATTTTTGAGTCTTAGTATTTCTTAAAACTCCAGATGAATTAAGTTCTTTATTGATTGATATAGTTTTGTTTTTAAAATCAATATCGTTTTTATTTAAAGCTAAAGCTTCTCCAGGTCTCATCCCAGTATAATAAATCGTAAGCAATAAATCTCTATAAATTTCTTTTTTATAATTTGAAAGTTTAGAG
>CAZGZT010000031.1:0-15128 GCA_964529805.1 uncultured Solobacterium sp. | reverse complement strand
CTTCAGCATCTTGTTGGTCATCTCAGATACTTCATTCTGAGCCTTGACAGCTTCCTTGGAATGGGCAATACCCATCGCAATCAGCATCTGTGATTTCCACAGAGGAATCGTATTGACGATCGTAGACTGAATCTTTTCCGTCATCAGCGTATCGTTGTTTTGAACCAGGCGGATCTGCGGAGCCATCTGAATAGAAACCATTCTGGTCAGTTCCAGGTCATGGAGCTTCTTCTCAAAACGGTTGATCGCTTCAGACAGATCGTTGGCAGCCTGTGCATCTTCCGGCAGTCCGGATTCTTCCGCCTTCTTTAAGGCAGCCTGCAGTTCATTTGCCTTGATGCTTTCAAGTCTCTTGTATCCTGCCAGAATGTACATCGTCAGTTCCTTGAAGTTGACCAGATTCTTTTCATACAGCTGATCCAGCAAAGAGATATCCTTCATCAGCGTGATCTGATGATTCTCCAGAATCTTCACGATCTTGTCGACGTTGGTAGAAGCGCTGTCGTATTTCGCCTTCACGTAAGAGATCTGATTAGAACCCTTCTTGAACAGCTTCACAAAGAAGTTGTCGTTCTTCTCATCTACTTCAAAGTTTTTCAGCTGCGATACCAGATCCAGCAGCGTATCGCCGATCTCGTCGATATCCTTCGTCTTAACATTCTTTAAGGCAGTCTCAGAGAAATCCGCGACCTTGCTTTGAGCGGTAGCGCCGTACTGCAGAATGGAGTTTGTCTCCGTAATATCGATCTTCTTGGAGAACTCATCAACCATCTGCTTCTCTTCTTCAGAAAGACCGGAATCATCCAGCTTGGAATAACCGACTACATCTGATACCGGCAACGTAGCCAGATCCTTATCCTTTTCTTCCTCTTCCTGAACTTCTTCCTTAACTTCCTCTTCCCCCAGTGTCAGTACGATTTTTTCTTCATTTTCAGCCATTTCTATATTTCCTTCCTTAGTCTTCAATGACATTCATTATTTCCAGTATCCTGTTAAGATCATCAATATCATTATATCTTATCGAGATACATTTATTCTTGATTTCAACCCTGGTTCCGTATTTCCTCTGCAGACGGTTTCTCACATCTTCCATGAACGGATCTGTCTCTTCCGGTTTTTCTTTTCCAGGTTTCTTCGTTTCTTTCTTCTTGCACAGTTCTTCCAGTTGTCTGACGCTCAGTCCTTCCTTGATCGTCTTCTCGGCCAGTGAGATCATCTTCTCCTCACTGTCCAGAGAAAGCAGTGTCCTGGCATGACCGTAGCTGAGTTTCCCTTCATTGACCAGTTTCTTGATCTCATCCGGAAGATTCAGCAGACGAAGCATATTGGTGACGTTCGTCCTGGACTTTCCTATTCTCTTCGCCAGTTCATCCTGGGTATAGTTCAGTTTCCTGATCAGCTGATCGTAGGCGCTGGCCTCTTCGATCGGTGTCAGATCCTTTCTCTGAATATTCTCCAGCAGAGAAATCTCCATCATCTGCTGATCGTTGAAATCCACGATGATGGCCGGAATGGTCTTCTTGCCCGCCAGTTTGGAAGCTCTTAGTCTTCTTTCACCTGCTACCAGTTCATAGCCGCTGATCGACTGTCTTACCAGGATCGGCTGGAACACGCCATTCACCTTGATCGATTCCGCCAGTTCCTTCAGACCTTCATCATCGAACTCTTTACGAGGCTGATAAGGATTCGGTCTGATCTCCGAGATATTCAGTTCGGATCTGGAAGTTCCTTTATATTCCGTAGAATTATTGGAGATATCATCCAGAAAGGAATCGATATCCTGACCGAAGATCTCATCCAGACCTCTCTTCAGTTTCTTTTCCTTAGCCATTTTCTGCCTCCGCCTTGTTGTTGGCGATCAGTTCCCTGGTCAGTGCAACATAAGCCTTGGCTCCTTCCGAATTCAAGGCATAGTCGTAGATCGACAGACCGGCACTCGGCGCTTCAGAAAGCTTGACGTTCCTTGGAATATAGATCTTGTAGGCCTTCTCCTTGAAGTGCTTCCTGATCTCCTGACCGACTTCCGCAGAAAGATTGGTCCTTGCATCGTACATCGTCAGCAGGACGCCTTCGATCTTCAGATTCGGATTAAACAGTTTCTGTACCAGACGAATGGTCTGCAAGAGCTGAGTGATACCTTCCAAAGCGTAGTATTCGCTCTGAACCGGGATCAGCACGGAATCCGCTGCCGTCAGAGCGTTCGTATTTAACAGGCCCAGAGAAGGCGGACAGTCGATGATGATGTAGTCGTATTTCTCGTCCACTTCATTTAATACTTTCTTCAGAAGTTCTTCACGGTGTTCCTCGATCTTCGCCAGTTCCAGATCGGCACCTGCCAGATTGATGTTGGCAGGGAGGATATCCAGAGGAGGCTTGCTCAAGGAACGGATGCAGTCTCTGACATTCGTGTCGTTCAGGATGGCATCATAAACCGTCAGATCCCGTAATCCGACTCTATGTCCCACACCCTGCGTGGCATTGCCCTGCGGATCAAAGTCCACCAAAAGGACTCTTTTTCTCGAGTAAGCCAGACCGGCTGCCAGATTGATGCTTGTAGTAGTCTTGCCAACACCGCCCTTCTGATTGGCGATAGCGATTTTCTTTGCCATAATCTCCTCCTACTTCTTCATCCTGATAACGATCTTCACATTATCTTCATATTCCGTGACCTGCATGTCAGAATCAATGCCGGATCTCTTACACAGTTCATAAGCCTCTCTGATCGTATTCACGCCGATCCTGAGATTGTTGGAAACACCCTTACGCTTATGGGCTTCCGTCAGTTCCTTGATGTATTCCTCTGTCTTCGAAACGTTGTATTTTCTGTTAACGATCGTCAGATAAACTTCTTCCAGTTTCTCTTCCGGAACATTCAGCAGCGCTCTGGCATGTCTCTCGGTAATCGTTCCCGTAGAGATCGCCTTCTTGATGTAGTCAGGAAGTTTCAGCAGTCTCAGCTTGTTGGCTACGGTAGACTGCTTGTATCCCAGTCTTTCCGCCAGTTCATTCTGAGTCAGATCCTCGGACTCCATGATCCGCTTCATCGCCATGGCCTGTTCGATCGCATTGAGATCCTCTCTCTGCAGGTTTTCGATCAAGGCAAGCTTTGCGGACTGCTCATCGGAACTCTCCATGATGATGGCTTCAATGTCCTTTGCTCCATTCAGTAAAGAAGCGCGGTATCTTCTCTCTCCTGCGATCAGTTCGAACTTGTCTCCGTTCTTTCTGACCGTAACCGGCTGCAGCAGGCCGTTTCTTTTGATCGATTCAGCAAGACCCTTAATGGATTCATCATAAAAATCCAGACGCGGCTGGTTCTTGTTTGGAATGATCTTATCTAACTTGATTCTAACGATTTCTTTTTTCATAGTGGATTCTTCTTTATTATATTATATTTCCTAGGATATTTTAATGGGGTTTCTTTGACTTTTTTCAGATAACTGATGACTCTGAAATCTTTGTTCATCAGTTTTTCTTCTTTTGTGCTTTCGATGACGAAACCCATCTTCTCAATGGCCTTAGAGGCTGTTTTCAGCTCCTCCAGGCCGTCTTTCCCCCTCAGACAGATAAAATATCCTTCCTTCTTAACCATGGCACCACAGACCTCTATCAGGCTGTTAAGATTGCTGACGGCTCTGGCTGTGACATAGTCGTATTTTTCACGATGTGTAAGGGAATGGTCCTCTCCTCTTTCCTGAATGACATCAATGTCTTTCAGATCCAGTTTTTCAATCAAAGAACGAAGGAATGTGCAGCGTTTCCCGATCGGTTCCAGCAGAACAACCTTTAATTCAGGAATGACGATCTTCAGCACCACTCCCGGGAATCCTGCGCCTGTTCCGACATCCGCAATGCTTCCTTCCAGCTTCCTGTCATAAAGAAGCAGGGAGTCGTAGAAGTGCTTATCCAGAACTTCCTCATACTCGGTAATGGCTGTCAGATTCACCTTCTCGTTGTATTCTTTCAGATAACGGGCATAGAGATCCAGCTGTTCACACATCCGATCTGTTAACTCTATGTTGCGTTCCTGTAAAGCTTTCTGAAACATTAAAAAAGTCATAACCCTATTATATCTTAATTAGATAGATACTCGCTCCAAAAAATAGGCCAGAAAGAAAAAACCTGTTCCTTTCTTTAGAAACAGGTCTTCTATTCTTATTTGAATTCCGGAAGACAGATATCCCGGATCATGTTTACGGCTTTCTGATACTCCGAAGTGAAGTATCTGAAGGTATTGACGACCGGTTCGAGTTTGACGAAGTCTTCCGCTTCCAGAGATCCTTCTTCATAGACCTGTCTGAAAAGCGGCAGTTTCATCAGTTCTTTGATCTTCCATTCCTCTACCGGATCATGGAAATAGTCTCTGATCTGTATATCGCAGTTTTCTATCCTCTTCTGCCACTTGACCGGGATCGTCTGCGCACAGTCCGCTCCGATGAACTGCGACCAGTGCAGGTAGGAACGGTAGTAGGCGATCAGCGAACGGATATGGTAGTTTCTTTCTTTCAGGATGTTTATAGTTTTCTTGGCTACAGCAATGCCGCCCCAGTTCAAAGCATCCGGATGAACGACCAGTTTCAGTCTGTCACAGTGTGACTTCAGTGTTTCGTCCTGCATTCCCGGCAGCAGCGCGATCATCGGGTTGAGTCCATCGTTGGACAGACCTTCTTCCTCTCTTCTGGCAAAGGCTCTTTCTACAGCTTCTGCCGCAGCCAACGCCTGATCGACAGAGAAGCATTGCGTACCCATGCAGCTGATGCCTTCATAGGTCGCTTCCTCAATGGCCTTGATTCCGCCTTCCGTGCATGGGATCTTCACCTGCATGTTTATCCCGCAGGCATTGACATCCCTGGCCATCTGCAGCATCTTCGGATAACTGTTGTATTCATATATGGAGGTTTGAATGGAGAAACGACCCTGTTTCGGCTTTCCCGTTTCAAACAGCGGAAGCATGATCCTGGATCTTTCCTTGCCTCTTTCCAGCGTCCATTTCCAGGCCAGTTCGATCTCGTTGAGATTCGGGTCTTCTTTATGCAGCCTTTGGATGATCTGTGCATTTCCTTCCAGCGGTTCATTTGTCATCATCTTGGAGACCCAGGTCGGTGAAGTGGTAATTCCCTTTGATCCCTGCAGCAGTCCGTATTCATGATCTTCCACATGGAATGAATCGGTCCACAGTTCGCTCTGCGGAAACTTCTCCGTCATTTCGATCAGCTTACTCATGCGTTTCCTCCTTCGTTCCCCCAACAGAAGATCGGTTTCATCAGGCCAGATCGGCTTCCACTACTTTAGCGATGGAATGAATGACATACAGATGCATCGCTTCGGCAGCAATCAGATCTTCAGTATTTACCGGACACCAGACATCGCACATGTCTTTGAGTTTTCCTCCGCTCTTGCCGGTAAAGATGACGGTCTTCAGGCCTTTTCTCTTGGCTTCTTCCACAGCCAGAATGATGTTTTTGGAATTGCCGCTGGTTGAGAAGCCCCACAGGACATCTCCTTCCTTACCTAAAGCATTAACCTGTCTCTCAAAGACTTTCTCATAGCCGTAGTCGTTGGATATTGCCGTAAGTACAGATGGATCCGTCAAGGCAACAGCCGGATAACCTTCCCTTTCCCAGTTGATCATATGAGAAATGAAATCGTTGGTGATATGGGAGGCCGTAGAAGCGCTGCCACCGTTGCCGCACAGCAGTACCTTGTTCCCTGCCGCGATCGCTTCTTCCGTAACTCTTGCAGCCTCTTCGTAGGATTCCAGCATCTTTGGATCCGTCGTTGCATAAGCATCCGTCATCAGCTGGTAATCGTTCTTGATGATGTCTGTATTCATGATTCCAGTCCTTCTTCCTTTCTGAATTCTTCCAATATCTTTAACGATGCGGAACAGCCGATCCTTGTAGCTCCCGCATCCAGCATCGCCTTGCAGTCTTTCCAAGTACGGATACCGCCTGCCGCCTTGACGCCAACCGCATCGCCTACGGCCTTCTTCATGACTTCTACCGCATGCACCGTAGCACCGCCTTCCTTGGCAAGACCAGTAGACGTCTTGACGAATTCAACTCTGTATTTCACCGCAAGCCTGCACATCTGTGTTATTTCTTCATCTGTCAGATAGCAGGTCTCCAGGATGACCTTGCACAGACGATTACTTCCGTGGATGACTTCCACCATCCTTCTCATCTCTTCATCCAGGTATTCCCATTCATGGTCCTTGACCTTCGAAACGTTGCACATGTAGTCAATCTCATCGACACCGTTCTTGATATTGTCCAGAGCTTCATAGACCTTCACATCGATGCTGTTGCATCCCAAAGGGAATCCCGCTCCGGAACATACTTTAATTCCATAAGCTTTCAGTTTTTCTTTAAAGTAGATTGCCGGAACCTGGTTCACCGCTACGGTTGCCGGTCTGATCTCTATCGCTTCTTCAATAATCCTGTCAAAATCAGCCGTAGTTCCATCCGCTTTCAAATACGTATGGTCAAATAATGCCGCAAGTTCTCTTTCTGTCATAGTGTTCTCCTTAACTCTTGTAGGAACCGATCACGATTTCCAGTTTTCCTTCTATTTTCAGTTTTCCCTGTTTACAAGGCACAAACCATGTTTCGCCTTTTTTAACGTTTTTGCCGTCGATGATGCCTTCTCCTTCCGAGATGAACCAGAAGCTGAATTCTTCCAGTCCGAATTCGCCGCTGCCTTCGCATAAAAGTCTAAAGGCAGAAAACTCTCCCGGTTTATCGATGTAGGTGTACAGCTTCAAATCGCCCAGATCTTCTACCGTCGGTTCAACAAATGGATCTTCCTTGTCCGGACACAGGATGACATCCATTGCCTTGTCGATATCCAGCTGTCTCTTCTTGCCGTCCGGACCGACTCTATCAAAGTCATAGAGTCTGTAGGTCTTATCCGCATTACCGCTCAGTTCCAGCAGTACGACACCCTTACAAGTGGTGTGAACTCTTCCGGCAGGCACATAGGCGAAGTCGTTCTTCTTTGGATGCGGATAGACTCTTAACAGTTCATCCCATCTGCCCTGATCGATCATCTCTCTTAACTGTTCCTTATTCTCGGCATTGTGGCCGTACATCGCGATCGAATCCGGTTCTACTTCCAGGAGAAAAACGCACTCCGACTTGCCCAAAGAGTTTTCATATTTCCTGGCATATTCATTGTTCGGATGCAGCTGAACGGAAGTATTCTCGTTGCAGTCGCCTAAAAGGAATTTGATTGGAACAACATCCGTACCATGGAAGCCGAACAGCTCATTGTGCTTGTCATAAAGTTCGGAAAGCCTCATTCCGGTCCCTTCCACTTCAGAATCTTCCTTGCCCGGCAGACAGGCCACCAGCCAGCCTTCACCGACCAGACCGTCGCCGCAGTCCATGTGGTAGAGATCTCTGAACTTGTGACCTCCCCAGATCTTTTCTCTGAATTCAGGTTTTAAACGATAGATCATGATTTGTCTCTTTTCTATACAGTTTTATCATATCACAGAAGGACGGATGCGATTCCTCCGGTGCACATAAAAAATGCCGACTAAGCGGCATCTTTAAGATTTGGTTGAATATCTGTACTACTGATTCAGATAAGCCTCGTAGACTCTCTGGATAGAATCTTCTGCCTGCCAGAAGTAATACAATCGGTCAAAGAATCCGTGTGCCAGTCCTTTATAGATCAGCATCGTTACATCCACGCCTTCTTCATCCAGTTTCTGAGCGAAATCTTCTCCCTGTTGACGCAGGTAATCCAGACCCGCAAGACAGAAGATGGTCTTCGGATAAAAGGAATGATCCTCCATGTACAGAGGAGAGTTATAAGCATCTTCTCTGTTTTCTTTCTTACAGTAATAAGATCCCATGATCCCATCGACAGGACGTAGTCTGGAAATCAGACTTCTTTCGAATTCTCCAGTTTCACCGTATCTTTCGATATCCCACGTCTTGTCGTAACGATCACTCATTACGACGCACGGATAATACAGGATCTGCGCATTAATTCTATCCGGATGTTCCTTCTGTTTCAGAGTCTCGGCCAAAGCGAGATTTCCTCCCGCAGAATCGCCGAACAGGATGATCTTCTTTCCGTCCTTGCACAGCTCATCAATGATACCGCTGATCTGTTCTACCTGATGAGGATAGACGAATTCCGGAGCGAGATCATAATCGATGGAATAAGTAATCCTCTTAAATGTTTTAGCGATGAACTTGCAGACATAACGGTATCTATCTACCGCTCCTGCCCACCAGCCTCCACCATGGATAAAGACGACCAGTTCGTCGCTTTCCAGATCAGACGGAACATACTTATCCGCTCTGCCTGTCTCAAAGAATTCCAGGCTTACATCGACATCATTTACTTTATCGATGAACGGAAAATCAGGATACTTGTCTCTGTATCTTTCATATCCGACATCTCTTCCCTCAACTACAAGACCGGTATGCGGATACTGTTTACGGTTCCGGTAATACTCTCCGCAGACCAGATCGACATTGGTATCCTGATAAGTTTCTTTCGGATCAATGATGATCTTTTTCATTATTCCGCCTCGTATCCGAGTTCGTTGATATAGTCTTTGATCTGCTTGATGTTTTCCTTGATCGGCTGACCAGGCTTGAATGCGGTCTTTGAGCCAAGAATCAGAATCGTAGCTCCTGCATCCAGCAGGCCCTTGATGTCAGGATAATCGATCGATCCGTCAACGGCGATCTCGACATCCTGATATCCTCTTTCATCCAGCATCTTTCTTAATCTGGCGATCTTATCCAGCATCGATGGATGTATCGTTTTCTCACCGGCTCTGCTGTCCTTGACAATCAGGTTCACAAAACTGACGAACGGGAAGAATTCTTCAACCATGCACAATGGCGTACCCGGATAAATGGATACAGCGCATTTGCCTCCTCTGGCCAGGACTTCTTTACAGATCTGCATTCCACCTGAAGTCGTTTCCGCATAGAAAGTCAGATAGTTGTCTTTGATGTTGGGATATACGGCATTTAAATATTCTTCCGGATACTTCGTCGTGATATGAACATCTACCGGAACAGTGAACTTGCTTGTAATCATCGGAACCATGTCCGGAGAAAGCTTGGTTGTTCCATACAGAGTGAAGTCCATGACATCGAAATGATAGTAGGAAACTCCCGCTTCCTGCAGATCTCTGCATTCTCTTTCCATGTTGAGCAGATCGGCTCTTTCCAGTGACGGAGACAGTTTGATTTTCATAGCTTTCCCTTCTTTCTAGTTCTCTGACTTGATTTCATTGATGCAGTCGTCCATGGCTTCCATCCAGGTACGCATCGGACAGTTGAATGTCTTTTCGAACAGGCTTCCATCCAGGACGACATTCTTTTCTCTTGGAGCGAATTTCACACCCATCAGACACGGTTTTGTCGCATCATCGCCATACCCCATCTTATGGGCGATATAGCTGAAGTATTCATAACGGGATGCGGCTGTGGTATTGCACAGATGGTAGGTTCCGTACTGATCCGATGTCAGCAGTTTCTCCAGTGCTCTGGCGATATCCACAACATAGGTCGGATTGGAGATCTGGTCTGTCGTATACAGCAGTCCTCTTTCTCCCTCTTCCAGTCTGCTCAGCATCTTCAGGATAGGATTTCTTTCTTTTCCTCCATGGGCTCCAAACAGGAGCGGCACTCTGATGATAAAGCTCTTCGGATTGAAGTATCTGACCAGCTCTTCCGCTTTCAACTTGGTTTGACCGTAGATATTCACCGGATTAACCGGATCGTCTTCCTTGTATGGCTTGTCGGTATTTCCGTCAAAAACCCCGCCCGTGCTGATATGGATCATCGGAATGCCCATGTTTCCGGTAATCAGAGCGATATTCGCCGGAACGATCGTATTCAGTGCATAGGCGCTTACAGGATCCCTTTGTGCATCATCGACATCCTTGATGCCGGCAATGTGAATATAGAAATCGGGCTTCTCCGCTTCGATCTTCTCTCTTAAAGCCGTAAAGTCATTCAGATCCAGATCCTTGCGTCCTTTGATCACGACTGTATCGTGATGTTCGGAAAGGATCTTCGCAACATCATAACCCAGCAGGCCGTTGCCGCCATCCAGCATGATTTTCATTGTGCTACCACAGCCTGCTTTCCGCAAACATGACCACAAAACAAATGATCAGGGATGCAGGAATACCCAGCAGTCCAAACAGCAGGGCATTCTTCACGTTCCAGTATCTGATATATCCCAGCAGACAGAACGATCCGACCAGAAGGATCATCGTTACGATGATCATCTTCTCGAAGATGTCTGTCCTTAGTTTTCTTTCTATTTCGTTTGTTTTCTCTGTTTCTTCTTCTTTTGTCTTAAGATGGATCAGCTCCCTGGTATAGCCGGAACTGAAACAGTTCTCCGCATACATTCTTTCGGTAAACAGGTGAACCGCTTCCGGAATGTTTTCGGAGTAGTCCGTATAGATCTTGATCGCTTTCTTGATGATTTCGAACAAAGCCCAGCAGGTAGCGATGATATCCAGCATCAGCAGTTCTTTTTCGACTGCCGCATTTCTCTCACGATATCTTAAACAGCACAGTGCGAACAAAAACCATACATCCGCCACCAGAAGCCAGTTGCTTCCCTTAAGGATGCTGATGTTGGAAATGTTCATGCCAGAGGTGACGATAGCTGATGCCGCCTTCTTGTCAAGACCGGTTGCCTTTGCTGTCTTCTCCTTGTTATCAGAGAAACTGTCATAGGCATCTTTCCATGGGCTGTTTCTTTTATCTCTCTTTACCATAGTATCTCCTAAAACGTATAATCCGGTGTCATCCTGATTTTGTCCCTATATGGTTCGGATACAGGATCCTGCAGCAGGAAGTTGATGATCTTGCGATCATCCTTGAAATGGATCGGATAGACTTCCTTGACATTGCACTTTCTCATAAAGTAGTCGAAGCCTTTCGCATACATCTCTTCCTGGGAAGGGTTGAGGATCAGGAAAGCCGCATCGATATTCGTATCCGCAATCTTGTTGACTTCCTTGTGATAGTCTCTTACCGCTTCGGCAATCTTTTCTTCCTTCATGTTCGGCCATGACCACTCATTAAGATGACCCGCATGGAAGATCGTTTCTTTGCCGGCCTTAACCAGGAAGGCGCATCCGCGGTTGCCGTCGCAGGTATCCAGCGTCTTGATGCTCAGCCCATGATACTTGTAAGTCTGATCCGGATCGGTAAACAGGATCTTTTTTAATGTTTCCTTTTCAATGATGTGATTGTAGAAGAAACGGAAACGGAACTTCTTGTTCTTGATGTTGTCGTTGGCTACAACATAGTAGACATTGTCGTTTTTCGCGCCCCAGTGGAAGATGTCCTGATTGTAGTTGTCGGCAATCGAACCGGATATGAAAACAAACAACGGTTTATCCTTGTTTATTTTCGGCATCTTTCCCTGGGAGTAGTTGAATATCAAAGAGGCATTCTCAGTCTCAACCAGAACGCCGTCCTGATATATATATGTAACCTTCATCGTCTGATTAGATTTCTGCTTCGATAAACAGCTTGTAGAGATCGTCTACGCTTTCAGGATGCAGAGCCCTGTTCAAGGTCTCGTCGTCGCTTAAAGTGATAGCGACCTGCTGAATCGCCTGCATGTGTGATTCACCGTCGGCAGCAGCCAGCGTGATCATCAGATTGACATCTTCATCTTTTCCTTCAAAACGGAAAGGTTCTTTGACATAAGTAATGGATAACTGTGTCTCATTGACGCCCTTGTCTGAGCTTGCGTGCAGCAGCGCTACGCCCGGACACAGCACGAAGTAGGCATTGTGTTCAATGGCACTCTCAATGATCGCATCGGTATAGCGAGGCTCAATATAGCCCTGTTCAACCAGTTTCCTGGTAGCGATCTCAACGGCATCTCTCCAGTCCTTGACTGAATCGATGATCTCGACGTTTTCATACTTTAACAGATCTTTTAATTCCATAAGTATCCTCCTAAAAAATATGGGAGAGGACTCTAGTGAATCCTCATCCCATCTTTTTGTTTAAAACTACTGTTATTCTTCGTCAGGGTTTTCTTCGAAGTATTTTTCAAGTACTTCTCTGATCTCATTCTTGTTGACGAGATTATGAATAGCTACACATGGTCCGAAGACTTTTACCTGTTCATAGATATCGCCGCCGGCAATATAGAGATCTGCCTGACCGGCTGTGGTATCACCGATAGAAGTATGTTCTACACGGATATCACCTTTGCCCATGGCTTCAAGCACCTTTTCAACGTTCATTCCTAAAATAAGGGATGAACCTAAACCTGCCTGACACACACAAAGAACTTTTTTTACTTTTCCCATATTCTTTCCTTTAAGAAAGTATTAGGCGTTTTTCTTCTTTCCTAATACGCCGATAACAACGACGACTACGAACAGAGCGATAACACAGTAGAACATGTTAGGGCCTAAGAGTTTACCCAGCTGATACAGAGGGATAGAAACTAATGCAGCATCGGAGTTACCGAATGTAATACCTTCGATTACAACTGAACCGTATTTGATCAGTAAAGCTGGAACGAAGTGTGATACGAAGCCAACGAGAGCTGCAGCCAGGATAGCACCACGTCTGCCGCCTGTAGCGTTAGCAACACATCCGTAAGTGGCACCAAGGTAGAATGAACCGATCAGAGAAGGCAGTACGACTGGGAAAGTCGGATCTGCTCTGTTGATAGCGATGTTAACTACGAAGGCAACCAGATAAGCTAATGTACATACGAAGAAGCTTACGAGGACACCGGTTGGATAGTAAGGGAATACTACCGGGATATCCAGACCAGCAACTGCGTTTGGAACCAGTTTCTCTGACAGACCCTGGAAAGAAGGAGTGATTTCACCGACAACCAGACGAACGCCAGCCATCAGGATGAAGATACCCATTGTGAATTCCAGAGCGTAGTTGATAGAACCGATTACGAAGTTCGTGCCAGCACCGAATGCGTTAGCAACAACTTCCGGTTTAACTACTAAGCAGATGATAGAAACGATTACATAGATAGCGAACATAACCAGTGACAGAGATACGTTCCAGTCTCTTAAGAAACGCATCTTTTCTGGGATGTTCATGTCTTCTGTTGAATGAGACTTGTCGCCGAACAGTTTGCCTACGCGACCAGCGATCCAGTAGAAGAATGTACCAGAGTGAGCGATAGAGATTTCTCTTGTCTGAGTGATTTCACATACATCTTCGTATACCAGTGAAGGCATAACAGCCATGTAAGCGCCACAAACCAGACCACCGGCAACGATTACCTGCCAAGTAGGGAAGCCCATGTTGGTGAACAGGAATGCGCAGCAAGTAGCGATCCACATCATTTCATGTCCTGTTAAGAAGATGAATGAGAACTTCGTGAATCTGGCAAGCAGCAGGTTGACGAACATAGCGATAACGATGATACCGGACAGAGCAACACCATAAGTGTCACCGGCAGCACCGAACGCACCTTCGTTTGAAGCAACGATACCGGTGAAGCCCATAACATCAGATGTCATAGAGTTCAGAGGTCCTAATGAATCAACGAGGAATGTTCCTGAACCAGAAATCAGCTTGTAGCCAAGAATCGTCTTGATCATCGAAGTGATGATGTCAGACCAGTCTTTCTTTCTAACAAGCATACCTGCCATAACATACAGTGACAGTAAGATAGCAGGGTTAGAAAGTAACTGAATGATAAAATCAATTACAAAATTCATAAATACTTTTCCTCCTTAAACAAATATATTTATGATAATCTATTTTAGAACCATATTATTCATAGTGCAAGCGTTTTCACCTTATAATCACATATTCTTCACATAATTCAGCGATATACCTCGATGGCTCTTTTGACTTTGGCGGGGTCTTCCGGACGGCCTATGACGGCTTCTTTGCGATCCAGAGTTTTCAGGGCTTCTATTTCCTGTTCTGTCAGCTCAAAGTTGAAGAGATCGATGTTTTCCTTTAATCTTTCTTCGCTGTTGGTCCGAGGAAGGATACAGATATTGCGCTGTAAAAGGAATCTCAGGCAGATCTGAGCCTTTGTTTTGCCGTATTTCTCAGCTAATTCACTCAATAGAGAGTCTTCCATCAGATCATCTATCCTGCCGGCTCCTAAAGGAGAATAGGCCTGATGCGTTACATCATACTTGTCGAACCATTCGTGTTCCATCCATCTCTGACAGCGCACATGGATTTCGATCTGATTCACCTGCGGCTTGTATTCGTTGAAACTCAGCAGGTCAATCAGCCTGTCCGGCGTGAAGTTGCATACCCCAATCGCTCTGATCTTGCCTTCTCTGTAAAGCTCTTCCAGATCCCTGTAGGCGGTATAGTAGTCGTTTAAAGGCCAATGGATCATGCACATGTCAAGATAATCCACACCCAGTTTCTCTAAGGAATCCAGAGCCATTCTTCTGGCGTCTCCCGGCTTCGACCATCTGAACCATACCTTGGATGTGATAAACAGATCATCCCTGGCAATGCCGCTGTCCTTGATTCCCAGACCAAGCTGTTCTTCGTTGTCGTAATCCAGAGCCGTATCGATCAGCCGGTATCCCAGTTCGATCGCTTTCCTGACCTGTGTCCTTGGATCGTTCAGCTTGTATGTTCCCAGTCCTACTCTCGGCATGAAAACACCGTTGTTCAGTTTCACATAACGGTTCATAAACGTACTCCTTTCTTTATGGTATAAACTCAGTTATTCAGACTGGCTGCGATCTGCATCCCTTTGTAGGCCATCAGGATGCCAACAACGATCAGTGCTAGTCCGATCATCAGCATCTTTGTATTCTTTCCTGTTCTTGCCAGAGAAGGATCCTTCCTGCTGTAGTTCAGGACTACGGTATGATCCTTTGAATACTCGCTTCCCTCTTTGAGTTTCTTCGTATACTTGTTTCCATCTACCGTATAAGAATAGGTATTCTCATAGGCGTTCTCCTGTCCTCTTCTGGTCTTGAAGGTAGGTTCGGACTTGATCAGTTTGCCTTCGACCTTTCCGGAATACTTGAGCAGATCCAGGACATAGAAAAGGCACAGAGCCAGTCCGGCCAGTACAAACAGACAGCCAAGCGTAAAGGTCCAGTAGTCTCCCGGTCTTTCGCTGTAAGCAAGATTGAAGAATTCCGT
>CAZGZT010000030.1:0-16273 GCA_964529805.1 uncultured Solobacterium sp. | reverse complement strand
TCCTCGTTCTTTCCTCTCAATTCGCCCTCAATACACCACTTCTTGCAATGCCAATCATCTGGAACATCAATAACTAATATTGCTTTCATTCTGCATCCTCTCTACCATCTGTTTGATGACTTCAAGTTCCATCTCAAACGCATCATCTACTTCACTATCCCAATCTATGTCCTCAATATGAATGACTTCGTTGCCGAATACTCGTTTATAGGCTTCAAGTTTGGTCATTCTGTTTCTCCCAATACTTCCCATATAGCAACCATCATCAATCCTTCCGCATAGCCATAGTCAGCAAGTTTATCTTTATATTTCTCATAGACATCAGGAATGTTGTCAAATCCGAAGCCGCAATCTGTCACCCAATCAATAAACAACCTGAATGCGTCATAAATGTATTCTTCTTTCATTCTGTTTCTCCTTAATCTGTTTTTCTAAGTGATGTATTTTTTCATACAGCCATGATGGAGCAATTTTGTGCTCTCTTCTATACTCGTATTCAAGCAAGCCTTTCCAATATTCTAGGTCGGAGAGAAATTCTTTGATTGTTCTTTCTTTCATTCTGTTTCTTCCAAATACCCATCTATCATCCGTTCCATCTCCTGTTTCACCACATCATCCAAATCACAAGTGTTTGGTTCGTACTCAAGGTCAAGTCTGCTGATGTGCTTGATGTAGTCCTTAATCCAATCAATCGGTATCTTGATACACTCTGCCATAATGCTCTTCTATCCTTCCCAACAAATCTTCTAGTTTCTTCTTGTATGAGCGGTATTGCAAACCGTTCAGTTCACCTTTTTTATAGGCTCTCAGTATTCCGGTTTGGGCCATTGCCCATTCTCTACAAGCTCTCTTCTCTTCCTTGCTCACGTCTTTCCAAAGCATTCTGCTCCTCCTCGTATTCCGCAATGAATTTGTTGATAAGCAGGAAGTATTTGGAATCCAGATGTTCATCTGAATACTTGTTTTCCGTTATCGCTTCCGCCATCCTTTTCTGCAGCCATTTGACTGGTATCATCTTTTCCTTTTCCATCACTGTCCCTCCAGGAAACTCTTCTTCTTGAGCATTCCAAGCATCGTATCCAGCTGCTCCAGAGGATCTCCCATCATCCGTTCAAACGCCCTTCTGTCCACTTCAGAATGAATCATGGAGAGATCTTCGGACAGATCAAGGCATTTGTTTCCCAGATCCGTCCTCTCCTTATCAAGCCTCTTCCTGAGTTCCGCATATTTGAATGTTCTTGTCATAAGTAATCTCCTATCGAGAATTCGTTCTCGCTGCACCATTTTCTGATGTGCTTCATAAGGTTCGCAGGACATTTAAGATTTCTTGCGATCCTGGCCTGTCTGACCTCGTTGTTGCTTACTTCAATAGCAACCGTCATGATCCCTTCCACATCCAGATGGTACAGATCCGTATCGCCTTTGGCGTAGTAAGGAAGATAGATCGATGCGATGCAGTTGTGCAGCTGCTTGGCGCATTTCCTTATCTCGTTTCCGGATCTGAACGGCTCTATCGATACCTTTCCGGATCCGTATGCCTTGTCCATCAGTTCCTTGTATCTTCTCTTGATCGCTTCCTCGTTCAGCTTGTCCTTCTTCGCCTTGATGGTTTCGCTGTAGTGGTAATGCCTGTTCTGGAAGTCTTTAGGCTTGTCCAGCTTGTAGCCAAGTATCTTGCACTGTTCCCAGTAGTCGTAGAAATCACGGAGCTTTATGTTGTTCCTGTGAAGATAATCCAGATAATGCACATTTAATACTTTTTTTGGATCAGGACTGTTCTTCTTCATGTATGCACGGTATTTATAGACTTCGTCGTAGGATTTCAGATCGAAAGCTATTACGAATTCCATCTGCTTTCCGCTCAGAAGGTTTTTCATGAATATCCGCTTCTGATTCGACTTGACCATCTCATCCACTTCGTTGTCCATGATTCCCCGGTTGTACATGGCAGCATAGATATATTCTTTCTTGCTTGAAATCGGCATGGACTGATTCAGTGTGTAGAATCTCCACAGGTAAGGCGTAGCCTTTCCCTTTCTGATCTTCCACTGATCGTTCTTCGGATTGAACGACAGAGATGTCATGCAGTTCATGATATATCTCGTTTCGATCGTTTCGCCGCCCAGATAGTGCATCACTTCCCAGATCTTCACCTTAGACTTCCTTCCGAACCGGAACACCATTTCAATGAGATATCCGTTGTAGTCGTCATCCGTGATGTATCTCCAGATGTAATGCTCCTGCATCCTTGAAGGCTCCACATCCTGGAAGCACATCGGACATACATGCGCAGCCTGAATCTGCCTGAATTCCTCTTTGGAAACATATTCGTATCTGTGACATTTCATGCAGTAGATACGGTACCTGTTCTTGAGTTTCTTGTAGACAAGCTTCCCTTCAATGCTCAATGCCGCATTTATCAGCTGATCTCTTACTTCCATCAGAACAGATTCAGCTGATACGGTTGCTTCTCCTCTTCAGCCTTCTCCCTTCTTCTCTGTTCCTTAAGCTCCTTCTCTCGTGCTTTCTGTTCCTCTACAGATGCAAGCCTCTTCGCTTCCTCCTCGGCTTTCTTTCTGGCCATCTTTTCAAGCAGTTCCCTGCTGTTTATGATGAACTGTCTTACTTCGTCATCACTGATGGCTATGCATCTGCTGCCGTTCGCCTTCTTCCTGGCATAGTCTTCTATCTTTTCGCTCATATCATTCACTTTGCTGTCATCCCATTCTATGGAATTGTCAATGAATGTATCTATGATGAATTCCTTAAGATTCATATTTCCTCCCCATCAGTGAAAGAAGTTCCTTCTCTTCTTCACTGCTCATTCTTGTGTTGTTGGAGGTATCGTAAACGGGCAATGTGTCTATATATATATTTCTTAACTTCTTGTTTTCTTTACTTCTTATTCTGTTGTTAATCGTTTGTTGATCGTTTGTTAATCGTTTGTTAATCTCTTTGTTAGACTCACCATCAGAACATTGATATTTTGCCCATTTATTCACCTTTATTTGAGTAAATCTGTTTGTTGATTTGATTGTTAATTCTTCGCCATTTAAGTGCTTGAGAATCGTTCGTACTTTTTGATCGCTTAATCCTGTAGCTTCTGCAAGGCCCCTTACGGAAGTGATACATTCGCCTTTATCCAGCTTCACATCCTCATATTCACTAGGCTCATAATTGACCTTCAGAAGTATGTGAATCCATAACGCTACATAGTTCGGATCGTGTGCGTATCTCCAGTTCAGCAAGGCTCTGTCAAGCTTTATGAAACTCATACGCCCATCCTCATGACCGCTTCGTAGAGATCCGTTTCCTTCGGATCCAGGGCGAACTGGTTCTTTTCCGACAGCACTCTCTTGCAGCGGTAATACCTTTTCAGCATCTTCATGGATCTCTTGTAATCATCCTCAAGAGATCTCATTATCTCTTCCGGATCCGATGTGAGTTTATACCCGTATCCGGAATGGGCGATGAACATTTCCGTATCGCCCAATTCGTATTTTTTGTTGAACTGGGCGAAGTAGTCTCTCAGTTCCCTTTCGTTTACATCTATCTTGGCGACATGCTGAAGGAAGTATAATATCCTGTCCTTCGTGCGCCAGTCCGTATCAAGATATCCCTTAAGATACTTAATCATTCAACAGTCCTTTCCAATAGGAATTCACATCCGGAACCCCTGCTTCCTCCGCATACCGCAGAGTAGTATCTATCAGCTGCGCCATCTCGCTCGTATCGAACTGTGAGGAACCGTAGAAGGCCCATACGGTGTCGTAAAGCTCATGGTTTATGACTTGCTGCTTCATGATCTTAACGTGCCGTACGAGGCTTCTAAATCGCTCCAGCGCTTCGTGCTTTATGATGACCGATTCATACTTCGCACCGGACATCTGCAGCAGATTCGTGTACAGTTCATCGACATCACGGAGATTTCCGTTCTCCTTCTTCGCTATCTCCCCTACAAGCTTCCAGAAATACCTGTTCTGATCCAGGGATCTCTTTTTCTTCTTCGGTTCGATGGAGACCAGATATTCTCCGTCATCAAGGTTGAACGGAACAGGAGCGCTTACGAGCGCCTGATTCCCTATGAACTTGGTTTCCGCTATCGTTCTCATAAGTAGCTCCTTCCGTATCTCTTGATGAAATCCCCTCTTGTACCGTATTTCTGTTCCCACAGTCTCTGTGTCCTCTGCTTCAGATCGGTTTCGAATACCTTGTTGTAGTGAACCCCGGCATTTGAACCGTTGTGATGCCTGGAACACAGATAGCACCAGCATCCGTCCTTTTCGGATTTGGATCTGTTTGCCGTTCCTTCAAAGATGTGATGCTTGTGAAGGCTGTATGTGGAATCGCATACGATGCACTTTTTATCGTTGGATATTATCGACTTCGAGGCCATCCCATCTCTCCTGTTTCTGTTCTTCTCTGATGTCTTCCGGGAGATCTTCTCCGGCATAGATGTACAGACCGAGACCGAACATGGAAATGTTCTTGGTAAGGCATCTCATGATCGTTTTGTTGATGTCGAACATCGTAGCTGCTTCGCATACCCTTTCGACCATCTCCACTTTCCCGGTCTGAAAGTTCTTCTGTCTGACCTGGTATTTGTACGGATGATCCTTCATGGCCTTGTTGTTCTGATCCATTACAGGAAGCCACATCTCCTTCGTATCGTCCTTCACCGTAACCGATGTGAAGACCATGTAACCCAGATTCGGATCGCACAGATAAGGCTTTCCTTCGAACATCCTTATCTCGTATTTCGCATCAGGGCATACCTTTACGAATTCCGCCCAGGCCCACGCCCAGGACAGATATGTAAGGTTGCCCTTCTTTTCCGTCTTTCCGTTGACGTTTATCGCATATAGCGTATTGAATGTTTTCTCTTCCATAGTTTTTAGTCCTTATACTTGATCTGCAGCGTACCGTTCTGCCACTTCTCCGTCTTGAAATCCTTCGGATCTGCGCCGTTGCGGTAGATGAACGCCTTCAGCTTCTCTTCATCCCAGGATGATTTCATATATCCGTTCTTCTGGATGATGTCGATGTAGTCGTTCTCCAGTCTCTTGATGGAGAATTTCTCGAACAGATCCGCCATCGCTTTCCGGAACGGCTTGTCCACCATCTCGAACCTTTCCTTTGCGGTTTCAAGATTCTCCTTGACCTCCAGCCATTCATCGAAAATGGCCAGTTCGTTCAGTTCTCTCTTTGCGAGCTGATAGCTTTGACTTTCTTCGGATTCTTCGATGATCTCGCCTGTTTCGTTATTGATTATCATGTGCCTTCCTCATTTCCTTTCCGGCCAGGAACAGACCTATCGCTGCTGCAACAAGCCCGATCGCCGTGCACAACGGCTCTTCATAGTTCATTAATGCAAGCAATAATTTCATAAAACTCCTTTCGTTGTGGTAAAATAGGAGTAGATAATTTTGGCGGGTTATCTACTCGGCGGCATTAAGGTGCCGTCTTTTTTTATAAGTACTTCTTCTTGAATTCCCTTGTCGGGACGGTTCTCGGTCTGCTCTGGAACAGTCTCACCCCCTTTTCTTCCAATTCGACATAAAGATCGTTGAACATCTTTGCTGCCTGATTCTTTCCCACCGGCAGCACCCTGTAGACATCGTTTGCGGTCATATAGGGACTTTTTAGTATCGTGTCTCGTTCTTCTTTTTGTATTTCTCTCATTGATCACCTCCCATTGGCCTGCACGCCACCCTTCAGAAAAAAGACTTTTAATATGTTTTGCCGGACCATAAAGAAATCGTTTTAAATCATAATATTCAGGAAGATAAATATATGAGTGGCGTACAGGTCAATGAGAACCTCTAGACCGTATAATTAAATACGGAAAGGAGGTAATATGGCCGATATAATGCAAACGGTAAGAGATCTGGCAGTCGCAAAAGCGCAGGTAATATTGGCTGAATATAGGAATGAACATCCTGACAAGAAGAATTCCTTTGAAGAAACCGAAACTTTTGTGAAAGCATACTACAGCGCATTTGCTGATCTGAATGCAAATCTGCTTAAGATCAAACCAGAGTAATGCCGGAATGGCATTATTCTTTTACATTTCTTTTTATTTCTTCGTTCGTCCTAACCATCTCATTAAGGACTTTCAGCAATTCAATGTGATGAATTGTTATCCCTTCTTCAATTGATTCAAGAAGTAAATCTTCGATTGTATCAATTAGTTTTTCAAATTTCGTATTGTCCATATATCACCTCTTTCCGTGCTCTTAGGTTATCTCTCTCTCTAATTTGTCAAGAATTTGTTTCATAATCTACATTTTGTAGATTTAAGCCGAAAAAAATATCAGAAATGTTGTAATCTAAAGCTTTACAAACCTTTTCAGCATTTCTGATACTCATCGACGTGGGATCCTCTTCCCATTTTGCTATTGTATTTTCGTGAACGCCAATTATTGCACCTAACTGTTTCTGGGTTAAGCTTCGGTTGATTCTTGCAGATCTCAATGAAATTCTCTCCATATCAACTCTCCTTTGCCATTATCTTAACTCTACATTTTGTAGATGTCAACAATTTTTTCCACAAAATATAGAAATTTTTGTTTTCATAGATTATAATGACTATATAAAACGGAGAAAAAATGAATATCACTATTGCTCAAAATATTAAAAACCTTAGAGAAAAAAGAGGATTAAGCCAAGCTGAACTTGGAGATCTTTTAAAAGTCAGTGATAAAACTATTTCATCATGGGAAATTGGAAGAACAGAGCCAAACATGGGATATGTTCAAGCCATGTGCGAGATTTTTAATGTTAATGCTGATCTTTTAATATATGGCTCGGATGAAAGAGTTTATTCAAAATCAGGCTTAGATTATATTCGCATTCCACTCTATTCCCAAATATGTTGTGGAAATGGCGGATTTAATGAAGATAATATTTTGGAATATGTTCCTGTTCCTTCAAAGGGCTTATCTTCACCTGATTTATATTTTTGTCAAATTGCTGCCGGTGAATCTATGAAAGATGCCGGAATTAGTTCTGGAGATCTTCTGGTGTTTGAGAAAGTCAGCCGTGTTGATGTGGGTGTGATTGGATGTTTCTGTATTGATGAAAACATTGCAATGTGTAAAAAATATAATGTTGTGAATAACATTATCATGCTTATGCCAATGAATTCTGACTTTGAACCTATTATCATAGATCCTTTGAACGATTGCTTCAAATGTATTGGAAAGTTAAGAAAAGTTATAAAAGATTTTTAAGAAACTAACTATGAAATTAGTCGAATTATTAAAGTCGTCTGTTGATACTAGTGTTGCAAAACAAGCCAGTTTTAATCCAGATGAGTTCGTAATTGAAGTAATATCTTTTTCTGATGAACATGTTGAAACTATCAAAAGAATGCTTGAAGAAGGGAAAAGGTATTTCACATGCAAGTTTGAAAATGAGCCGAATAACGAACATGACCCAAACGCCATAAAGGTGATGATTAGAAACTCTGAAAAGGAATGGATATGTGCTGGATATGTTCCAATTGACAAACAGCACGATGTTCATATGGCATTAAACTTTTTAAGAAAAAATAAGTATTATACATCCTTGCAGTTTGATTTTTCATATATCAAAGGATCATGCATGACGGTTTGCTTAAGAAAAAGCAGTTATTGATGTAATTGATTTTTTGATGTAGAAAACAGCAGACGTTTTATAAACAACGAGAAATGCTTCTGTAAACGTGTAAAGATCAAGGATGGTAAAGTATTCCTTGTATCGGAAAACAGCGATTATATGCCTATAGAAATCACTGAGGAAATGAATTTCAGAATGGTCGGGCTGCTGAAGTATATCGTGAAGGAGTTTGTGCAGGAGATCGGAGGATAGGAGGTAAAATATGGAAACTATTAATGTATATTGCGACGAGAGTTGCCATCTTGAAAACGATGGAAAAAAGAATATGGTTTTGGGCTGTGTTTTTTGCAAAGAAGATCTTGTAAAAAGCATCACAAAACGGATAAAAGAGATAAAGATTGATCATGGCATTAGTCCATCTTCAGAAATAAAATGGACTAAAGTTTCTCCATGCAAATACGAATTATATAAAGATATAATCAATTATTTTTTTGATGATGATAGTTTGCATTTTAGAGGCTTAATTGCACCAAAAAACACACTTGATCACGAAAGGTTCAATCAAACTCATGATGATTGGTATTATAAGATGTATTTTGAGATGCTGAGTTTTATTATTTCACCAAGCTGCAAATATAATATTTTCATCGATATTAAAGATACACATTCATCAGAAAAGATAAATCGTTTAAGAGAAATCCTATCAAATGATAATTTTGACTTTTCACATAATACTGTAATAAAAAACATGCAGCCAGTCAGATCACATGAGGTCCAATTACTACAAATGGCGGATATCTTAACTGGCGCTATATCGTTTGCAAATGAAGGCGCAGGAACAAGCAAGACCAAAATGGAATTGGTTGGAATAATACAATCAAAATCAGGATATTCATTAATGAAAACGACTCCTGTCAGGGAAGAAAAAATAAACCTGTTGAAATGGAGACCTCAGTAATGAACAAGTGCAAACTGCTATCCGAACCAATCAAGAAAGATTCTCAGGAGACGGAGACTGATTATAAAGACAAAATCTATCCAGTATACCAGGAAATCTTTTACAACACTGGTGTATATTTTATGGGAAAAAGAGTGTTTCCAATAAAAACGCCGATGCATGGAAAGTATGAAGATTCTTTTTATCATATGACTACCCGCAAATGGGAAAGGTATTCTTCTTACGAGCATAGGGAACTTGATTATGCTCGTACAAGCAAAATTCACTGGATTATTGATCTTTTGAACAATTACCCATGTAACGATACCTGCTGTGAAGGAGCTCTTGTGTGGAAAGAGAGAAGAAGAACACACATTTTTCTTCAAATAGAGTCTTACCTTATTGTCCTAGAAGACAGAAATGGTTACTACACAATAGTTACTGCTCACGTAATTTTTAAAGCTGAAGAGAAAAGAAACTTAATAAAAAGATACAATTCTTATAAATAGCAAAAGACGGTTTTACCCGTCTTAAGAAACTCTTTCTACACTAGTAGATGAGGACTCGGCTGTTTCCAACCTTCAATTACATTATTGATTATTCCACAATAAAATGCAAGAAAAATCGGATTCTGGAATAGAAAGGAGGTTTTATTATGCCGGTATATAAAGATAAGAACGACACATGGACAGCAAGACTTAACTATGTAGATTCCGACGGCAGGAAAAGAAGCAAGAAAAAAAGAGGCTTCTTGACAAAGGGAGAAGCCTCTAAAGCATATGCGGAAATGCAGATAGAACATCAGAAGGTATCATCCAGAATCACTTTTGACGACATCTTCAGAGAATATATCGAGGAACAGAAAGGCAAGGTAAAGCCTACCACCCATATGCACTATCAGCCGTTATACGATCATATCAAGGACGATCTTGGAAAAGTCGAGATAGAAAAACTGACCATCCCACGGTATAAGGCATTCAAGAAATACCTTGATGGGAAAGACATGTCCACATCCAGAAAGAACCGCTGCCACAGATTCGTTAAGACATTGGTCAGACTGGCCTACGAGAATCACGGCATCATCAACAATGTTCCCGATCGGGTAGGAGGATTCACGGATCCCGTAAATGTTCTGCCGGAAGAGGAAGAGATCAAGATCATCACGAAGGATCAGTTCGACTCGTTCCTGGAGAAGATCTCCGATCAGGAATACAAGACTCTGTTCATGGTGCTGTTCTACCAGGGAACAAGACTCGGTGAAGCCCTCGCTTTGACATGGAACGACATCGATTTTGACGGCGGAATCATGAAGATCAACAAGACATACACGAGCAAGCTCAATAAAGACTACCAGACCTCGCAGTTTTATATTACAAAGCCGAAAACACGTGCTTCGATAAGAAATATCCCCATCGAGAAATCAACGCTGGAGAGCCTTAAAATGCTTCACAGCGACTATATGGAATTTGAGGAATTCAGCGAAGAATGGTTCGTGTTCGGCGGTATCAGACCTTTAAGCGAAACTACCGTCACCGTAAGGAAGGATGAAGCCATTGCTGCAGCCGGATTGCCTAGAATCACCCTGCATCAGTTCAGGCATTCCTGCGCTTCGTATCTGTTTGAAAAAGGCGCAAAGCCTACAGCCGTCCAGAAGTATCTTGGCCATAGCAAGCTGTCGACCACGATGAACATCTACACCCATCTGTACCCGGAAGATCTGATGAATATTCACAACTGAAAGTGGACCGCTTTTTGGCCCGCTTTTTTATGCTTATACATGAAAATACGTGGCTATACATGCGAAAACGTGGCGTTATAATACGCTATAATACGCTGTAAAGCTTGGAATCTCATCTGGCCGGAACCACCATTGAAATGAAAAGGCCTGTAAAGGCCTTTTTGTTATTCTTCGTCTTCTTCGATCTCTTCTTCCGGAATGATCTCTTCTACCTCTTGCCATGGGCAGGCGGAAGTATAGGCGTTGCCGGAGATGTCCTCGAAATAGTAACACCCCGCTTCCGTACTGAGATGACTGGACCTCATGTCGAAATAATGGTTCAGAATATTCAGTCCATAAGGAGATGTAAAGATATAGTTTCCGTCACGCATGATCAGTTCCAGATACTGGTACTTCAGCTGCGGATAGTAGTGGATCTCCGAGATCTCGTTGATGATTTTATAGTCGCAGTCTTTCAGATTCTTCTCGATCAGGATGACATCTTCGATGGTACATCCTTCCAGGAAAGGAACCTTGGAAATCAGATAAAGATTGTCGCCGGTCAACGGAATCCTCGTATCGTCATCCAGAACCAGCACGTAGGAGCCGTTCTCGAACATGTAGGCGATAGCCTTCTTTTCTTCAACGTTGATCTGCACCAGACGCTCATTCAGCTTGTTCACCTTACACTCGGCTATGAGTGGATTCTCTTTCAGTTTCTTTTCTATGGAGAAAGGAAGAACAGCCAGGAATCTGTTTTCCGTAGACAATGTACTTTCAGCGATGATATCCTCATCACTCAGATAGTGATTCCCTTCCACAGTGATCCGATAGATCTTCGAAGCATCACTGCTGAAATATAAAAAACCGATGAGCGCAAGAGACAGGATGATGCTTAAAACGAAGCAGACATTCCTGATCTTCTGGTTTCTATCGGTGATCTTTTTATTTCTCCGGATATGGAACAAGGCATTCATATCCAGCAGTTTTTTCTTTTCGTTCAGCAATTGAATTTCTCGACTTCCATGATCAGTCTGATCCCGTACTTCTCTTTGACTTTATCCTGGATCTGACAGGCGATAGACAGATAGTCTTCGGCTGTACCGTTGCCGTTGTTGACGATGAAGTTGGAATGCTTGTCCGATACGCTGACATCCCCGACCGCAAAGCCGCGGTAACCGATCCCGTCGATCAGCTTCCAGGCAAACTGGTCATCCGGATTCCTGAAGCAGGATCCTGCACTCGGCTTGTCCAGAGGCTGGGTGCTCTTTCTACGTTCCAGTCTGTCTTTCATCAGCGCTTCAATGTCTTTCGGATCTTTTCTTTCCAGTTTCAGTCTGGCTGCTACGACGACCCAGCGCGGATGATCGTGGAAAATGGAATGACGGTAGGAGAACTGCAGTTCATCGTTGTTCATCCAGACCAGCTCATCGTCCTTCAGTACCAGTACTTCCTTGACGACATCGGACATCGAACTCTTGTATGCGCCGGCATTCATGTAGATCAGACCGCCGATGCATCCCGGAATACCCGAAGCGAACTCCATGCAGCTGAGTCCCTGCTTTGCCAGAACCTGGGCCAGAACAGGCGCCAGGACACCGGCTTCCGCATAAAGTTCGTCATTGTTTATTTCAAAAGAATTCAGTTTCTTCAGACAGATCACTACGCCGTTGTAGTCCGACTCTCCGCAGACCAGATTTGAACCGTTGCCGATCACTTTAAAAATGATATGATTGCTCTTCAGATAAGCAATGATAACTTTTAAATCATCCACCGTTTCAGGCAGAATAAAATGCCTGATGTATCCGCCCATCTTCAATGTTGTAAGATCCTTGAAATATTTATCATCATGGTATTCACCATGACTCTTTAAAAACGTTTCTAGCATAGTTCTTCAATCGCCTTGATCATATCATCCAGTACATTCGGATTTCCAAGCTTCAGGGCGTTTTCTTTCAGTTCATTCAATCTGTTTCTGTCGTTTATCATACTATTGACTGTTTCATTAAGCAATAGCGGAGTTAAATCTTTTTCTTCGATCAGTACGGCAGCGTTTCTGTCCGCAAGCGCCTTGGCGTTGTAGAACTGGTGGTTGTTCGGAACAAACGGTGAAGGAACCAGGATTGCCGGCATGCCGATGGCGCAGATTTCCGAAATGGTCGTAGCTCCTGCCCTGCATATCAGCAGGTCGCTGTTCTTCATCACATTGATTCCATCGATGCGTTCGAATACCTTCAGATACTCGCTGTCCTTTACCTGTTTCCTGACAGTCTCGTAATGAGACGCTCCGGTCGCGTAGATGATCTGATAGGAACCATCCGTCAGTTTGAAATAATCCATCAGGATCTTGTTGACGCTGGCAGAACCTAAAGAACCCATGAAGATGACGACGGTCTTTTTATCCGGATCCAGAGACAGATCTTTGATGACCTGCGGATCTTCCTTGATCCCGTATGCCTTGGATGACTGCGGATTGCCAAGGATCTTCAGGTTCGGATTGGAGAACTGTTTTCTGTTCTCTTCATAGGATCCGATGATCAGATCCACTTTCTTGTCCAAAAGACGGTTGGCCCTGCCGACAAAGGAATTCTGTTCATGGATGACGGTCTTCAGTTTCAGTTTCGCTGCCGCCTCCATGACCGGAATGGAGATATAGTTTCCAAAACCGATGGCCATGTCGTAGTCCTTCAGGATCTTCAGGCATTTTCTGTATCCAAGGAAAATCGACAAAAGACTCTTAAACTTCTGTAAGATGCTTCCTCTGGTCGTAACGACATCCAGACCGATATAAGGGAATCCTTTCCCCGGGATCAGATCTTTTTCCATCCTGTCGTTAGAACCGATGAATGTGATCTCGTGTCCTTTTTCCTGCAGTGCTTCCGCCAGAGTCAGAGCAGGATAGATATGTCCTCCCGTTCCTCCGGCAACGATCGCTATTTTCATACCATCTCATTCTACCATGAAATAAAAAAAGGTGACTAGACCTGTTCACCTTCTTCTGAATCAAAATGTTTCCTGATCTTCTCGCTGAGGATCCTGGTGATGATAGGATCAAGAACCAGCAGCAGGATCAGATAAAAGATCAGATGGGACTGGTAGGAAGAACCGAAGAAATCCGCCAACGGACTTAATAGAAAGATCTCCAGCGCCGCAAGAGATAAATAGAGTCCCATGCACAGAACTGTATACTTAACAAACCGCATCAGTTAAACAGAACCTTGCTGTGAAGGACTTTTCCCAGTATCCTGACATCTTCCGGCTTGAATTTTCTGTCCGGGTAATCCGGATTGGCTGCCTTCAGCGTCAAAGAATTCTTTCCGAAAAGGACCGTCTTGATCGTGACTTCATTGTTATCCAGCAGGAATACGCCGATGTCCTTGTTGTCGAGATAATCCTGTTTCTTCACGAATACGATATCCCCTTCTCCGATTCTCAGACCGATCATTGAATCGCCCTTAACCTTAAGATAGAAGTATTCTCCCGGACCGTACTCGTCGTTGTTGCAGTACTCGTAACCGTAAATATCCTCGTTGGCATACATGTCATAGCCGGCCTTGACTTCACCTAAAATAGGAACAGCCGTCTGCTGTCTGCGGATATCCAGATTCAGCAGATGATCCACATCCACGTTGAAAAGATCAGCGATCTTGTTTAGTGTTGAAACACGCGGAAAGGCCGAACCGTCCTCCCATTTCTGAACGGTCGTAAACGACTTGTAGCCTAGCTTTTCAGCCAGTTCATCCTGCGACATGTTTGAAGTCCTGCGCAGAAAACGCAGATTTTCCTTAAATTCCATTCTTTCTTTCTTCCTTTAAAAACATTATAGAAGAAACTTGATTTTTCTTCAAGTAATCATTGAACTTGATTCTATTTCAAGTATAATGAAAGTATGAACAAGGTGATTCTTCATTGCGATCTGAACTGCTTCTTTGCTTCCGTAGAGATGCTGCATCATCCGGAATATAGAAACATCCCGATGGCAGTCGCGGGAGATCCAAAGCATCGTCACGGCATCATTCTGGCAAAGAACGTTCCCGCAAAAAGAAAAGGGATCAAGACGGCGGAAACGATCGGCGAGGCACTGAAGAAGTGCCCTGAACTGATCATTCTGAAACCGAGTTATGATTCCTATGAATACTTCTCTGAAAAGGTCAGAGATCTTTACTATGAATATACCGACCGGATCGAACCGTTCGGGATCGATGAGTGCTGGCTGGATATCACCGGCAGCATTGCCTACTTCGGTTCCGTAGAGAAGATCGTCAATGAGCTGTTATATAGAGTAAAAAACGAGATTGGCCTTACCCTGTCCATCGGCGTTTCCTACAACAGAGTCTACGCGAAACTGGGTTCCGATCTGGCAAAAGAAGATTCCGCCTGTTACATCAGTTCCCTGAAAGACATTGAACATCTTCCGGCTGGTTCTTTGTTGGGTGTGGGATATCACACGGGTGAGAAACTGAAGACTTACGGTCTATATACCATCGGCGATGTTGCGAAGAAACCTCTTCCTTATCTGAAAGAAATCCTGGGTAAATGGGGAGAATCGCTTTACTGTTACGCCAACGGATATGAATCCGATCCGATTCCCAGATATAAAGAAGTAACGGAAGAAGTGAAATCCATAGGCAACTCGATGACCTCGATCCGGGATCTGAAAAACATGGAAGACTTCAAGATCGTTCTCTCTGTTTTGTGTGACAGCGTATCCGCCAGAGTACGGGCAAAGAAAATGTATTTCCGTACCGTTCATCTGCAGGTCAGAACCAGGAAACTGGAAGTGCGAACGATGCAGATGCGGCTGAAAGAAAACAGCGACTTGGGTAAGGATATCTTCAACTGTGCCGTTACCCTCTTTGAAAAGAACTGCGACTTTTCCATCCCCTACCGTTCCATCGGCGTGTCCGTCAGTTCTCTTTCCTTTCAGAAAGACGTCTTTCAGACCAGCCTGTTTGAAAAAGGCGGTTATTCTATAAAACAGAAGAAAGAAGAAACAGCAATAGATGCCATCAGAGAAAGATTCGGACATTATGCAATCTCTTCATTACGTGTTCTGGAAGATGCGGGACTGTCCTCGTTTATCCCTAAGAACGAGAAGGAGATCGCATGAGTATCCGTTATGTCGACGTGATCTGTCAGTTCAACAAGGAAGGCATCATTAAGCCTCTTTTCCTGATCTGGGATCAGAATCAGAAGATCCCTATCACCAAGGTAACGGAAATCTGCCCAAGATCTTCCTTGCAGGCAGGATATACGGGACTGCGCTATACCTGTGTCTTTGAAGCGAGCCGTATTAGACATCTCTTCTACGACCGGGGCAGATGGTATGTGGAAACCAGATAGGCCGTGTTATAATCTCATCAAGAGGTAAACATGATGGATGAACTGTATGATGTAATCATAATCGGAGCCGGTCCGGCCGGTCTGACTGCGGCAATCTACGCTTCCAGAGCCAATCTGAAAACACTGGTTTTTGAAGCGGAAGTAAACGGAGGAAAACTGTCAAAGACCCATGAGATAGAGAACTATCCGGGCATCGCTTCAATATCCGGACTGGAACTGGCTATGCAGCTGAGCGAACACGGACAGAAATTCGGTGCGAAACTGATGAGCGGAACGGTCGATAAGATCATTGAAAACGATGGATGCAAAACTGTTCTGCTGACCAACGGGCAGGAATATCATACAAAGACCGTCATCGTTGCAACCGGAACCAAAGAAAGAATGCTGGACCTTCCAAACGCCATGGAATACACCGGAAGAGGCATATCCTACTGTGCCGTCTGCGACGGATTCTTCTACCGTAATAAAAAAGTCGCCGTCATCGGCGGCGGCAATTCCGCTTTGGAAGAGGCGTTATACCTTGCCTCGCTGACATCTGAAATTACGATCATCATCCGTAGAGATGTCTTTAGAGCCGAAGAAAGCGTCGTTGATAAAGTCCGTGCCAATGAGAAGATCAGAATCATTACCAAGCACGTTCCTGATGAACTGGTGTTCGAAAACGACCGCATCATTGG
>CAZGZT010000029.1:0-16653 GCA_964529805.1 uncultured Solobacterium sp. | reverse complement strand
ATGCAGATGGAAGACGAGCTTGCTTCCATCGGTGCAGTGATCGGTGCCAGTGCAGCAGGCAAGAAAGCCATGACGGCTACCAGCGGTCCGGGTTTTTCTCTGATGCAGGAGAATCTGGGCTGGGCTTATATCAATGAGATTCCTTGTGTGATCGTCGATGTCATGAGAAAAGGTCCTTCCGGCGGTTCTTCCACTCTGCCGGCACAGGCCGACATCATGCAGACGAAATGGGGTACCCACGGCGACTACCGCAGCCTGGTGCTGACTCCGGCTTCCGTTGAAGAGATCTATCACGAGACGATCAGAGCATTCAATCTTGCGGAGAAATTCCGTCAGCCGGTCATCCTGCTTTACGATGCGGTACTGGCTCACATGTCGGAAAAGGTCCTGATCCCGGATGACGATGAACTGGGAATCATCGACAGGGCCAGACCTGCAAGCAAGAACAACTATAATCCATTCAATTATGCCGACAGTTCCGTTCAGCCTCTGGGTCATTTCGGTGAAGGCTACAACATTCACATGTCCGGATTGACTCACGACGAGACGGGTTTCCCTGTCAGCAATCAGAACACCACCGGACTTCAGATTCTGATCCATCATCTTTTCGACAAGATCGATGATCATTACGATAAAGAAATCAAGAAATACGAAGCCTATCGCTGCGAAGATGCGGATGTGCTGGTCGTCAGTATCGGCATCACTTCCAGAAGCGCAAAGAACGCCGTCAAACAGGCAAGAGAGATGGGCATCAAGGCCGGACTGTTCAGGCCGATCACGATGTGGCCTTTCCCGCACGAAGATTTTTCCCGGATCAACTATCATTCCAAAGCCATTGTCACGGCAGAAATGAACAACGGTCAGCTCAACCAGGTCGTTACGGAAGACATCGACCGTAATCAGAAACTGGTGATGAAGAATCTCTACGACGGCAATCAGATCAGAGACATCGACATTCTGAATTCGATAATCGAGGCGAACAAGTATGAAAAGCGCTAACATATACGACAAATATCTGGTTGAAGAGAAACTTCCGACCATGTGGTGCCCGGGCTGCGGCAACGGCATCGTTCTTCAGTCCATCATCAGAGCCATCGACGAGATGGATCTTGATCATGAAAAGATCGTCTTCGTTTCAGGAATCGGCTGTTCATCCAGAGCAGTCAACTATCTGAAGTTCGACTGCATGCATACAAACCACGGCAGAGCCATCGCTTTTGCGACCGGCATCAAGATGGCTAATCCTGATCTTAAGGTCATCGTTCTAACCGGTGACGGAGACTGTGCCAGTATCGGCGGAAATCATCTGATCCATGCGTGCAGAAGAAACATCGATCTTACCGTCATCTGCATGAACAACTCCAACTACGGCATGACCGGCGGACAGTATTCCCCGACTACCCCGTTAGGCTATCAGACCAAGACCAGCGTTTACGGCAGCTATGAACCGCCGTTCGATCTTTGTGATCTGACCAGAAGCGCCGGAGCCAGTTATGTCGCCAGATGCGCCACCTATCTTCCGGTACAGATGAAAGACATCATCAAGAAAGCCATAGCTCATCACGGCCTGTCTTTTGTTGACTGTGCAAGCGACTGTCCAAGCCTGTTCGGCAGACTCAACAGAATGGGTGATGCCGCGCAGATGATGCTGAACTGGAAAGACAGACTGGTGAGCATCAGACAGGCTGAAAACATGTCCAAGGAAGAACTTGAAGGCAAGGTCGTCTGGGGCGAGTTCGTCAACAAGAACGACCGGATGGAATATACCGATATCTATAAAGAAAACATCAGAAAGGCCAAGGAGGCAAAACATGGCTAATTATCAGTTGCGTTTTTCAGGGACCGGCGGTCAGGGAATCATGCTGATAGGAGACCTGATGGCCTACTACTACGGCCTGATTGAAGATAAGCAGATCGTACTGCTGAAATCCTATGGTCCGGAAGCCCGAGGCGGAGCCTGCAGAAGCGAGCTCATTGTCGATGAAGAAGAATGCTATCCGGCCATTACCCGTCCGGATTTCCTTTTGGCCATGTCTCGGCAGGCCTACGACCTGTATACCGAAGATGCGGATGAAAAAACACTTATCCTGGTGGATGAGGAACTGGTTAAAAAGACAGACAGCAGCCTGCCTTTGACGCACAGACTCCCTTTGACCGAGATCGCCAAAGAAAAAACAGGCAAGGTCATCTGCGCCAACATCGTAGCTTTGGGAGCCATGACAAGACTCCTGAACATCGATCATGACGCGATGCTGAATTTTCTGAAAGAAAAACTTCCGCAAAGGATCCTGGATATCAATCTTCTTGCCTATGAAGAAGGCTATAAAGCCTTAGGAGAAGCCGAATGAACATTCACGAGTATCAGGCAAAACAGATGATGGATAGATACGGCATTCCTGTACCGGAAGGCTATCCTGCAGATAACATCGAAGAAGTTGAACAGATCATGGATCTTCATTTTCCTGACGGCAAGGTCGTCGTCAAGGCGCAGATCCATTCCGGCGGCAGAGGCAAGGCCGGCGGTATAATTTTAGCTAACACCAAAGAAGAAGCCATTGAAGCTGCAAGAAAGCTTTTCGGGAAAACACTTGTTACAAAACAGACCGGACCGCAGGGCAAGCTGGTCAGAAAAGTCTACATCGAAAAACAGTCGCAGATCGAAAGAGAGATCTATCTTTCCCTGCTGATCGACACCAATGTCGGCAGACATACTATTGTCGCCTGCGGCGAAGGAGGCACTTCAATCGAAGAACTGGCGGAAACGGATCCGGAAAGGATCATCAAGGAGACTGTCGAACCGTCCCTTGGCTTCACTGCTGAAACAGCCTTAAACATCGCAAAAAGACTTGATCTGAATGAAACCAATACCGCAGAGCTGACAGACATCCTTTCTAACATGTATGACATGTTCATCAAGGAAGACTGCACCCTGATAGAAATCAACCCGCTGGCCATCTGTAACGAACATCTTATGGCACTGGATGCTAAGGTGACCCTGGATTCCGATGCTATGTTCAGACACAAGGAGAACCTGGAACTGCAGGACCTCAACGAAGAAGATCCGCTGGAACTGGAGGCTTCCCAATCCGGAATGAACTATGTATCCCTTTCCGGAAACATCGGCTGCATCTGTAACGGAGCCGGTCTGGGAATGAGTTCCATGGATACGATCTATCATTACGGCGGTCAGCCTGCCAACTTCATGGATACAGGCGGGACGATTACAGTCGATAAAGCCTACAAGGCTTTTGAGATCGTTTCAAGAGGAGAAAACGTTAAAGGCATCATCGTCAATATCTTCGGCGGCATTGCCAGAACAGATCTCATCGCTGAAGGCATTGTAAAGGCCATGGATGAACTGAACTATGAAAAACCGGTCGTTGTAAGGATCGAGGGAAACAGGGCGGAAACGGCCCATGAAACGCTTAAGAACGCAAGGATTCCGGTCATACTGGCTGAGAACTGTTCCGATGCGGTAAAGAATATGCTGAAGAAACTGGAGGAGGACTAAGATGAGTATCTATGTAGATGAAAACACCAAGGTCATTGTCCAGGGCATCACCGGATCCCAGGGATCTTTCCATACCGATCTGATGCTGAAATACGGAACCAGGATCGTTGCCGGAACTAATCCTTCCAAGGCAGGAACAGAAGTGTGCGGAGTTCCTGTTTATGCGACCGTCAAGGAAGCCAAGGAAAAGACCGGAGCCAACGCCTCGATCATCTTCGTACCTCCGTTCGCTGCAGCAAACGCAATCATTGAAGCAGTCGATGCCGACCTGGACATCTGTGTCTGCGTAACGGAAAACATTCCGATCAACGACATGGTCAGGGTTAACGAACACCTTAAAAACAAAAAAACCAGACTAATCGGACCGAACTGTCCGGGTATCATCTCTCCTGACAAATGTAAGCTTGGCATCATGCCTCAGGACATCCATCTGAAAGGACACGTAGGTATCGTTTCCAGAAGCGGATCGCTGACTTACGAGACCATTAAACAATTAAGCAGAAAAGGCATAGGCCAGTCTACTACCATCGGTATCGGGGGTGACGGCATTAAAGGTACATCCTTCCTGGATGCTCTGAAAGCCTTCAACGACGATGTAGATACCTGCGCCATTGTGATGATTGGCGAGATTGGAGGAAATGGCGAACAGTTGTCTGCCGACTGGGCTTATGAAAACTGCAAAAAGCCGATCGTTGGATTCATCGGTGGAAGAAGCGCCCCTCCTGGAAAGAGGATGGGACATGCGGGAGCTGTCGTATCCGGAAAGGGAGGTTCAGCTCTGGATAAGATAAAGTATCTTGAATCAAAAAACATCAAGGTAGCGGATATTGCGGATCATATCGGCGATGTACTGATCGAGGTACTGAAAGAAAGCGATTTATATGAAAAATGCATAACTGGATAGTTATGCATTTTTTTGTTTCGTTGCTTAAGTGTTATTCGGTCATTTCTCCGCACAGATCTTTTTCCATCAGCTTCTTGATCTGTTCCGTACTGTCGCATTTATTAAATAGATAGTAAAGTTTCGTTACCGCCGTTTCTGTCGTCATGTCTCTTCCTGATACCGCTCCTGCCTTGCGCAAAGCGCTTCCGGCTTCATAGGCAGACATGTCAACGGTCCCCTTAGGGCATTGTGAACACACAACGATAATGACGCCTCTTTCCTTTGCCTTCTGCAGCAGATCGATCAGAATGCCGTTATCATCCGGAACGTTCCCCGAACCGAAAGTCTCTACCACAACGCCTTTTAGTTTTCCGGCCAGCACCGGCTCGAACAGATCGAAACGAATACCCGGAAATACCCGGATGACACCGATTGGAACATCTTCAAACGTCCGTAAATGGAACGGTTCGTCATGCGGTTTCAGGAATGCGCTTTCGTTGTATGTGATGGAAATGCCTGCATTGGCAAGCACAGGATAATTCGGGCTGATGAATGCCTGCATGTCCTGGGCAGAAAACTTGCTGGCGCGGTTTCCTCTAATCAGCAGACCGCCGAAGTAGATACACACTTCACGGACTTTTCCCTTTCCCGCAATCATCATGGAAGTAATCAGATTGTCTCGCCCGTCGCTTCTGGTTTCGCACAACGGGATCTGGGATCCGGTCAGGATCACCGGCTTGTTCAGATTTTCCAGCATAAACGACAAGGCAGATGCACTGTATGCCATCGTATCGGTTCCGTGCAGAACAACAAACCCGTCATAACTGTCGTAGTTGTCGCTGATGAGTCTGCCCATCGCATTCCATTCCTTCACGCTCATCTGACTTGAATCCAGAAGCGGATCGCATTCGATGAAATCCCATTCCGGCATTCCTTCTGCCTTTAACGAGTCCATATGAAATATGGCGCTTCGGAAATACGCTCCATCCGGTTTGTAGCCGTCGGCCGTTCTGGTCATGCCGATGGTGCCTCCTGTATGAATGATCAGTATCTTATTCATGGTTATCTCTTCTTCCATTATAAATCATATCGTGATCTTTCCGACGTTTTGTGACGATTTAGTGTAAGGCTTTGTTTTATGAATAACCTATAAATCCTTTCTGTACTCCCTGACTATGTCCATAAGTTTTTTTACTCTTGATACATCGACTGCATTATAGAACTTGCCGTCAAACTTGAACCAGGTGCCTACAACACAGCCGTCAGATATTGAAAGTATATCAACAACCGTTTCTGCCTTGACGCCGTTTGAAGCAAACACAGGTGTGTCGGTCGCGCTCTTGGCTCTGATGATGTTGGCGGTATCGACCTGCGATCCGGCGTTGTTTCCGTATACCAGCAAGGCTCCCGGAGCGATTGAGAAAGTGGCTGATTTCACGATGTCTTCAATCGGACGTTCTGAAACCCGTTTTGCTCCTTCCGGTACAAGCGTTGCCAGCGTATAAATGTCCTTGCATCCAACATCAACACGATGACGCTCTATTTCTCCTTGAGGATAAGACACAATGCCGTAGTCTCCTGCATAAGCTCCAAAAAAGCTTTCTCTGACAAAGTCGGCTTCTACTGCCGCTGCCAAGTCGAACACTTTGTAAGGATCCATGGCAACATCCACACCAAACGGAACCTTGATCTCGCTTTTCAGTTCTCCGATGATCCTGGCCATACATGCCACAGTGACGGTTCTTACATTCTCTACATAAGGAATAGAAAACTCGTTGCAGAAAATAATGCCGTCAATGCCTCCGTCCTGTAAAGCATGAAGATCTTTTCTTGCCCTGTCGATGACGGCCTTCATGCCTCCCTTTTCATCATACTTGGGGTCTGTTGGCAGTGCCATCAGATGTAGCATGCCCAGCACCGGTTTGTCTGTTCCAAACACTTTCTTCATCCACATAAATCATTTCCTCCCGTTAATAAATTGTTCTGATCTCATATGTATTCTGCATCACTTTGAATTCTCATCTTTGAAAGAATCAGTAAACCCAGCCAAAACGCAACATACTTGTAACTGCACTTATGTAATAAAACGATCTGAAATACTCTTACATAGAAATTATAAACAATGTGTGCAATAATTTGATTAAATAAGCAACGCAGATTTCAACATCAGACAACAATAGATATTAAAAAACGAAAGGATACAAAAACATGAAAGAATCAATCGCACAAAACCTGGAGAATCTCTGCCTTCTTCCAAGCCTTTCCGGACATGAACAGCTGGTCAGCAACTATCTTAAAGAACAGTTCAAATCCCTTGGTCTGGAAGTAACAAGAGATGTATTGGGTAATACCTTTACATGCGTCAAGGGAAAGGATCACGAAAAGAAGGTCATGGTGACGGGTCATATGGATTCTCCGGGCCTGATGGTTAAAACAATTACCGATGACGGTTTTATCCGTTTTGAGAGAGTCGGCGGTATCCCGGAAAAAACACTGGTCGCTTTAAGAGTAGCTGTACAGGCAAAAGACAGATATGTCCCGGGCGTCATTGGCGTAAAGGCGCATCATCTGACATCTGCGGACGAGAAATATAAAGTCGACAAATATCAGGAACTCTACATCGACATCGGCTGTTACAGCAAGAAAGAGGTGCTCGATCTAGGCATTAAGATCGGCAACGCGATCACTTATTATCCGACTTTCGTTCATCTGCAGAACGATGTCGTATCAGGAACGTTTTTTGACAACAGGATCTCCTGTACATGCCTCCTAGAGCTTGCCAGACTGTTTACAGAAAACAAACCTGACTGCGATGTCTATCTTGCCGGAACCGTACAGGAAGAATACACCATCAGAGGAGCGATTACCGCCGCCAGAATCATCCAGCCGGACGCCATCATTTGTCTGGACGCCGGGATGGCAGCCGATACGCCTGATCTGACAGGAACCGGTGAGACGAAGCTGGGAGACGGTCCGATCATGTCCCTATACAACTTCCATGGAAGAGGAACGCTCAACGGAACCATGCCTCATCCAAGCCTGGTAAGACTCTATGAAGAATGTGCAGAGGAAACAGGCATCAACCTGCAGAGAAATGCCGGTATCGGCGGTCTGACGGAGCTGGCATACATGCAGCTGGAAGGAAACGGCATTGCCGGCATCGACATCGAAGTTCCTTTCCGTTATTCCCATTCCTGCATCGAAACAGCGGATCTGAACGATATTGAAAAGACCATCAGGCTGACTGAACATGTTATCAGAAAAATAGACGGTAACTTTGATTTTGTCAGCAGGTAACCCATAAAATCAGGTTTTGCATATTCTCATCTTTATAATAAAAGCCTCGTTTAGAGGCTTTTTTAGGATTCCGAATCGCTTTTCAGTTTTATGATCAGGCTTATGATTATGCATATCAGGGAAATCGCGGTTCCGATTGCCATCAACAGATAACCGGTTCTTAAGAAATCGTCTCCTGCAAACTTCTTCATGTTGTATATACACAGCAGTATCATTATGATCGATAAAACGATAATGATGATAATATTCTTCGTTTTTATGTCTCTCGCCCAGGTCTTCAGGAAAAGCTCTTTTTTTCCCGGTTTGTACTCAATAGGAATACAGTTATCCAGACACTTCTTCTGAAAAACATATCTGCCGGAAGCGACGACTGCCACGATCAGCGCCAATACGATCAGAAAATGGAGCTTTCCATAAAGTCCCGCACATATCGCAAGTACGATTCCTATTACCAGATAGGTCTTGTAGTCGTCATACTTATAGGCTTCGCTGTTAGGTACGACATATGCCTCTTTACAGAACACATCATAGAACAGCGTTCCCGGTTTTTCTCCCTGATAAATAGAAGGTCCTCTTAAATCAACAGCTTTTGTTTGTGGTTTTGCCATAATATCACCTTTACTGAATCAATTATATAAGCTGAAAGGTTCTTTGTCTATCACGCAGATCTTAACCCGGGAAACACGGGGGTCAATATGATAGAATAAACTAGAAGAGGTATAAGATATGCGGGTTTCTCCATCGGTTGCTTCCAGTGATGTACTATATGTTGCCAGAGAGGTCGATTATATCGACCGGTACTTTGACAACATTCATCTTGATATAGAGGACGGCGTCGTTCTGCGGGGTATAACTTTTGGAATGAAAATGGCCAGGAAGGTCTGCGAGTATTCCAGAAGCAAAGAAAAGACGATCCATCTGGAAGTCCTGAATCCTCTGGATTATCTGGAAGATCTGAAACAGATCAGCTGCGACTGCGTCTTTATTCAGGTTTTCCATCTAAAAAATGCCGTTGAAGTCATTAACAGGTTTAAGGAAGCCGGCATACCGACCGGAGTCAATCTAAACGATGCCGATGTCAATAGAGAGGATCTCACGGATATCCTGGCCACATCCACAGACTTTCTGATCAGCACTACAGACCCGTTTGATCCAAAACAGGAATATCTCCCGGACATGGAAGAATTCGCCTTAAAACTCGCTGAAAACGACGACTACAGGATCTGGATCGACGGATGCATCACCTACGAGACATATGAGAGACTGAAGGATTCCAGAATATACTGTGCCGTTATCGGAAGAGCGATTTTCTCTGATAAAGAGTTGGCGATTAAACTGTTTTCATCTACAATGAAGTAGGTGTATATACGAAAGAAGGAGGAAAGAAATGAAGTTTACAGAAGATACTTCTAACTGGTTAGAAGAACTATTCAAGGTTAAGAAACCGATCATTGCCATGTGCCACCTGCAGCCGCTGCCCGGCGATCCTTACTACGATGAAGAAGGCGGCATCGAAAAGATCGTTGAGTGCGCAAAACACGACGTCATAGCGCTGCAGAACGGCGGAGTCGACGGAATCATGTTCTCGAATGAATATTCGCTTCCTTACCTTACAAAGATGGAACCTATCACGCTGGCTGCCATGGCCTTCGTGATTGGACAGGTCAAAGATCTGGTAAAGATCCCGTTCGGCGTGAACTGCCTGTGGGATCCGATATCATCCCTTGATGTCGCAAAAGCGACAGGCGGCAAATTCATCAGAGAAATCATCTCCGGCGTATATGCTTCCGACTTCGGTATCTGGAATACCAATTCCGGCGAGACCGCAAGACACAGACACAGAATCGGTGCCGATCATATCAAGATGCTCTACAACATCGTTCCGGAAGCGGCCGTTTATCTTTCCGCAAGAGACATTGCATCCATTGCCAAGACGACGGAATTCAACTGCAGACCGGACGGACTGTGCGTATCGGGCCTGACTGCCGGTTCGGAAACAGATACTCAGATTCTTTCGCAGGTCAAGGGTGCCGTCAAGAAGACCCCTGTCTTCTGCAATACCGGCTGCAACAAAGACAATGTTGTAAGACAGATCTCCGTCGCCGACGGCGTTGTATGTGCTACAACCTTCAAGGTTGACGGCAAGTTCGAAAACCCTGTCGATGAAGCCAGAGTCAAGGAGTTCATGGACATCGTCAAGGACTTCAGAAAAACGTTATAAAAGAGTGATGACTATCACTCTTTTTTATTGAAGACTCACACATAGTGCAGGAGTGGAAAAAACGGATAAAATAGAAATATAATAAATATAAGCATTAATAAAGGGGAAATCTATATGGCAGTCTATAAAGAAACTATTGAGGGCATTCAATCCAAGGGGGTAAGTCCGACTTATGTCGACATTACCGCAGAAGTAAGAGAAATCATCAGAAAGTCCGGCATCAAGAACGGGATCTGCTCCGTCATCTCGCCTCACACAACCTGTTCCGTATTCTTTGAAGAATACGTACACGACAGAATGCCGAACGGCAAGGAATTCATCTTCCAGGATCTGGACAACTGTCTGGAAAAGATCATACCGAACCAGACCGCCTGGGGCCAGTATTTCTACCCGGGTCTTAAACATTTTGAAGACGTGGAATCATGGCCGGATATCAAGAAATACCTGCCAAGCGGAACAAGAGAAGAACTGTTCAATGCCGATGCGCATCTGAAGGCTACCCTCATCGGCAATTCATCGACATTCGAAGTAGACAACGGCGAACTGGGCGTCGGAAAGACCGGTTATGTGTATTTTGTGGATTTCGACAGAACGCACGCCAGAACCAGAAAATGTAAAGTCGTCGTGATCGGTGAATAAGACTTCTTCACAAAGCCGGAGAGATCCGGTTTTCTGATCCATTCACCATGAAAAAGGACCCGGTCTTTAGCCGGGTCCTTTTATTCTTGGATCAGAGTTACCAGATCTTCTTGACTACGATTTTTCCCTGATCGTCGTTTTTCAGGGTGATGATCGTGTGAATATTATCGGAATCATAGATCGTCAATGATTTCGTCATATCGTTGTACTTGTATCTGGCAACGTCAAAATCTTCGTCAGCCTTCAGCATTTCTAATAATTCATCCAGTGAATCAACCGTTGTACCTAATGGAATCATACTGCCTCCTTATATACAAGATTATTATAGTACATACAGACCGACTTGTTAATCGTGTGAAACAGCGGACTATTCGCCGATGATGCACAGATGACATTTCCTTTTGCGAGGTCTGCAGTAGTCGAAGTCAACGAAATAGATATAGCCTACTTCGCCTCTCTGGATCTTTCCGTCGATGATCACGAAAGTCTGGCTGGCACCGATCAGAGTCGCCTTCAGATGCGACGGACCGTTGTACAGGGTTGTCGGATCATCGGTGAACTCCTTGAAGTTCGAAGCGAATTCACGGTGTTTAGGACCCGGATAGGTATAATCCGAGAAACGGGTCTGATCCGGAGCCAGTCTTCTTAAGATGTTGTTCAGATCGACCTGCAGAGCGTCATGGCCTCTTTCATCGAAGTCATGAACCATTTCTTCAAAGAATACGGCACAGGTAGTATGTTGAGACTGTATCGCGATGATACCGTTCTTTACTCCCGATTCGGCAATAAACTCTTCTACATCCTTTGAAATTTCAAAATAAGAGATCTTCCCGCCTTCCGTCTGGAAGTTCAGTGTCTTGGTTTTAACTGTCATTTTTATCTCCCAAATAGATTATAGTAGTGTTTCAGTACTTCTTTCATGCCGTTATGTGCTTCAACAGAAAGGTTCATTAATGATTTCGCGTCGCTGGTCTTGTAGATTTCGTATCCTCTGGTAACGATATCCGTAAAGATGTTGATCTTGCTGATTCCCAGTTCTGCACATTTCTTCAGATTCTCGTCTCCGCTTGAACTGCCGCCGTGCAGTACCAGCGGAACATCGACTGTGTTTCTGATCTCTTGCAGACGTTCGAAGTTGATGACCGGCGTGCCTTTATAGGCGCCGTGGGCCGTACCGATCGAAATCGCCACGGAATCCACTCCGGTCAGTTCAACGAATTTCCTGCATTCTTCAACCGTTGTATAGACGTTGTCGTTCTTTGACGCATCTACGAACTCCGAGCCCTGGCCGACATGACCGATCTCCGCTTCGACAGTAATACCGAGCGGTCTGCAGTATTCCACCACTTCTTTTGTCCTTCTGACGTTCTCCTCGAACGGCTCGCTGGAAGCGTCGATCATTACGGAAGTAAAGCCCAGATCCGCAGCCTTTTTGCATACCTCGACACATGAGCCGTGGTCGAGATGCAGCGCAACAGGAACGCCCGCCTTTTCGCCATAATATCTGCCCAGCATGGCGGCCTCTTCCATGTCAAGACCGTATCCTTGCAAAGAATCCGCAAAAGCAAGCAGCAGAGGCATATTCAGCTCTTCCGCCACTTCAATGTGACATTTCAGCGTATCCAGATTAAAGAAGTCCGGAGATGGCAAAGCATACGGAGAATTGTGAAAATCCTCCAGCATTTTCTTTGTATTAACTAACATGTTTCCCTCCTTCAAATAAATTGAGCCAACATAAGCTGACTCAATTTATGTATAGTTTTGATTTCAACTGGGATCGTTCCTAAAATCAAACTATATTTGTTTCTTTTGTGTGTTCTTGGTTAACTATTCAGCGTCAGTAACCTTTGGCTGCTTCGTAACCCAGCCACGATGCCACAGAACCAGGGCAACGATCAGAGCTGCCATGATACCGAAGCCGATCCAACCCTGTCTTGCGATGAAGTGAACAAGGATGTCCATCCAGGTAGCACTCAGAGAAGAAACCAGAGCGCCTTCTTCAGCTAATCCCTGCGCAACAGCAACTGTCGTAGTTGCATCTGCGAAGTAAGTGCCGGCGTAGCAAGCCAGAGCCTGAACGATGCAGGCACCGAACAGAGTTCTGCCGAACTTGCCTCTTGAAGGGATCGTGGTCATTGCTGTGTAGTAAGCTGTAGAAGCCAGGTCACCCAATGGAAGAACAGTGTTTCCAGGGAGGATCATAGCAATGATCAGTGTGAGCGGAATCAGAACCAGTGAAGTAGACAGAGCTGTCGGATGTCCAAGACATACAGCGGAGTCCATACCGATGAAGAATTCCTGGCCGGAGAATTTCTTAGCCATTGTCTTCTTAGCGGCAGTTGACAGAGGCAGTAAGCCTTCCATCAGAACCTTAACCATTCTTGGCAGCAGGAACATCAGGGCAGCCATAGCCATACCAGTCTGCAGAGAAACAGCGATGCTGTTCTTTACGATCAGAGCCAGTACAGTACCAAGGATCAAACCGATCATCATTGGGTCAGTAATGAATCTGACAAACGGATTGGCAGCGATACCTCCGGTGTTCTTTTCTTCCTTCTTGTCTCCGCCCTTGAAGAACAGATCCAGGAACTTGTTGGCGAGCCAGCCGATTACCAGTGAAGGAGCAGCTGATCCGTGAGGGAGCGAAATGCCCGGAAGATCCATTTCTTCCTGAACCATCTTTGCGAATCTGTCGCCCATGATCAGTGTAGCAACGAAGTGCAGGCCGGCAGCCATGAAGGCGATCGCATAGTTCTTGGTCGTAGCATATACGACGGAACCGGTAAATGCACAGTGCCAGTAGTTCCAGATATCGATATCGACAGTCTTAGTGGCCTTGATGACCAGCATGACGATATTGATCAGGAGGCAGAATGGAATAACGAATGTACCGACAGTCGTTGAGAATGCGACTGCAGCAACATATGACCAGCCCATGTCGACATAGCTCAGAGGCAGATTGAACACTTGAACCAGAGCCTGTGCGACCGGTGTCATGTAATTCCAAACCAAGTTCATAACCAGGTTGATACCGATCAGACCAATACCGACAGTCATACCGGACTTAAGAGCCTTAAAGAAATCCAAGCCCAGTACCAGACCTACGATCGTGATCATGACAGGGACCATAACGGTGGAGCCTAGATCACTGATAAATCCAAAAATCCCTAATAAGATTTCCATAAATTTCCCCTTTCAATTCAATTACTTAGATAAAACTTCTAACAACTTCTCGTTTAATTCTTCTTCACCGATACCAGTGATGTATGCCGTTCCGATAATCGTCGGAACACCATAATCAGTTGATAATTTAGTAGAGCTAATGATGACATCCGCACCTTCAACGTAGTTACCTAATTCAAGGATGTTGCACTGTATCGTCGTATATTTGATACCTGTCGTATCCAAAAATGTACGGACACCGTCATCCATGATTGTAGAAGTCGCGATCCCAGAACCACAAGCAATAACAACTCTCTTCATGTTTCTTCCTCCTTTCTACAAAATTTAACTTTACTATGACAGTAAAGAAAAATCCTAGTTTCTATCTGAAGCGGCTCTCTTTACCGCTTCTGCCATTTCTCTGATCCTGAGTTTCGGATCTTCGGCCTTTAAGATACCGGAAGTAGCCCCCGTACCGTCGGCGCCGTGAAAAATGACATTATAGACATCATCCGCAGTCGTAATCCCGCTGGCAATATTGATGTGCACGTCAGGATTGATCTTTCTCAGTCTTCTGATCGTTTCATCAATATAACTGTTGTCTGCTACGACACCTGTTCCGATCAGTTCTGTCGGTTCTGCAAGAACGCAGGAAGGACCAAGCACGCAGACGGCTTCCGCTTCAACGACAGAATCGGCACACGCAATCGTATAAAGACCCAGTTCTTTACATCTCTTGATACATGCGTACAGTTCGTTAAGTGTCAACGGGTTTTCGGCATGATTCAAGAAGACGGCCTCTGCACCGGCATCTACCAAAGATTCAGGAAGAACATGTCCCATACCTCTTCCCGGTCTTAAGGACTGCATATGCTGGGCAGTCAGAATAATATTTTTCGTATTCTGCTTAATCAGTCTCAGATCAGCAAAATTAGTGGTAAAGAAAACATCAATATCAAAATCTTCGCTTGCCTGATCTGCCGCCAAAGCAAGTTCCAGACTTTTCTGTCCATACAGATAAGCCTTTGGGTTAACAACCAAATATGGAGTTCTTATCTTTCTTGTCATACTTATAATAATTATAAAATAGAATTATTTACAATTTCAACATTCAGTCATCCAGCGTATAAAGCTCTTTTACGCCAAAATCCTCTCTGGCTTTCAGGATGCCATTCTGAACATATTCGTCAATCGTTGCAATAGGGTCTTCGCTCTTGAAGATACCGGAAGCTCCGCCTCCGCCAAAAGCACCCAGCTTGATGTTGCGGTAGCAGTCGGCACCTGTCCTGATACCGGCTCCCTGCGCAATCAGAACATCCTTGTCGATGGCTCTGATGGCGGCAATCGTTTCGGCAATGTACTCTTCCGATGCGATCTGATCCGTACCGATCTTGTCGTTCTGTTCAACGACGATGCAGGTAGGATGCAGATGCGCTACCATTGCGGCTTCTGTCGCATTGTCTACGCAGATATTCGTTTTCAGTCCGGCTTCCTTCGCCCTTCTGGTAATATTGACCAGCTGATGCAGCGTGATCGGTCTAGAACCGGCGTGGTTGATCACAATGCCATCCGCTCCGGCTTCTTTCAGCATTCCCGCAGTAATACCGCCCATCATGTTTCCGGCATCGATATCGTCGCAGTACTGGGCAAAAATAACCAGATGCGGACACAGTTCCTTGACCTTCCTGATATCGCAGTAGTTTACCTGAATCTCTACCGTCAGCCCGGTCTCGACCGCAACCTTTTCACAGTGCTGCGCGATCTTAAACAGATCTTCTCCCCACATGTAGCTTTTAGCGTTAACGCTAAGCGTCGGTGACAATACTTTTCTCATTTTTTACTCCTTACTCCAGATTAATTCCGGCTTCCGATACGATCTCAATCAGCTCCTCATAGGTATCGATCTTCTGAAGCCTTTCCATCAGTTCGTTGTTTACAAACAGTTTCATCAGGCCCCTGAGCATTTCCAGCTGATCGTGGCCGTCCTTCAGTGCCAGCATGAACACGCAGCTGATGTCTATTTCCTTGGATACATCGCCCATGTAGTGCCATTTGACCGGCTTGTTCAGCGACATGAAACCGATCTGCTTCTCGTTCACGTGTTCCGCAAACGTATGAGGCATGGCAACGCCGCAGTACATGCCCTCTTCATACAGACCGGTAGGGAATTCAACTTCCCTGTCCATTAGACCCTGCAGATAGGTTTCCTTTGCTACGCCCGATTCCATGAACAGCGCAGCCAGTCTGGCTATCGCATCATCTCTGTCCTCACAGTCCTGGTGAAACAATACAAGTTTTTTATCTAACAGCATATTCTTACTCCTTACAGTGTCTTTCTAAACTCTTTTACTACATTCATGAACTCCGTTGCCCGTTTCTCGTCAACCGGATTCTCAAACTTGCCGTCAACTTTCAATGTCGTAGCGACGCAGGCGCCATCGGCAACCTCCAGCTGTTTCACGATGTTTTCCTTTGTACATCCGGTATTTGCAAATACCGGGGTATGTTTTACGGAATTCTTAACGATCGTCAGCACATCGAAATCTGCGGCAGCACCGGCAGTGATGCCGGATACGCACAGAACGTCCGGACGGCAGTTGAATTCCGTCGTCTTGGCGATGGAGGCGACATCTCTCTTGGAAAGATAGGCAGAAGCGTCAGGAACGATATTGTAAAGCATTCTGACATTGTCGGCACCGATTCTGTGTCTGTGTCTGGCAGTCTCGCCGGAATTGGTATTCCACAGGCCGAAATCTGCCGCATAAACGCCGGATATGACTTCTCTCATGAACTTGGCTCCCGTTACTTTCGCCAGATCCAAAGACGATTCAGGATCCCATAGACAGTTCACGCCAAACGGCACCTTCACCATTTCCTTTACCTGTCCGATGACAAATCCCATGGCAGCCAGCGTGATCGGTTCGACCCTGTTGATATGAT
>CAZGZT010000028.1:0-17645 GCA_964529805.1 uncultured Solobacterium sp. | reverse complement strand
ATACCAGAGTCGTTAAGACCGGTATCAGACGCGGTGATGCTGCTCCGATGGCAACGATTGAATTAGTATAATAAAACACAAAAGCTCCTGAAAGGGAGCTTTTTGTTTTGCCGGAAAGCATTATGAATAAAAACGCCGGTTCTTTTTGATAGAATGAATATAAAGAAGATAGACGAATATTCTGATTGAAGTCCTGGATAGAGAGGGGAAGACAATGGGAAAAGGAAAAATGTCTATAAATAGATTAATCAATTATCTGAAGGGTGTCATGTTTCTGGCTTTTCCTATTGTTCTGCAGAGGATCGTTGAACTGGTCGTTACGCTTATCGACAATCTGATGGTCGGACAGCTGGGAGATATTCCGGTCGCATCCTGTTCCCTGGTCAACTCGTTTAATCTGCTGTATATCTGTGCCTGCGGCGGAGTCGTATCGGCAGGTGTCATCATTGCCGCACAGGCCTGGGGTGCAGGAAACAAGGATATCATCAGACGGACCGTGAACGGATGCCTGCTGGCATCGTCGATCGTGGCGCTGCTATTCTTCACGATATCGCAAGTTTTCCCGCAGGTGGTCATCAGGCTGTATACCAACAAGGATTATCTGATTGAACCGGCAAGCAATTATCTGAGAATCATCGCTTTCTCATTTTTCCCATATGCCCTTACCAGCACCTATACCAACATTCTGCGTACCACCGGATCGACCAGATTCGGTTTCATCGTTGAAACGATCAACAGTCTCATCAATGCCGCTCTCAATTACGTTCTGATTTTCGGCAACTTCGGTTTTCCGGCTTTAGGTCTTACCGGTGCGGGAATCGCTACCGTGATCGCGAGATGTATTGGTCTTCTGATTACCATAGTATATGTATATGTCTTTGATAAAAAGCTGGGCATGCGGATTACGGATCGGTTCATTCTGCCGGACCGTAAGCTGTGGAAGTCTCTGGTTGAACACGGAACGCCTATCCTACTGTCCGATTCCTGGATGATGCTGAACTCCTCTTTCCAGACGATGATTACCGGAAGGGTATCGGATTCCTACATAGCAGCCAATTCCATTGTTCACATGATATGGCAGATCGCCGCATTTACGATGTTCGGCATTTCTGCGGCTGCAGCCATATCCATAGGCAACTCCATTGGGGAAGGAAACATTGAGGAAGCATATGATGAAGGGGACATGATCGTGATACTGTGTCTGATCCAGGGTATCGTTGCGGCTATCGTGATACAGATCATCGCTCCGATCCTGATTCCTTTGTACAAAGTATCAGATGCGGTAGCCCTGACCGCAAGAAGGATGTGCTACTCGGCATCATTCGTCGTCTTTACCATGACCTTCTCGATGGTCATCGCCCAGGGTCTGACCAGGGCTGGAGGCATGACCAAGAAGTACATGATCGTTGAAATACTGACAACCTTCTGCTTTTCTCTTCCTCTGGGCTATATTGCCGCATTCTTTTTGAAACTGCCGGAATACCTGATCTATATCATCATCAGGTCGGATAATATTCTTAAAACCATATGGGGCTGTTACCACGTCAAAAAACGCGACTGGATCACAAAGATCGTATGAGATGATGGCACTTGCCTGAATGAAACGATATAATAGTACTATATATGACAGCGATGGCAGATAGACATAACAGAAGAATCAAAGACAGGATAACCGTTATCGGGTTATGTTTTTTAATGCTGTCGGTTTTTCTCCTAAATGCTACTGTTCCGATCATCGGTGAAGATGAAGATGAGTTCTGGACCGGTGCAGGCAAGCATAACGGTACGGTAGCCGTTGATCCGATCGGACAGAGCGACGGCTTTTCGGCTGTACTTTATAACAACACGAACGGTCTTCCGACTTCGGAAGCCAACGATATCGTAGAAACATCGGACGGATTCATCTGGATCGGCAGCTACAGCGGTCTGATCCGCTATGACGGCAGTACCTTTGAACGTCTGGACTCTACGACCGGGATCACTAGTGTAAAGTGTCTCTATGTCGACAGCCACGATCGTCTGTGGATCGGTACCAACAGCAATGGTCTTGCCATGCACGACCATGGCGAAGTCAGAATATGGGGATACGCCGAAGGATTGAAGTCTCCTTCAATTCGTTCCATCATAGAAGATCCAAAGGGAAGAATACTGGTAGCTACGACACAGGGACTGCTTGTCATCGATGAAGAGCTGAATCTTTCCTATCTGAATGATGCCAGACTGATAGATGCCTTCCTGCACGACCTGAGGATAGGAGCCGACGGTACGATTTACGGTACAACCAATTCGGGAGATGTGTTTATGATACGCGATGGCGAACTGTACCATTATTTCTCCTATCAGAATACTCCAATAAAAGGCATCAACTGCATCTTCCCGGATCCGGAAAACGCCAGTCTGGTTTATTTCGAAACAGTAGATTCGATCGTATATCATGGGAATCTGTACGAAGATCAGATCGATCTTGAACCGATCGATGTATCTCCGCTTTCTCAGATACAGTCTTTTGAATATTTTGACGGAGACATCTGGATCTGTGCCAGAAACGGTGTTGGCGTTCTCAACGATACCGGTTTCCATAAACTTGAAAACATCCCGATGAACAATTCCATCGGACATGTGATGACCGACTATGAAGGGAACCTGTGGTTCACTTCTACCAGACAGGGTGTCATGAAGATCGTTAAAAACCGCTTTATCGATCTGTTTGATCGTTACGGAATTTCTGATAGAGTGGTAAACTCCACCTGCATGTACGACGGAAAACTCTTTGCGGCTACGGACAACGGTCTGATGATTTTTGATGAAGACGGCAGACTGTCTGAATGGCCGCTGGAAAAAGTCGTTGCGGCAGACGGCTCTGAGATGGAGTACGATGATCTGCTGAAGATGCTGGAAGGATGCCGTATCCGTTCCATCATCCCGGATTCAAAAGGACGCATGTGGTTCTCTACCTGGAACCGTTACGGTCTGCTTCGTTATGATGATGGCGTGATCACGGTCTTTAACACCGATGACGGTCTGTACTCCGATGCGATCAGAATGGTCTGCGAACGCAAGGATGGTTCGATTCTTGTCGCAAATACCGGAGGAATAAGCGTTATTGAAAACGACCGTATCATTGCTTCCTATGATGAGAAGGATGATATTACCAACACCGAGATCCTTTGTCTGGCGGAAGGAAAAGACGGCGACATTATCGCCGGAAGTGATGGCGGAGGAATCTTTATCGTTTCAGAAAAAGGTACGCGAAACATTGACTACGACGACGGTCTGACATCCGGTGCGGTCATGCGGATCAAGTATGACGAAGATTACCGTGTCTACTGGATCGTTACCGGTGATTCTCTAGCATACATGAATGAAGATTACGAAATAACCACGGTCAGCAATTTCCCTTATTCCAACAACTTTGATGTTTATGAAAACAGTAAAGGCGAACTGTGGGTATTGTGCGGTAACGGCATTTATATTGCCAAGATAGAAGAACTGCTTAGGAATGAGAAGATCGATGCCTTCCACTACAGCATGTCCAATGGCCTGCCTTGTATCGCAACGGCGAACTCCTACAGTGAACTGACGGAAAAAGGAGATCTCTATATTGCAGGTACGACCGGCATTGCGAAGGTCAACATTGAAGAACCGTTCGAGAATGTCAGCAATCTGAAGGCGGGCATTCCTTACGTCGAGATCGACGGTCAGATCGTCTATCCGGATGATACAGGGAAATTCATTCTGCCGCACGACTTCACCAAGCTGGCGATCCATGGACATGTTTATACGTATTCGCTGGTTGAACCTACGGTATCCTACAGGCTGGAAGGAATCGACAAACTCAGCAACACCGGACACAGCGCCGACGTTTTCCCTGCCAACTATACCAATCTTCCGGGCGGGACCTATACCTTTGTCATGGATCTGATGGATTCCATGGGACAGATCAGTAAGACGATATCCGTACAGATCGTCAAAGAAAAAGCGTTCTATGAACAGGTGTGGTTCTATGTTGCAGCTTTTTTGGCAGTAAGCACGCTGATCTTTGAAACCGTAAAAACCTATGTAAACGAAAGACTGCAGGCGCAGGAGAAAAAACACAAAGAGGAAGAAGACAAGAAACGTATCGTGAATGAGCTGAACATGGCTGCCAGCATTCAGCAGAGCATGCTTCCGCATATCTTCCCGCCGTTCCCGGATAGAAAAGAATTCGAGATCTATGCCCTGATGGATCCGGCAAAGGGTGTCGGAGGAGACTTCTACGACTTCTTCATGATCGATGAGGATCATTTGTGTCTGGTCATGGCTGATGTTTCCGGCAAGGGCATACCTGGCGCGCTGTTCATGATGGTTTCCAAGATCATCCTGCAAAGCTGTGCGATGCTAGGCCGCTCTCCTTCGGAGATCCTTTCCAAAACCAATGAAGCCATCTGTTCCAACAACCAGGCGCAAATGTTCGTTACGGTATGGATCGGCATTCTGGAGATATCCACAGGCATCCTGACGGCCGCCAATGCGGGACATGAATATCCGATAATCAAGAATCCAGATGGAAGATTTGAACTGCTGAAAGATAAGCACGATTTTGTCGTAGGCGGCATGGATGGAATCAAGTATCACGAGTACCAGCTTAATCTTCAGTCCGGTTTCAAGCTCTTCCTGTATACTGACGGTATTCCGGAAGCCAGCGATGTCGATAACAACATGTTCGGTCTGGACAGGCTGATCGATGCCTTGAACATTGACCCGGATGGTGAACCTGACGAGATCATCGGGAATGTTGCTGAAGCTGTTTCCGGATTTGTGAAAGAGGCAGAACAGTTCGATGATCTGACGATGCTGTGCTTTGAATACAAAGGAAATCAGAAAGAATAAAGGCTCCCTAAGGAGCCTTTTCTATTAATATCTAGCCAGATACTTTCCGCTGACATTGACGATCATCGTCTTGCCGTTGGAATGAATTCTTTTCATGAACGGCTTGTAATTCGTATGAACATGGCCATAGAACCAGAACCTCGGTTTCAGTTCTTCCAGCAGCCTATCAAAGCAGGCAAAACCCCAATGAGGCATGTCTTCCAAATCTCCATATCCCTTGATCGGCGCATGACTTACGACAATATCGACACCGCCCGCCTTGGCAATCTTCAGTTTCAGCTTTCTGATCCGCTTCTCCATGTCTCTTTCGCTGTACTGCAGGGTATCGCTGTTGTAACGGAAAGAACCGCCCAGTCCTAGTATGCGAATGCCCTGATAAACATAGAGATCATCATCGATGCAGATGCATCCTTCCGGAGGATCTTCCAGAAGCTTTACGTCATGGTTTCCATGGATATAGAACAGCGGCTTGTTGCTTAAAGTAACGATGTATTCCAGATACTCCTTGCTGAGATCACCGGCAGAAAGAATGAAGTCTGTGTCTTTCAGCGCATCTTTGACATTTTTGGAATACAGCAGCGGATCTTCCTCATCTGCAATACAGGTGATGCTGTAGAAGCCTTTCCCGTAAGACAGACGCTGCCTGTTTTCCGCTATTACCTTATCCATCTGCTTATCGCTCATCTCAACCAGATAATCGTAGGTGTACATCTCCAGAAGAGCAACCATACAGTCCGCATGATTTTCGTGGATGCCTTTCTTATCCAGTTCATTTTCCAGACGGCCGTAGAAACCGATCAAAGTGATCCTTTCTTTTCTGGTCCACTCATGATCCTTGTCGTAGCCCAGACAGCGCAGCAGCTTGGCGTAATAGCCCGGTTGAGAAAACTGCAGGGAATAAAGATGAGAAAGCCTGTAAAAATCCAGGAATTCATAATACAGCCGTATGCTTTCGCGTTCACTTCTTTCCGGAAGCAGTCTTGTTACCTGCAGAGGAATAAAAGGAGCACCGTAGGATTTCAAAACACTGACCCGTTTGTTTCCTTCAGCAATATAGAACTTGCCAAGATATTCATAAGCCAAAGGCGCTTCCGTGATACCCTGATCGGAAAGATGATGACGGCATACGTTCATCCATTTTGAGGCAAACTCGCTTTTCTCGTTCAGCAGCGGCATAAAGTCGCTGGAAAAAGAAAGAGCCCGTCCATCCGTCCTGGTTCCTACGATCAGTTCAGCCGGAACATCGATGATTCCCAGTTCCATCGGCTTGCATTTCTTTTCATCCGCAATACGGTCCAGAACTTTCAGGTAAGGATCCTTCTGACTGAGCCGGTCATGAAAAAGGGTCTTTCTGGCTTTTCTTCGGGCATAGAGATACTGCTGATAAGCATCGGTATCGGTATTCATGTCTTCATTTTATCCTGTATCCCATGATATGACAAATGCCGGAAACGGCGCAGAAAACAAAAGGTATTCCTGACAGGTATTGCTGTAGTAGAATAAATAAGTAGAAAAAAAGAAAGGCCGTGCGTATGAAAAGAGTAATCGGAGCGATAATAATCCTGATGCTTATCCTGACGGGATGTCAGAATGAATCTGTTCAGAAAGACGATATCTATATCTTCTTTACCAGTGATATACACTGCGGTGTGGATGATAATCTGACACTTGCGGGTCTGAAAGCACTGGTAGACGATACGAAGGTGGAACATGAATATGTCACCTTGGTCGATATCGGCGACTATCTGCAGGGAGGAACCCTGGGTTCACTGTCCAAGGGGCAACTGATCATTGATTTGATGAATGCAACGGGCTACGATATCGCGACCTTCGGCAATCATGAATTCGACTACGGTTTGGAAGAACTAAGTAACAGGATGGCAGAAGCGGATTTTGATCTAATCGCTTCCAATGTGAAATACAGCGGTTCACAGAAGAACATCTTTGAGGATGTTCCGAAATATGTCATCGTGGACTACGGCGGAACCAAGGTTGCGTTCCTTGGCGTTCTGACCCCGGAATCCAGAGTCTCTTCCACACCGAAGTTCTTCATGGAAAACGATGAATTTGTCTATGACTTCTATTCCGGAAACGACGGACAGGATCTCTATGACAAGGTGCAGTCTCTGGTAGATCAGGTCAGAAAAGATGGGGCGAAGTACGTCATCGCCATGACGCATCTGGGATCCTTGTCTTTGCAGGCTCCGTACGACTCCATATCTCTGATTTCCCATACAGAGGGAATCGATGCCGTACTTGACGGTCACTCCCATTCTGTCATTGTAGAAGACCGTTATCCGAACAAGAACGGCGAGGATGTTGTTCTGTCTTCCGTAGGTACCAAGCTGATGGAAATAGGGGAGCTCATCCTTGGCAAGGACGGCACTATCAGTGTTCTGCATATCGAGGAATACAATAGACAGGATGAAGAAATACTGAAAAAAGTCGAAGAAGCAAACAGCGTGATCGGCGGTATCCTTTCTGAGAAAGTCTGCGATCTGGATTATGACATGCTGATAACGGATGAAGAAGGAATCAGAATAACCAGATCCAGAGAGACGACTGTAGGCGATTTCTTTGCGGATGCGTTAAGGTTCACTCTTGAGAGCGATATAGCTATCATCAACAGCGGCGGTGTGAGAAACAGCATCATGGCCGGTGAAGTGGCTTATGGAGATCTTTACAATGTCGCTCCGTTCCAGAATACTCTGGCTCTTGTCGAGGCAACCGGTCAGCAGATTCTGGATGCATTGGAATTCGGTGCCAGATTTACCGAAAGAATCTACAAGCTTGACGGCAATGCCGTAGGTGAAAACGGCGCGCTGCTGCAGGTATCCGGTCTGAAATATACGATCGATACTTCTATTGAATCTTCCGTGCTTCTGGATGAAAACGACATGTTTGCGGGATTCGCAAACGACGACAGAAGAGTCAAGGATGTCATGATCCTGGAAGACGGGGAATATGTACCGATCGATAAGGAAAAGACTTATCTGCTTGGAGGCATCAACTATGTACTGCTGAATTCAGGTGACGGAAATACGGTTCTGAAGGACTGCGAGGTCATCATCGAGAACGGCATAACGGACGTTGAAGCACTGCGCAACTATCTGGATGCGATCGGCGGCTTCGGAGATAGATACCGTGAAGTCGACGGCAGGATCATAGTAGAATAAATCTGATTCAGTAAAACAAACGAAAGAAGGAATGAATATGAACGAAAAGAAAACAAATGTCTGGAAACTGATTGCGATCGTTGCGATTGCCTTACTGGCAGTCGTCAGTGTTCTGTATGTCAATAACATCGGCTTAAACAAGCCGCAAGAGCAGGAAACCGTACCGGAAGAAGAGATCTCCTATCTCTCTTTATGGAACGACGATGCCAAGGCAAAAATAGAACTGGAAAAATACATCAAGGAAATAACCGATGAGACAAGCTCATCCTATATTCCGGAAGAATACAGGGTAGCCGTTTTCGATCTGGATGGAACTCTGTTCTGCGAAACGGATCCGGTCTATTTCGATCACATGCTGTTCATGCACAGGGTACAGGAAGACCCGACCCATGAGGCCAGTGAATTCGAGCTTGAAGTTGCGGAAAAGGTCCAGGAATTCATCGATACCGGAAGCTATCCGGAAGGTCTGGACAATCTGCACGGTCAGGGTGTCGCTTCGGCTTTTGCGGGAATGACCGTCAAGGAATTCAACGACTACATCTATGAATACCGTCAGACACCGTGTCCGGGGTATGAAAACATGGTGATCGGAGATGCTTTCTATCTGCCGATGCTGGAAATACTGGACATGCTGCAGGCAAACGGATTCAAAACCTATATTGTTTCCGGAACAGACAGACTGATCGTCAGAGGCATTGTGGATGGACTCTCATTCATGCATATCCCGCCAGAGCAGATCATTGGTTCTGATGAGCTGCTTGTTTCATCGAATCAGGGAGATACCGATGGTCTGGACTATGTCTTTACCGATGACGATGAGTTGATCCTTGCAGGTCAGTTCCTGATCAAGAATCTGAAAATGAACAAGGTCACCGTCATTGCGCAGGAGATCGGCGTGCAGCCTGTTCTGGCATTCGGAAATTCATCCGGAGATGCCAGTATGGCCAGATATACCGTTACCAATAATCCGTATCCTAGCATGGCTTTTATGCTGTGCTGTGACGATACGGTCAGAGAAAACGGCGACGAAGCCAAGGCCAATAAGATGTTCAAGACCTGTGAAGAGAACGGATGGATTCCGATTTCGATGAAGAACGACTGGGTCACCATCTATGGTGATGAAGTTACCAGAAAATAAAAGGAGAATGTATCATGGATATCAAGAAGGGATTGTCATATGTTGCGTTTGGATTTCTGTTTACTTTAGTAAACATCAATCTGAACCTGAATGGCAGATCATTGAATATCACGCCTGATTTTATCGGCTGGATCCTGTTTTTCCTGGCTTTCGACAAGCTGGGAACCTACATCAGCGACAAAAAATACATGAAGTGGATCGCTCTTGTATTGGCAATCGTTACGGCTGCTTTGTGGATTCTTGAGATGGCGAAGCCCGAACTGAATGTCGATATTATCTCAACGCTTGTTGCGATTGTATCTTTAGTCTACATGTTCATTCTGTTTGGCGTACTTGAGAAGATTGTAACAGATTACAAGTCATCCAGAGCTGATACGCTTAGAATGCTGAAGATACTTAATCTGGCTCTGTATCTGGCTTTCCTGGGATTATCACTGCTCTATCTCTATAATAAATCCACATATACAGTAGCTGCTGCGGCCTTTACCGGTATTGCGGCTCTCGTGGCTGCGGTATTTACCGCGTTTGTACTGTTTGGCTTACGGAAAGAAATCAAGGAGTATGTAACAGAGGAAGAGTAAATCAAAAATGAAACCGATGTTCAGCGAGATTCCTGCACTGGAAGATGACAGGATCCGATTAAGAAAAGTCATAGATTCTGATGCAAAAGCATTGGAAGAACTGGTAACAAACCCTCGGGTATACCGATATCTGCCGACTTTTCTTTTTGAGAAACAATATCAGGACATGCATCAGATGATTGCTGAACTTTACGGAGATCTGTATCTGAACAGGGAATCGCTGATCCTGGGAATCTATCTGAAAGAGAACGATGAACTGTGCGGTCTGGCTGAATTCTACGGTTTTAAGGACTATATCCATAAGATCAGTATCGGTTACCGTTTACTGGAAAGATACTGGGGAAAAGGGATCGCATTAGGAACGGTTGCGATGATGGTCGATTATCTGTATTCCTCTACGGACATCGAAATCATTACTGCCAGTACGATGATAGAAAACATGGCTTCAAGAAGTGTTCTGGAGAAAAACGATTTCATCCAGACGACGATTGCCGAGGAAGACTGGGGATATCAGAAACCTGTGACCGTCAACAAGTGGTTCCGATAAAAAAAGAAAATGAATAAAAGAGAAAGATTATTACATCTTGCCCAGGGAGGCATCATAGCGGCGGCATATGCGGCTTTGACACTGATCTTTGCGCCGATTTCTTTTGGCCCGGTTCAGATCAGGATCGCCGAATCTTTAAGTATCCTGCCAATGTTCACAAAAGCCGCCGTTCCCGGCTTGTTTATCGGCTGTATCCTGGGAAATCTTTTGGGCGGAGCGGTAATTACCGACGTGATCTTCGGAAGCGTTGCAACACTGATCGGTGCCTATCTGGGTTATCTGTTACGTAAGAACCGCTGGCTTGTACCGATTCCTACCGTCATATCCAACACAGTGATCATTCCGCTGGTACTGTATTTCGGTTATGATGTCCAGATACCGATCTATCTGATGATGCTGTATATTATGGCAGGAGAATTCGTTGGCAGTTTTCTTCTTGGAGAAGTGCTTGGCGATTTCCTGCTTCGACATAAAAAGAGTTTCTTTCATAAAGAATACAACGAATAAATGGAGTTAATGCTATGAACGATCTAAACAATACGATAGAACTGTTCCTGAAACTGCTGCCGATACAGATTTTTGTCAATCTTGCTTCATCGCTGAGCAGATTCGTCAACGGCATGATCATCGGAAACAATCTCTCACCTGCGGCAATGATCGCTTCCGGAGTGGTTTCTCCGCTGTTCAGCATCATCGGCAGTATATCAACGATCGTATCGACAGGTGCAGGCATTCTGTGCGGCAACTACATGGGTAAAGGCGATACCAGAAAGGTCGATCAGGTCTTCTCTGTATCCATGATCCTGCTGGGTATTTCCGGCATTCTTTTTACTGCGGTATGCTTCTTCTTTGCCAATCCTTTGGCTGTTCTGCTTAGAGCGGAAGAAAGCGTCATTCCGGAAACGGTTGCCTATATCAGAGGCGTAGCACTGGGCATACTGCCGATGCTGATACTGCCTTGCCTGATGACTTTCCTGCAGATGTGCAACAAGTCGGGCGTCTCTTTGATTGCCACCATCGTTCTGGCTGTACTGAATGCGATCTTCGATCTGCTGGTCATCAGGGTATGGAACGGAGATATCTTCGGCATCGGAGCGGCTACTTCCTTAAGCCAGCTGTTTGTGACATTCGGACTGATCGTCTACTTCCTGGTCAGAAAAAAGGATCTGGTATCCTTCCGTAAAGAAAAACCGGACAAGACGATGATTATCGATATCCTGAAATACGGATCTCCTGCTTCCCTTGCGGGCATTCTGTATTCGGTTAGAAACATATTCCTGAATTCCTACGCTTCTTCAGTTGGAGGAAACGATGCGGTCAATGCGTTGGCTATCCTTGGTTCCTTCGGGGGCTTCCTGGATGCTTTTAACGTCGGCGTAGGAAATACCTTGACCATGCTGGCAAGCGTTTTTATCGGAGAAAGAGATTCCGGTTCCTTGAAGAGACTGATGAAGATCACGGCCGTTGTCGGTCTTTCTTTGTGTCTGTTCAAGTTCCTGATCGTTTATCCTTTCGCCGGAAACATTTCCACACTCTTTGGAGCGCATGATTCTGTGATCAGTCTTTCCAGACAACTGCTGATTTTCTACGCCTGGTGCGCTCCTTTCAATATCTTCACGCTGATCCTGATGGGCATCTATCAGAGCCTTGGACGGGTCAGGATGTGTAACATGATCTATCCGATCAACTGCGTCGTAGTACCGCTGTTCTGCTGCATCGTTCTTTCAAAAGTCTTTGAGATCAAGGCCATCTGGGCAAGTTACACGATTGCGGAGATCGTAACGCTTTCCGTCTTCTGTATGACTGCCATGTTCAAGAAGAAAAAGCTTCTGATCGGTGTAGACGATCTGCTAAACCTGCCGAAAGAATTCGATACCGAAAACAAGTATTCGATCTCTATCAAACAACTCTCTGAAGTAGTGGAGGTCTCCAGAAGCATTGAAGCTTTCTGTAAAGAAAAAGGCATTGACAGCCGCAGAGCGATGCTGGCGGGTCTGTGCATGGAAGAAATGGCAGGGAATGTCGTAGAACACGGATTCGAGAAAGACAGGAAAGAAAATACGATCGATATTTTTGCCTGTGTCGAGAATGATGAGGTATCTTTAAGACTGAGAGACAACTGCGTACCGTTCGATCCGAATTCCAGGGTAGAGATGTTTAATCCTGAGGATCCATGCAAGAACATCGGCATCAGAATGGTCTCCAGGATAGCCAAAGAGATAAACTATCATGTCAATTTCGGCATGAACATTCTTACCGTAAAGCTTTAATCAGAGAGAAATAATAGACAAGAAACAGAAAGATAATAGTAAAATATAGTTATTAAGAAATGTAGGTAAAAAGTATGAATGAAACGCAAGAAATCAGTAAAGGCATCAATTACTTTACTTCTAAGCCTTTTATGATAAGCCTGATCATTGTTGCCGTAACAGGAGTGATCCTTTATGTCATTAAGCAGTATCTGATCAAGAAAGTCGCCTATACGACTAAGGATGAGCAGCACAAGAACACTTTCAACGGTGTCATATTCAGTATTCTGCAGTACATCGTCGTCATCATCGCGATCATCGCCATTCTGCATCAGCACGGCGTCAACGTTACCAGGATTCTTGCCGGATTAGGTATCATGGCTACCATCGTCGGTCTAGCCCTGCAGGATACGCTGAAGGACATCATTGCCGGCATCAGCATCTACAACAACAACTTCTACAAGGTAGGAGATCTGATCCGATACAACGGAGAGGAATGTGATGTCAAGTATTTCTCTGCAAGAGTCACAAAGCTGCAGTCGATACAGACCAATTCGACTTACACGGTAAACAACTCCCTGATGACTTCGGTTGAGAAGATCAAGGACAGCAGAGTGCAGCAGTTCCTGTTTGGCTTTGATGTGGACCGCCACGAGGTTTCGAATTGTCTGGAAGAGATCTGCACAGCTTTAAAAAAGGAAACCAGTTATGCCAAGGATGCCCGTTACGAAGGGATCCAGGAAATCTCCGACCGCGGTGTGGTCTATGCGATCAAATACAGGTGTCCTGCCCACAGGTCGGAACTGGTCAGAAGTAAACTGATGGATATTTCTTACGACAAATTCAAAGAACACGGCTTATTACCGAAAGTCAGTATGGCATATAGATAAGAATCATATTACAAGGAGGATTAAGATGGAAATCATTAAGACAGCAAATGAAGATGTAACGGATATTGCTTTAGTCGGCAGACTTGATACGACGACTGCTCCGGATCTGGAAAAGGAACTGAAGGAACTCTTTAAACAGGGTGTCAGTCAGCTGGCTCTGGATTTTGAGCAGCTGGACTACATTTCTTCTGCCGGTTTAAGAGTACTTCTCTATGCTCAGAAGAGCTTAAGCGAGAATGGCAAAATGACGATCAGGAATGTCAAGCCTGAGATCATGGAAGTATTCGACATTACCGGTTTCATCGACATTCTGACGATCGAATAAGGGCATGTTAGTTAAAGCGAAAAAAAGCCTGATCAAAAGATTCGAAGAAGAATTCATCCGTACGACGGATACTCTGTGGGAAAACGAGATTGCAGCCAATCTGTTTGTTGCCAGTTCCATGATCGGAACGGCCGTAGTAGTCGGCATACTGCTGATTGCGAATTATGTCGGGATCATGGACATCGATCTGGTGTTCATGAGACGAATCTGTCTGACTTCGATTATCGAACTTCTGATTCCGGCTAGTCTCTGCTACTATTTTAAGGGCAGAAAAAAATGGCTGAAAATCGTGATGCTTTTGACCTATACGCTTGTCTGTGCCAGGATTGAAACGGCGATGACTTATGCCGTACCGTTAATCATGGCCTGTCCGGTCATCATGTCGATACGCTACTATTCCCGTCCGGTCTGCGTTTCAACCGCAATACTGACGGTAATGCTTTCAGGCCTTGCTTCTTATTACGGAATCAAGCTGGGACAGGGTCTGATGGATTCGAACTATGTGCGCTTTCTTGATGGGGCTGTCCTTCAGCTTGAAAACGGTTCTCTAAAGGATGCGATCCGTCAAAGCGGAATGGTTGACTATTCAGAAAGCTGGACGGCCTATATGCTGAGGGCATACGCTCCGAAACAGGTGATGTATCTGATGATTGCGTCTGTCTGTGAAGAAATTGCGAAAAGAGGACGTCTGGCCATCTTCTCGCAGCAGGCCGAAACAAGGAAAACGGAGAAGATCGCAACCGAACTAAATCTTGCCAGCAGCATTCAGGCCAACATGCTGCCGAACATTTTCCCGGCATTCCCGGAATACAACGACTTCGATATTTATGCGACCATGACCCCGGCCAAGGCCGTAGGAGGAGATTTCTACGACTTCTTCATGATCGACGAGAAACACCTGGCCATGGTGATTGCCGACGTATCCGGAAAAGGCATACCGGCTGCCATGTTCATGGTCATTGCCAAGACACTGATCAAGGACCATTCCCAGCTGGGTCTGTCTCCTGCGGAAGTCTTTACCAGAGTCAATGATCTGCTGTGTGAAGGCAACGAAGCCGAACTCTTCGTTACGGCGTGGATGGGTTTTCTGAATATCGACAGCGGAGAACTGGTCTATGTCAATGCCGGACACAACCCTCCGATTGTGATGTTGGATGGAGAAGTATCCTATCTTAGAAGCAAGCCGGGTTTTGTCCTGGCGGGACTGGAAGGATACAGGTTCAGCCAACAGACCATGACCTTACACAAGGGAGACAAGATCTTCCTGTATACGGATGGCGCTACCGAATCCAGCAACATTAACAATGAGCTCTATGGCGAAGAAAGACTGATTTCCTGTCTGAAAGGACTGGATAAGGATATCAGCTGTACGGAAGCTCTGCGTGCCGTAAGAAGCGATATCGACGCTTTTGTGAAAGATGCCGAACAGTTCGACGATCTGACGCTGCTGGCATTCGACTATACACCGAAAAACAAGGATAAAGAAACTGTGGAAAGAACATTTGACGCAACAGACGAGAAGCTCCATGAAGTCATGGCCTTTGTCGAAGAAGGTCTGGAAGCCCATGAAGCCGACATGAAATCAACAATGGCCATTACCGTGGCTCTGGAAGAGATGTTTGTGAACATCTCCCACTACGCTTATCCTGATACGACAGGAAAGGCTACGGTAGGCATGCGTTTTGATCATGACGAAGTGGAGATTTACCTGATCGACAGCGGTATCCCGTTTGATCCGCTGGAGAAGGAAGATCCTGATATCAAAGCCTCCATCGAGGAAAGAGAAGTCGGCGGTCTGGGTATCTTTATGGTGAAACAGTCGATGGACGAGTGCCATTATGAAAGAAGAAACGGTCAGAACATCTTTACGATGAGAAGGAAGATCAGACAATGATTGATCAGGCGATAAGATTTGCGGCTCTGGCTCATAAAGACATGTTCCGTAAGGGAAACGGCCAGCCTTATATCTTCCATCCTCTGGAAGTACTCAATCTGGTCTCTCTGATGACCTTGGATGACGATGTCCTGTGTGCAGCCATCCTCCATGACACGGTAGAAGATACCGATGCGACGATCGAGGACATCCAGAGAGAATTCGGTGAACACGTCGCCAGGCTGGTTGCCTATGAATCGGAAGACAAGAGGGGCCAGAAAAACAAGGCCGATACCTGGAAGGACCGAAAGCAGGAAACAATCAACACGATCCGTCGGATCGACGATATCGGGGCCAAGATGGTATGTCTGGCCGACAAGGTATCGAATCTGAGAAGCTTCCATCTGGGACTGCTGGATCAGGGCGAGGAGTTCTGGAACGCCTTCAATCAGAAAGATCCCCTGATGCATTACTGGTATTACAGCGAGCTGAAAGAAGCTCTGGCTGAACTGAAGGATTATGCCGTATATAAGGAGTTCTGTTTCCTTATTGATGCGGTATTTGCGAAATATCTGTAGGAGTCATATATGAAAAACACTTTTGAAAACAACGTATTAACCATTTGCCCAAGCGGAAGTGTCGATACCGCCAATGCGGAAGAATTCGGCAAAGAAGTGGATGAACTGCGTGCCCAATATCCCGACGGACAGCTGGTTCTGGACATGGAAGAACTGAAATACATTTCCAGTGCCGGACTGAGACAGATCCTGAGACTGAAGAAGAAAGAAAGTGATCTGAAGATCATCAACTGTTCTTCGGAAATCTACGATATCTTCGAGATGACCGGTTTTGCGGAAATGATGGATATCTCCAAGGGTTACCGCAAGATGTCTGTGGAAGGCTGTGAAGTGATCGGCGAAGGTTCCAACGGCATCGTCTACCGTCTCAATCCGGATACCATCATCAAGGTCTACAAGAACAGCGATGCTCTGGAAGACATCATGAGAGAACGTGAACTGGCCAAGACCGCTCTGGTTCTGGGCGTCAATACGGCCATTCCGTTTGATGTGGTAAAAGTAGGGGACAAGTACGGTTCCGTATTTGAACTGCTGAGCGCAAAGTCCATCACCAAGCTGATCGCCGCCGAACCGGAGAACAAGGACAAGTACATCAAGATCTTTGCGGACATGCTTAAGGAGATCCATGCGACGGAAGTCAAGGAAGGTATCCTGCCTTCCGCAAAGAAAGCGGCTATGGGCTGGGTGGAATGGCTCCACGATCATATCCCTGCGGAAACCTACGATAAGCTGCACAGACTGGTTGATGAAGTTCCTGAGAGCAATATGATGATTCACGGTGACTATCACACCAACAACGTCCATTACGCCAACAACGAAGCCATCCTGATCGACATGGATACGCTTTCCGTTGGCGATCCGATCTTCGAATTCGCTTCAATCTTCCTGGCTTATCAGGGCTATGGTGAACTGGACCACAGACAGATCGAAAACTTCCTGCAGATGGACTACGATACGGCAAGCTACGTGATGGACAAACTGATTGACTTCTATTTCGAAGGAAAGGACGAAGAATTCAAAAAATCCGTCATAGACAAAGCCAAGGTTATCGGCTATGCCAGAGCTTTAAGAAGAACAATCAAGAGAATGCCTGATCAGAAGGAACTGATAGAACACTACAGGAATCAGCTGATCAAGTACGTGGATCAGACGGATACACTGCTGTTCTAGAATACGGAATAAAATGAAAAGAAGCCCATCGGATGATGGGTTTTTTGATATCCTCAAAGAAGAAACGGAATCAGAAGAGAAAAAGCCTTATCCTGCAGATTGCAGGATCGATTCTGAGGCGTTTTTCAGCCTTTCCGGAAGATGTTTTTTCCTGTTTAACAGATAATCTTTCGTTTTTCCCTTGAGATAAGTCTGTAAATCGCTTAGAAAAAGACCTGTTTTCTGTTCTGTTTTTGCTTCTTATTTCCG
>CAZGZT010000027.1:0-18568 GCA_964529805.1 uncultured Solobacterium sp. | reverse complement strand
CTTACAATTTCTTTTTACGGTCCAAAGAATACCATACGATGAATGAGAAGACTGCATCAGAGATAGCGCAGCTTCTTATGTATCTGAAAGAAAACGGCGAAAAAAAGGCCCTGCTGTATTACAGAGACCTTTATCATAGATTTAAGACGGAAAAGAACTTTACTTTGTAGTTTCAAGTCTTACTTTAACTTCATACGGCAATTGTATCAGTTCAACACCTGCTTCCTGCAGCATTTTTTTGGATGCGACATTGCCTTCCGTACCGTTGTATTTGTCTGATTCATAAATGATTTTCCGTATCCCTGACTGAATGATTGCCTTGGCGCATTCGTTGCAAGGAAACAGGGAAACATACAGTGTGCAATCCTTTACAGGCCTAGGAGAATTCAGGATCGCATTCAGCTCCGCATGTACGACAAAAGCGTACTTCGTATCCAGGAAGCCGCCTTCTCTTTCCCAAGGGAAATCGGCGTCATTGCATCCTCTAGGCATGCCGTTGTATCCGATCGATACGACTTTGTTGTCGGTATCCACAATGCAGGCACCGACCTGTGTGTTCGGGTCTTTTGACCGCAAGGCAGACAGATGTGCCAGACCCATGAAATATTCATCCCAAGTAATAACCATATTAACCTCCGTATTTCTGATAGACTTCAAGCAGTTTCATATATAGTTTACTGCTGTATTCTTTAAATCCAAGATCATTCAGGATCTTTACGACTTCCAGATCTGTTCCTCCGTATAATGGATCAATCGTTTTCATAGAGAGATATCGTATAAACAGACATACGATCAAGGAAATCATCAGCAGTCCCGGACCTATCTTATTTTCTGATCCATAGTAGTGATACAGAACATAAGCGCCAAGCAGTCCGCCCAGATGGGCGATCCAGGCCGTTGTCGATATGAAATTGATGGCCAGATTGACGATGATCAGCGGCAGCAGGCTCCTTAGATTTACGACATGATTCTTTAGCCCATCAAGTATAAACACCAGCATCAGTCCGTACAATCCTGCAGAAATGCCTACCGTTACCGTATTTTCAGTCAGTATGCCTTGCGATAATGAACCTACAAGAATAGAAATAAACAGATATGGCAGCATCTTCCAGCTACCCAGCCTTTTTTCCAGATACGAACCCAGGAAGAATAAGGAATACATGTTGGAGAACAGATGCAGCGCACCGCCATGCAGAAAGGCACAGGTGATCAGCCTATGAAACTGTCTCAATCCCAACGTAAAAGTAGTGTAGTTTCCTCCCAGAAGCACAAAAACGGCTGAATCAGCGTATTTTCTGCTGAAATAGGCCTGTAACACGTTCATAAATAAACAGATCCCTATGATGATGATAGTGGCGTATGGAGCTTTTATGTCTGCTTTATAATGGCTGCTGATGCGGTTTTTCATGATCTGCTGAACGTTCTGTTTCAGACGGTAGATCTCAGCTCTTTCATCATCTACCTTATGAATGGCAGTATAGATCTCAGGATAGAGATCCATTACATTCTTTCCGTCAGCAAATCCTTCTTCGATATTGATGTAATCATATGTTTCAGCTTCCGGATCGTATTTCTCGTTGCTGATGTGAATATCAAGGAAATTCAGGTCTTTTCCGGCTGTTTTCTGTAGATAGGAAAGATATGTTTCTATCCTGTCTTTTTCGTAGACGGACTGCGATGCTTCAGAGAACGTGATACGGATCAGCTGATACGCTTCATGGTTCAGTTTCGTCAGCCAGATCTCGTTTTTGGAGTATTGCGAAAACTCCTGTATGAGGATCTGAGAGTATTCATACTTTCCGATAAAGATACTGCTTAACTGAAAGATCTTATACAAGTCATTTCTCTGCAAGATACTTACCGCCTTTGCTTCTGATGTATTCTTTCATGTATTCAGGCATGTCCGTCTGAAAGGACATTCTTTCTTTGGTTCTGGGATGAATGAATGATAGATAGTAGGCATGGAGATACTGTCCGGAATCATCCAGCGTCTTCTTTGCGTATTTGCAGTCGTTTACGACACTGTGTCCGATGTACTGCATGTGTACACGGATCTGGTGGGTTCTTCCGGTTTTCAGTTCTACATCCAGCAATGTGGAATCGCCGTATCTTTCCAGAACATGGAAGATGGTGATTGCTTCCTTGGAGTTCTTGGATGTTACGGTCATCATCTGCCGGTTCTTTTCGCTTCTGCCGATCGGCGCATTGATCTCCCCTTCGCTGTTTTCGATGACGCCGTTGACGATCGCATAATACTTCCGGTAACAGGTCTTGTCTTTGAGCTGTTCAGACAGGAATGTATGGGAGGCGTTGTTTTTGGCGCACACCAAGAGTCCGGAAGTATCTTTATCGATCCTGTGTACGATTCCCGGCCTATAGTACCCGTTAACATCCGATAGTTCCTTACAGTGATGCAGGAGAGCATTGACTACAGTACCGGAACTGTTTCCGGCTGCCGGATGCACCACCATGTCTTTTGGTTTATTTATCACGATAACATCCTCGTCTTCATAGACGATATCCAGAGGAATATCTTCCGGAAGAATGTCCGTCAAGGTCTTTTCTTCATAGCTAAAGCTTACATGGTCGTTCAGCTGGGTCTTAATCTTCTTGTTTTCGGGTTCCTGGCCATTTAAAAAAACCTGATGTTCGGATATCAGCCTCTGTATAGCTGTACGGGATAAAGGCGTATTTTCCGCCAGATAGACGTCCAGCCTTAAATCGACATTTTCTTCATCGACGATCAGTTCAATTTGAGGCACTTCTACTCTCCCACAAGAGTTCCCCGATCAAAAGGAAACACCCAACCGTAATAAAAGAATCTGCTATATTGAATACCGGAAAGTCATATCCGAAGATCAGAAAATCCAGGAAATCGGTCACATAGGTCTTAAGCACTCTATCGATCAGATTGCCCAATGCTCCTGAAATGATCAGCAGATAGGCCGTTTTAGACACCAGAGACAGTTTCTTTTCGTGCAGAAGCATATATATCAATATACAAATGGCCAGAATGGATACGGCACTCAGGAATACCGTCGCATTCTGAAGTATAGAAAAACCCGCACCGTAATTTCTAACGTGCGTGATCGAGAAGAAGTTTTCAATCAGGACGATCTTTTCTCCCAGATCCATGTTCTGAATAATCACGAACTTTGAATACTGGTCGATACAGGTCAGCAGAATGATGATAAAAAGATACAGAATAACGGTCATATTAAGCCTGTAAATTCTTGTACTCCTTTAAGGCCTTGGCGATCTGATCCGGACAGCTTGTGCCCTTTCCGCCGCAGTCGACACCTTCAAAAGCGCTGATTACGTCATCGACGTTCATGCCTACAACGATACGTGAGATGCCTGTCAGGTTGCCTGAACAGCCGCCCTCAACGTGCAAAGACCGGATCTTGTCGTCTTCGATTTCAATCGTGTAATGTCTGGAACAGACACCTGTTGGATAATAGTCAAATTTCATATTCTTCACCTTATTACTCTCCTATTTTATATGAAATACAGGTTTATTACCAGTTATATAACTGATATATGCTAAAATGATTTGGGGAGATTAAATATGAAGAGAATCAGAACAAGATTTGCGCCGAGTCCGACCGGCTACATGCATATCGGTAATCTTAGAACGGCACTTTATGCCTACCTGATCGCCAAGAAAGATGACGGTGATTTTATTCTGCGTATTGAGGATACCGATCAGGGTAGACTGGTCGAAGGTGCGGTAGATATCATTTATTCAACGCTGAAGGAATGCGGTCTGAAACACGACGAAGGTCCGGATGCTGGCGGTAACTACGGTCCTTATGTACAGTCGGAAAGAATGAAGGAAGGCATCTATGCCAAGTATGCTCATGAGCTCGTAGACATGGGTAAGGCACATATCTGTTTCTGTAAGGAAGAAGATGTAGAGAAACAGAGGCAGGAAGCCGGAGATTCTTTCTATTTTGTGGATCCGTGCAAGCTTTTAAGCAAGGAAGAAGTAGACGCAAGAATCGCCAACGGAGAAGAATATGTCATCAGACTGAATATCGATCCGGAAGGTACGACATCTTTTAACGATGAAGTATATGGAACTATTACCGTTGACAATAAGACGCTTGATGAAATGGTTCTTCTGAAATCGGACGGCTACCCTACCTACAACTTCGCAAATGTCATTGATGACCATCTGATGGATATCAGCGATGTTGTCAGAGGCAACGAATATCTCTCTTCTACCCCGAAATACAACCTGATCTACGAGGCTTTCGGCTGGGATATCCCTAGATACATCCACTGTCCTCCGGTCATGAAGGACGAACACCAGAAGCTTTCAAAACGTAACGGCGACGCTTCTTTCCAGGATCTGGTAGAAAAAGGCTATCTGCCGCAGGCAATCCTGAACTATATTGCTTTATTAGGCTGGGCTCCGGAAGAAGAAAGAGAGATCTATTCTCTGAATGAACTGTCTAAGGCGTTTAATGTCAAGAGGATCGGTACTACGGGAGCAATCTTCGACATCGAGAAGCTGAAATGGATGAACGGCGTTTATCTTAGAAACATGGACATGGATGAATACTATGAACTGGTAAAGCCGTATATCTATGAATCCGTGGATGAGAAGTTCGATTACAAGCTGATTGCCAATGCGATCCACGACAGAGTATCGATTCTTTCCGAGATCAAGGACATGGTTTCCTTCTTCAACAAAGCAGACGAGTACGATTTAGATGTCTACTACAACAAGAAAGCGAAAACCGACCCGGAGCTGGCTAAGACAGTTCTTACGGAAGTCTACGATTCCCTGAAAGACCTTGATGTCTGGAACAACGATTCCATCTTTACTGCTTTAGCAGCAAGAGCACAGGAAAAAGGCTACAAGAACATCACGATGATGTATCCGATGCAGGTGGCACTGTCCGGCAGAAGCGTGGCTCCTGGCGGCGCTACGGCGATTGCCGAGATCCTGGGCAAGGAAGAATCCCTTTCCCGTATTAAAAAAGCATTAAGCAGACTCTAAAGTCTGCTTTTTATTATATAAATCTAGTATAATTTTAGTATGGATGAAATTAGAATAATCGAAGTAAAGGAGTCTGTCTTTGCTTCAAACGACAGACGTGCAGAAGAACTGAGACAGCAGCTGAAAGAAAAAGGAACTTTCCTTTTGAATGTCATGTCTTCCCCTGGTTCGGGTAAGACTACCGTACTGACCGGCATCATCAATGAACTGAAAGATGAATTCAGGATTGCCGTCATGGAAGCGGATATCGATTCCGATGTTGATGCCAGAACTGTCAGCAGGAATACAGGTGTTGAAGCCATACAGCTGCATACCGGAGGGATGTGTCATCTGGATGCGGATATGACCAGACAGGGTATCGAAGCCCTGGATAATCAGGATAACTATGATCTGATTATTCTGGAGAATGTCGGAAATCTGGTCTGCCCTGCCGAATTCGATACGGGAGCAGTCAGAAACATGTGTATTCTTTCGGTTCCGGAAGGAGACGACAAGCCTTTGAAGTATCCTTTGATGTTTCAGGTGGCGAACTTTGTATTGATCAATAAGATCGATGTGCTGGATTATTTCGACTTCGATATCGATAAATGTAAGGAGAATATCGCTTACCGTAATCCGATGGCGGACGTTTTTGAAGTCTGCGGGAAAGACGGAAGAGGTATTCATGAGGTCAGTGAATACATTAGAAAACTGATCTATGACTGGAGGAAATAGCATGCCTGAAATGTCAAAAGCCTATACTCCTAGGTATATGGGAGAAGAAAAACCGAACGAGAAGATACTTGCCTTAGGTAAGAAGATCACGGATGTTGCCAAGCACAAGCTTTTTGGCATTACTGCGAATGATCCGGAGTATTGGGGACTGAGATGTATCTGTACGGATGAAATGGCCGATATCGCGCTTAAAATGAAGGTTAGAGCGCATTATACGCTGGATGAGATGGAGAAACTTACCGGTGTTGAGAAGAATCATCTGGAAGAAATTCTGGAAGAGATGGCCCATAGAGGTCTTCTTGAATACGACTATGGAGATCATTACGGAAAAGATGGTCCGATCAAGGATGCTCCGAAGATTAAACGCTACCAGCTGCCGATGTTTGTTCCTGGTTCAGCCGAGTTTACGAACATGCTAAAGGAACAGATCGATGAATTTCCGGAACTGGCGCAGTTCTTTGAGAGAATGACCTATATTCCTTTGGCAGGTCTTACGGAAATGGTTCCTCCTGGAGGTGCCGGCATCGGCATGCATGTCATCCCGGTCGAAAAGGCAATCTCCTTAGAGAATAAAACACTGGACATTGAACATATCTCCCATTGGCTGAAGAAATATGAAGGTCATTTGGGTGTCGGTATCTGCTCCTGCCGTTATGGCAGAGCGAAACTCGGCGAAGGATCCGGTGACTCGTGTGAAGACTGGTGTATCGGTGTCGGAGACATGGCCGATTACTGCCGAGAGACCGGCAAAGGTCACGACATCACCTATGAAGAAGCGATTCAGATTCTTAAGAATGCGGAAGACAACGGATTCGTACATCAAATTACCAATATCGACGGCGAAGACAAGATCTTTGCAATCTGTAACTGTAACGTAAACATCTGCAATGCCTTAAGGACATCGCAGCTGTTTAATACCCCTAACCTATCCCGCAGTGCCTATACGGCAAAAGTGGATCCGAAAAACTGTGTTGCCTGCGGCAAGTGCGTGGAATACTGCCCTGCCGGAGCCGTAAAACTTGGTCAGAAACTCTGTACCAAGAACGGTCCAGTTGTATATCCGAAGCATGAGCTACCGGATCATCTTTCCTGGGGCATAGATAAATGGGATGAAGACTATAGAGACAACAACAGGATCAACTGCTACGATACTGGTACGGCACCGTGCAAGACGGCCTGCCCTGCCCATATCGCCATTCAGGGATATCTCAAGATGGCTGCTCAGGGCAGATATCAGGACGCACTGGCTTTAATCAAGAAAGACAATCCGTTCCCAGCCATCTGCGGCCGTGTATGTAATAAGCGCTGTGAAGACGCCTGTACGAGAGGACTGTTTGATCAGGCTGTTTCCATCGATGCGGTGAAGAAATTCATCGCTCAGCAGGATCTGGATTCCAAGACCAGATACATCCCTCCAGTCGTCATTCCTTCCAACGTGGAAGATCACTGGAAACAGAAGATCGCCATTATCGGTTCAGGTCCGGCGGGTTTGTCCTGCGCCTACTACCTGGCAACAAAGGGATACAAGCCTACCGTATTTGAAAAGAACGAACATCCGGGCGGAATGATGCGTTACGGTATTCCTTCCTATAAGCTGGAAAAAGATATTATTGAAGCTGAAATCGAAGTTTTAAGAGAACTTGGTGTAGAGATCAGATGCGGCGTTGAGATCGGCAGACATTTTACGTTAGATGATCTGAGAAAAGAAGGATTTGAGGCTTTCTATATCGCCATCGGCTGTCAGGGAGGCAAGCTGCCTGGTATTCCGAATGAGGATGCGAAAGGAACGTCCATTGCCGTTGATTTCCTGAAGAAGGCTGCAGAAGATCAGAATCAGAAGCTGAATGGAAAGGTAGTCGTTATCGGCGGCGGTAACGTTGCAATCGACTGTGCCCGTACAGCCCATAGATTCGGCGGTACCAATGTCGAGATCTACTGTCTAGAAACAAGGGAAACAATGCCTGCAACCAGGCTGGAGATAGCAGAAGCTGAGGAAGAAAACATTACCATAAACAACTCCTGGGGTCCTAAGGAAATTACCTTAAAGGCTGATGGATCTATCAAAGACATCATTTTTAAGAGATGTTCTTCTACAACGGATGAAAACGGCAAGTTCAATCCGCAGTATGATGAAGACGACATAACCGTTGTTCCTGCGGATTATGTGATCTATGCAATCGGTCAGACAATCGACTGGGGCAACCTGTTGAAAGGCACGAAAGTCGAATTCTGGCACGGAAACTACCCTGTCGCCGATCCTTTGACATATCAGACGGCGGAACCGGACATCTTTGTGGGCGGCGATGTCTATACCGGACCGAAGTTCGTCATCGATGCGATCGAACAGGGCCATCAGGCAGCCGATTCTCTGCATCGATTCGTACAACCGGGTACATCGATGACCATCGGCAAGAACAGAAGACAGTTCATCATGCTGGACAAGGACAATATCGAAGTAGACGACTACGATCACACCGGAAGGCAGGAAGAAGGCATGGATGGATCGATCGACTACAGGAATTCCTTCAGGGATGCCCATAAGACGCTGACGGAAGAGCAGGTCAAGATCGAAACAGCCAGATGTCTGTCCTGCGGCGCTTCCGTTGTTGATGAAAACAAGTGTATCGGCTGCGGTATCTGTACGACAAAATGTGAATTCGATGCGATCCATCTGTTCAGAGATCATCCTGAGAACTCCAAGATGATCAAATCCGAGGATAAGTTCAAGGCAATCATTCCGTATGCCGCAAAACGTGCGATCAACATCAAGTTCGGCAAGAAGACGGAAGAAGAGAAAGAATCTCAGAAGAAACACAAGGAGTGGAAGAAAGCCCAGAAAGAAGCGAAGAATGCATGAGCTAGGCGTTGTCTTCCATGTGATCGATGAGATCGAAGATATCGCTGCCAAAAACGATGTTAAGCATGTCAACAGCGTTACCCTGCAGATCGGTACGGTAACGGGTATTGTTCCCTCTTACCTCACAGACTGCTGGGACTGGGCCGTCAGCAAGCATGAAAACATGACTGACTGTAAGCTGATCATTGAAAAGATCGAAGCGATTACCCATTGTGAGAACTGTAATCAGAACTACAATACGATCATCTACGGTAAAACATGTCCGCACTGTCAAAGTAAGGATACTTACCTCTTGCAAGGCAATGAATTCATGATCAAAGAGATGGAAGTCATATAAACAGGCATTTCGATGCCTGTTTTATTAGGATTCACTGTATAATGCAGTTATGAAGCTCTTTTTCTTCGATATTGACGGTACACTGGCGGAAGGCTTCGATGTTCCAGAATCGGCTCAGAAAGCCTTAAAACAGCTTAGAAACAGGGATCATCTGGTTTTCATCTGTACCGGTAGACCTGTTTATTATGTTAAGGAACACTTTGGGCAGTATGCGGACGGTTATATCTGTTTTAACGGCAGATATGCCTTACTGAATGATGAGATTCTTTACGACTGTCCATTAACAGAGGATCAAGTCAAAGAAATCACAGAGAAACTTGACGGATTGAAAGCCGGATATAACTTCTTTAATAACGAAGGATTCTATGACGGCGGATATCTGGAAAACAAATACTTTGAATTTGACACTTCCGTTTCCCCTCTTTACAATTTCAACGTCTGGTTCAACGGTCAGGATCATTTTAAACAGATAGAAAACGAACTGAAAGACATTGCCGTACTCAATGGACATGGACGTGCTCCGCATGCGGATGCGACCATCCTGGGAAGCGATAAAGGAGATGCCATATCCCATGTACTTGAAAAACTGAATGTAAGCAGAGAGGATTCCTATGCCTTCGGAGATGGAAGCAATGACATATCGATGCTGAAAGCGGTAGGACACGGTATCGCCATGGGCAATTCCGTTGATGCAGTAAAGGAATGTGCCGAATTCATTACGAAAGACATAAACGATAATGGCGTAGCCTATGCATTAAAAGAATACGGATTTATCAAATAAAAAAGCTGCAAATGCAGCTTTTGTTTTCTATGGTGATCGGTACGGGATTCGAACCCGTGAATGTCGCCTTGAGAGGGCGATGTGTTAACCGTTTCACCAACCGACCATAGTAGAGGCTTATAGCCTCTTACTCTTCTACTTTAACAACTTTTTTTCTGGTTGTCTTCTTTACCGGCTTTTCTTCAGCGTTTTCTGCTTCTTTTTTCTCTTCTTTTGCCGGTTTTTCTGCCTTTGGAGCTTTCTCTTCCTTTGCAGGTTTTTCTACCTTGCCCTTTTTAGCAGTTTCACAGATCTTTGCGAAGTCTTCCGGATTGTTGATGGCAATCTCGGAGAGCATCTTTCTGTTGACTGTAACGCCAGCGTTCTTTAAGCCGTTCATCAGTCTGGAATAAGACATGCCGTTCATTCTGGCAGCAGCATTGATTCTGGCGATCCAGAGCTTACGCATATTTCTCTTGAGCTGTCTTCTGTGGATCCAGGCATACTTCCATGAATGCATGACCTGCTCATGAGCGGTCTTGTATAACAGGTGTTTGGAACCGAAATAGCCGGAGGCCTGCTTTAAGATTTTCTTTCTTCTATCTCTTGTAGGAGTTGATCCTTTTACTCTAGACATTTTCTTCTATCCTCCTATCCCTGTAATAACTCTCTGTCTCTCTTGACATCGCTCTTGTCAACAAGTGATGGCTTGTGGAGATGTTTCTTCTGTTTGTGTGTCTTGTTTGCTGCAAAGTGAGATACGTAGTTGGAATACTTTCTCAGTTTGCCTGTTCCGGTAACTTTTACTCTCTTGGCAAAAGTCTTTTTTGTCTTCATCTTTGGCATCTTATCTTCTCCTCCTATTTTTTCTTAGGCGCTAAAACACAAGACATGATGTTCCCTTCAAGCTTAGGTGCTCTCTCTACCGATGATACATCCGAAAGATTTTCCGTGAAATCATTCATGATCTTCATGCCGACTTCCTGTCTTGTCATCATTCTTCCTCTGAAACGCATGTCGATCTTGACTTTCATGCCGGTTTCAAGCCATTTTCTGGCCTGTTTCAGCTTGGTTTCAAAGTCATGCGTATCGATTACAGGCGATAGACGTAAAGGCTTCATCTCTGTAGTCTGCTGGTTTTTCCTGGCTTCTTTGGCCTTTTTCTGCGCTTCAAAACGATACTTGCCGTAGTCCAGCATTTTGCATACCGGCGGCTGTGCGTTAGGCGCTACACAGAGCAGATCCAGATCTTCGTCATAAGCTCTTTCCAATGCCTCGTTACGAGACATTACTCCCAGTTGGCTCCCGTCAGGGCCGATGACCATTACTTCTTTGAAACGGATATTCTCGTTTACGATGTCATCATTAGAACGTTTTCTTGTTATAGTTTTATACCCCCATTTTTAAATAAAAAGTGAGACAAGGCCCACTTAAATATCGTTACATTCGTAGCAATATACCCAGGTTCTAAAGAACTTCAGGTGAGAAGCGGCCTTCTTCTTTCTACATCCTTTTTATTACTCAATTATTTAAGCATAAATGCGTTTAATAGTCAACATAAATATTTATAAATCAATTCTCTCAACTCTGATCGATCCATCGTCGTTGAAATAGACTCTGGCGTAGCATGGAGAAGTAAGGTCTCTATTGTAGAAGGTGCTTCCCGGATTTATAAAACGGATACCGGAATAGACTTTATCCATGAACATGTGGGTATGTCCGAAAAAGACGACATCAGCGTGCTCGCTGCGGGCTAATCTGGCAAAATTGTCCATCAGATAGGTATAGCCGTTACCGTGTATGAGAAGAATACGGTGTCCGCCGATTTCCAGGATCAGCTGTTTCGGATAATCGTAATCCCAGTCGTTGTTTCCTTTGATGCTGACAAAAGGCCTGATTTCATCAGGGGAGAACTGCGAATCGCCGCAGTGCAGATAATAGTCGCAGGCCGGATTCTCGGACAATACCTGCTGCAGAGAATCCATGTCGCCGTGATTGTCTGAACAAAGGCATATCTTCAGCATCTTAACAGAAAGTCCGCTCCTTTCAGCGTTTCTCTATCGCTCAAATCAGAAAAACCGACCTGTCTCATACATTCATAGGCTCCTATCGCCACGCAGTTGGAAAGATTCAGACTTCTGGCATCCTTGCGCATCGGAATGCGGTAGCAGTCATCCAGATTCTCTTTCAGAATCTTTTTATCGATTCCCGTGGATTCTTTTCCAAAGACAAGATAGATGTCCTTTTTCTTGTCAAATACGCAGTCATTGAAGTTTTTCATGCCATAGCGGGTAAAATAAACGAACTGTCCTTCTTTTCCCTCTTTGAATGACTCCCAATTCGGATAAACCTGATAATCCAGATCTTTGACATAGTCCATTCCGCTTCTTCTTAAATGCTTTTCATCCAGAGAGAATCCCAGCGGTTCGATCAGATGCAGCTTCATTTCAAAAACGGAACATGTGCGCATGATGTTACCGGTATTCTGCGGGATTTCTGGTTCATATAGTACGACGTTGATCAAATGGTTTTCCTCTTAACAAACAGCCAGTATAGAAGAACCGGAGATAACAATAATACGAAGAAAGTAACGGTGATCGTAACGACCAGATGATTAAAGAACTCCGGCGGCACGATCATGATCAGAATGTCTTTTCTTAGATCCAGGATCCACAGATCGTTTCCTGCAAAGAAGACATGATGAAACGAAGTCCAGAATGAATCGAAGTCAATCAGGATCCATGTGCCAAGGACAGCCAGAATCAGTAGACCGTACTTCAGCACCTTAATATAGCTGCAATACAGGTCGCTTAACGGATATTTCTTAATTAAACAGAATACGACATATCCAACTATGATCAGCAAGGAAATGACCCATAAATGGTTGGCAGCCAGATTGAGGTTACGGACATCTATCATGTGCGCTTTTTCATCATCGGTATAGACTTCCCGTATTTGTCCTTTTACTTCCATCTGCAGGTCCAGAGTAGCGTCCTTGTCATTAAGATAAGCAAGTGTAAATGCGGTAAGATCTTTCAGCTGTCCTTCGGTAATGCCGATGTGTTCCGGGATGGATTTACCGTAAAGTGTCAGCTTAGAGTGTTCCTTGTCGTAGAAAGCCTGATTAAAGCACCAGAAATGCACTGCAGTAATCAGAAAAAACAGGATAAGCGCCAGTGATGTAATTAAAGAAAACAACTGTCTAAAGTCTTTCTTTTGCATCTGAAATCCATTTCTTCAGGGCTTTTGCCCGGTGTGAGTATTCGTTTTTATAGGCAGCGCCAAGTTCTGCCTCGGTCTGATTGAATTTAGGAATCAGAAAGATCGGATCATAGCCGAATCCCTCGTGACCGGCTTTCGCATAAGCGATCTGTCCTTCGTTGGTTCCTTCATATTCTGAAATTTCACCGTTTTTATCGATAAAACACATACAGTCGACAAACTGCGCGCCTCTATCCTTGACATCTTTCATAAGTTCCAGAACATAGTCGCATTTCTGATCGTAGTCCATACCATGCAGAAAACGTGCTGAATGAATACCCGGATTGCCATTGAGATAGTCGATACAGATCCCAGAATCATCCGCTATGGTAGGTAAATGAAAACGATCGTAGTAGAACTGAGCCTTGATTCTGGCATTCTGAGTAAAAGTCCTGCCGTTTTCGACAGGTTCTTCCTTACAGTCGAAATCTTTCGGACAGACCAGTTCTATTTCGATCTGGTTTCTTTTCAGTATATCAGCGATCTCTTCGATCTTATGTCCGTTATTGGAAGCAATAAAAAGCTTTTTCATATGCTCAAATTATAATATGAACGATATGTCACATACAATCGTTCAAATCGTGAATTTCTCGATGATCTTCTGGACCAGCGGATTTCTGATGACATCGGAATTGTTGAATTCCACAAAGCCGATCTGTCCGACGTCTTTCAGCCTGTTTCTAGCGGCAATCAGCCCGCTGTTGGCCTTGTTGATATTCAGGTCTATCTGGGTAATGTCGCCGTTAACGATCATCTTGGAATTGAATCCCAGTCTTGTCAGGAACATCAGCATCTGTTTGTCTGTAGTATTCTGGGCTTCGTCCAGGATGATGAAAGCTTCATTGAGTGTACGACCACGCATATACGCCAGAGGAATCACTTCGATGATCCCCTTTTCTATCATCTTGTCTTTCTGTTCACTGCCGAGTATGCTGTCAAGGGCATCGTATATCGGCATAAGATATGGATCTATTTTCTCTTTCAGATCGCCAGGCAGGAAGCCCAGAGATTCCCCTGCTTCTACCGCAGGTCTGGTAATAATGATCTTGTTAACGGAACCTTTTTTCAGATAGTTTACTGCCAGAAGAACAGCCAGGAAAGTCTTGCCCGTTCCGGCAGGACCGATACAGAAAACCAGATCGTTGTTTTTTACCTGGGATACAAGTTCATACTGGTTTGCCGTCTTGCAGCGGAAAGGTTTGCCGTTATTGGAATAAGCGATGATCTGACTGTGAAAATCATTGTTTTCTAGAGTATTCAGCGACAGGAATGACTGTTTGATGAAATCGTAGTCTACATTCCCTTTTTTACTCTCTCTGACGATCTGATCCATGTGTCTGGTAAACTTTATTGACATGTCATCGTCGTCGCTAAGCAATTTAAAACAATTGTCCCGGTAGACAATTCCACAGCCGTATAATTCCTCCAGCAGATTCAGATTCTCATCGTTCACGCCTACGATATTCTGTATCTGTTCCTGATTCAGATCGGTAAATACATATTCCATATTTAAATCCTTCCAATTCTATTATACAGGGAATACGTTCTTCTTTTATATGGGATAAAAAGAAAATCAGCAATCGCTGATTTACTTGGATCTTCTCAGTTTCCTGGCATTTTCTCTCTTCAGTCTCTTCTTAATGCCCGGTTTTACGTAATACTCTCTTTTTCTGACTTCAAGAAGCGTGCCATTACGAGATACCTGTCTCTTAAAACGACGCAGAGCATCATCGAGCTGTTCGTTTTCTTTAACGATAACTTTTGCCATAATTTCACCTCCTTTTTGTCACAGCATTTAAATTATAAACAAAAACATCTGAAAAATAAAGAATTATTCATTCTTCCAGGTCTGTTTCTTCTTTTTTACGTTTTTCCAGGTATTTCTGGACATAGAAACGGTCTCCCTGGTAGAATTCTTTGCCCAGACCCATGTTGAGGAACTTTTCATTGCCTTTGCCGATGATAATGAGGGTATCTCCCTGATTCATGATCTCAATGGCATTCTTGATTGCCTGTGAACGCAGATCACAATGGATAACTCTGGCGTCTTTTCTGGTGAATTTGTCGCAGCGGGAAAGGATGTTCATGACTTCTCCTTCCAGAGATTCGTTTTCCGTCAGGATCGTCACATCCAGATTCTTCTGGCAAATCTGCATGATCTTTTCCAGCCGGTTTTCACCATCGGTATAGTTGATGCTGATGACACCGATCGCCTTGTTACTGCCGGCAGCCTTTCTGGCATAACGGCATACTTCATTGACTGATGTGATATCGTAGGCGGAATCGACAATAACGTTGTACTGCTCATCGCATCTTTCCATGACTCCATCTATGCATGGAACATCTTTTATGCCTTCGATGATCTCGTCGAGCGGATATCCCTTCTGATGCAGAGCTACGATGGCTGCCGTCAGATTGTAGACATTGACCATTCCCTGTAAAGAAGAAACGACCATGTATTCTTTTCCTTCGTGATTAAGTTTGAAACTGATGCCCTTATCGGAAAGAAAAACATCGGAAATACGGTAATCCGAATCTTCATATACTCCGTAAGTGAAATAGTTTTCGACGCAGTCGCTCAGTTCCATGTATGATACGTCATCCGCATTAAATATGACTCTGGTCGCATTCTCCAGAGTATACAGATATCTTCTGAAATAGCTAAAATACTCGTTCAGCTGGCTTTCATTGGAATTGGTATCGGTACTTGTATAGATAAAGAACGACGGATCGATACTGTCCAGCTTCTGCAGATTCAAGGAAGAAGCATTTGCTTCAAAAGTACAGGAACTGATCCCGTTTTCTTTCATCGTCTGCAGGATCTTCAGATTCTCCAGGGCATTGAGTGTCGTTACTGAGGATTTCAGTTCTGTACGGTCATATCTGATACCCAGTATACCCACATAGCCGCATCTTTCTTTCTTATTCAGGAAATGATTGATAAACAGGGCCACGGAACATCTGCCGTAGTTGCCTCCGATCACGTATTCATCGATGTCTTTCCCCGGATCGCCGTAGAATTCTTTTGCCGTCTTTTTCAGGGTCTTATTGACATCGGCTACCTTGATATAGATCGCTTTTTCCTTTTTCTCGATATCCTTTGAATAAATGATGACTTTTGCACCGTTTTTTACCGCTTCATCGATATAGTCGTGGCCGTCGTACTTGATTCCGTTCAGGCAGAAAAAGATGGCATCTTCCATCGGCATTCTGCTGTCGACTGAAAGCTGTCTGATCTCCATGTCCGGTGCACCGGTAAACAGTTTACTCAGCAGCATTTCCTATCACCTCTTCTCCTGCTTCTTCTATCGTTACGTCAATAACTGATCCGGTTTCGTAGATACTTTTTACTTTCGTATAGATGTATTCCTTACTGTAGCCGTAGGAATAGCTGTCATCATGTCTTTCGATCAGGACTTTGACTTTCTTTCCGATGAAACGTTTCTTGAACTCCATAGAAATGTCTTTCTCCAGATCCATTACCGTTCTGACACGCTGTTTCTTGATCTTGGGATCGATGTGGCCATCCATCCTGTCTGCTGCCGTTCCTGTTTTTCTTGAATACGGGAAGACGTGGATAAAGGAGAATTGGATCTCTTTCAGCTGATTCAATGTATTCTCAAAGCGTTCTTCCGTCTCCTTCGGGAAACCGACAATAAGGTCTGTAGAGATACTGATATCAGGAATCTGAGAACGGATATAGCTGATTCTGTCCTTGTATTCCTCAATGGTATAAGGACGGTTCATGGCTTTCAGGATATCGTCATCGCAGGACTGAACCGGTATATGAAGGTGCCTGGCGATCCTGGTATTGTTTTTCATCAGATCGATGATGCTGTCGTTGATCTCGGTTATTTCGATGGAACTAAGACGTATCGTTTCCAGACCTTCTATCCCGCAAAGACCGCATAGCAGCTGATACAAATCATATTCCCCGTCATTATATCTGCCGGTATGAATACCGGTCAGAACGATCTCCCTGTTTTCTTTTGCCAGGATCTCGGCTTCCTTAAGCAGCTGTTCGTGTTTCCCGCTTCTTTCTCTGCCTCTGGCATATGGAATGATGCAGTAGGCACAGAACTGGTTGCATCCGTCCTGGATCTTCAGGAAAGATCTTGATTTTGCCGGATAGGATTCGATGTAAAGATACTCAAAATCGCTACTGATCTGATCATTCACATGACAGTTTCTATCCTGAGCCATTATCAGGCTCACGATGTGATCTTTCTGATCGGAACCTATTACCAAGTCAACGTCGTCAAAAACCTCACTGTCGTGCTTAATCTGGCTCAGACAGCCGATTGCGGCGATATAGGCATCCGGGTTGTTTCTTCTGGCATCATGAATGAATTTCCTCGTCTTAGCTTCTGCGGTATTGGTTACGCAACAGGTAAAAATCAGGTAGATATCCGCCTTCTGTTTGAATGGAACTTCCTCATAGTATTTATTCATGTTTTCCCGGACATAGGTCGCTTCATAGTCGTTGACCTTACATCCCAGGACCATCATTGCGTATGTTTTCATTGACATTTTCCTACGATATTGCTGGTGAAATAGATGGCTGCGGTTTCCGCTCTCAGGATGCGTTTTCCCAGACCGATGGACCGGTAACCCATTTCCGTGATCTTCTCATACTCTTTTTCATCAAAACCCCCTTCCGGGCCGATGATATAGGTAACGCTTCCTTCAAAGTCAAGAGAAGCGATGTTCTTTTCCGCTTCGTAACAGATGTAGTTGTTTTGGCTTTTGTATTTCTCTAAATCTTTAAGTAAAGCGACATCGCAGATTTCCGGTATTCTGTTGCGGTGTGACTGTTCAGCGGCTTCTCTGGCGATCTTGCGTATTCTTTCCAGCTTCTTGCTGTCCTTAAATCTGACGACACTTCTTTGTGCCTGATAAGGAACGATCCGCTTGACGCCAAGTTCCGTCAGTTTCTGAATACACAGTTCAAAATGATCGTTTTTGATCAGGGAAAGGATGCAGGTGATGTCGCAGGAAAGTTCGTTGTTTTCATCGAGTTTATCCAGTACTTCACACTGTTTCTTATTGATCAGATGAGCATGATAAAAGGTTCCCGTACTGTCACACAGACGAAATACGTAAGAACTGTCTTTTCTTAATACCTTTAGAAGATGGTGCAGGATCTCTTCATCAAGATCCAGGATCTCTCCTGTATAAATCTCTTCATCCGTAAAATACTGCTGCATAGAATCATTATAACTTAAAAAGGACAATCACTTGTCCTTTTTGTCGTCGTTGTCTTTGAAAGTGATCTTGATCTCATTCACTTTCTTGGAGTCGGCATCCGTTACTTCCACATGCATGTTCTTGTAGTCGAATCCGTCTCCTTTGACCGGAATCTTATCCAGCACATCGATGACCCATGCGGATGTCGTATTGAATTCGAATTCTTCATCCGTTTCGATGCCGAAATGTTCAAATAGATCATCGATATCCAGATCTGCTTTGATCAGATAGTTGTTGTCATCCAGTTTCTTGTAGTATTCGATGACTTCATCGTGTTCGTCGTAGATCTCGCCGACCAGCTCTTCCAGTATGTCTTCCATCGTAATGATACCCTGGGTTCCTCCGTATTCGTCGACAACCACGGCCATATGTGACTTGGACATC
>CAZGZT010000026.1:0-20023 GCA_964529805.1 uncultured Solobacterium sp. | reverse complement strand
ATCAATGACGGTCACAGTTTTATTGACCAGGCGATCGATAATGGTGCTGTAGCAATCGTATATACAGATGAAATAGAGAAAAAAAGAGATGATGTCGTCTACATCAAGGTAGAAGATGCAACACAGGCATATGTTTCTTTCTGCAATGCTTTCTATGATTATCCGACGGAGAAGCTGAATACTATTGGCATAACCGGAACAAACGGTAAAACCACAATCGCATGGATCATCCGTTCTTTGATCGCGAATTTCGATAAGTGCGGATATATCGGCACCATGGGATATTGTTACGGCGAAAAGATCAATAATTCCAGTCTGAACCTGACGACTCCTAAATCCGATGAACTCTTTCGGATAGGAAAAGAAATGCTCGATTATGGATGTAAGGTTCTTGTACTTGAAGCATCCTCGGAAGGTCTTTTGACACACCGTCTTGATCAGGTTCATTTCACGACTGCCGTATTTAATAATTTAACCAGCGATCACATGGATATTCATCATGACATGGAAAGTTACTTCCGGGCAAAGTGTATTCTGTTTGATATGCTTGATGAGAATGCAAAAGCAATTATCAATATCGATGATCAATATGGCGTAAGACTGATGGATCAGTGTAAAGCGTTTAAGATTTCATATGCGATTGATCATGATGCGGATTACAAGGCAGAAAACGTATCTCTATATCATGATCACAGTGAGTTCGATCTGATCCATGATGGAGAAAAGTATCATATCAATACCAATTTACTTGCAAGGTTCAACATCTACAACCTGCTTGCGGTAATTGCCGTACTGAATGAAAACAGCTACGAAATAGAAAGAATACTTCCATATCTGGATAAGCTCGATACCACACCAGGACGCTGTCAGATGATCGACGCAGGACAGGATTTCAATGTCGTGATCGACTATGCCTTTACGCCGAATTCTTTCGAAAAAGTATTTGCATTCGCAAAATCGATAACCGAAGAAGACAAGAAGATCATCGGTGTATTCGGAGCATCCGGTGACAGGGATCATTTGAGAAGACCCGGAACAGCCATCATAGCCGATAAAGAAGCCGATACGGTTATCCTTACTTATGATGATCCATCTACGGAAGACATGATGGAAATACTGAAAGAAATGAAGACCTACTTCCATAGACTAGATCCGGAAATCATTCTGGACCGCTATGAAGCGATTAAGAAAGCTGTATCTTTAGCTCAGAAAGGCGATACGATTTTACTCTTAGGAAAAGGTAACGATGAGTTCTTTCTGGATAAAAACGGACGAATTCCTTACATGTCCGATAAGGTAGCTGCCGAAAAAGCGATCGAATTAAAGAAAAAAGGCAATATTTAAGGCAATTATGATTGCCTTTTTTAATTCAGTGATGTTAAAATATTTAAGCATTTATGCATACACACACTATGGATTCACCGTTCCGTGCTTAAAAAGTTAGCGGTGCCGGAAATAGTGGAGGGGTAACGGAAAGAGAGGAATTTTTAAATGCAATTAGTTTCAATGAGAAAGCTGCTGGAAAACGGTGTTCACTTCGGACATCAGACTAGAAGATGGGATCCAAAGTGCAAACCATTCATCTATGCAGCAAAAAACGGTATCTACATTATCGATCTGAACAAGACACAGGAAGCTCTGGATGTCGCTTATGCGAAGATGAAAGAGATTTCTGAACAAGGCGGAAAGGTTCTGTTTGTCGGAACCAAGAAACAGGCGCAGCAGATCATTCTGGATGAAGCTACCAGATCCGGAAGCTTCTATATCAACCAGAGATGGCTGGGCGGTACGCTGACCAACTTCCGTACGATTCAGAAGAGAATCAAGCGCCTGATCGAAATCGAACAGATGGAAACAGACGGTACGATTTCTGTTTATCCGAAGAAGGAACAGATCCTGATCCACAAGGAAGCTGTCAAACTGGAGAACTTCTTAGGCGGTATCAAAGAAATGAAGAAACTTCCGGATGCTGTCGTAGTAGTTGATCCGAAAGAAGATCATAATGCCGTTGCGGAAGCTAAGAAGCTTGGCATTCCTGTATTTGGACTTGCCGACACCAACTGCAATCCTGCACTGGTAGACTATGCAATCCCTGCAAATGATGATGCAATCAAATCCATTAAAGTCATGATGTCTCTGCTGGCAGACGCCATCGTCGAGACCAAGGGCGGTATCCTTCAGGATGCTTACCAGGAAGGTGAAATCGAGAACGATATCACGATGGAAGATGTCATCATCAACGTTGAGAAGCATGCCGAGGAACAGGAAAAGAGAAGAAAAGCGAGAAACGAAGAGAGAAACAACCGTTTCAACAACAGGAACCCTCGCAAGTACAACTCTGAAAAGAGATACATCGGCAAGAAGGAAGATGCTCCTGCTGAAGAAGCAAAAGCTGAAGAAGTAAAAGAAGAAATCAAGGAAACTGTAAAGGAAGAAGTAAAAGAAACTCCGGTTGAGGAAGTAGTTCCTCAGGCAGAAGAAGTAAAGGAGGCTGAATAATGGCTGTAACTGCTGCTCAGGTAAAAGAATTAAGAGATAAGACCGGTGCGGGCATGCTTGACTGCAAGAATGCCTTAACCGAATCCGATGGCGATATGGAAAGAGCCATCGACTGGCTGAGAGAAAAAGGCATTGCCAAGTCAATTAAAAAGGCTTCCAGAATCGCTGCCGAGGGTCTTTCCAAGATCCTGGTAAAGGGAAACAAGGCTTGTATCGTTGAGATCAACTCAGAGACGGACTTTGTTGCCAAGAACGAACAGTTCCTGAAACTTCTTGATACTGCATGTGAAGTTATTCTGGAAAACTCTCCTGCAAACAACGAAGACGCTCTGGCGTTGCCGGTTAACGGCGGTACGCTGAATGATGAATTCATCAATGCTACTGCTACCATCGGTGAAAAGATCGTTCTTAGAAGATTTGAAGTTCTGGAAAAGGCCGATGATGAACTCTTTGGCGATTATACCCACATGGGCGGTGCAAAGACTGCTCTGTGCGTCTTAAAAGGCGGAAATCCTGAACTGGCACACTTTATTGCCATGCAGGTAGCTTCCATGTCGCCTTCCTACGTCAGCGCTGCCGACATGCCTGCCGACATCGTAGAACGTGAAAGAAGAGTACAGACTGAAATCGTAAAGAACGATGAGAAGTTTGCCGGCAAACCGGAAAACGTCATCAATGGTGCGATCGAAGGCAAAGTATCCAAGGCCTTAAAGGAAATGTGCCTGGTTGATCAGGAATACTTCATGGATACTGCCAAGAAAGTATCTGCTGTTCTGAAAGAGAACAATGCCGAAGTAAAGGCGTTTGTCAGATACGCTGTCGGTGAAGGTCTGGAAAAGAGAGAAGAAAACTTCGCGGAAGAAGTCGCAAAACAGATGAATGTCTAAAAGAAATGTCTCTATTCCATAGGGACATTTTTTTATACTTAAAACTCTGTTAGAATAATGAAGAGGTAAAGAATATGTATAAGAGAGTATTGTTAAAACTGTCAGGTGAATCGATTTCTGCCGATGATTTCCCTTATTCTGCAGAAAAACTGGATGATCTGGCTGACCAGATTAGACAGATTAAGGATATGGGTGTGCAGATCGGTATCGTTATCGGTGGTGGCAACATCTGTAGAGGAAAGCTGTTTGAAAAGCTTGGATTTGAAAGAGTACAGTCCGACTATGCCGGAATGCTGGGAACGGTAATCAATTCGCTGATGCTGAGTGCAAAACTGAATCAGATCGGTATTAAGACGACCGTCATGTCTGCGATCCAGGCGGAAAGTGTTCCGATGTTTGATAAGAATGAGGCCAACCGTCTTCTGGATGAAGGTGAAATCGTTATTTTTGGCGGCGGTGTCGGCAAACCGTATCATTCTACCGATACAGGAAGCGCACAAAGAGCGATCGATATTGGAGCCGATGTCATTTTGATGGCTAAGAGTGGCGTTGACGGTGTCTACGACAGTGATCCTGATACCAATCCAGATGCCAAGCGTTTTGATGAACTGACATTTGATGATATACTGAAACTTGAACTGAAGGTCATTGATCTTCAGGCGGCTGAACTGTGTAGAGATGCCGGAATCGGAGCGTTTGTCTTCAACATGTCCGGTAAGGATAACATAGTGAAAGCAGTGAAAGGTGAAACGACCGGCACGATAATAAAGTGCTAGAAGGAGGTTTTATGGATAATATTTTTGTAGAAATCGCTAATGAAAAGATGGAAAACGCAATTGCTTCTTTTCAAACAGGTTTAGGAAAGGTTAGAACAGGTAGGGCGAATCCGAACATGTTGGATGGTATTATGGTGGATTATTACGGCTCTCCTACGCCGATCAACCAGATCGCATCTATTTCTATTCAGGAAGGTAAAACGATCGTAATTAAGCCGTTTGACCGCAATTCCGTAAAAGACATTGAAAGAGCGATCAATACTTCTGATCTGAATCTTCCTCCTCAGAATGGCGGAGATGTTTTAAGAATCACAGTTCCTTCACTGACAGAAGAAACAAGAAAAGGCTTCTGCAAGGATGTAGACAAGATGGCGGAAGAGGCCAAGGTTGCAATCAGAAACATCCGCAGAGAAGTGAATGAAGATATCAAGAAGGACAAGACGATCCCTGAAGACTTTTCAAAGAACTATCTTGAAGACATTCAGAAAGAAACTGACAAGTATATCGCTAAGATCGACGAACTGGCTAAGGCTAAACAAAAAGAGATCATGACGATCTAATGAATATTCTTAATCATTTAGCGATCATTATGGATGGTAATGGTCGCTGGGCTAAACAGAAGGGACTTCCGCGTACAGCAGGACACTACAAAGGCGTTGAAGTTCTTAGAAGCATTACCATTTATGCGAACAGTTTAGGTATTAAATGCCTTACTGTTTATGCTTTTTCTACGGAAAACTGGAAAAGATCAGAAGAAGAAGTATCCTATATCATGTCTCTGCCAAAAATTTTCTTTGCATCCTATATTAAGGAGCTGATGGAAAACAATGTCAGAGTAATGACCATAGGGGACAGAAAGAAGATTCCTGCAGAAACGATGAAAGTCATCGATGATGCAATCGAGACGACAAAAAACAATACCGGACTTATTCTGAACTTTGCCTTCAACTATGGAGGAAGAGATGAGATCGTAAGAGCTGCCAAGGCTTTTGCGAAAGACTATGCGGAAGGCAAGAAAACCGATCTTGATGAAGAATCCTTCAAAGAGTATCTCTATACCAAGGATCTTCCGGAAGTCGATCTGCTAATCAGAACGGGATCGGAAATGAGGCTGTCTAATTTCCTTTTGTATCAGCTTGCATATTCCGAGTTTGTTGTGATAGATACCTTATGGCCTGATTTCAATAACGATGTTCTGGATCAGTGCATCGAAGAATATCAGAACAGGAAGCGTAATTTTGGAGGTCGTGATGAAACAAAGAGTCATTAGCGGCGCTACTGTAGCAGCAGTAACCATTTTAGCCGCATATTTCGGCGGTTTTATTCTGAAGGGAATCCTGCTGTTTATCCTTGCATGGGGATCTTATGAATTCATAAAGATCAGAAAGCAAGATTTCAATTATCTGCTCTATGTGATCCTTTTAATAACGACTTTACTGATTTATCTTTGTCATGAACACGCTCAGGAGTGGATGCTTCTGGAAATGCTTGTTCTGCTGACCATTTCGGTGTTTTATGAAAAAGAAAGCTTCACGGATGTTTCAGCCGTTTTTCTGATTTCAGTACTTCTTGGTTATGGAGTTTATTATATTTCATATATTCAGGACTTGAACAAGTGGCTTCTTGGATATGTTATCATTATTTCTTATCTAACCGATACTTTCGCTTTCTTTGTCGGAAGAAAGTTCGGTAAACACAAGATGAATGCCAGAGTTTCTCCTAAAAAGACAATCGAAGGTTCTCTTGGCGGATGGTTCTTTGGTTTCATTACTTCATTCTTATGGGCAGCTTTCTTCCATTTCTTTGGATTGGATCCGAAACTACTGTTCATAGCATCGTTATGTTTGCCTTTTGTCAGCGAAATTGGTGATCTGATATTCAGTCTGATCAAGAGACATTACGGCGTAAAAGACTTTTCTAACTTGATTCCGGGTCATGGTGGCATTCTTGATCGTCTTGACTCGAATTTAATCTGTATAATATTATTTGGAACATTATTGAATCTATTTTTATGAGAAAACTGATTTTACTGGGAGCTTCAGGCTCCATCGGATCGCAGACTGTTGATGTGATCAGAGAACACAAGGATGAACTTGAACTGATAGGCGCATCCGTAGGATACAACATCGATTATCTGATCGATCTTTTGAATGAGTTCGATCTGAAATATGCATGTACAATCGAAAAGAATACTGTTCTGGAAGAAAAGTTTCCAGATACCGTTTTCTTTCATGGAGATGAAGGACTTGTACAGATGACTAGACTGGAAGAATATGATCTTCTAGTAAATGCTTTGCTTGGATTCACCGGTTTTAAGCCTACAATTGCCGCTATTGAAAATCATAAAAATGTTGCCTTGGCTAATAAAGAGACTCTTGTTGCCGGAGGAAAGATCATTAACGAGAAATTAAGAGAAAACAATGTACAGCTGTTTCCAATCGATTCGGAACATGTTGCTATATGGCAGTGTCTCCAGGGTCATAAGAAAGAAGACGTAAGAAGACTTCTGCTAACCGGTTCTGGCGGAGCTTTCAGAAATCTAAACAGAGAAGAACTAAAAAACGCCACATTAAGCCAGGCATTAAAGCATCCGGTATGGAACATGGGCGAAAAGATCACCATTGATTCAGCTACCATGATGAACAAGGGATTTGAAGTCATAGAAGCGCATTGTTTATTTGATATTCCTTATGACAGGATAGATGTCGTACTGCATTCAGAAGCTGTTGTTCATTCGATGGTTGAATACAATGACGGATCAATCATTGCCCAGTTAGGAACACCGGATATGCGTACGGTTATCAGATATACATTGCTTTATCCGGATCATAAGGCTGATAGACTTACACAGTATCTTGACTTTGATCAAATCACTTCACTGACGTTTAAAACAATGGATTATCAGCGTTATCCATTAGTAAAACTTGCCAAGAAGATCGGCAGCTATGAAGGTAATTTCGGTGCTATTCTGATTGGAGCGAACGATGAAGCAGTCGATCTGTTCCTGAAAGAAAGAATCTCATTCATCGATATCGAAACATACATATTCGAAACACTGAAAGCGGCACATTTCATCAAAGATCCTACGGCTGACCAGCTGATAGAATCACACAAATGGGCAAAAGAATACGTTGATACATTATGGGCAAACTCCTGATCAGGAGTTTTCTTTATGAATAGTGTTATAATTGAAAAGATGGAAATTATTAAGAATCTAGTATTATTTGCGTTGTTATTGTCAATCATAGTGTCAGTCCATGAGTTCGGTCATCTGGTCGCAGCGAAGATTTTTGGTGTCTATTGTAAAGAGTACTCAATTGGAATGGGTCCTAAGATCTTTTCAAAGAAAGGGAAAGAGACCGAATACTGTATCAGAGCACTTCCGGTAGGCGGATTTGTTGCAATGGCGGGAGATACGGACAATCAACTTGAAACATCCGTAGATACTACAGATATCCCGTTTGAAAGAACTCTTCCAGGCATCGCCGTATGGAAAAGAATCATAGTCATGCTTGCAGGCATATTCATGAATCTGATCCTGGCTATACTGATTTATTCTATGCTTATCCTGCATAATGGACAGTATGTTACTTCCAGTAAACCCGAGATCGTTTCTGTAGTGGAAGGTTCTCCTGCTGAGAAAGCAGGAATTCAGGAAGGCGATATTGTCACGCATATCGGTTTTTCTAACGGTTTATCGATTTCACCGGAATCATATAGAGAACTGATATCTTTTACTAGTACATATGACGGTAACGGTCCTTGGACGGTTGAAGTTGAAAGAGGATCTAAAACAGTAGAACTGGAGATATATCCTGAGTATTACGAAGATGAAGACCGTTACATGATCGGTATCGCCTTTTCCGATAAAGCGATGCAGATAGTTGATGTGAATATTTTTAATTGCTGGAAGTTTGGCATAGAATATGCGATATTCATCGTAAAACTTACATGGTCTTCTTTCATTTCGTTATTTAGAGGCATGAATCTAAGCAGCGTATCGGGTCCAATAGGAATTTATTCGACTGTATCTGAAGCTGCTAGCATGGGAATCGATTACTACGTTCAGCTGATTGCATTGATTTCTATAAATGTAGGTATCGTAAACGCACTGCCATTGCCGATATTCGACGGAGGAAGAGTACTGCTTGCTTTGATTGAACTGGTTCTTAGAAAGCCATTAAACAAAAAAGCGCAGGATTTTGTCATGACTGCATCCTTAATCATACTTCTTCTTCTGTTCTTCTTTGTCACATACAATGATGTTTCTAAACTGATAGGAGGTCGTTAAAATGAAAATTCTGGTAACTGGAGGAACCGGTTATATCGGTTCACATACTTGCGTAGAACTGATAATAAATGGATTTGAAGTTGTAATTGTCGATAATCTATACAATTCTTCCATTGATGTATTAGATAAAATCAGAAAGATAACCGGTGTTAAACCTGTTTTCTATCAGGTAGATATTCTAGACAAAAAAGAATTAGAAAAAGTATTCAAGGAGAATCAGCTGGACGCGGTTATTCACTTTGCCGGATACAAAGCAGTAGGAGAATCTGTTGCTATTCCTTTGACATACTATGAAAACAATATTTCAGGTTCCATCAATCTTTATCTGTTGATGAAAAAGTATCATGTAAACAATCTGGTATTCTCATCAAGCGCTACAGTATACGGAAACGACTTCGAAGTGCCTTTTAAAGAAGAATATGGGCTGGGTACAACCACCAATCCATATGGAACTACCAAAAAGATGAACGAAATGATCATTACCGATATGAGCAAGGCAGACAAGGAGCTTTCATGTGTACTCCTAAGGTATTTTAATCCGATAGGTGCTCATGAATCAGGACTGATCGGCGAAATTCCAAATGGCATTCCGAATAACCTTGTACCTTATATCGCACAGGTTGTCGCAGGACAGCGAGAATTCTTAAATGTCTGGGGAAATGATTATGATACGCCAGATGGAACAGGAATCAGAGACTATATTCATGTCGTAGATCTCGCAAAGGCACATGTTAAAGCCATAGAATATGCTTTTAATCACAAAGGAACGGAAGTAATCAATATCGGTACAGGAAAAGGATACTCCGTTATGGATGTTCTGAAAGCCTATGAAAAAGCCTGTGGAAAAGAGATTCCATATAAAATCATGGACAGAAGACCCGGTGATATAGCCGTATGCTATGCAGATACAAAAAAGGCAGAAAAACTTCTTGGGTTCAAGGCTGAATACGATATCGATCGGATGTGCGAGGATTCTTATCGTTTCACTAAAATGAAGAATCATTGATATAGATAAATATATCGATAAAATGATAGATAAATATATTGACATTCTTTTATGTTTGTTTTAGTATGAGAGTATGAAAACAAAGTCTGATCTTAGAATCACACTGAATTCCCTGGTTCCTATTTCATATCTTAACCAGGGAAAGGCAGCAAAAATCATTTCTCAGCTTGGACCTGATGATGTCAAGATCATCGTTAAAAACAATGAACCGATGGCTGCAATTATACCGATCGAACGTTTTTCTGAACTGATTGCGAAAGAAGAGCTTCTTAAGGAGAAGATCTAAATGGCAAAAAGAAGAAAACTAAGAATGGATAGAATCTTAATGCTGATGCTGATATCCGTATCTTTGATCGGAGTTTTTGTTTTTGGCGGAAAGAAAATCTACTCTTTATTGAAACAAAAAATGGAAAATAATCAGATTACCGATCCACTTCCGATAGAAACGGATAAAAGTGTTAAAGTCTCTCTTGAAAACTATCAGATATACAAAGACGAAAGCAATGATCTAGGATTCAGTTTTATTATCGCTGCTTTTAAGTTTGAAGGTGAGAATGGCATTTCTTTTGATTTAGGTAATCTTCAGACTTCGGAAAAGATCTTATTAAACAATACCGCAAAATATCTCAATGAACTGGAAGAAAAGGGATATAAGACATCTAAGCTAGATATCGTAAATACTGTTGTCTCTTCGGATGATTCCTTTGTCTGCAATGTTTTTATACCTTACAAAACCGGTAATGATACCTTGAGAGTCATGAATTCCATCGATACGACCTGGATCGAATTCGATCTGAATATGAATATCAATGATTTATCTACTTTGAAGTTTGAAACAGAACAGAATATCGAAATAGGAAATGCCGATATTACAGTATCTTCGTGTTCAATTTCAACAATGATGCTGCATAACGGTGAAGAATACCAAATTCCATCTACACTTAACATATATACATTCAGAATAAATGTTAATAGGCTGGAAGAAAATCTCATAATAGAAGATGCTAGATTTGTGCGTGAGAATAACGATGAAGTAATTCAGTGTCTTTCTGAAGAATATGAATCAGTAAAAGTAGGCAACTGCTTAAATAAGAAACTTGAATTAGGAGAGAACGGAGCTTTGTTCTTTGAAACGGAAGCAGGAGGTTCTGATCCCGACTATAGAGGAAGCCTGATGCTGAAGTTTTCCAGTAGCAACGACTGGATTAAAATACCGACAACACTTGAATGATGAAGAAACATAGACTGCTAAAGACAATGCTTGCTGCATTCATTATCTGTACAATAATGCCGCTAAATGGCAGTTTTACTGTTTCTGCAGATTCTTATTATCCGATGGCATGCTCTACAAGCGAATTTGAAGTATCTTACATCAACGATGACGGTTCAATGAGTAAGGTATCATGCCACAGCAGTTTCAACGAAGCAAAGCAGGCAATGAAGGCTAACAGCGACTATGTAGTAAGATATTTAAAATCCTATTCTCCAAGCAAGATCGTTGCGATGAATTCGGGACTTGCATATTCATATCCAGGCAGAAGAAATTCTTCTACGATGTATCTTTTCCAGAATCCTCAGGCAAGAAACAGCAGTGCCTATAAGAGTACATACATTTCAAATCACTATGAAATGACCTATATCGATACATGCGGACCGGATGTTTACGATATTGCTCCGGCAGGAAAAGGATATATTCGGATTACTATGAATGGTTTTGAAGGTTTTGCCGATCTGGAATACACCGATCTTGTACCGGACAAGTACATCCGCAATCAAATACCTATCTGGCTTGGAGGGAACAATTCCTACGAGGATGAGGACCCGTTCCAGGTTAAAGTTCATCAGAACTACTATGAAATCGTGAAAAACGGAAAGTATTATGATCTCGTTTTTCATTATTTCAGGGCTTATCCGAAAAATGGAAGAAACGGGAATGACGCATTAGAGTACATTGTAAATGCCGATAATGCACAGAATTACATTAATGCAGGTATGGAAATAGGAAAGAAATACTATTCCAATGACGGTATACGTTTCTATTCCGATCCTTATTTAAATGATTTCGTTGCTGAATGCTACAACTATTATCAGTTCCTTCCTGTTAGAAGCAAGACGAATATTTCATCTGAAACGTTCAACAGTTTCATGAAAGATTATAAAGGATCGGCCAGTGTCATGTATAACCAGGCCGAATGCTTTATTGATTCACAGAACAACTACGGCTGTAATGCCTTGATCATTTATGCCATGGCCTGTCTGGAATCTGCCTATGGAACTTCCGGATATGCTACAAACAGAAACAATCTTTTCGGATGGGCAGCTTATGACGACTCACCGAATAACGCAAGCTATTTCTCTTCTGTATCAGCCTGTGTCAGAGAGCAGATGGGTAGAAACCTGAATCTGTTTACCGATTATACGAACAGACGGTATTTCGGTACGTGTGTCGGTAATAAAGGAGCGGGCTTTAATGTCTACTATGCATCCGACCCATACTGGGGAGTAAAAATCGCATCTATCGCATATCTGATCGATAAATACGCAAACGGCAAAAACGGCAATTTGACTGATTATAATGCCTATACGATCGGATTTGTAAAAAACAATTATAATGATGTTCTTTACAGTTCTGATGTTGAATGGAATCCGAACATCTACAAAACATCAAACGGCAATGAAATACTGTATACCGGAAAGTTCGGTGCTCATTATCAGAAAGATCTCACTGTTATAATACTGAATCAGACCGACGGGAGATATAAGATTCAATCAACAAATCCAATCAAAAACGGTTCTATCAATACTGATGATGGAATTCTTGATTACGACTGGGACAAATCGGTCGGTTATATTGACATAGATAAAGTGGTTCTTCTATATAACGGTTCAGTCAGTCAAGTAAATACGCAGCCTGTAGAAGCTGATAGTTTTACTATCGTCGACAATATTGAACTAAATGATCAGAAACTTATAGTTTCCGGAATCGGCGGTATGAACGGTTATGATTTTACTGATAACGAATCCGTTTCTCATCTAATTAATGTTTATGATCTATCCAATAACGAGAAGACAGCTTCTTTTGTCTGCAAAAACACAGATGTGAGCTGGTACAACATCAATGACGGACATGACTATAAATGGGCTGGTTTCACAGGTACTGTTGATCTGTCGCAGCTGAATAAAGGATCATACATTTTTAGACTTGAAACTGCCATAGATGGTGTTGCTTATTCTGAAGCTTTAATGAAGTGCAATCTGTCTGAATATGCATCTTTGTTCGACACAGCTGAAGAAAACGCTTATAGAGTCAACTTAAACGAAATATACGGATACCGTATTGAGTTGGATGTTGATAATCCTATTCTTGATTATTCACAGCTCAATAAGATTTCAATGCGTTCATCATTAGGAACGATAGAAAGCGTCTCATATCTTAAAGAAAATGATCACGATTATATTGTATTTGATGGCGTAGGAATGATGTATTATCTGAATTACGAAAATGAGACAGAATATCATAAGCTTTATCTGGTAAACGATAACAGCGTTTTACAGATGCATACGGAATCAAAACCGTGTTCGTTCAATTATGCTTCATTCTATGAATCCGATTACAACATGGATCATATCTGTTATTCAGCAAAGGCTGATATAAATGATCTTAAAGGAGATTATAGAATCATGATGGCTATTCAAAACGGCGATTACTATGATCTGTTTGAGATTGACAACCGCTTCAATACGCAATATGAGGAATACGAAAACAACAGCACAAAAGTATCGTTCTTCACGGATTCAGTCAGATATAGACTGATGATGAATGTAATGAAAGAAGACTGACAGGAGGTAACTCATGAAAAGAATAAACGTTTTATTAGGACTTTTACTGACAGCAGCAATCGGAATCGGCGCATTTGTCGGATATAGTTTCATAAAAGAAAACAAGTCTGTTACTGTTCCGGATTTTTTAGGGAAGAATAAACAAGAAGTATTTAACTGGTGCGGTTCACTGGATCCTGAATACTCCTGCACAATTGAATATGAAGAAAGTAGTTCAACAGAAGAAGACTTGGTTTTCTTTCAGTCGATCAATGCAGGAAATAAATTGAAAGATAATCTAACGATTAAGATTTCCACAGGTATTAAAGAAACAATTAAGTTACCTGTAATTGACAGTGATACGAATAAGGAAGAAATAGAGAACTGGATCAGAGATTACTCTCTAACAAATGTTGTTTTTGTTGAAGAAAACAGCGATAAAGTTAAAAAAGGAAACATCATCAGAATCGATGCTCCAGAGAAAATTGAAAAAGATTCAAATATTACAGTTTATGTTTCAAAAGGAAGTGCTGAAGTTGAAAGATCTATTGAAGTAAAATCCAGTGAATACATCAACCTGACCGTTGCTCAGTTTGAAGCAAAAGCGAAAGAACTAGGTTTAAAACCGAATCACAATTCTGCAAGAGACGAATACAGCAATTCAGTAGCTGAAGGTAAGATCGTCTGGCACGGATCCGGAACATATGTTAAAGATGAAACAATTAACTACGGGTTATCTCTTGGAAACAAGGCCGATAAGATTATTGTTGATAAAGGAGATTATGTCGGAAAGACTGTAGCTGAATTTGAAGAAGCTGTAAAGAAACTGACTTTAAATCCATATCACGATACAGAAAAGGATGAATATTCAGATAATGTCAAAAAAGGCAGCATCGTCTGGCACGGATCCGGAATATATGAGAAAGATGAAAAGATAAGATACGGTATATCCTTAGGGAAAGAAGGCGATACGCAGGGAGACGATGAGGATATCATCATAAAAAAGGGCCAGTATGTGGGAAAAACTGTAACAGAGTTCGAAACGGCTGTTAAAGAATTAAAACTTGTTCCTAATCATGATTCCGATAAGGATGAATACTCAGATACAGTCGCAAAAGGTAACATTGTATGGCATGGTTCAGGTTATTATGAAAAAAATGAAAAAATCAGATATGGAGTATCTTTAGGTAAAGAAGGAGATTCGCAAGAAGATGATGAAATCATCATAAAAAAAGGCCAGTATGTAGGCAAAACCGTTTCTGAATTTGAAAGTACAGTAAAAGCCTTAAAACTTGATCCATATCATGATCCTGGAAAAGATGAATACTCTGAAACCGTTACAAAAGGCAATATCGTCTGGCACGGTTCTGGAACATACGAACCAAATGAAAGAATCAGATACGGATTGTCATTAGGAAAACAGAATACTGATGGTAAAGTAACTGTTGAATCTGGATATGAAGGAAAAACGGAATCTGAATTCAGACAGTATATTCAGGGATTAGGTCTTGTTCCAAATAGATCAGAGGAACTGTATTCAGATACATTCGCAAAAGGTACTGTCATATCTTATATTGCCGGTGAATACAATCTTGGAAATTCAGTATCCTATAAAGTCTCTAAAGGAAAACAAAGCGATGAACCACAGCAGATTGTAATTACGAAAGGCCAGTATGTGGGAAAGACTGTTACCGAGTTTGAAAATATTACAAGAGGACTGACTTTAGATCCTTACCATGATTCAAATAAGGATGAGTATTCTGATACAATTCCAGAAGGATATATTGTTTGGCATGGATCAGGAACATATGTCAATGGTGAAAAAATCAGATACGGTTTATCTTTAGGACCGCAGCCTCATGAAGAGGAAAGCGCATATATCATGCGTCCGAACTATTATGAACCGGGAGACACTTATCAGGAGACAAAAACAAAGATGCAGAATTATCTCTCAAAATTCACGAATCTGATTTTTGAAGAAGTAACTTCGGATCTAAGAGTCGGACAGATTGCCAAGATTACAGTTAATGGAAATGAGTCCTATACCGCTGGCAATTATCCTGTTTCTACACCGATTAAAGTTTATATAGTTAGTAAACAGAATAACTGATAAAATCAATATACAAAAGTCTCTTTCTTTGTGAGATAATGAAAACGCATAGGAGGAGACTTTTATTATGGGAAAAATTTTCCAATCAATGGATGGCAATACAGCTGCCGCTCATTGCGCGTATGCTTTTACTGATGTTGCCGCTATCTATCCTATTACTCCATCTTCTACGATGGCAGAAGTGGTAGATGCATGGGCAACAGCCAAGAGAACAAACATCTTCGGTAATATCGTAAAAGTTGCTGAAATGCAGTCAGAAGCTGGTGCTGCCGGTGCTGTTCACGGTACCTTACAGGGCGGTGCATTGGCTACTACATTCACAGCATCTCAGGGTCTTTTACTGATGATCCCGAACATGTACAAGTGGGCAGGCGAACTGCTTCCAGGTGTTGTACATGTTGCCGCAAGAGCTCTGGCTACATCAGCATTGTCCATCTTCGGTGACCATGAAGATATTTACGCTGCCCGTCAGACAGGTATCTGCATGCTTTGCTCAAATTCCGTACAGGAATCAATGGATCTTGCCGGTGTTGCCCACTTAGCTGCAATCAAGGCAAGTGTTCCGTTCATTCATTTCTTCGACGGTTTCAGAACATCTCATGAAATTCAGAAAATTGAAGTCATGGACTATGACTATCTGAAATCTCTGCTGGATATGGATGCTGTCAAGAAATTCAAGGCAAATGCTTTGAATCCGCATGGTAATGCCGTTACTAGAGGCGGAGCAGAAAACGATGACGTCGTATTCCAGACAAGAGAAGCACAGAATGAACACTTCGCAAAAGTTCCAGATGTTGTAGCTTCCTACATGAAGAAGATCTCTGAACATACAGGCAGAGACTACAAGCCGTTTACTTACTACGGTGCTCCGGATGCTGAAAGAGTTATCGTTGCGATGGGTTCTGTTGTTGAAACGATCAAGGAAGTAGTCGATGCTTTAACTTCAAAAGGCGAAAAGATCGGCGTTATTTCCGTTCATCTGTATAGACCGTTCTCAGCAAAATATTTATTCAATGTGCTTCCTAAGACAGTCAAGAAAATCGCTGTTCTGGATAGAACCAAAGAAATCGGAACAAGAGAGCCTCTGTACCTGGATGTTTTAAGTGTTCTGAAAGACACTGATATCAAACTGATTGGCGGCAGATACGGTATCGCATCCAAGGATACTGCTCCGAACCAGATAAAGGCTGTATTTGATGAACTGGCTAAAGATGCTCCAAAAGAAGAATTCACGATCGGTATCAATGATGATGTTACGCATCTCTCACTGGATGTTGATCCAGACTTCAAGATCGATGGAACATATACTTCCTGCCTGTTCTGGGGCTTAGGCTCAGACGGTACAGTCGGTGCTAACAAGAACTCTGTCAAGATCATTGGCGACAATACCGATCAGTATGCACAGGCTTACTTCCAGTACGACTCAAGAAAAGCCGGCGGTGTTACGAGATCTCACCTGAGATTCGGACCTGATCCAATCAGAAGTACATATTACGTAAACAACGCTGACTTCGTATCCTGCTCATTGGATTCATATGTTCTGAAGTATGACATGCTTTCAGGTTTAAAGGATGGCGGTACATTCCTGCTGAATACAACAATTGAACCGGAAAAGATCGAAGATTACCTTCCGAACAGAATGAAAGTTCAGCTTGCCAAGAAGCATGCAAAATTCTACATCATCAACGCTACCAAAATCTGTACCGAGATCGGTATGGGAAGAAGAACCAATACGACTTTACAGTCTGCATTCTTTGCTCTTAACGAACAGATCATGCCATACGACAAGGCATTAGACCTGATGAAGGCTGCTGCCAAGAAATCTTACGGTAAGAAGGGCGATGATGTTGTAGAGATGAACTGGAAAGCCATCGATGCCGGTAAGGCAGGTCTTGTTGAGATTGAAGTAAAACCGGAATGGGCTGAGCTTCCTTCAAAATTCGCTGTTGAAAAGACAGGCGACGACTACTTCGATGAATTCGTTCAGGGATTCGATACACTGTCAGGCTATGATATGCCTGTATCTGCATTCACAAAATACGGTGTACTTGACGGTACAATGAGAAACAACGTTTCTTATGCTGAACACAGAAATATCGCTTCTTATGTTCCTAAATGGAACCCTGAAAACTGTATCCAGTGCGGATTCTGTTCATTCGTATGTCCGCATGCTACGATCAGACAGTTCGCTTTAACAGAAGAAGAAATCAAGAACGCTCCGATGGCATTTGAAACCATTCAGGCAATGGGTAAGGGTGCTGAGAACTACAAGTTCAGAGTACAGGTTTCTCCTGACAACTGTGTAGGCTGCGGTCTGTGTGCTGCTGAATGTCCGGGTAAGGGTGGAAACAAGGCTCTTACAATGGTTGACGTTCACTCTCTGATGGATGAAGCTCCTTTGGCAGACTATCTGTTCAACGAAACCGAATACAAGACAGATCTGGTTAACGATACACCGAAGGGAACGCAGTTCCTGAAGCCTTACTTCGAGGTTCCTGGATCATGTCCTGGCTGTGGTGAGGCTCCTTACTACAGACTGGTATCTCAGCTGTTTGGACCTGACATGCTTGTGGCGAATGCTACAGGATGTTCATCCATCTACTGTGGTTCTACACCTTCTACTCCGTTTGTAACTGATAAAGACGGCAACGGTATCGCCTGGGCCAACTCTCTGTTTGAAGACAATGCGGAATACGGTTATGGTATGGCATTGGCTAAGAACTACAAGAAGGCAGTTCTGCTGAAAGTAATGGAAGACAATCTGGACAAGGTTGAACCTGAACTGAAAGAACTGTTTGAAGAATATCTGAAGATCAACGGAAACAGAGTTGAAGAAAAGAAACTTGCGGGCAAGATCGGTGAACTAGCAGGCAAATCAGCATGTGCGGATGTACATGTACTTGCAGAAGAAGTCAGAGATCTCGTATCCAACTCCGTATGGATCGTTGGTGGAGACGGCTGGGCTTACGATATCGGCTACGGCGGATTAGACCATGTTATCGCAAACAACCTGAATGTCAATATTCTTGTTTTGGATACAGAAGTCTATTCCAATACCGGTGGTCAGTCATCCAAGTCTTCACAGGCAGCTTCTATCGCACAGTTCGCTGCTGGCGGTAAAGCAGTTGCCAAGAAAGACCTTGGACAAATCGCTATGAGCTATGGCCATGTATATGTTGCTTCCGTATGTATGGGTGCTAACAGAATGCAGGCTATCAAGGCTTTGAAAGAAGCTGAAAGCTACAACGGTCCGTCTCTGATCATTGCTTACTGTCCGTGTGAACTGCACGGAATCAAGGGTGGTCTGTCTAAACAGCAGCTCGTTCAGAAGCAGGCTGTTGAATGTGGCTATGTCACATTGTACAGATACGATCCGCGTAACGAATCTCCTCTCACGATCGATTACAAGACTCCTGATTTCGACAAGTTCCAGGATTTCCTGATGGACGAAGCCAGATACAATAACCTGGTCAAGGTCAACCCAGACAAGGCTCAGGAATTGTACGAAAAGGCTAAGAACGACGCAAAGAGAAGATTTGCAAACCTCGAAGCAAGAGCTAAATAATCCAAAAAGTACCGGCTGTCAAAGGCCGGTACTTCTTTTTTTTATGAGAAAAATATAATCGAAAATCAGCTATACTATTTGTATGAAAGTCGAAGATTTTCTCAAACAAAATAAGATCGAACAAGAGATCGATGCTGTCTATCCGATCAAGAAAATCAGGATCGATGAAGACAGCGTCTTACTGTATCTGGAAGATGAAAAGATCCGCATTTCGGATGAAGCATACTTCAGCTACGGAATCAAAAATCTGAAGGGTCTGGATGAAGAACTTTATCAGAAACTCAAGGATGATGAAACGCTGTTTAAGGCCTATAAGAGCTGTCTGCGCAAGCTTTCCATGAAGGATCATACCGTAAAGCAGATCAGAGATTTCCTCTCTTTAAAACAGTTAAAAAAGGAAGATTGTGCATCCATCATTGCGAAGCTGGAAAGCTATGGCTTGCTGGATGATGAGAAGTACTGTATCTCCAAGATCGACTATTATGCCAATACTTCGCTTTCTGCAAAGAAGATCCGTCAGAAACTGCTTCAGGCAGGAGTCAGTGAACAGCTGATCAGCAAACATTTAAAAAGTGATGAAAAAGCGGAATACGATAAAGTACTGGCTTTGGCCGAAAAGTATGACCGAAGCATCAGAAACAAGTCTTCGGCGATGAAAAAACAAGCCATCATTTCAAAGCTTGTAGCAGCCGGTTTCTCTTACGAGCTTGTGAATCGGGCCGTGCAATCCCTAGGTGTCCGAAGCGAAAATGAGTTAGAATTATTGAAAAGAGAATACGACAAGGCCTTTGTGCGTTACGCAAAGAAATACGAGGGGCACGACTTGAAACAGCACGTCCTTGCTTCACTTATGCAGAAGGGCTTTGATTATGATGAGATAAAAGAATTACTGGAGGAAGAAAATGGGAAAGAAAGTTAAAGATTTCAATGAAGGCGAACGGGTCAATACGACTTTGCTGATCTCACAGATACTCAGGGGAACGACGAATTCCGGATCACCGTATCTGACATTGACACTTCAGGATTCTACGAAGTCGATCGAAGCAAAACTCTGGGATATTAAACCGGAA
>CAZGZT010000025.1:0-21394 GCA_964529805.1 uncultured Solobacterium sp. | reverse complement strand
GTCTTCATGTCCGCAAGAGACAAGGAATTCGACCGTATCATCGGTCTGGAAAAGGGATCTGACGACTATATCACAAAGCCGTTCTCTCCAAAGGAACTGGTCTTAAGGATCAACAACATTATCCGTCGTGTCTATAAGGAGGATGATCATATCTCGGTAAACGGATATGACATCGACGAGAATCAGAGAACCGTATTCAGAAACGGAAAACAGATAGAACTTACCACAAAGGAATTCGATCTACTGATGCTGTTTGTCAAAAACAGAGGTACGGCCTTTGTCAGGGAACAGATACTGGAAAAAGTCTGGGATGAGAACTACTACGGTTCCGACCGTGTTGTCGACGATACGCTGCGCAGACTTAGAAAGAAGCTGCCGGATATGAACATTCAGACGATTTACGGTTTCGGCTACAGATTAGGATGAAAAGATTCAGGATCTGGATAAGCAACTTCACGCTTGTTCAACAGTTTTTAACGATTGTATTCATAACATTTACCGTTCTGATTTTTTTCATATTCGCTTTTCTGAACAAGAATATCGACTCTTTTACCAATACCCAGATGTATGTATACATCCATCGTTCACAGAACGAATATCTGGAAACAAGAAACAACTACGGGGAAACCAACGTCATACACTTCGTATACTCTACGGCATCGAGAAGATATCTGAATGCTCTGACGGAAGAATATGCCGATCTGTTAAGCAATATCGATCCAGATCCGGAGGGTGGCAGCATCGACGGCAGTTTTATCTACGATAATAACTCGATTGTCTATTCGATCATCAGTTTTGATGAGGACTACCGCCTTGTTTCAATTATCAAAAACAACTTCCGTGATGAGTTTAGAAGCGCGCTTTACAGCGGCGTTGTCAATATCACGTTCTATGTAGTAGGAGGCCTGATCGCCCTGATTCTGATCTGGGTCATGTCTTTGATCCGTCCTCTGGATCAGATTATTACCTATATTAATAAGGTGAAGACTGGAGAGAAGGCTACTTTAAGCGTAAACCGTTATGATGAGATCGGCGAGGTTGCGGAAGCTCTTACCAGTATGAATGAAGAACTATCTCAGCAGCAACGGATCCGTGATGAGATGATACAGAACATATCTCATGATCTGAAGACGCCTATTGCGACGATAAAGTCCTATTCCGAATCGATCAAAGACGGCATCTATCCGTACGATACTTTGGAAAAGAGTGTCGATGTGATCAGCGAGAATGCGGACAGACTGGAAAAGAAAGTATATTCCCTGATCACCTACAACAAGATGGGTTATCTGACCGATACGGGAGACAATCTGCTGAATCTGGAAATGGCTCCGGTCGTACAGAAAGCCATTCTGGCCTGCAAGGTGGTCAGAAGCGATGTCCGTATTGAAACGGATCTCGATGAAGATGTCTACTTCCATGGGGAAGAAGAACCATGGCGTGTCGTGGTTGAAAACCTTCTGGATAACTCGCTGCGTTATGCCAAGAGTCTGATCCAAATCTCGTTAAGCGAGAACCTGCTGGAGATATACAACGACGGCGAACCGATCGAAAAGGACCGTCTGGATAAACTGTTTAAACCGTATGAGAAGGGCAACAAAGGACAGTTCGGTCTCGGTCTATCTATCGTAAAGAAAGTCTCTGAAACCTACGGATATTCCGTTACCGGAGAGAACATGAACGACGGCGTCGTATTCAGAGTCTTTACCAGCAAGAAGATGAAGAAGCCGGCAAAGAAGAAGAATAAAAAGGGTATAATTGAAACATGAGTACTGTAGATATTAACGGGATCTCATTGAATTATGAGAAAAAAGGAAAACAGGGCAGAGATGTCATTCTGTTGCATGGCTGGGGTCAGAACATCGAGATGATGGATTTCATCGCCGAGTTTCTGAAAGATCATTTTGTCGTGTACAACATCGACCTTCCGGGTTTCGGAAAGAGCAGCGAACCTTCTGAACCTTGGGATTCGGAAGACTATACCAGATTCCTGCATGATTTCTGCATAAAGAAGAAGATCTCTGATCCGATCTTTATTGCTCATTCTTTTGGATGTCGGATCGCCTTGCGATATGCCTACCACTATGGTGCATATAAGATGGTTCTGACAGGCGCTGCAGGCATTAGAGACAAGCATGGACTGGTCTGGCACGCCAAGACCTATTCCTACAAGCTGGGAAAGAAGATTCTGAGTCTAAAAGCGTTTGAACAGTATGCCGAAGCATTAAAGAAGAATGCCGGAAGCGAGGACTACCGCAATGCCAGCGGCGTCATGCGCAATACCCTGGTCAAAGTCGTAAATGAAGACATCACGCCAATATTAAGCGAGATTTCGGCGGAAACACTGCTGGTATTCGGAGAGAACGATGAAGCTACCCCGGTAGAAAAGGGGAAACTCATGGAACAGCTGATGCCAAATTCCGCACTTGTCATTTTCGAGAACGACGATCACTATGCCTATATTCATCAGGCAGGACGTTTTAATCTTGTACTGGATGCTTTCTTAAGGAGTGACTATGATAAACGATAAAACCGCAGAAATACTGATAACGATACTCTATCTGGCAGTCTATCTGGCCCTTTCTTTTGTTTATGCCAAACATGCCCTGCAGGTATTTCAGCAGAACCACTATGAACTAAGACGTTATGGCAAATGGCTGACAGATAAAAAGAATCTGCATTTCTCCGCAAGTTATATATATATTATTGCGGCAGTATGTCTGAATACGCTGTTTAGGAACTATGGGCCACTGTTCTGTATTTTCCTAAGTATCGTTTTTGCCGTGTATCTGCTGATGAAAGAAAACAGGAAAGTCTACATCAAGGATCTAGTCATAACCGCAAGAGTGAAAAGACAGATCGTCTTCATGGCGGTTCTGGAAGCGATCCTGATCATCATCGGCATGCGTTATCTGCCTGCGGATGTACTGGGAATCTGTGCCATCGTTATGCCTTATCTTCTGATCTATCCAATGGCTCTTCTGACACAGCCTCTGGAATACCTGATTAAGAAATACTACGAGAACGATGCCAGAAAGATCCTGAAAGGTAACAGCAGACTGATCAAGGTCGGCATTACCGGTTCTTACGGCAAGACTTCTACCAAGAACATCGTTACCGATATCATCTCCGATCATTTCTTTACCCTGATGACGCCTGCTTCCTACAATACGCCGATGGGCATTACCAGAACGATCAGAGAGATGCTGAAACCGATCCATGAAGTATTCATCTGTGAGATGGGAGCGGATAAGGTAGGAGATATCTCTTATCTGATGGACTTCGTGAGACCGAAGTACGGTATTGTGACATCTATCGGACCGCAGCATCTCAATACATTCAATACCCTGGAGAACATCATCCATGAAAAAATGCAGGAAATCGAAATGCTTCCGGCAGACGGTGTGGGTTTCATCAATATCGACAATGAATACATCAGGGATTATAAGATTCAGAATAACTGTAAGATCGTTACGGCAGGCATTGAAAACAGGGATGCGGATTATCAGGCAAAGAGCATCCGTTTCAGCAAGAACGGCAGTGAGTTTACCGTAGACATCAACAAGAAGAAATACAAGTTTACGACTTCGCTGTTAGGGAAACACAACATTACGAATATTCTTTTAGGAATAGCTCTGGCTGTTGAACTGGGCCTGGATATGAAGCAGATCCAGAAGAAAGTGGCTTCCATCAGACAGATCGAGCACCGGCTGCAGCTTAAGAAGATCAACGGCTATACCTTTATCGATGATGCGTTCAATTCCAATCCTGTAGGCTCCAAGATGGCTCTGGATGTACTGTCAATGTTGGATGGGAAGCGGGTCATCGTAACGCCGGGAATGATCGATCTCGGTCCAAAGCAGGATGAACTGAATCAGGAGTTCGGTGCCTACATGAAGGACAAAGCGGACCATGTCATTCTGGTAGGCGAGAAGCAGACCAGACCGATTCTGGAAGGTCTTAAACAAAGCGGATTCAATGAAAAGGATATTACCGTATGCAAGAATGTCAATGAAGCATTTGCATATGTATACAAGAACTATACGGTCAAAGACACGATACTTCTGGAAAACGATCTTCCGGATGCTTTCAGTGTATAAAAATGATAGAATGGTGATGTTATGAAAATCTGTGTTGCTGTATTTTTTGGTGGCAAGTCCACGGAGCACGAGATCAGCTGTATCTCTGCCAATCAGGTCCTTCATGCCTTGAATCCGGAAAAGTATGACGTTCTTCCTGTCTATATCTCGAAGGACAACGATCTTTATACCGGAGAAAAGCTGTTTGACCTGGCAAATTATTCATCGTTTATCAATGATCCTGCTTCCGCTCTGGATAAAATCATGATCTTTAAGGACGGAAACAGCGTCAAGATGAGATATCTCAAGGGTATGTTCAGAAAAGACCGTCAGATCGATATCGCTTTCCCTGTAGTCCATGGAACCAATGTCGAAGACGGCTCTTTAGCCGGCTATCTGCAGATGCTGGATCTGCCGTATACGTCCTGCGATGTTCTGGGAGGCTCCCTGGGTCAGGATAAGGCTGCCATGAAGGATATCTTCAAGGCCGAAGGTATACCAATGGTTGATTTCTTTGTGGTGTTCGGTTCGGATTTTGATGAAAAGTCCGATGAATATCTGGAACAGGCAAAGAAGCTTTCTTTCCCGTTGATCGCAAAACCGGCCAATCTGGGCAGTTCGATCGGTATTGAGGTCATCAAGACCCAGAAGGAATTCAAGGAAAAGATCAGCGAATGTCTGAAGTACGATTTCAAGGTCATTGTTGAACAGATGGTTAAGGATCTCAAGGAGGTCAATATCGCTGTCATGGGCAATGACGAGGAAGTGAAAGTCAGCGCGATCGAAGAGGTTACCAACGGTTTCCTGGATTTCGATAAGAAGTATCAGCCGGGTGGAGGCAAGAAGGGTGCTAAGGGTGCCAAGGCTGCCGGAAGCAAAGGTCCATCCAAGGGAATGGCTTCCACGGCTAGAAAGGTTCCTGCCGATGTTACGGCGAAACAGAAGAAGACGATCGAAGAAACGGCTGTAAAAGCATTCAAGGCACTGAATTCCCATGGCTGTGTCCGTATCGACTTCATGATCGATAAAAAGACCGGCAAGGTCTACTGCAACGAGATCAACACGATCCCTGGTTCTCTGGCTTTCTATCTCTGGAAAGAAGTAGGCATCGGTTTTGAGGAAGAATGTGACATGCTGATAAACTATGCTCTGCAAAGATACGCAAAGAGAATGAAAAAGACTTATTCTTTCTCTACCAATATTCTGGATAACTATAAGAAAAAATGAACAAAACTTTTAAGAAAGTCCTTGTCATACTGATTATTGTTATGATGGTCGTCATCTCGATCCTTTCTTTGGCGGTGTAGACAGATGAAGCTTTTACTGATCATTTTGTTAATGCTGAATCTGTGCTCCTGTCAGAAATCCAGAGAAGATCTGCTGGCGGAAAAAGGTTTTCAGGAAAACGAGATACAGGAGATCCTTGGCTTGTCTGAAGAGAATCAGGAACGTTTTTTGAATGGCGAATTAGAGAAAAACGCTCTGAAATTCATTACTGCACCGTGGTTTAAGGAAGAGAAACTGGACGAATATCTTTCCTATGAAGAGTATCTTTCCAATTATGAATGGCTTGATACGAAGAAGGTCATCGAGATGGTGAATAATGAAACATTAAATGAAACTTATATTAAAAAACTGAACGAGATCTACGGCAGCGATTACTACATTCCAAAGAACGAGAATCTTTATCTGAGCTTTATGGATGCTTATCCTAGCATCAGAGAAATGATGGAAATCGTGAATACCAAGCGATACAAGGAACTGTATTCTGATATTACACAGACGGATCTATCTAAGGGTTATCTGATGCTTATAAACAAGTACTATCAGCTACCTGCCGACTATGAGCCGGATGATCTAGTTTATGTGGAGTCATATTTAGGAAAGGGAATGCTAAGAGAAGCGGTTTATGAGGCATACAAGCTGCTTTATGCGGATGCCAAGGCTCTTGGATACAATCTGCAGATCGTTTCTGCCTACCGTTCCTACGACTATCAGAAGGGACTCTACCAGAAATATCTGAACTATGATCCGAGAGAAATCGTTGATACTTATTCTGCCAGACCCGGACATTCTGAGCATCAGAGCGGTCTATGCATGGATGTGAGTATTCCGGGTTATTCTCTGGACAATTTCTATCTGACGGAAGCTTCCAGATGGCTGGCAGAGAACTGCTGGAAGTACGGCTTCATTATCCGTTATCCGGACGACAAGACGGATATTACCGGATATCAGGGAGAACCTTGGCAGTTACGTTATGTCGGAAAAGAAACCGCTGAAGATGTCTATAAACGCGGCATAACCTATGATGAATACTATGCCTGCTTTGTTGAGGAATGAACGAGAATAAACAGAAAACACTGATTGCGATCGTTTCAACCATCACAGTTCTGCTGCTGACGTTTTTTGCGTTGATCGTCCTGGATATTATCGATCTTGGTCCGAGCGTGCAGCCCGAACCTGTCGTTGATGTCGATCCGGAACCGGATTCTCAGGATGACCAGATAAGTGAAGAATATCTTCTGCTGAAAGAGAAATGGCAGGAGAACAAAAAGATCAACGAGGACTATGTCGGAGATATCGTATTTGAATCGGGCATCATCGATGTTTCTTTCGTACAGGCGAAATCGGTATACAAGGATAATGGTGAGCTCTACAAGTTCTATACGGAAGATGGACGGCTGGTTACCGATCCGGAAGGATATACCGGAAATGACGTGTACATCTGGACCTACTGGAAGACCGGAAAGTACGACTACAACGATAATGGCGGGTCTACTTTCATGGATTACCGCAATACCCTTTATGACCAGAATCTGATCATCTACGGTCATCATTTCTCGGTATGGAACGACCAGACCAGAACAAAGGCTTTTACACCACTGGAACTGTTTCTGGAACAGAAGAACTACATGTCGAACCGTTATCTAAAGCTGATTCTGGAAAAGGAAGTCAGAACATACGTTTTGGCGGTAGTCTATGAATTCGATGCATCGCAGGACCGTTTCTTCAGAGATATGCAGTACTGGCGTACCAGCTACGACTACGACGACTACAACAACAACTCCTATGATCCTGGATATTATGAGAAATACATTGAAAACATCAAGAAGGAACAGCTCTACGACACAGGTGTTGAACTAACGACTGCCGACAAGACCCTGACCCTTCAGACCTGCATCTCTGGATATACCGGAGAACTCTATGAGATCCTTGTATTTAAAGAATTGTCTGTTGAGTATTATTAATCGGTTATTTGTTGTAGAATTGAACTATGAAGATACTTCATAGTTTTTTTATGGTATTGATCTGTCTGTTCTGCATGCTTAATTATGTGCCTGTATATGCAGAGGAACAGTATCGTGTGATAGATAAAAGCAGCGGACTCGACGAGTCCTTTTCAAGTTATTCAAAGGCATACAGCTTCTACCAGGAAAACCTTGAACAGTATGACAATTTGATCCTTATGGATGGAGAGAAAGTCGTCCACATGGAATACGGTATCGTGGAATTCATCACGGATGAAGCCTGTTCTCTAGGTATCGATTATTATTCTGAATCAAAAGACAGTGACGATTATCTTAACGGATGCTACGGGGCAGATGCGGCTTATCTGAATACCAGTTCTGACGGAAAGAGAGTCTATTTCCTGCTTTCGGAAGACAGGGGATCTGTAGAACTGGATAAAGTCATCCTGCATCCTTATGATCCTGATGAGCTGATCAGTTCCTACATTTCCTTGAACGGACAGCTGGTACATAACATCCGTACCCGTTTTGATCAGGATTTCTATTCTTATTCCGTTGTTTTGGATGATGCTTTGTCATTCATGAAAGAAGGAGACACGTATTACAGTTATGACGGTCATTATTTCTATGACGATTATGTGAAGATGATTGATGATATTCGCGATGAAACGCATGAAAACGCGTTGAATGAGGAACCGTACTACAACTACTACCAGTTTCTGCCTTACCGCAGTCTAAGCAATTATTCAGCGGCGGAACTGGAGTACTATCTCAACATCATCCTGGGCATCCGGTCTCGCCTGACACATTATTCCGATAAGGACAAAGACGGTGCTGACGATGAAATCACCTCATCTCAGCTGCACCAGAACGAAGACAGTTTCTTTGTCTATCAGAACATCTATGGAACCAATGCGATGATGCTGCTGAGTTCGGCTATCCATGAATCATCCTATGGACGTTCAGAAAAATCGTTCCTTTCCAATAATCTCTATTCCAATGCCGCCTATGATTCCCGGCAGGAAAGAGAGGCAGACCGTTACAGCAGCATTGATGCATCGATCCGCTGTCATGCGAAGCATTTTATTTCCTATCTTTTCTCCAATCATTTAAAGAGTTTTTACAGCGGTACGTTCTATGGGAATAAACTCTGCGGTATTAACGTGAATTATTCCTATAATCCGTATTATGGAGAGAAATGTGCATCCGTGTACTACAGGATCGATAAGGCGATGGAAGAGAAAGACAGAAACACTTATGCGATCGGCATCATGAAAGATAGGAATAGAATATATTTCTATCAGGATGAGGAACTTGATGATGTCCTGTATTCATTAAGAAATGTCGAAACGCTTTGCTTTGTGATTCTTGATGAAACGGAAAACAGCTACAAAATCCAGATCGATGACAGTTTCGATGGGGATCGATTCTATGATTTTGAAAGATCTGTCGCCTATGTTGCAAAGGACAGTTTTGATTATGTCCTGAATCAGGAAAGGATCCATGAAGACGGCTTCAAGACAGTTGCTTACGATTTTGGTGAAGGAAGTTTTGTCGGATGGCATTCACTGGATCTGAAACTAAGAGAAAACGACAGCATTCCTGAGATCAGACCTTATAGGGAAGGCTATGAATTCTACGGCTATGACGAACAGATGAATGCACAGTACCGCAAGATTGAAGATATTGAAGTCACCGGTGATAAAAACGGAGTATTTGAACTGTATCAGGATATAGATCTGACGGATTACTATCTGCGTGTTGTTTATGAAGACGGGAATGAATCGCTGATTCCTTTGAATACGGATATGATACCGGCATATGACAATTCGCTGCCGGGGAAACAGGAATTGACGGTCAAATATAACGGCGTAGAAACGGCATGGGAAATTGAATTCTCTGAAGAACTGTCCGATCAAAGAAGCAGGATCATGTCGGGAATTGAAACAGAAGACTACACGCTGCTGAAGAAACAGATCGGCAGCATCGATCTTGATCTTCCTTTTTCGCAGATCAGGATGATCGACCAGACATTAAAAGAAAAAAACAAGAAAAACTACGTCATTCAGGATCAGACGGAAAGCTACGATCTGTCTTTCTCCGGGCTGGATTTATCCCTGCCGGACAGGAAGTCATTTAATCTGGTTAAAGATACCTATTACGTAACAGTAGACGAGATCGCATCCGACGATGAGAAGAGGATCCTTCAGCTGGCACAGAGTTACGGTTTTGAGAAGGTTTGCGGAATCGATGTATCATTCCGATTCAATTATCAGGACATGGAACTGCAGGGGCCTGTGATCGTTCAGCTGAATCTGGAAGAAAAGGATGACCATGCGATATATTCCGTATACCACGTGAATGAGAACGGCGATGTCTTCAAGTGTAAGACGACACAGACAGAGAACTACATCCAGTTTCTGATTAATGAATCAGGAGCTTATGAAGTTTTGAAGATGCCTGGTGTCAACCGATATGATTCTGAAGACATGGCTGAAGACCTGTCCTATGAAAACATGGGTTATGACAATCACAGAATCAACATGGATATGCTGATGGTACTGATACTGTCGATCAGCGGTGTAATTGCCATCATCATATACTATATTTTTGATAATATGGACAAGAAACAATGGAGAGACTACAGAAGATTATTGCAGGAAGCGGTATCTGTTCCAGAAGAAAAGCCGAAGAACTGATACAGGAAGGAAAGGTAACGGTCAATGGACAGACCGTTACACAGCTGGGTTTTAAAGCCGATCCTGAAGATGATATCAGAGTAGAAGGAAGACCGTTAAAAAGAGAAGAAAAGGTCGTCTATCTTTTGAATAAGCCGAAAAATGTGATTTCTTCTGTTTCTGATGACAAGGGAAGAAAAACAGTCATTGACCTGGTGGATTCAGAATATCGTCTATTTCCAATCGGAAGACTGGACTTCGATTCCAGCGGTCTGCTTCTACTAAGCAACGACGGGGAACTGATGCAGAAGATCATTCATCCGAAGTATGAAGTAGAGAAGACTTATGAAGTAACGGTTGACGGATTGATCAGGCAGGATGAAATCGAACAGCTGTGCAGGGGAGTAAAAGTTGAGGACTACATCACGTCTCCTGCCCAGGTCAAGCTGATCAGAAAAAACGAGAACCGTTATACCTCGTTTCTGGAAGTGACGATCCATGAAGGAAAGAATCGGGAGATCAGAAAGATGTTTGAATCGGTCGGATACAATGTCATTAAACTGCACCGCATCAGAGAAGCAAACATTGACCTTGGTAATTTAAAAAGCGGTGAATACCGCCTGCTGAAACCGTACGAAGTAAAAAAACTGAAACAGTATCTAAACAACGCTGATCGTTAGATCCTTGTCTTCGATCGGATCAATGTAGATCGTCTTATAGTTCTTAAAGGTGACGAAACCGGATTTCGCACCTTTTACTTTTTTCAGGTCTCTGACTAGACAATAGTCGACCGGAACAGATGAAGAGTAGCGTCCTTTTGAATAGTAGGCAGCAAGATTGGCACAGATCCTGATGATCTTTTCGCTTGGCTGATCCGTATTGACTGTGACATGAGAGCCGTGGAACTGCTTGGCATGGAACCAGGTATCGTTGCTGCGGGCATATTCAAAAGACAGATAGGAGTTCTGGATGTTGTTCTTGCCGAAAGTTATAAGATATCCATCGACAGAAATCTGGTAGAGATTGACTTTCTTCTTTTTCTTGTTCTTGGAGATGTTCTTTTTCAGATAGCCGTATCTTGAGAGTTCTTCTCTGATGTCAAGGGCATCCGCATAATCGGCAATCGAAAGCTGTTCATTGATGGATTCAAAGTATTCCAGTTCGCTTTCAGCGATTGCGATCTGTTCCTCAATGTGACTCTTTCCTTTACGTTTCTTCTGATACAGGGAATAGTACTTGTTCGCATTGCCTTTGACTGAGAGTTTTGGATCCAGTTTGATCTGTTTCATTTCTCCGTTGAAATCGCTGATCTCAAGCTGTTTCAGGCCTTTCTGATCCAGATTCTCATAAGTGTACAGAAGATCTCCGTTTCCCTTGTCTCCCTGCAGATTCAGTGCTTCTTCAAGGGAAACGTTCAGCTTTTGGATCTTTGTCTCATAGTGCTTGATCTGTCTTCTGACGACCTTAAAAAGGTCGTCAGAGATGTTTCTGATGCGTTCTTTTTCATCATCTCTGTAATAGACTTCATCCAGACCTTCCTGGATGTTCCACTGGACCGCTTCCTGTTCTAAATGGGTCAAAGGGATGACATGGAATTCATATTTATCTGAAACATTGGTTAGATACAGATATCGGGATTCTCTGATCTGCTGCATGATTTCTTCATAGGTCTGAGTAGCCATGCGGTAACGGACCTCGTTCTCCAGCAGCTTGGAGAAGCCCTGGATCTGGTTGACCAGTGATTCATCAAAACTGATATCGGAAGGATGATAAGGATCCTGCTTGTCCTGTTTCTCCGGCAGGGTAAATACCGCGCCCGGAAGAATGGTTCTTCTGGTATTCTCGTAAGGAGGGATCTTCTTCAATGCATCGATGATTTTGTTCTCGTCGGAAACCAGGATCAGATTGGCGTACTTGCCCATGAGTTCAACGGAAAGAATGTATTCCTTCTCGTCGTAGAGCTCATCCCTGGCTCTGACATGAAGAAGGAGATATCTATCGTAGCCGAACTGTTCGATCCGGTAGATGATACCGTTCAGAAGATATTTTCTTAAGACCATGACAAAGGTCGATGGATCGTTGTAGGTCGTATAGTTCTTGTTGGAAAGGCAGATGTGATTGTAGTTGGAATGCAGGGAAATCACCAGACTGGTTCTGACATTATCCGCATGCACATTAAAGACAACTTCAGTCGAACTGGTCTGCGAAATACGGTTGATCCTGATCGGAAGATAGGTCTCCAGATCTTCTCTGATCTTGCTTAAAATGATGCCGTCTAAAGCCATACCAATATTATAAAATCTTTATTGCACATTTTTTAAAATATTTGCTATAATAATCAAGCGAATAGAAAAAACTATTCCTTGTCTAGCAATAGACCGTTAGTCCAGAAGGAGGTAAAAGAATGAAACAATATGAGACTATGTATATCATCAAGTCCAGTCTCGACGACGCTGCAAGAGCTGCACTGGTAGAGCAGATGCACGGCATCATCACCCAGCACGGCGGCACGATCGACAACGTTGACGACTGGGGCATGAGAGATTTTGCTTATGAAATCGATCATATGTCCAAGGGATATTACGTTGTAGTTACTTATACTGTTGATGTTGACGGCTTAAACGAATTCAAGCGTTTAATGGGCATCAGCAACGACATCGTAAGACTGATGACGATCTCAACTGATGAGAAAAAAGGACAGAAATAATGATTAACTTGAATCGGGTTGTTCTGGTCGGACGTCTGACTAAGGACATTGAACTGAGAAAAACCAATTCAAACGCTTCTGTATGCAGCTTTACGGTTGCCGTAGACAGGAGATTCCAGTCGCAGCAGCAGGCAGGACAGACAGCGGATTTCATTAACTGCATCGCCTGGAGACAGTCTGCCGACTTTCTCTCCAACTATGCAACAAAAGGAACGATCGTATCCGTTGAAGGCAGGATACAGACCAGAAGTTATGACGGTCCGAATGGAAAGGTCTATGTGACCGAAGTCGTAGCGGACAATGTACAGATCATCTCCAACAGAACAGGAAATGGAATGCCTGTTTCTAACGGCAGCAATTATGCTCCGCAGAACCAGACCTTTACACCGGCTGCAGATCCCGGCTATCCTGACAGCATGGATGACGATTTCTCGAATACGCCTTCGCTGGATATTTCCAGTGATGATCTGCCGTTTTATTGATATTTAGAAAGGAATGAACCATGGCTTTCAGAAAACAAAGAGTAGGTTATAAAAAAGTCTGTTACTTCACCAAGAACAAGATCGAATATATCGATTATAAGGATGTCGAACTGTTAAAGAAGTTTATCTCTCCGAACGGAAAGATCACTCCAAGACGTGTAACCGGCACCAGCGCGAAGTATCAGAGAATGCTCTCTACCGCAATCAAAAGAGCGCGTCAGATGGCATTATTGCCTTATATTGCTGATTAGTTTAATAAAGACCTCTCCATTCGGGAGGTTTTTTATTTATAATAAAAGAGTATGAATAAAACAAAGAAACTGACGCAGGGTGCCATGATGCTGGCAATCATCGGGGCAATGATCCTGATCGACAGGATGACGGCCTACTGGTTTACGGAGCTTGTCGTACTGATCGTTCCGGTCGTAGTCATCCTTTATTCTGCCATGCATACGGTAAAAGACGGACTGGTTCTTTCCGTAGGCCTGATCATCATCAGCTTTCTGCTGGGGAACTTCCAGTTTACCTATCTGATCTATGTTCCGGTAGGAATTCTGACAGGAATCGTCTATTCCATCGGGATGAAAAAGAATCTGGATAAGCAGACGCTGCTGTTTCTGGCTATCATGGTCTATGTTGTAGGTGAGATCATCGCATCTTTTGTAGTATATCCGGTTTTGGGTTTCCCGGTTGCGACAATGATCGCCCAGTACAAGACGGCCATGCAGGAAGCCGGATCCGTTTCCGGCATCAGTTATGAGACGATCTTTACATCAGCCGGTCTGGATTTCGATAAGATCCTGGTTGTCATCTATGTCTTTTCGACCATTGTCATGGGAGCGATGGAAGGCGTGCTGATCCATCTGTTAAGCGTATTCCTGCTAAAACGTTTCAAGATCGCCGATCTGGGCAGGGTCAACATCTGGGATCTCAAACCAAGCCCTGTACTGGCTTACATCAGTTTCCTTTCAACATTCCTGTATTTTGCGAACCGTTATGTCGATAATCAGATCTTCTATTATGTCTCTATGACGATCGCCTTGTTAGGAACGATGATCCTACTGTACTACGGATATCTTTTTGTGATTCTTTACGGCGTCATCGTTCTGAAAAGAAACATTGGATCGTTCTTTATCCTGCTGGCTTTCTTTATACCGATCCTGCTGATTGTCTTGATGGTTCTGGGCTTCCTTTACGGAAGCGGACCGCTTAGAAGATATCTGGAGTTGAAGATTCCGAATCAACAGTCATGAAAAGAAGAACATTTGTAACATCTCTGGCGATCTTTACGATTGCCGCTGTTGTTTTAAGCCTTACGGCGTTATCGCTGTTTTTTAAACAGAACATCATACTGGCTGCCATAGTAGCGGCCGTGTTTGTCGTTGTTCTGCTGATCATCTACTATTCCTTGGACGTGATGCGGGCAGAAGTCAACAGAGATATCGAAAACAGACTGGATCTTACCTATAAGGAAGTACTGGAACATTGCGATATCGGCATTCTGGCCTACAATGACAGCTATGAGATCATTTTCCTTTCGGATTTCTTTCTGAGAAGGCACATGGATCATCTTAACGAGAAACTGCTGAACTGGCTGCCTGAACTGCAGGATATGCTGAAGAACGAGGCAAATACCCAGACAGTCATCATCAATGACGAGAAGTATTCGGTATACAAGATCGACAAGGAAAGCGTTCTGATCTTTAAGAACATCACTGCAGAATACGATCTGAACCGGAAGCTAAGCGACAGCAGCTGCGTGCTGGGACTGATCAGCTACGACAACTACGACGAATCAACAATGTCGGAAGACGACCTTTCTTATGTGAATTCTTACATTAAAGTGCCGGTAATCGATTACTTCAAGAATTATCAGGTCGTATACAAGACTCTGAAGAACAACAGAATGCTGCTGATCATGAATGAACAGATTTTCCGCAGCATCATGAATGACCGTTTCTCGATCCTGAATAAGGTCCGTAAGGTCTCTAAGGATGCCGGTCTGGATGTAACTTTATCCATGGCTTTTGCCAGAGGCAGCGACAACTACGAGGAACTGGATGAGTCTGTCCGCTCACTTCTCAGTCTGGCACAGACCAGAGGCGGAGACCAGGTCGTTGTCAGGAAGATCGGAGAAGATGCGACGTTTTTTGGAGGCAATTCGGAAGCCAGAGAGAATCAGAACAAGACAAAGGTCCGCGTTGCATCCAACAGCATTCGCGATCTGATCGAGAAGTCGCAAAACGTAATCATCATAGGACATAAGGAGATGGATGCGGACTGTATCGGTTCAGCAATTGCCATGTCTGTCATTGCTTTGAGTCTTGATAAACCGACTTATATCATATCCAGAAGCGGCGGCATGGAACCGATGATTGCCGATGTCATGAAGAAATATGCCGGTGTTCTGGGAAAGAAACATACGTTTGTTACGGAAACGGAAGCCATGGAACATCTGGATGATGAAACACTGGTAGTCATGGTTGACCATCACAGTATGGCACAGTCAAACGGATCTGAACTGCTACAAAGAGCCAGGAAGATCATCATCATTGACCACCATAGACGTAGAGCCGATCTGGATGTAATTCCGATGATGGCTTATGTAGAGGCTGCCGCGTCTTCAACCTGTGAGATCGTAATCGAGTTCTTCCCGTACTTCGGCAGAAAGGTGGAAGTCAGCCCGGAAGAAGCCAATATCATGTATCTGGGTATTCTGATCGATACGGATCATTTCAGAGTCAGAACAGGTTCCAGAACATTCGATGTAGCGAAGCAGCTGAGAAGATACGGTGCTGATCCGATGCTTTGTGACGAACTGTCTCAGGAACCTTATGAAAACGTCATGCAGAGAAGCAAAATCATCAATGCCGGAAGGCTTTACAAGAATGATATTATGATCGCTTCTTTGAATGAAGGGATATTCAGCCGTTCTCTTGCATCGCAGGCCTGTGATATGATGGTAAAAGTAAAAGAGATCGAAGCTGCCTTTGTGATTTGTTATACAGGTAAGGAAGAAGCGATGATCTCGGCGAGATCAAAAGGCAAGATCAATGTACAGGTCATTATGGAAAAGATGCAGGGCGGAGGTCATATGACGGCTGCCGGCATGCAGGCCAGCAATACTTCGGTTTCGAAACTGGAAGCTGATCTGTTAAAGATACTGGATGAATATATGAAAGGAGAAAGCGATGAAAGTAATACTGTTAACTGATGTCAATAAAGTTGGAAAAAAGGGTGAGATCAAGGAAGTTGCCGACGGCTATGCACGTAACTATCTGATTGCCCGCGGTCTTGCGGTCATGGCTTCATCCGGATCCAAGAAAGTCCTGGATCAGCAAAAGAAGGAAGAAGCTGAACTGGATGAAAAGAGAAGAGAAGAAGCGAAGGAACTGAAAAAGGTTCTGGAAGATAAGACACTGACTTTTAAAGTGAAAGCCAAAGAGGGAAAAGTATCGGGTTCTGTTTCAACCAAGCAGATCGAAGATGAACTGAAGAAACAGGGCATCGTAATCGATAAGCGCAAGATCAAGGACAATGAACCTCTGAATGAACTTGGTACATACGAGATCAGGATTGAACTGTACAAAGATGTGATCGGTAAGATCAAAGTAGAACTGGTTGAGGATTAAACATGAGTAATAAATCAATGCCGTATTCCATAGAGGCGGAAGAGTCTCTGCTGGGAAATATCATGCTGTATCCTGAGGCGATGCGCCAATGTGCGGACGCCGAGATCAAGGCGGATGATTTTTATCTGGAAAAACACCAGCATATTTATAACGTCATGTCGGCGATGTATGAGAAAAGGGAACAGGTTGATACTGTTTCCTTGTCTACGAAACTGAAGGATTTTGGCGTATATGACCGTATCGGCGGTCTGGATTATCTGATGCAGCTGGTCAATTCAACCATTTCTGCAAACAATACCAAGGACTACATCGCTATCATTAAGAACAAGTCACTTGCCCGTAAGGTCATTAAAGTAGGTGAAGAGATTTCCAACGATGCCTACAACTCCCAGATCAGTGTCGATGAGATGCTGGAAAGCGTGGAAAGAAAAGTCACGGAAGTTACCAGATCGAAACTCAGTTCCGACTTTAAGACCGGTGAAGAGGTATTCGATGCCTATCTGAAACACATTGAAGCAATACAGGAAGCCGGTTCGGATATTACCGGCATTCGTACACTGTATGCCGATCTGGACAAGAAAACAGCAGGTTTCCAGAAGGGCGATCTGATCATTGTTGCTGCCCGTCCTTCTATGGGCAAGACATCTCTTGCCTTAAACATAGCGATGAATTCCGCATCGGTTACCCACGGTTCCATTGCCATTTTCTCGATTGAAATGCCTTCGGAGCAGGTTGCGATGAGAATTCTTGCCGCTAAGGCCAAGGTAGAAATACAGAAACTGAGAACGGGCAATCTGAACGATGAGGAATGGTCCAGGATCAACGAAGCTTCACAGCAGCTGAAGAAACAGAACTTCTTTATCGATGATACTCCTGGCATCAAAGTATCGGAAATGTATGCCAAGGCCAGAAAACTGGCACAGGACAATGGTCTGTATATGATCATCGTCGACTATATTCAGCTGATCCAGGCAACCGGTAAATCGGATTCCAGACAGCAGGAAGTATCTGAAATCTCCCGTCGTCTTAAGGCCATGGCCAGAGAGCTGAATGTTCCGGTAATAGCGGTATCTCAGCTGTCCCGTAGCGTCGAATCCAGACAGGATAAAAGACCGATGCTTTCGGACCTGAGAGAATCCGGAGCTCTGGAGCAGGATGCCGACCTGGTTCTTTTCCTGTACCGTGATGCCTATTACAACAGGGAAGAAAATGCCGAGAATGAAAGAGAAGATGTTGAACTGCTGATCGCCAAGCACCGTAACGGTCCTACCGGTAAGATAGTTCTGGCTTTTGAAAAAGAAATCAACGCATTCTACGGCATTAAAAACAACGCAGAGGAGAATTATTGAAGAAAGTCATCGTAGTGCTTCTGTCGCTGATTCTGGCTATGGTAATCGTCGTATTCGTGCCGGAACTGATGGGCAGACAGGAGCAGATTGAAGCGAATATCGAAAACAGCAGCTCTCTGGTATCTCAGAGAATACTTTCCTATGGTCAGGATGAAGTCACATATCATAAAATCTACTACAAGGGGAATCTGATTGGAGTTATATCCAATCTGGATCGTTTAAACAGTATGATTTCGGAAAGATACCGCGATTATGAGAAGGACTTCCCGAATACGGAACTGGGTTTAAGCAATGACATCTACATCGTTGAAGAAAAATCATTCATAAACTTCGAGAATGTCGATGATCAGATCATGAATTATCTTGTAGCGAATAGTCTTCTGGGCGTTAAGACGACAGCTGTTGAATTCTCTACAGCCGAAGGAGTCTATGAGATCATTTATGTTAAAAACTACAAGGATTTCTCTAACGCACTGGAGCTGTTCTTTAAGAACTTCGTATCGGAAGAAACGCTGGTTAAGATCACCAACAACCAGTTGATTCCTTCTCCGACAGAACTGGGAAGCGTGGAAAAGAACGCGGTACTGCTGGAAACGATACAGACGAAGGAAGCGATCGTTTCTCCGGATGTTATATTCAAGAATGTCGATGAAATCTATGATTTCCTGTGCTACGGAAGAAGCGAGGAGAGGGAATACTATACGGTTAAGGAAGGCGATACCCTGCAGGGTGTCGGCTATTACTTCGGAGATATGAGCCCGAAACAGCTGGTCATGCTGAACAAGGGAGTGTTGGCCAGCGAGAATCAGCTGATCGTTCCAGGGATGGAACTGAATGTTACATACTACACATCTCCAATCACGATCGAAGTAACCAAGGAACGTCTCACTCAGCAGTCAGTTATGCCTGAGACTCCGGAATATGTTGAAGACAACACATTGGAAATCGGCAAGTATGAAGTTCGTGTACAGGAAGAATCGGGCATTAAGAATGTTCTGTATGAAGAGACCTGGATCAACGGCGTCCTTGAATCAGGTAAAGCGCTGTCTGAGAACGTGATCAAGCAGCCGAAACGCGGTGTTATTGCCGTAGGTACCAAGCAGGTCATTATGATCGGTACAGGAAACTACATCTGGCCGGTCGATAACCCGCATATTACCTGTCACTTTGGCTGTTATCTGGGCCATACCGGAACGGATATCATTAACCGTTATGAAAAGTATGCGGCTATCTATGCCGTAGACAGCGGTGTTGTGGATGGAACGGGATACCGTTGGGATATGGGCAACTTCTGTATCATCAACCATCAGAACGGCGTGAGAACTTACTACATGCATCTGAATGTTCCTGCCTATGTTGAAGCGGGACAGAACGTCAGCAGAGGACAGGTCATCGGACAGATGGGTAATACCGGTTCATCGGAAGGTGTCCATCTTCATTTGACGTTTGAAGTCAACGGTTCAAGAGTGAATGCCTGCTACTATTTGCCTTGTGATCTTATCGACTGATAGAATACAGCTATGAAAAAGAATAATAGACTCATTTATGTTCTGATTCTGATCCTGTCAGTATGGCTGATGATTCTTTCATTCAGACCAAACAGTACTGTCAGCAAGCAGGAGATCGTCAATGAATACAATGTATCCGGTTTTTCTACGGATTTTACGAAGGTTATCGAAGACAACAGTTCTTCTGTTGTTTCCATCAGTGCGGACGGAAATTTCCTGAGCGGTTTTATTTACCGGCAGGATGAGAATAAAGTCTATGTCCTGACGGCTTACCACGGAATTGAGGATGCGGCAAACATTACCGTTATATTCGGTTCATCCTACAGCGTAAATGCGCTGATGACTGGTTATGATGTCTATACCGATCTGGCTGTTCTGGAAATGGAGTGCCCGTATCAGGTTTCTCCTGTCAGGATGGGGGATGCGACATTGCTGAAGAAGGGTGAATTCATCATCTGTATCGGAACGCCTGTTTCGCTTGACTATGCCGGAAGCGTCCAGCTGGGCATGGTTGCCGATGAAAGACTGACCATAGAAAACAGCATCTCTGTCAATAACGAAAGACACGACTACTATCTTGATGTGATAGAGCTTTCTTCCGCTTTGATACCAGGCTATTCCGGCGGTCCGCTTCTCAACATGAACGGTGAAGTTACAGGTATGGTCACGATGTCCCTGGATGACAGAATCGTTTTTGCACTTACCGCAAACGAAATAAAAACGCTTGCCGAAAGGATCATCACCCAACAGGATGGAGAGAAGGCCAATTACGGTATTAAAGGTACCTATATCAAAGAGATGCCTAATTATGAGAAAGCCAATCTGAATCTGGATATTCAGACAATTTCCGGATTATATGTACAGAAGGTCATCGATAATTCGCTGGCATCTGTTGTCGGAGTGAAGCCTGGCGATGTTGTTGTTAAGATCAACGATACTGTACTGGACGGTCTGAACGAATATCTGCAGGTTTCCTATCAGCCGTATGATACATATTCTTTTGAAGTATTGAGAAACGGTGAGACATTAACACTGAGTATCGGAAATGATTAAGATTGTCTGTGTCGGCAAAGTAAAAGATAAGAAGCTTAAGAATCTGATCGATGATTACGCATCTAAGATCAGCCATTATCACCGTCTTGAGATCATCGAAGTAAAAGATGAAAGCATCGGAAACGATGAAAAGGGCGTTCTGTCTATAGAGGCAGATCGGCTTTTAGAAAAGATTAGAGACGATGAATATGTGATCCTTCTGGACCTGCGAGGCAGTTCCATCGATTCCTTAGGACTGGCAGACAAGCTGGACAAGCTGTTCATCCGAAATCCGCGCATTACTTTCGTGATTGGCGGTTCTCTGGGTCTGGATGACAGATTAAGAAAACGGGCAAACGAATCATTGAAACTCTCTGATCTGACCTTCCTGCATCAGATGACCAGGCTGATCCTTCTGGAGCAGATCTACCGCAGTTTCAAGATCCTGAACCATGAAACATATCACAAGTAAAACATATAAAACTAAGGCGCTTTCACTTGAATTAAAGCGCTTTCATTTATATAATGAATATGATATATATTGTATATCTAATAGAAAAGGAGGACCGACATGAAGGAAATCAATGTATTAGTAGTTGATCCGGTAGGTTTACACGCTCGTCCTGCAACTGTTGCTGTGAACGCTGCAAGTAAATTCAAATGTGATGTTAAGGTTTCTTTT
>CAZGZT010000024.1:0-22413 GCA_964529805.1 uncultured Solobacterium sp. | reverse complement strand
ACCCTGGGTTCCTCCGTATTCGTCGACAACCACGGCCATATGTGACTTGGACATCTGGAACTGTTTCAGCAGTGAAGAAATCTTAACATGCGGAGAAGTATAAAATACTTCCTGCAGGATCTCTTTGATATTGGTGGACTTTTCATAAAGTAGATGATAGTAGAAGTCCTTTTCATGCAGCACGCCGATAATGTTGTCCAGAGAATCTTCATAGACAGGCAGACGCGAATAGCCGGAATCCCTGTACATCAGTTCGATGTCTTCTACCGAGTCTTCATCAATATCGATCGCAATGACGTCGATTCTAGGCGTTAATATTTCGCCGACATCAAGATCGTTGAATTCCAGAGCATTGGTGATCAGATCGGCTTCATGATCCTCCATGTCCCCTTCTTCGTTGGCTTCTTCCACCATTGTCAGCAGTTCATCGGTAGAATAGGTATCGTTTTCGACATAGAAAAGACTGCTGATCAGTTTTTCCAGGAAACTGAAGATGAATGTTAATGGAGTGAACAGGAAAACCAGGATATTAAGGATCCAGGTAACATTCATTGCGAACTTTTCCGGTACGTATTTGGCGATATTCTTCGGAATGATCTCACCTACGACCATGATTACCAATGTCATGACGATCGATGAGATCGCGACACCGTTGTTGTGATAAAGATTGGTAAACAAAACCGTAGCCAGAGAAGCCGCTACGACATTGACAATGGTATTTCCTATCAGGATCGTCGTGAGCAGTTTCGGGAACTCTTCGGTTAAGGCATAAGTCTTTTCAGCCTTCCTGTTTCCGGCATTGGCCAGAGCTCTAAGCTTGATCTTATTCAAGGAACTGAAAGCCGTCTCGCAGGCACTGAAAAAGCTGTAGCACAGCACAAGAAGGATCAGAACCAGTAGAATTGTATTATTATCCATGAAAACACCTCATTTCTGAAGTGATGCCGGTACACGGTAAAGGAATGTCTTCATGTTTTGTCATAACGGCAATATATTAACAGAAACAATAGAAGAATGCAAATAATAAGAAAAGAAGGCCGGGCCTTCTTTTTATGATTATGATTGTTTGTCTAACTTCTGTTTTTGAAGAAAGACGGTACATCGTCTTCCGCGATCGGCGATACGAATTCCTCTTTCATCTGATTGATTTCTGCGTCTGCTTCAGCGGAGATCTGAGGTTTTTCGAAGAGGAAATCCGGCTGCTGAACCGTTGTGTGACTGGTTCCCGGCAGATCAAATCCGGTCGCAATGACAGTTACGATGATGGCTTCGCCAAGAGATTCATTGATCGCTACACCGTAGATGATATCGATGTCGCTTCCTGCGGCTTCTTTAATGAAGTCAACCGCAATAGATGAATCCTGTAAAGAGATAGCCGGACCGCCGGTGATATTGATGATGGCGGACTTGGCACCCTTGATGTTGGCTTCCAGCAACGGAGAGCGGATCGCTCTAGCCGCAGCCTCTTTCGCCTTGTTTTCTCCCTGAGCCATGCCGATGCCGATCAGGGCAGTACCCTTGCCTGCCATGACGGTTCTGATATCGGCAAAATCAAGATTAATGAATGCAGGAACGGCAATCAGATCGGTAATGGTCTGAACGCCCTGTCTTAAGACGTTGTCTGCTTCCTTGAAGGCTTCCTGCATCGGAATCTTGCCGATGACGCTTAACAGCTGGTTATTTGAAACGATGATTAATGAATCGACGTACTGTCTGATCTGTTCAATACCGACATTGGCCTGATCCATTCTTCTTCTTCCTTCAAAATCGAAAGGTTTTGTAACGATACCGACAATCAAAGCACCCATTTCTTTGGCATATTTGGCAAATACCGGAGCAGCTCCTGTTCCTGTACCTCCGCCCATTCCGCAGGTAATGAATACCATATCTGCACCGGAGAGCGCTTTCTTGATGTCTTCCTGAGACTCCAGAGCGGCTTTCTGACCGACCTCCGGATTGCCTCCGGCACCAAGACCTTTTGTCAGTTCACGGCCAAGGACGATCTTATTCGGACATTTTGAAAGATTGAGGGACTGAATATCCGTATTGCATACATAAAAATCAACACCTTTTACGCCGTCATTCACCATGCGGTTCACGGCATTACAGCCGGCACCGCCAATACCGAATACCTTGATCCTTGCTACCTGGTTATACTCCGGTCTAATACTCATCTGATTTACCCCCTATCCAATATATTGCTTAAACAGATTTCTGATCTTTGAGGTGATCGTTTCACCTTCCGAATCCAGCTGACGCTGGTCGATCAGCGAATCGTAAGCCAGCAGATCAATGCAGTTTACATCAAGATTATTTAATAACACTTTATCACGATATACGAAGAATGCGCCATACAGTGCCGTCAAAGACGGATCTCTGACGCCTATCGTATCCGGACAGTACGTCTTCAATTGACCGTTGCATCCTTCTTTCAGGATATTGGCGAGTTCTTTCATCTTTTCGCCTTCACCGGTCAGAACGATCATGGCGCCGGATTCGATGATCGGCCTGCACATGGTCAGTAGTTTATCGCTTAAGGCTCTTAGAGGCTCTTCTACGGTTTCGTTGAGCTGAGCCGTGGTAATCGTCTTTGTCGTTCCCTGATCGCTCCAGGCGTAGATCGTATCGTCAGGATACTCGCTGCTGTAGTTGACACAGTACTTCACCAGCTTGCAGATATCATTGTAAGGCATGTTGAGATTTCTGTATACGCGGTTGATCAGAGAATTAAGTCCATCAAAGACGACTTCGGTTGATACCAGCTTTCCTTTCGACAGCAGTGTCAGGTAAGTACAGGACTTCTCGACATCCAGAATGACGATATTCCGATTCAGACTCTCTTCCAGAAGCGCCGCTTCCTTTGCGATCGCGTAATTATTCAATGTGATATCCAGAACCTTAATTCCCGATTCCTCGATAACGGAAACAAATTCATAGCACATCTCGATGTCTGCGCAAAGCAGATCGATATCTACGGTCAGTTCTTCACAAACTTCTTTTTCCGGCAGTCTGCGCGTCGATATGCCGTTAACGGTATACTTGACGATCACCGGATTCACGATCATGACACCCGCATCCCTATTTGCTTTCAAGGAATTGCTGACAGCTCTGGCAATATCTTCTCTTCTGACGATCCCGTTTTCCGGAATGACATTGCTGTGTAGAGGATAACGCTTGAAATTGTAGGCAGGAAGCACCAGGATCACCTGTTCGATCTGTGATCCGATCTTGTCGGAACAATCCTTCACGGCATTCCTGATATCCTTGATCAGTTCTTCCCTGTTGGTGATCTTAAAATCACTGATGGAGGAAGTCGGATACTTCTCGCTCCGGATAATATTAAAACGGGTGTTGAAATACTCACCGACCAGAATTTTAATTTCGTTTTCACACAGCTGTAAAGATACGTAGATCTGTTTGATATGATTACCCATACATAGTCATTTTAGCATAATTAACAATAAATAAAAAAACATAAAAAATATAATTTGCATTTCTTTTTCATTTATGTTAAAGTAATTAAGCGTCAAAAGAGAAAGGGGGCAAGCTGTATGTCAAGAGTTTGTGCTATCACAGGCAAAAAACAGATGTCTGGTAATAACCGTTCACATTCACTTCGTGCTACACGCCGTAAATGGAATGTCAATCTTCAGAATGTAACAATGCTGGTTGATGGTAAGCCAAAGAAGGTTCGCGTTTCTGCCCGCGCACTTAGAACATTAAAGAATCAGGCTAAGGCAGCATAACTTCCGTAAGGAAGTTTTTTTATATCTAAAAGACAGCCTATTCGCTGTCTTTTTCTTTGTTTCCTCTAAGCTTTGCGACATTGGCACGGATATCTCCGTTAAACACAAACGATCCGGCAACAAGTGCGTCAGCTCCGTCGTTTACGATCTCATGGGCATTTCTGTCGTTGACGCCTCCGTCTACTTCGATGATGTATTTGAGATCTCTGGCGGTCTTGTAGGCTTTCAGCTTGCTGATCTTTTCCGAAGATTCCGGAATGAACTTCTGTCCGCCGAATCCAGGTTCTACCGACATGACAAGTACGATATCCGTTTTATCTAGTAATGGAAATATCGTTTCAACAGGTGTTGCCGGTTTAATGGAAATGCCCGCTTTCAGGTACATGCTGTGGATCTTGTCGATCAGTCTGGAACACTTTTCCAGGTCGTTGTACGCTTCATAGTGGAAAATCAGGGAATCAGCTCCGGCTCTCGCAAAGACATCGCTGTAATAGTCGGGATCCGTTACCATCAGGTGGACATCCATGAACAGCTGGGTGTTTCTTCTGAATGCCTGCAGAATGGCAGGACCAAAAGTCAGATTTGGTACGAAATGCCCATCCATGACATCGAAATGAATCCATTCCACGGATTCATTCAAGGCTTCCAGTTCTTCATTGAACCGGTCGTAATGCATTGATAGTACAGATGGCGAAATGATCATGATTCAGTTCTCCTCATAATAGTAAACAATAACCTTTTCATCCCTGGATTTCAAATAAGTCGATCCCAGTTCCGGCATCGTTTTGACCAGTGTTCCAGGCGGAGCATCCAGCACTTCTTCTGCGGTAAAGAATTCTTTGTTTTGTTTCGAGAATTCGTATTCTATATCGTTGTTTCTGAAGTATGCCGAAGCTTCAGATAAAGGTTTTCCATACAAGTCGTATGGCAGCAAAACCGGTGATTCCAGAGAGTATTTCAAAGTGATCTCGTTGTTCTTGGAAGCATCGTACTTGGATTTCGCCGGCAGAGACTGTTCTATGACAGTTCCCGGTTCTTCATCGGATTCTACCGGAACCAGTTTTACCTTGAAATTCAGAGCAATCAGTTCATCTCTGGCAACCGTATAGTGTACACCGGTATAGTCGCCAAGTATGGAATAGATACCGCTGGATACGGTCAGTTTAACCTTTGTTCCTGATTCTACCTCTTCCCCTTCTTCCGGTACGGAAGAAATAATCAGGTCTTTTTCGACATCATCTGACAAAGTCCAGGTTATATGGGAATCATCGACTTCCAGATTGTTTAAAGCCAGCAGGTCTTTGGCCTCCTGTACAGTCAGATTTCTGATTGTCGGTACGGTAACCATCTTTTGACCCTTGCCGATAATGCCGGTAATAAACAGCAGCATGAACAGCAGCAGAACGGAAAAGATCGTCGTACATAACAGGAAAATCGATAATAAAGGCGTATCTTTTGTGTTTTTCTTGGTTTTCTTTTTTGCGGTATCTGAGATATGAACAGATTCTATCGATCTGCTTCCAGGTTTTTCTTTGATTACCGTTCTTGTATCGTTACGGTGTGATCGTTTCAGACATTCATTAAGATCCTGTATCATTAAGGCAATGTTCTTGTATCGGTCATTTACGTTTTTTGCGGTTGCTTTCATAATGATGTTTTCGACCGATTGCGGGATATTCGGATCAAAGCTTCTAACGGATGGGATCGATTCCTTGACGTGTTTCAGAGCAACTTGTACAGGATTATCGGCTTTAAACGGCACATCACCGGTCAGCAGTTCATAGAAAACGATACCGAGAGAATAAATATCCGACTGCATAGATGCCTGTTTCCCTTTCGATATTTCCGGCGCCAGATAATGAACGGAACCCAGAATAGAATCTTTATGAGTGATCTGCATCGCTCCGGAAGCCATGGCGATACCAAAGTCGGACAGCTTGATCGTACCGTCGTCTTTTATCAGAACGTTCTGAGACTTCACGTCACGGTGAATAACATTGTTACGGTGGGCTTCCATTAATGCTCCGGCCAGCTGTTTCATCATCCATACCGCTTCCTTGTAAGGAATTGGACCCCTCTTTTTGATCAGCTGTTTCAGTGTATATCCCTTAACATATTCCATGACGATATAGTGTTTGTCTCCGTCGTCTCCGACATCATAGACATCGACGATATTCGGATGCGAAAGCTTCGTTACGGCTCCCGCTTCACGCTTAAAACGTTCCAGTGCGACCGGATCATCGGACATGTCTGACTTCAGTACTTTTACCGCTACTTCTCTCTTTAAGATCGTATCAAAAGCAAGATAGACATCCGCCATGCCTCCCTTGCCTATCAGTTTTACGATCCGATAACGGTTTCCAATGTATTCTGACATTATTTCTTCACCAGTATGACTGTTACGTTGTCATATCCGCCTTTCAGCAGCGCAAGATTTTTAAGGTCTTCTGTCTTTTCCTGCACCGTTTTATTCTGATCTACGACGATCTGCTGGATCTCCTTATCACTCACGTAAGAATGCAGGCCATCCGAACAGATCAGATAGTAATCCATGTCCTTTACCTTATGTACATCGGCTTCAATTTCACTATATACGCCGATCGCTTTTACCAAATAGTGTTTCTTTGGGTGATTGATGGATTCCGTAAAACTGATCTCGCCGTTTTCCAGCATTTGATTGACCAAAGTATGATCCTTGGTCAGATGAACGACCAGATCGTCGATGAAACCGTAGACTCTGGAATCTCCGCAGTTAATGCTTACAGTACCGTGTCTGGTGATCATAATACCGGTCAGAGTCGTACCCATTCCTTCATATTCCCTGTATTTCACTGAAAGTTCATGAATGTGTTTGTTTACCATCGAAATATGGAAATTCAGATAACTGATCACATCATCCAGTGTCGAAAAAGGTCCGGATTCCTTGAATGCGAACTCAAAGTACTTGATCGTTTCTCCGCTGGCGACTTCACCGGCCTTTCCTCCGCCGATTCCATCGGCCACCAGAGCCAGAAAATCGCCGTGCTCATTATACAAAGCAAGATAGGAATCCTGGTTTTTCTCTCTTAACAGTCCGATGTCAGTAATACAGTAATGATCCATCTTCTTTATTTTATATGATTCGCTCTGAGTTGGCCACAGGCAGCATCAATGTCGTCGCCTTTTTTCTGTCTTAAAGTAACGGCTACTCCGTTTTTCTTTAACAGATCATAGAATCTTAAGGCGTTCTCATCATCTGAGGTTTCAAAGTCTTTCTCTGAGACCTTGTTGTAAGGGATCAGGTTGATGTAGGCATTAAGACCTTTTAATAGATCTCTGATCTCATCCGCTTCTTTCTTGGAGTCGTTGACCCCTTTTAACAGCAGATATTCAAACGTCAGACGACGGTTGTTCAGGGTGCTGTATTCCTTCAAGGCATCAAACAGTACCGCAAGCGGATAGGCCTTGTTTACAGGCATCAGAGAGCTTCTTAATTCATCGTTAGGGGCATGTAACGATATGGCAAGATTGTACTGCAGATTCTCCTTGGCGAATCTTTTGATTCCCGGAACGATGCCGCAGGTAGAAATTGAGATGTGTCTGGAACCGATCTGCAGGCCGTACGGATCATTCAGGATGTTCATTGCCCGCATGACATTATCATAGTTGTCGAAAGGTTCTCCGGTTCCCATGACGACGATGTTTCCCAGTCTTTCACCGTCTTCATCCAGCTGTTTCTGTATCATCAGAGCCTGCGAAACGATTTCACCCGCGGTCAGATCACGCTGTTTCTTCAATAGACCGGAGGCACAGAAGCTGCAGCCCATGTTGCAGCCGACCTGAGATGACAGACAGGCCGAAAAACCGTAGTCGAATATCATCAGAACGGATTCCACGAGGGTCTGATCTTCCAGTTCAAACAGGAATTTCTGCGTTCCATCTTTAGAGATCTGCCTGTCTTTCACGGTCAAAGGAGAGATGGTAAAATCATCCTTCAGCTTTGTGATCAGATTCTTGGATAAATCGGTCATCAGATCAAAATCATTGATCCTCTTATCGTAGATCCAGCGGAATATCTGCTTTGCATGAAAAGCCTTGATGTGATTTTCCTCAAGGTAATCCTGCAGATCCTTCATTGACAAGTCGTATATCGATCTCATTCTTTCACCCTTTTTATCTTAGCATAATAGAAAGCGTCGCCTTCTTCATTAATAATCGTATTTTCTTCCAACAACTGATAGCGTCCATCTTCATTCAGGAACTTTCTAACCAGCCTGTCGTTCTCTTTACGATTCAATGTACAGGTCGAATACAGAATGATTCCATCTTCTTTTATCAGATCTTTAACGCTGTTAAGCAGTTCCAGCTGCAGCTTTTCCAGTTCATCCAAGCTTTCCGGTCTGACATGGAATTTCAGATCCGGTTTTCTGCCGATGACACCTAGGCCTGAGCAAGGCGCATCCAGCATGATTCTGTCAAACTGAAGATCCAGAATATCTTTCAGTTTTCTACCATCCTGATTGAGATAATGGATACCTACATAGCCTAGTTTCTCGGCCATTTTCTGGATCAGTTTTACCCTATTTTCATGCAGGTCGTTGGCATAACAGTTCTCCGGCTTCAGAATATCCAGACAGTTGAACAGTTTCGATCCGGGAGCGCTGCATACATCCAGTAAAGTATTATTCTCTTTTAGATCCAGATGTCTGTATAAGGATGCACTGTTGTAGTCCTGAATGTAGAAATATCCTTTTTTATATTCTTCTGTTGTTAAGAGATTATCTTCTGCGGTAAAGATATCTTCATTCATAACATTGATGTTCAGCTTTTCAAGATCCTGCGTCCTGCATTTCTTCTTGTTGATGCGGTAATAGACGGAAGGTATCTTCTGATAAACAGATAGTATCTTCTTCAGGGTTTCTTCGTCATACTGGCTGGAAAGCAGTCTGTAGATCCATTCCGGAAGATTGTATCTGATCCACGGGTCTTCCGCTTCCTTCAGATTCTTAATCTTATGCAGCAAGGCGTTGATAAAAGCTTTCTCGTGCCTGTTCTTTCCCAGTTCGACATACTCGTTATTTACGACATAGTCCTTCTCTTTCAGACAGAAACGCTCATACAAAGCCATACATAGAATCAGTCTGACTCGTAAGGTGGTATCCGGTTTGATCTCATCCCGAAACTGATAAGAAAGATACTCGTATTTCCTCAAAACGCCATTGACCAGATTCGTCGTAAAAGCCCGCTGTATCCGCGGCAGCTTTTCCAGTTCTCTACGCATCAAAAGATTGGAATAGGATTCCTCTTTAATTGTCTTATACAGAATTTCCAGTGCGGTTTCTCTCTGGTTCATGTCTATTCAAGATATAACGGATCAATGTCTACTTTGATCCTGGATAAATTGTTTTTCTTTAAATACTTATCGATGATCTGATGCAGATCTTTCAGCATCCCGATGAGATCCTTATCCATGATCAGTATTCTCTTTCTGAACTGTTTCTTGATCTTGGCCATCTCATAGAGACGGTATTTCTTATATTTCAGTCTGCCGATTTCTTCGTCCAAGAGTTCAGCAGATGTATTCAGTCTGGTTTCATTGGTATCAGAAACAATCAGTTCAACGATGTGGGAATACGGCGGATATCCGGTCTTTTCCCGATAGTTCATCTCGATACGATAGAAATAACTGTAATTCTGATTCATGACCGCCTTAATTGCATAATGTTCAGTATTGAAAGCCTGAATGATGACCTGTCCCTTAGTATCTGCTCTTCCCGATCTGCCTGAAGCCTGCATCAGCAGGTCAAAAGTCATCTTGGCGGAGTTGTAGTCCTGATGCATCAGTCCGGCATCGGCATTCAGGATGCCTACCAGTGTAACATCGGGATAATCCAGGCCCTTGGCGATCATCTGCGTTCCAATCAGTATATCTGTTTCATGACGTTCAAAACGCTTCAGGATGTTCTCGTGAGCTCCTTTTCTTTCAACATTATCCCTGTCCATTCTCTCGATCCTGGCTTGCGGATATCGATGATGAAGTTCTTCTTCTACTCTTTTCGTACCGAAACCGTAATAGATCAAAGAATCTTTGCCGCAGTTCGGACAGATCTTCGGTATTCTGTATGTTTTGCCGCACTGGTGACATTTCAGCACGTTTTCGTCCTTGTGATAATTCAAAGGCGTATCGCAGTCCGTGCACATCAGTGTCGTATTGCACTCGCTGCACTTGATGATTGGTGAATATCCTCTTCTATTCAGTAAAATGATCACCTGTTTACTCTGTTCCAGGGTCTGTCTGATTGCTTCATCCAGCGGTTTTGAGATGATGTAGGAGTCTCTTTGTCTGATCTGTCTCGCCAGATCTATGACTTTAATCACGGGCAGATTCAGGTTAATCCTGTTCTGCAGCTGCAAGAACTCATAATCCCCTTTTAAGGCTCTTGTATAGGATTCCAGCGAAGGAGTTGCGCTGGCGAGCAGAACTTTTGCCTGATGGGTCAATGCACGTTTGAATGCCACGTTCTTCACCTGGTAGCACGGTACATTATCCTGCTTGTATGACTGGTCGTGTTCCTCATCGATAATGATCATTCCCAGTTTCTTGAACGGCAGGAAGATCGCACTTCTGGTTCCTACGACGATCCTTACTTCACCTTGTTTTACCCTTTTATACTGTTCGTACCGTTCCTGATCAGAAAGTTCTGAATGATAGAAGACGACGTCCTCAAAGCGTTCTTTTACCCTTTGAATCATCTGCGGCGTCAGTGATATCTCCGGCACCAGGATCAGAACATCCTTATCCTGTTTCAGATAATGCCTCGCCAGATGGAGATATACTTCCGTCTTACCGCTTCCGGTAACCCCAAACAGCAAAGATACGGTCTTATCCGTTTCAATAATCGTATCATAGGCTTTCTGCTGGTCAGGTGTCAGCTGCTTAAAAGAAGCAGGAGAAATCGGCTGATTTTCATATTCCGCTTCCGATACATATTCACTGATCGCACCTTTATCCAGCAATTTCTTAACAATACTAATACTGATTCTATTCGCATCAGTCAGACTCATGTCGTCAGTAATCAGTTCATAGACGTTTCTTTGTTTTTCCGTAAGATCGAATTCTCCCGGGTTCTTCCGTATCTTTCTGACCATCTTCGGATTCTTGATGTTTCTGTCTGTTTTTAAAGTCTTTGGAAGCATCGCGTTGAGACAGCTGATCAATGGCGATACTGTAGTTCTTGAAAGCCAGAATGCCAGATCAAAAAGCTCTTGAGACAATACCGGCTCACTGTCTATCACTTCCAGTACAGGAAGCGGTTCAAAACCCAGTTCTTTCTTGATTTCCTGAAGATTCTTATCTGTATGTCTGCATCCCGATACGATCGCATGATTCGGTGCATGATGAAACTCTACCTTTACTCTGCAGAACCTGGTTACAGGCACTTCTGAATAATAAGTAAAAGGTCTATCGACATTCAGACTGGCATTCGTGACATAGACTTCAATCAGATACATAACATCATTATAACAAGAAAAAGGAGCTATCCTATAGCTCCTTCCATATCCATTTTCAGCAGCTGATTGAGTTCTACCGCATATTCCATCGGCAGTTCTCTGGTAAACGGTTCCAGGAAGCCCATGACGATCATTTCCGTCGCCTGGGATTCACTTAAACCTCTGGACATCAAATAGAACAGTTCATCTTCCGAAATCTTGGAGACTTTCGCTTCGTGTTCTATCGTTGAAAGATGATTCTCGTTGGTATTCTTAGGGATCGTATCGCTCTTTGAAATATCATCCAGGATCAGCGTATCGCATTCGATCTTGGCTTTGGAGTAATCGGCTTTCTTTGAAAAACGGATCCAGTCGCGGAAGTTTGTGATGCCTCCGTTACGGGAAACGGATTTGGAAATAATCGACGAAGAAGTGTGCGGAGCCAGATGAATCATCTTGGCGCCTGTATCCTGTTCCTGTCCCTTGGAACCGACGGCGATCGAGATGCACAGACCGTGAGCATACTCTCCGGCCAGGATACACGCCGGATATTTCATGGAAATACGTGAACCGATATTGCCGTCGATCCATTCCATGGTTCCGTGTGCTTCTACTTTGGCTCTCTTTGTAACCAGATTCAGAATGTTTCCGGACCAGTTCTGTACGGAAGAATATCTGCAGGTAGCTCCTTCACCGACAAACACTTCAACGACTGCTGCATGCATCGAATCTTTGGAATACTGCGGAGCGGTGCATCCTTCCACATAAGAACACTTGGCTCCGTCATCAACAATAATGATGGATCTTTCAAACTGTCCCATGGCTTCGGAATTGATACGGAAATAAGACTGCAAAGGCTTCTCCAGTTCTACCCCTTTCGGTACATAGATAAAACTTCCACCCGACCATACGGCAGAATTCAGTGCCGCAAGTTTATTATCAGTCGGTGGAACGATGGTTGCGAAGTATTTTTTAAACAGATCCGGATATTCCTTTAAAGCACTGTCGATGTCAAGGAATATGACGCCCTTTTCTTTTACCTCTTCCAGCATGTTGTGGTAAACGGCTTCCGACTCGTACTGTGTCGTTACGCCGGCCAAATACTTTCTTTCGGCTTCCGGAATGCCCAGCTTTTCAAACGTATTCTTGATCTCTTCCGGAACATCTTCCCAGCTCTTTTCCGTTTCCTGGGATGCCTTTCGGTAGTAGGTAAAATCCTGGAAATCGATATCCGAAAGATCAGGACCCCATTTCTGCATCTCCATCTTCTTGAAAATATGAAAAGCCTTGACTCTGAATTCACACATCCATTCCGGTTCATTCTTATAGGCAGAGATCTTTCTGACGATCTCCTCGTTCAGTCCTTTGCCGGTATCGATCAGCGATTCAACATCGTCATGGAAACCGTATTTATAATCATCCTGAGCGTAGATCGCATCTTCTTTTCTTCGTTCAGCCATTCCTGTTCTCGCTTTCCTCGATCATCTCCTGCATGGCTTTCCAGCCTATGGTTGCGCATTTAATGCGGTTTGCCTGTTTATGGACGTTCTTAAAGGCTACGGCTTCTTCCAGCTTCTCTGGATCGTAGTCCTTGTTTTCAATCATGTTCAGATAGGTATCAATAATATCCTTGGCCTCTTCCAGGGTCTTTCCTTTCAGAAGATCACTCATCATCGAAGTGCTGGCAGTAGATATCGTGCAGGCAATACCGTCAAAACGGACGTCTTTGATTACGCCATCCTGAATATCGCTCTGTACGGTAATATCATCTATGCAGCTGTCGGAGGCCATGTGTCTGGATAGGATATCCGCTTTATCAAGCAACCCGTGATTGTGAGGATATTTATAATGATCCATGACCAGCTCTCTTAAAAACACAGGATCATTCAGCAGTTCATCTGTTCTACTCATCTTCTTTCCTCCTAAATAAACACATCGATTGCCGATTCCAGGGACAGGCCTTTCAATGCTTCTACAAACATATCAACTTCTTCCTTTGTGTTGTAGAAATACAGGGATGCACGAACGCTTTGATCCGTACCGATAATCTCATGCAGAATCTTGGCGCAGTGATTTCCGGCTCTTACGGCGATGCTCTTTGATGCAAGATAGCCTGCTACATCCTGAGCGAAAATGTCTTTTACGTTAAAAGTGACAGGACCGCTGAGATTATCCGGATTATACAGGATGATCTGATCCAAATCCTTGATTTTATCGATAAAATAGCTTCTTAGCTCTTCTTCATGAGCATTGATATTATCCATTCCCAGTTCCATCAGATATTCGCAGGCGGCAGAAAGACCGATGACACCTTCAATGTTCGGTGTTCCGGCTTCAAACTTTTCCGGCGCTTCTTTCAGGATATACGAACCATCAGGGTAAAAACGGGCATTCATGCCTCCGCCAAGCAGCAGCGGATCCATTTCCTGTAATAGAGGATACTTGCCGATCATCACGCCTACACCGTCAGGACCGCACATCTTATGCGATGAGAAACAGAAGAAATCGGCATCCAGATCCTTGAAATCGACTTTCCGATGTCCGATTGCCTGGGCTCCATCTACACATACCAGGATATTCTTCTCATGAGCGATTCTGCAGATTTCTTTGATAGGCTGCACAGATCCTAAAACATTCGTGACATATGCTAGCGATACAACTTTCACAGTATCATCCAGGCACTCCTTAAAAGCTTCCAGATCAACGTTTGCCTGTTTATCCAACGGAATATAACGGATCTTAAAGCCTTTCTGTTTTGAAAGATAAAACCACGGCAGAAGATTACTGGCATGTTCCGCTTCGCTTAACAGAACAGTATCCCCTTCCTTTAGACGATCTTTTGTCAGGCCGTAGGCTACCTGATTCAATGCGGCAGTCACATTAGCCAGGAAAGCAACTTCCCTTGCTTCGCAGTTTACCAGTCTGGCAACTGTTTCTCTGGTATAAGCGTATGCTTTATCGGCTCTTACCGCCGTATCATAATCCCCACGCTCAATATTGCTGTTATATGAAACATAGTATTCCATCATTGCATCCAGAACCCGCTGCGGCTTATAGGTCGTAGCAGAATTATCAAAATAGATCATATCCGGATGGTTCATGATCATAGGAAAACCTTTACGTACTTCATTTACATCAAACATAATTCACCGATTTTCCTTTCCAGTTCTTCTCTTAATGCCTTTCTCATATCTTCATTAGCGATAATATCTGTAATTGGAAGCAGATATCCCAGCGATATCAGCATTGTACATTCCTTCATGTTCAGACCTCTGGACATCATATAGTAAAGTTGATCCTCATCGACCCGTCCGATCGACATCGCATGGGATGCTTCAACATCATTCTCGTCGATCAGCAGTTCAGGCAGTATCGTCGTATTCTGCCCTTCTTCAAAAGAAAGCGCTCTGGATACCTGATGACTCTTGGACCTTTTTGCTCCGTTGACGATCTTGTCTACCGCATCAATCATCAGTTTTCCTTCTTTTAGGACAACGGCATAGTTCTTTATTTCGGCCGATGTTCTTTCTGCTCCGTTTACCGCAAACATCCTGTAGTTTTTCCTGCTTCTAACCAAAGAAGCACTGCTTAGATCCGCGTGAGCCGATCTGCCGATCAGATCGACCTGCACACTCCTCAAAGTATCACCTTCATTACATTCGCCATAGGCAAGGCTGAGATTTCCGTCTCTTTCTACTTCATAGGATTCAATGGTTTCGATCTTTTTATCCGTATCGTTCCAGAACAGAATGGATACATCTTTATCTTCTGGAACTGTCCCATGGATCTCAATCTTTTCCGCATTCCTGATCCTGAAAAAGAGATTACCCGAATCCAATACATTTAATTCGAGTTTCAGATCCTGATCGGTATCGATCTCAAGGATATGAAATCCTTCTTTCAGTTCTATTCTACTGTCCTGTCTGATAATCATTTTTTACCTTCCAGGCTTTCCCTAACTGCACAAGAACCGATAGAAACCCTTGTTTTCTCCTGTTTCTGCTGTTTCTCCGGCTCAATATCGTATTCTCTGTAGATCCAGTCGTATCCTTCCTTGTCGATACGCTCGTAAAGATCAGGACCGCCTTCCAGCACAATTCTTCCATTGACCAGAACATGAGTAAACTCCGGTCTGATCAGCTCCAGAAAACGCTCATAATGGGATACGATGATCAAAGACATGTCATTTTCTTTTCTGATACTGTTGATAGCATCGGCGACGATCTTGATTGCATCGACATCAAGACCGCTGTCGATCTCATCCAGCATCGCCAGAGAAGGTTTCAGCATCTCCAGCTGAACGATCTCGTTCCGTTTCTTTTCTCCTCCGGAGAAACCTTCATTCAGAAAACGGTGTGCCAGATCTTCGTTCATCTGCAGATCGGATATCGTCTTGTCCATCTGCTTAATGAACTGGAACAGAGAGATCGGAGTTTCTCTTCTGACATTGATCGCGGCACGCAGAAAATCGCTGTTGGTAACACCGGGGATCTCCTGCGGATACTGCATGCCTAAAAACAGACCGGCAATGCTTCTTTCATTCACCGGCATTTTCAGTACATCCTTGTCGTCATAAATGATCGATCCTTCCGTTACCGTATAACGCGGATCACCCATGATAGCCGCCAGTAATGTAGACTTGCCATTTCCGTTCGGTCCCATCAGGGCATGTGCTTCACCCTGGTGAACTGTCAGATCGACCCCTTTTAATATCTCCTTATCTTCAACAGATACATGAAGATTACTGATTTGCAAAGTTTTCATATCATCACCTTTTTCCGAAATCATTATACCCCCTATTCTGTTTTTCAAGCCTATTTATTATCTATTGGTGTCTTTTCTGAACTTTATCTGAATTCTTGATTTTCAAATTGTATTAATACTGAAAAGATATTACAATATATAACGTTTGGAGGATTTATATGGATAAAAAAGAGTTTTTAAAAAAATACTGGTTTATCTGTCTGATCGCTGCAGCACTGCTGGTGTTTATCGGTATTTATGCTGCCGATTCTTATAAAAACAGAGAAATCACTGTATCAAACAAACAGATCGACGACAAGTATGTTGTCTACACGGTCGATGGTGAACCGGTATATGCGGATGACTTCTATGAGAAGCTTTATGCGGCTGCCGGTCAGACCCAGGCTGTCGTAGCTTATGAAAGAGCGATCTTTGAAGCCGGTATTGAAACGACCGAGGAAATGAAAAACAACGCTGCCGCCTATGCATCTACAATTCTTCAGTCCTATTCTCAGGAATACGTTCTCTCTTCACTAAAGGCCATGGGATACACCAATGGTCTGGATGATCTGACACAGTATTACATCGATGCCCAGAAACAGGATCAGATGATCAGGGACTATGTTACGGCAAATGCGGATGCTTATGTCGTTCCGGCACTTGGAACTAACGGCAGAATCATCTATCACATTCTGGTTCAGTGTGAAACGGAACCTGTCTATGACGAAGAAGGCAATATCGTAGAATATAAGGCAAATCCTACCGAGGAACAGACGGCTGCCTTAAACAGTATTCTGGAATATCTTAGTGATGAAAACAATACTTTCGAGTATGCGGCATATCAGTTCTCTGAGGATACCGGTTCAAAGGACAACGGCGGTTATATCGGTGCTATCAATGAAGAGAATGCCGCAATCTACGATGAAATGTTTGCGAAAGCTGCGCTGGCTTTAAACGATGATGAAGTATCTGATGTCGTTGTATCGCAGTTCGGTTACCATATCATCAAGAATGTCGGTTCTACCGTAGAAAAAGTCTTGAACGACTACTACTTCCTTTCCGATCTGGAAAACAGTTATCCGAATCTTGCGATAAAGGCTATTTTGGAAAAAGGCGCTGAACTTGGTTTTGAGATCAAAGATAAAGAACTGCTCGACAGTATTAACAGTCAGCTGGAAAGTGAGGAGAACTAAGATGAAAAAAGGATTTACCGTCATTCTGATTGCGCTGCTTCTATCGGCGTGTTCTTCAAAAAACATTTATTCTTATCTGAGTAACGGGGATGATCCGATCTTTACCGGACCGAACGTTACTTATACATACAACGATCTGTACAAGTCTTTAAAGGTCAGCTCCGGCGAGGAGATCGAAAATCAGATCCTGCTTTCAATCGCAGATACATATGACATCGACAGGGAAGAACTAGAGAATCAGGCCCAGGAAACGATTGATCTGTATGTTTCTCTTGGCTACGAAGAGTATCTGACCAGTTATTACGGCACGCTGGATGCCTATAAGGAAATGTATGTTTCCAGTCTGATCCTTAATGAACTGGCCAAGATCTATGTTGAAGAAAACTATGAAACATTGAAGGAAGGAGATCTCCCTGTAAAGATGCAGCTGGCTTCATTTGATACCCAGGAAGATGCTCAGAAGTGTATTGATGACTTTAACAGCGGTTCTACTTTCGACATGGCTGCCATCAACAACAATAGCCTGAATTCACCGCAGAGTGCTGTATATGTCGATTCTGATTCTTCACTGGTTTATGAGATTAAAGAGTATCTGAATTCTACAGATACTACGGGTGTTTCTTCTATTATCACCACGACGTCCATGTCTAAAGACGATGATGGAAACGATGTAGAATCTCATACATACTATGTATTGAATGTCGAAAGCAGAAATGCCGATGAATTCAAGGAAGACTACATCAGTCTGGCTGCTTCAAATGCATCTCTGGAAACCATAAACAAGTACTTCTTCACGTCTCATGAACTGAAGTTCTATGATCAGGACATCTATGAACTCATGTCAGGTAATTATGAGGAGCTGAAATAATGTGCATTTTCTGTAAAATCATTGAAGGAGAGATTCCTTCCAGAAAAGTCTACGAAGATGACGACATTCTGGCGATCCTGGATATCTCTCAGACAACCAAAGGCCATACTCTGGTCATGCCTAAAAAACACTATGACGATTTCCTGCAGATGCCTGAAAAGCAGTTCGGAACGCTGATGGAAAAAGTACAGCAGATCGCAGCTCAGATCGTAAAGAATCTGAATGCCGAAGGATGCAATGTCCTGATCAATACCGGCGAAGCAGCCGGACAGACAGTCGGACATATCCATGTCCATATCATTCCTAGATACGATGAAAACGATACGGTAAGCTTCAGCTTTACGGAAAATCAGTTCGATCTGGATGAGATCCTGAAAGAAATAAAAGAAAACTGAGTGTAAGCTCAGTTTTCTTATTCGGGTCTTATCTGTATTCTTTGAATATCTACAGGAATCTTTTTCTTGTCATCGATCTCGATCACGACACCGCACAGGATTCCTGTTCCGGAAGCGATCTTGTATATCGTCTTTTCTTTATCAATTCCTGCCTTAATCGATTCTTCGATGTCTCTGCCGATGATCGAACAGTAGGCGCCGCACATGCCTGCGTCGGTAATGAATGCGCACCTGTGAATGATTGCCTCATCTGCCGTCTGGACATGGGTATGTGTTCCTATGACGACTTTTGCCTTATCCTTGAAGTATTCCAGAAATATCCTCTTTTCGGCCGTAGTTTCAGCATGCAGGTCGACAAAATAGAAATTCGGCTCCAGCTGCTGTGTTTTTTCAAGCACAGTCTTAAAAGCCGTATATGGATCGCTGTTTGCTTCCGGCATCAACACGGATCCCAGAATATTCGTCAGACAGATCTTCATTCCCTTGTATGAAATCAGCTTATAATAGTTGTCCGTCGTTCTTTTGGAATGATTGAAAGGAACAATCAGCCTGTCCATGTCGTCGATATGATCGTATATTTCCGCCTTAGAGAAGGTATGATTTCCCATCGTAATGTAGTCAATACCTTCGTTCATCAGCTGCTTATAGATCTTATAGGTGATACCCTTGCCATGGGCGGCATTTTCCGCATTTACGATTACCAGATCCGCCTGGTATTCCTTTTTCAAGTCATATAAAAGCGAAGAGACAATGTCTCTTCCGCTTTTTCCAACAATATCGCCTAAAAACAGTATCCTCATTATTTCGCTGTTTCGGAAGCCCTCGTTTCACGGATGACCGTTACTTTGATCTGGCCCGGATAAGTCAGTTCGTTTTCAATACGTTCCTTGATCTCTCTGGCGATGACAGCACATCTGGCATCCGATACTCTTTCCGGAACAACCATGACTCTGACTTCACGTCCTGCCTGGATGGCATAAGCCTTTTCAACGCCGTCATATTCATTGGCGATCTTTTCCAGAGCTTCCAGTCTGTTGATATAGTTTTCGATGCCTTCGTATCTTGCGCCAGGTCTTGCAGCAGATAATGTATCGGCTGCAGCTACCAGCAGTGAAATCAGGTTGTCTGCAGGAACATCTCCATGGTGTGACTCGATCGCATTTATGACTTCACGACGTTCACCGTGTTTCTTGGCAATCTTGGCACCCAGTTCAACGTGCGTTCCTTCCTGTTCGAAGTCTACGGCTTTGCCGATGTCATGAAGCAGACCGGCTCTTTTTGCCAGATTCTGGTTCAGACCAAGTTCGGCAGCCATCATTCCCGCAAAGGATGCGACTTCAATGGAATGTTCCAGACCGTTCTGGCCATAGGAATATCTGTAACGCATTCTGCCGACCAGCTTGACAAGTTCTTTGTCCATCTTGCCGATCTGCAGCTTGAAACAGGCATCCTCACCGTACTTGGTGATGTTTTCATCCATTTCCTTGGTTGTTTTCGCAACAACGTCTTCAATTCTTCCTGGCTGAATCCTGCCGTCTCTGATCAGCGTTTCCAGAGAGAGTCTGGCGATCTCTCTTCTGATCGGATCAAAGCAGGAAACAGTAATCGCTTCCGGCGTATCGTCGATGATCAGGTCAACACCGGTAGCCTGTTCGATCGCTCTGATGTTTCTTCCTTCACGTCCGATGATCCTTCCCTTCATTTCTTCGGAAGGAAGTGTCACGACAGAGACAGTCCTGTCTAGCGATTCGTCCTGAGAATACCTCTGGATCGCTGTTGCGATAATCTCTCTGGCATTCTCGGCCGCTTTTTCTTTTGCTTCTTCTTCCTTGTCGCGGATGTAGACGGCTACTTCATCAACCATCTTCGTTTCTACGACATCCATCAGTTCTTTACGTGCTTCTTCCTCACTCATATTGGAAACACGTTCTAAAAGCGCAATCTGTCCATCAATTCGAGATTGCAGATCCTGTTCCATTTTATCCAGTTGAACAGCCTTGTCTTCAGCTTTTCTTAATTTTTCGTCTAATTTACGCTCTTTTTGTGTTAAGTTCTCATCACGGAAATTAAGTGAATCCTCTCTTCTCTGCAGCTTACTTTCCTGCTCCAGGATCTCACTCTTCTTTTCTTTGATTTCTTTTTCAGCCTGCAGTTTCAGGTCGTAAACCTGTGTTTTCCCCTCTAAAACCGCCTGTTTAACCGTATTCTTAGCCTGATTATTCGCTTCGTCCAAGACTTTCTGGGCTTCTTTCTTAGCATTTTTACCCATTAACGAGTATGCCAGCAATACTAACAGCGCCCCAGCAACTAATCCGATAAAAATGGAAAGTACATCAATTTTCATATGTATATACCTCCATTTATTAATACATTTGTGGATAAAATCCTTTTAAATTGTACAATATTAGCAACATTTTCACAATATATATGGATAAAGATCGGTACTGAATAAATAAAAAAACGAGGATCAGTCCTCGTTTTTCTTGTACATTGCTTCTTTGATCTGAGCGGTTATCTTTTCATCAATGTCCGGATTAGCCTGAAGATAGGCTCTTACGGCATCTGTACCCTGACCGATTTTTTCACCGTTGTAGGAATACCAGGATCCGGATTTCTCGATGATACCCATGTCGACACCCAAATTGACGATTTCAGAGAGATGCGAAATACCTTCTCCATAATAGATCTCGACCTGACAGGTCTTGAATGGCGGCGCAACCTTGTTTTTGGCGACCTTGACGTTGACCTTGTTTCCGATCACTTCCTGACCGTCTTTGATCGCTTCTGACTTTCTGACTTCCAGACGGATCGTCGCATAGAACTTCAGGGCACGTCCGCCGGTCGTCGTTTCCGGATTGCCGAACATGACGCCGACTTTTTCTCTCAGCTGGTTGATGAAGATCGTGGTGCAGCCGTTGGCGTTCATCGCACCGGCCAGTTTACGCATGGCCTTGGACATCAGACGGGCATGAAGACCGATATTGGAATCGCCCATTTCGCCATCCAGCTCAGCCTGCGGAACCAGAGCCGCTACAGAGTCGATGACGATCAGATCGATCGCTCCGGACTTGATCAGCACTTCAGCGATCTCCAGAGCCTGTTCACCGGAATCCGGCTGAGACAGGATCAGTTCGTCGACATCGACACCCAGAGCTTTCGCATATCTTGGATCGATCGCATGTTCCGCATCGATGAATGCAGCCTTTCCGCCGCCCTTCTGGCATTCTGCGATACACTGCAGGGCTAAAGTGGTTTTACCTGATGATTCAGGACCGTAGATCTCGATAATTCTTCCTCTAGGCAGACCCCCTACGCCCAATGCATAGTCGATCGCCAGCGAACCGGTCGAGATTGCGTCCACATCCACAAAAGCGTGTTCGCCAAGTTTCATGATCGAACCTTTGCCGTACTGCTTCTCGATCGTCTTTAGCGCTTCATTCAGCAGCTGTTCTTTCCTGCTGTCAGATACTTCAATGTTTTCTTCTTCTTTTTTTGCCATATATTCCTCCTAATCATTATTCCCGGAATTTCGGCCGATTCCTACATGGATTCGAAAATATAGTCTCTAACCTGCATAAAATACGAGTATCCTCCGGCTACGGATATAAAAGAAGTAAACCAGATCAGGATCTCATCTACAGGCAGATACCACAGTTCAAAAGGCAGATTATTCAAAAGGATAATGATGATCGTAACCATCTGCAGCGCCGTTTTCAGCTTACCCAATATGCCGGCAGATACCACAACGCCCTTCTGTGCGGCAATCATTCTGCAGCCGTCAACGACGATATCTCTTAAAATCATCATGATGCAGCATACCAGCGGGATCATGTGCTTGTACGACATAATCAAAAGCATCATGTTGACCAGCAGCTTATCTGCGATCGGATCGGCAAACTTGCCGAAAGTAGTAACCATATTTTTCTTTCTGGCTATTTGTCCGTCAAGATAATCCGTAATGGATGCCAAAGCAAAAATACCAAGAACGATCAGATTCA
>CAZGZT010000023.1:0-24174 GCA_964529805.1 uncultured Solobacterium sp. | reverse complement strand
ACCTGCCCGAAGTGCGGCAAGAAGACGGAAGTCTGGTCAAGAATCACCGGCTACTACCGTCCGGTTCAGAACTGGAACGACGGCAAGGTACAGGAATTCAAGCACCGCAAGGAATACAACATCGAGTCTTCCGTCATGAAAGCCAGAGACATCATGTCCGATGTCCTGGAAGCAAAACAGGAAGAACTTGCGGAAAACAGAATGACCGGTTTCGATATTCCGACCATCTATGTCCAGGACCACTGTCCAAAGTGCAAGGGTGCGGAACAGAGACTGCAGATCAGCGGCATCGAACACAGAACCGTCAACTGCAGCGAAGACATGGAAGAAGCCAGAAGACTGAACCTGACGGAAACCCCGACGATCATCGACCCGGATGGAACGATGTTCGTAGGAGCCAACGCGGCAGCCGACTGGATGAAGTATCACAACACGAAACAGTAATATAATAGAGCCCGCAGCCGCGGGCTTTAGATTCAAGAGGTATTTATGGGAAAGATATATGATGTAGTAATCATCGGCGGAGGCCCGGCAGGAATGACGGCAGCCGTCTATGCGTTAAGAAACGGGAAGAGCGTCATGGTGATCGAGAAGTCCGTCTTCGGCGGGCAGATCGTCAATTCGCCGAAGGTAGAAAACATTCCGGGTTTTGAAATGATTTCCGGTGAGGAGTTCGGAGACATGATGCTGAACCAGGTCATGAAACAGGGCGGCGAAGTTCTCTTTGACGATGTCAAGAAACTGGAGAAGACGGAAGAAGGGATCAGTGTAATCTGCGATTTGTCTGAACCTGTTCTTGGGAAGACAGCCATCCTGGCAACCGGAACGAAGCACCGTCACCTGGGACTTGAAAAGGAAGAAGGTCTCATTGGCAAGGGCATTCATTTCTGTGCCGTATGCGACGGCAACTTCTATCAGGGAAAGACGGTCGTCATGGTTGGCGGAGGAAACTCCGCGTTCGTGGAAGCCAACCTTCTGGCGGACATCGTCGACAAGGTGATCATGCTGCAGGACATGCCATTCTTTACGGCCGATCAGAAACTGCAGGAACAGCTTTTTAAGAGAGAGAATGTCGAGAAACATGTCAATACAAAGGTTACGGAATATCTGACGGAAGACGGCAAGCTCTGCGGTGTAGCCTATCTGGAAAACGGTGAGCCGAAGACCGTATCCTGCGACGGCGTCTTTCTGGCTGTCGGCATGGTCCCGGACAATCAGATGTTTGCCGATGTCGCTCAGCTCGACGAAAGGGGATACTTCATTTCCGATGAATACGGATTGACCAGAACCGGCAATGTCTTTGTGGCGGGCGATTGCCGAACCAAGACCTTACGTCAGGTGGCGACGGCCTGTTCCGACGGCGCCAATGCGGCGATCAGAGCCTGTGAATATCTAAATAAAAACGCTCTCTAGAGAGCGTTTTTTCATAATAGACTATTGAAATTGTTAGAGTTCCTGTTCCAGTCTGTACATGGCTTCTAAAGCGGTCAGAACCTCTCTTTTTTCACCGACTGCCGTCGCATCTTCACCGCCCTGGTAGGAGCCGATGGAATCCTCAGTATTCTCTCCCCAGAGAACGACGTTGTTCAGGATGGAAGCGGTATGAACGCCTCTTAATCTACCTACGGTATATAGAGCGGCCGTCTCAAAGTCGGTAGCCAGTACACCTTTTCTGGACCACTTCTCACAATCCTGCGCATCCTCGTCGTAATAGAAAGATTCATGCGACAGAATGACCCCAACATGGTGCCTGAAACCCAGATCTTTCGCCGCTTCCGCGCAGTGATTGATCAGTCTGTAGTCAGGAACGGCCGGATAGATCGGATCGATGTAGCACTTCGAAGCGCCGTCATCTCTAACCGCACCTTCACAGATGACCAGATCGCCTAACTTGATTCCTTCCTGCAGAGCTCCTGCAGAACCGATACGCATCATCGTATGCACGCCGATGTTCTTCAGTTCCTCAACGGCTATCGCTACGGAAGAACCTCCCATGCCGGTAGAAATGCCGATGACTCTCATTCCCTTGTATGTACCGACAATGGAACGGTATTCCCTGTTGAACATCAGTTCTTCGACATTCTCCAGACAGGAAGCGATCACATCGACTCTTTTCGGATCTCCCGGCATCAGGGCGCATGGAGCGTTTACAGTTTCGTCCAGCTGAATGTGTGCCTGTTTCATTCACTTACCTCATCCAGATATTTCTCAAGTCTGGCAATCAGTTTTTCTTTTTCTTCCTCTTTCATGAATGAATAATTCACGGAATTGATATTCATCAGGATCAGATCCTCGTATTCAAAACCCATTTCCTTCAGACAGTGATCGTATTCATCATCCAGGGTCACTCTGGACATCGTCATGTTGTCGGTATTGATCGTAACAGGAATGCCCATGGAATAAAGATTCCAGGCCGGATGCATCGGGTAGGACTCTCTGGTACGACAATGAATGTTGGAAGTAGGGCAGATCTCCAGAGCGATGTTATGGTCGGATGCATAGCGACACAATTGAGGATTCTCATAGATATGATGGCCATGCCCGATCCTGGTAGCACCCATTTCGATGGCGTCCTTGACGGTCTGCCAGTCCTGGGAATCTCCCGCATGGCAGGTGATCGGCGTATTGAATTCTCTGGCGACTTTGAATAAAGGAGCGAAATTGGATAGAGGAACGATGCCTTCGGCTCCGGCCAGGTCGATTGCGACAACACCTTTATCAAGATACTTATGGGTGATCTTTGCCGTTTCCATATTGGCATCCCAGTTGGCCGTTTCCGGACCGACGCACATCATGCAGCAGATGATGCCGATGCTGATTTCCGGATATGCTTCCATGCCCTGTCTTCTGCCTTCCAGAACGGCTTGAATCGCATCATCCTGCGTTAATTCTTTCTGGGTATGCAGCTGCGGGGCAAAACGTATCTCCGCGTAAGCCAGGCCCAGTTTTGCCAGATCTTCGATCAGCTCTCTGGTAATACGGATGATGGATTCCCTGTCCTGCATCACCAGCAGCGGCGCATCGAAAGCTTTCAGATATTCGTTGACGCTTCCGGAATGCACGCACCTGTCGATGAATTCACGGTAGCCTTCCGGTGTATCGGCAGGGGATTCGACACCCTGTTCCTGTACCAGCTGCCAGACGGTTTCCGGACGGAAAGAGCCGTCGAGATGCAGATGCAGGTCGATTTTTGGAAATGGATATTTCATTGTTTTAACCTTCCTTCATCATCATTATAACGAAACTTCACTTATGTTAGAATAAAAAAGGAAAACTAGAAAGGATTTAATATGAGTGAAATAAAGAAAAGACCCATTATCCTGGATGGGGATCCCGGACACGACGATGCGATCGGCTGGGTACTGGCATCCACGATCCCGGAATTCGATATCAAGGCGATCACGACCGTAGCGGGAAACCAGACGCTGGAGAAAGTCACATACAACGCCAGAAGGATTGCGGCACTGCTTCATCTGGATATCGAGGTAGCCAAAGGCAGAAACAAGCCGTTGTGTTCAGATCTGATCATCGCTCCGAACTTCCATGGCGAGACCGGACTGGATGGACCGGCATTACCGGAGCCGCACCGCGAATTATCCAAACTGTCAGCTCCGGAAATGATGGCCAAGGTCTTAAGAGAATCCGAGGAAAAGGTTACAATTATTACGACCGGAGCCCAGACCAATGTTGCGGCACTGCTGCTAAGTCATCCGGAACTGAAAGACAAGATCGAAATGATCTCGACGATGGGCGGAGGACTAAGAAACGGAAACTGGACATCGGGAGCGGAATTCAACATTCTGGTTGACCCGGAAGCCGCCTATACCGTTTATCACAGCGGACTGCCTTTACAGATGTGCGGTCTGGACGTAACGGAAAGAGCTTTAGTCTATCCAAAGGACTGGGAAAGGATCAGAGCCTTGCACAATCCGGTGGCCGAAGTCGTAGCCGGATGGTTCGATTTCTTCTTCATTCATGTGAAATCCCTAGGCTGGGCAGGTGCCACGACCCACGACCCATGTGCGGTCATGTCTCTGGTACATCCGGAGATCTTCGACATCAGAGACTATTATGTCGATATTGAACTGCAGGGCAAGTACTGCAGAGGAGCTACGATCGCCGATTATGACGGTCGTACCGGAAACAAGCCGAACTGCCGCTGTGTGGTTGATCTGGACAGAGAGAAGTTCGTGGACTATCTGGTAGAAGCCTGCAGCAAGTTTGCGGGATGGGAGGTATAAGATGAAAAAGATACCGATCTGGATCGATACCGATACCGGTGTTGATGATTCATTAGCTTTACTGTGTGCCTGCGGAATTGAAGAATTCGACATGGCAGGCATATCGGCTGTCGCCGGAAATACGACCATAGATAACGCCTTCAGGAACGCCAGAGATGTCCTTTCTCTTGCGGGAAGGGAAGACGTAAAGGTTTATAAAGGCGCTGAAAAACCGCTGGTAAAACCGTTACGTACAGCGCCGCATGTACATGGTGAAAACGGACTGGGCGGAGCTGAAATCCCTAGATCCAAAGCTTTGATCGAGACGATGAGCGCATATGATGCCTTATACGAGAAAGCCAAGGAACTCAATGGCGAACTGACGGTCTGTGCCGTCGGACCGCTGACCAATATCGCGATTACGATAGCCATGCATCCCGATATCGTCAACTACATCAAGGTGCTCAACATCATGGGCGGTGCGGCAATCGGAGGAAATATAACTCCATGTGCGGAATTCAACATCTTTGTCGATCCGCATGGTGCAGAGAACGTCTTCAAGTCCGGCATTCCGGTAAACATGTTCGGACTGGATGTAACATTGAAGGCCTTCCTGGATGATGAAGACATCAAGGAGATCATCTCCTACGACAATCCTGCATCAAGACTGTTTGAAGATTCCAACCATCTGCTTTATAAAGCCCAGGAAAACAAGAAGTTCAAAGGTCTTTGTGAACATGATGCCTGCCCGGTAATCTATACCGCTCATCCGGAGTGGTTCACGGGACAAAAGTGCGGTATCTACGTCGAGACGCAGGGTACAATCAGCCAGGGCAAGACGGTCACGGATCTTTGGACCGACTACAAGTATGAAGACCGTCACTGTCAGGCATTCCTGGATGTGGATAGAGAGAAATTCGTTACACTGATCAAAAAGATCTACAAATCATATTAGAAAGAAGGATAAATATGAAAACGGTTTGGGAAAAATACAAGGGGAAAGAACTGAAGAAAGTAATGGCTTTTGCGGAAGGCTACAAGCAGTTCCTGAGCGGCGTCAAGACCGAGAGGGAAGCCGTGAAAGAAGCCATCGCCATGGCCAAGAAAGCGGGATTTAAGCCGTTTAAAAACGTCAAGAAGCTGAATCCGGGAGACAAATACTATTTCAATAATAGAGATAAATCCTTGGCTTTATTCGTGATCGGCAAGAAGAAGATCGAAGACGGCATGAACATTCTTGGTGCGCATATCGACTCTCCAAGAATCGACCTGAAACAGAATCCGCTTTATGAAGACAACGGACTGGCTTTCTTCGATACGCACTACTACGGAGGCATCAAGCACTACCAGTGGGTAGCAAGACCTCTCTCTTTGCATGGTGTCGTCTGCAAGAAGGACGGTACGAATGTCGACATCTGCATCGGCGAGAAAGAAGGAGATCCTGTTCTGGAGATTTCCGATCTGCTTCCGCATCTGGCCAGAGATCAGATGACCAAGACCGGAAACAAGATCATCGAAGGCGAAGACCTCAACGCCTTGATCGGTTCTATCCCGGCAGCAGGAGAAGAAGAAAAAGATCCGATCAAGAAGAACATTCTGGATCTGTTAAAGAAGGAATACGGCATTGAGGAGGATGACTTCCTTTCTGCCGAACTGGAACTGGTTCCTGCCGGGAAGGCAAGAGACCTCGGTCTGGACAAGAGCATGATCATGGGCTACGGACACGATGATCGTATCTGTGCCTATACATCACTGATTGCATTGCTGGAATCCATGGATCCTGACAGGACATCCGTCTGTATTCTTACCGATAAGGAAGAGATCGGTTCGATCGGTGCAACCGGCGCTTCTTTATCGTTCTTTGAGAATGCCGTAGCGGAACTGATTTCCCTGCAGGACAAATACAACGAACTGAGACTGAGACATGCCTTGGAGAATTCCAGGATGCTGTCAAGTGACGTATCGATCGCTTTCGATCCGAACTATCCGTCCGTAACAGAATCCAAGAATACGGCCTTCTTTGGAAGAGGAATTTCCTTCAACAAGTTTACTGGTTCCGGAGGCAAGTTCTCTTCTTCCGAAGCATCGGCTGAATATGTAGCCAAAGTCAGAAAGGTCATGGACGAAAACAAGGTCATGTTCCAGTTCTCTGAGCTTGGCAAGGTCGACCAGGGCGGCGGCGGTACGATTGCCTATATTCTGGCCAACAAGAACATGGATGTTATCGATGCCGGCATCCCGGTGCAGAACATGCATGCGCCATTCGAGACCGCATCCAAGGGCGATCTCTATGAGGCATACCGCGCCTATAAGGCATTCCTGAAGGACATGAAATAATGATTGTTTACTATGATGAGTCGATTCTGACCTATATCGCTTCGATCAGGAACTATTTCGGACTGACTTCCAGCTATCCGGCTCACGAAGGCCTTTCCTCTCTTCTGAACGAAAAAAGACCTGAGAAGATCTTTCTTTTGCTGATGGATGGAATGGGAGCCAACCTGATAGAAAGAAAGCTTCCGGAAGACAGTTTTCTGAGGAAGCATCTGACTTATGTCACCACAACCGTTTTTCCGCCAACCACGACTGCTGCGACTACGGCGATCCGAAACGGTAAGGCTCCGAATGAAAACGGATGGCTGGGCTGGTGCCAGTATCTCAAGGAAGTCGATGATATTATTGTTCCTTTCCGTTCCTGCAGCTACTATGAAGACAAAGACTATCCGGGCGATATCATGAATCAGTACATGCCTGTCAGTGCAACCGAAGATGAACTCAATCAGATCGGCATTCCTTCCAGAGTTCTGTATCCGGCTTTTGCGCCGGACGGATGTAGCGATTTCGATCAGATGTGCAGCCGTCTGATCCGTTTCTCCAACGATGACGATTACAGATACATATATGCCTACTGGGACAAGTATGATACCTACATGCACAGACACGGACCATCTTCGAAGATCTGCGATGCCTATCTGAGCTTTCTGAACAGAGAAATCGAAAACCTGGCGGAAAACCTGTCGGAAGACACGATGTTGATCGTAACAGCCGATCACGGCCAGGTGGATATTCACCGTTCCTACAATCTCTACGGTTCGCCGTTTGATGCCTATTTCTGGATGAGACCTTCCATTGAACCTAGAGCTTTGACATTCTTCATTAAGGAAGGCATGAAAGAAGAATTCGCCAGAAAGTTCAAGGAAACATTTGAAAAAGACTATGTCCTGCTGAACCATAATCAGATTCTGGAGACTCATCTGTTCGGCGATCATGAAAGTCATCCGCGCTTTGAAGAGTTTATTGGCGACTTTCTAGCCATCGCCAAGAGTGATCTGCTGCTGGAATACAGTGAAAAGCCGAAGATCATTTTCAAGGGACAGCATGCCGGGATGTGCGAAGATGAACTGATGATCCCGGTGATCACCTACATGAAGTAATACAGATAAGAGCGGACTTGATCCGCTTTTATTTTGGTGGAGATTATATGATAATGTTGTTAAGTAATGGAGGTGTTAACCATGAAAAAGCTTTGTAAACTGATGGTCTTGCTGATCTGCCTGATCCTGGTATTGACAGGTTGTACGAAAAAGGCTGAAGAGACCGCATCCAAATACGATCTGGCCGGGAAGACCTATTATAATCACGACGACAGATACGGACTGGAAAATCCTTCCTCTGTCTGGTTCGGCAAGGACGGCAGTTTTGTTTTAAGAGACAACTATTTCGACGGATGGTACGAAATCACCGGAACATGGTCTGTCAGCGAGGATGTCGCTACGCTGGATGTTTCACAGACGGGAGTAGGAGATTACACCAAGATCCGTTTTGAGATCAAGGACGATTCCGAACTGATCCTGAAGACTTCTATCGCAGGATCACAGTCGGATGATCATTTCAAGAGCGAGAAACCGGAAGTAAGCGATAGCGTGGGCTTGATCTATACGACCTACTATGATGCGGATTCACCATATACAAACAAGTCTTATCTGGAACTGCGTGAAGACGGCAGTTTCCTGCTGGCGGATATGAACGACCTCAGTATTTTTGAATATCAAGGGAAGTATGTTCTAATCGGCGACAATCTGATCCTCAATCTTGATCATGAGATTGACGGCACAAGTCAGATCTTCATGTCGCGGGAGAATGAAGATACATTCGTTCTGAATCAGAATCTAGGCATTGCGCTGATCGGAGATCGTTTCTGTATTCCGGGAACCGATCCTGCCGTTCCTGGCCCTGAAGGCGCTCCGACTCTGGAAAACAGCGAATGGAGACACGAGAAGATCCAGGATCTGAATGATGACTATCTTCCTGGCATAAAATTCGATTCTGCAGGAATGTTCGACTTCACCGAAAACGTGTATGCCGGTTTCGGTCATTTCATCGGCTGGTACGAAAAGACGGACAGTGCTTATCTCTGCCATGTGGACGACGCTTCAACGATGCAGGGTTTTGCCGGAGCGGATGTCAAACTGATCGAATTTGAGATCAAGGACGCCAATACGCTGATTCTGAAGACGGATCTGTGCATGTCCATGGCAGGAGAGAAATTCGAGAGAATTTCATCCCATTAGAACGATAGAAAGGATCATCAGAAAGATGATCCTTTATTACTTTGCATATTATTATTTGTTGAATAGCGGGTAGATACAGCATCATAAAAATGTGCTAAAATAATGTTGGACATTTGTGTTGCAGAAAAGGACCATCTCGCTGGATGGTCCTTTCGCCTCTTAGTGGACATTTATGCCGCTTCTAGTTAATTAGAGCAGCAAAGTCAGGATTGCCGTCATGATCTGCAGTACGGCAACTACAATACGGACCAGCAATCCGGGATCCATACTGTTTCCTTACTCTTATCTTGTCCACTAGAGGCATAGAGGAATAACTCATATCGATTACCCTCCATACATAATTCCCGGAAAAAACGCCGATTCCTAAATAATCCGAAAAAACCTGGTTATTCGTATAAATAGGTTTGTGTTATGATAGAAATGATGATTTGTAAGAACTGCGGGGGACAATTCCCCGACACACTGGCAAAATGTCCGTACTGCGGCACCATGAACAAGAAAGGTGCCTACCGGGATTTCAGAAGGAAAGTATCAGCTGTCATTGACAGACTTTTAAACCTGAAAGAAGAATCTTACAATTCCGTTTCCAGGATGATCCTGCTGTCGATCCTGAGATCTCTGATCCTGATCACAGTCTGCATCCTGCTGGCATTCGTCGCATCCCGTTTCCATAATGTCAACTATTATAACGACAGCCGTTACGATAAAGAACGTCTGGAAGACATCGAATGGGAAAACGAAAACATCCAGAAGCTGAATGAAGCCTATGAGAAGCGCGACTATGAGACGATCCGTAAACTTTACTATGAAAACAGCTCCATCGTCTACAAGTGGGAGCATTTCGCTTCCTACAGCCTGCTGGAAGAATACGACAAACTGATGAAGAATGACAGCCTCAGCAAGTACGACATGACAAACGTCATGTATTTCCTGTATTTCCCGGATTACTATGGAAAAACAGATCAGCTTTCCCCGGAAGAATATGCCGAGTATGAAGAAAACAGGAACGCTTTGATTGAAAAAGTAGAAAATGAAGGCTATCCGGAAGAAAAGCTGCATGAGATTTACGAGAAATATGCGGATTCTTACGGTTATGTTTCACTTTCAAACATTGAAGATGCTCTTGAGGAGATGAAGAATGGTTAACTGTAAGAACTGCGGCGCGCCTCTGAGCCTGGAAGATGCGGTATGTCCGCATTGCGGAACGCCGAATCCGGAAGCCCAGGAACATCTTAAGAAGCTGGCACAGCTGGATAAGGAATTCAAGAAAACCAAAAAAGAGGTCGTTCAGGAAGTCAGCAAGACCAAGAAGGGCTACGCTCTTCTGATCATCCTTGTGATGCTGATGCTGGCCAATTTTGGGCTTTTCATCGTGCATGCCGCTTCCTATGAGATCGCCGAAAGCATCACTGCCAAGTCTGTCGATCTCGACGAGATCAAGGCAAACATGAACGAATATCTCGAAAACAAGGAATATACGAAGTTCGTGGTCTACTACGACCGTTTTGAGACCCGTTACAGGGACTTTGAAGAATACTATCCGGTCTATTATGCCGCCTACAGCTATGAAGGCGTCATGAAGAGCCTGAGCAGCTATCTTTACGAGAAAGACAGCTATACCGACCAGCTGGTCAGAACCTGTCAGTACATCATCGACTACGAAGACGACTATAACCGTCAGCTGAAGAGAGATCTTTCCGATTTCACCAGAAAACATCTGACGGCACTCAATGAAGAGTTTGAACTCTATATCAAGACTTATCTGAAGCTTACCGATGAAGATATCGCTACGATCAAGGATTTGAGCAGCTCCCAGCTGCTGATCCTGATCAACGGGAGGATGAACAATGAAGAGTAGATGGACAAGAATCGCCAGAATTCTGATCATTTTCTTCCTGATCTTTCTCTTTTTGAACGCTCTGGTTCTTTTTGAAAACATCAAAAGGGACGTCAGCTATGTCAACAGGGCATACGGACTCTCGACACTGGACGACTGCTTCAACGACGGACAGTATCAGCAGCTTTATGAATACACGCTCAAAAACGAGTTTTCCGATGAGCCGATCGAAGTAGACATCTCAGAGTACGAAGCGTTCGGACGTTACTGGAATGCCTACAGCAAAGCCAGGATCTATCCGGACAATGAAGAATACCTGAAACAGATGGAAATCGAGAAAGCTTCCATCACCTGGAACAAGATCCTGAACGTCATCGATACCCTGGAACAGGAAATAAAATAAGAGAAGAAAATCTTCTCTTTTTTATATATTTAATATATATTAAAGCTATATTCCTCCATAAAATCTAAAAAAACTGATAAAAAACCTAAAAAACATATTAAATTAGACTGATTCTTATAATAAAAAAGAGCTATTATCCAGGCAAAGGGGAAGAAGGGGGAATCACGTATAGTTTTTTACAGAGAAATAAATGATAAATTATTGATAAGTGTGAAATTTTATTAGATAATTATACATGGATGATTATGTCCTCTTTTTGACGGGCAATCATCAGTTAGAAGTATGGATGAGAGAGATTTAAAGAGGTTAAAGCGAGTCGAACTTCTGGAGATGCTCTATGAACAGCAGAAACAGCTGGAGCAGCTTCAGAAAGAGAATCTGATGCTGAAGAAAGCCTATCATCAGAAGCAGATCATCATGCAGCAGGTTGGATCGATCGCCAATGCTTCCTTGGCTCTGACCGATGTCTTTGAAGAAGCGCAGAAGGCTGCCGATATTTATCTGGAAAGCATCAAGTCGATTTATGAAAAGGCAACGGAAGGAAAGGGAATCCCGGATCTGAGTATTCCGGATAAACTCATCACTACGGAGAAAGGCAGACACTCAAGCAAACCAAATGAGCAGATTACCCTCAAGCGAAGAACTAGGCAGAGCGTTAGCGAACGAAAGATACAAAGTAAACTTTAATAAGGCATTACGTTCTACTGTCTATGCTTTGATTACGGTCTCTGCGGTTGCCGTACTGGTTGCCGTACTGCTATTACCGGTGTTAAGGATCTATGGAACATCCATGACGCCGACACTGGACGAAGGAAACTACGTCGTAGCCGTAAAAGGTTCCGACTTTGAATCCGGAGACATCGTAGCCTTCTACTACAACAACAAGATCCTGGTCAAGCGCGTCATTGCGAAGAGCGGAGACTGGGTGGACATCGACAGCAGCGGCAACGTCTATGTCAACAATACGCTTCTAGATGAGCCGTACATAACGGAAAAAGCCTTCGGCGACTGCAATATCGCCCTTCCATACCAGGTCCCTGAAAGCAGGGTATTCGTGATGGGAGACCACAGAAGCGTATCCGTAGATTCGAGAAATACAGCCATAGGCTGTGTAGCCGACGAACAGGTCGTCGGTAAGATCATATTCAGAGTCTGGCCTTTGACCGGATTTGGATCAGTTAGATAGAAAAGGGAGAAAAACTATGAAAAAGGAAAGGATCTTGAATAGTTCAGGAAAAAAGAAATTATTCATAATTGCAGCAATATTTGTTGCATTCTTTACGATTTATTCGTTAGTATTACCGGCAATTACGCTGGATAACGATACGGCTGGTGATGAGCCGGGTCTTAATACTGATACCATCTCCCAGGAAGAAACAAACATATACAATACTGTCTATGATCCTTTTAGTATTGAAGAAGAAAGAGAAAACGCTCAGAACGAGCCTAAAAACGAACCAAAAGAAGAAATTCTCTCTGGATATGAGTTAAGAGAAGACGTCATATACTTCTTCGATAAGACGACAGATATCTTTGTCCAGGTCGAAGCTCCTTTAGGAGCCTTCCCGGAAGGAACAATCATGGTCGTGACTCCGATTGATGAAGAAGAAGTCATGGATGCCGTATCCGGCGCTGTAGATAAAGTCAAGAGAGTACAGGCTGTCGATATCACCTTCTACTACAACAATGAAGAGATAGAACCTAAGGAACCGATCAAGGTTTCTCTGGTATCCGATGTCATCAAGGAAGCGAAGGATCCGCAGATCGTTCATATTGATGATGACGGTACAGGTACACTGGTAGAACAGGCGGATGTAGAGACCGAAGAAGATGAAGTTGTATTCGAATCCCAGGATTTCTCTACTTATGTAGTCGTTGAAACCGAGATTGAAACCACAGTCATTACCGCCGACGGTGAAAAATACAACATCACTGTTTCTTATGATGAAAAGGCAATGATTCCTGAGGGTGCTCATCTGGAAGCAGAAGAAATACTTCCGGAAGACGAGAGATATCAGGAATACTACGATACAGTAGTAGAACTGTTAGAGTCTGAACTGAATTATGTCAGACTTTTCGACATCTCCATCATGAATGGAGAAGAAAAGGTACAGCCTAAAGCCAATGTCAATGTGAAGATTGAACTGGATGACCTTACTTCGGATGAAGAGAACCTGAAGGCGGTACATATCTCTGATGAGGGAGAAACGGAAGTACTGGATGTACAGGTAAGTGAAGAAACAAGAGATTCTGAAGAAGTAAAGGCTGTTGAATTTGAAGCAAAAGGATTCTCCGTATATGCGATTGTTGAAGATGAAGAGGGAATTCCACAACCGCCACGCGTAACATATGTATTCGTAGACCCAAATAATCCGGATTTCACTTTCCTTGATGAAGCTGGTCATCCGCAGACGACGCAGATCATAAAGAATGGAGATGTTCTGCAGGATGTAGGACTTCCTACGATTCATGATGGAGAGAAGTTCCAGGGCTGGTATATTTATGATACTAGTACGGATACGTATGGGGATCAGATTGTATTTGAATCAAGCATCAGTGTAGCTTATGGAGATGCTTCTTCTGTTGCGGCTCGTTCTGTGACGATAAATGCTGATGATTTAAATGAGAATGATGGAACATACCACGTAACGGTAAAAGCCTATTTTGGTGAAGTAGTTTATCTGACATTCTATGAAGATTCAGCAGGTAACAATATTCTTAATAAAGTTCAGAGACCAAAGGGAACTTCTTACAATATTAGCGCCCAGACTGTTGCGGCACCTAACTCTGAGCTTTCTTTTGCCGGATGGTGTGAGACGGCCGGTACAGATGATGATGACAGAGATCCAATTACCACTACAACAATGACATTTGATGCGGATGACAAGTTTTATCCGATATTTAAATCAGGGCATTGGATCACATTCTATGCCGGTGCAACGGGAAGCGGCGCAACTTATACGGCACCTGCATTTGTGACTGCAGGCGGAACAGCCTCTGGTGCTCAGCCGAGTAATCCAGATTGGAAAGGGTATGCGTTCCAGTACTGGACAACGGAAAACATTTACACAGGACCTAATGGTTCTTATGTGCAGCCTTCTTCCGCACCGTCGAGTTTTAGTTTTAATAGTACTTTGAGCAGCGACATCACATTATATGCGTACTGGACACCGGCGGACACAACGTATGCTGTTGTGTTCTGGCAACAAAACGTAACGGACAGTAAGAATGCAACGGATGCCGAAAAGACTTATAGATTTGCAAAACAGGTTATTGAAACCGGCACTTCAGGGTCAACTATTCAGGCATCGAACTACTCAAATCTGCCGAATACTGACGACGACTTTGTTGGATTTAAACTAAATAACAATAAGAGCGACTCTAGCATTACTATAAAAGCAGACGGTACAAGTATTATAAATGTCTACTTTGATCGCCAGCTTATTACCATGACTTTTGATCGTGATGTAACGGTATATAATCCAACTACGGGGACAACAGGAACACAGTATGGCTATGTTGATGGCCAGTATGTACGTATTACTAGGGACGGTTCAAATTGGGTTTATACTACGACCGAGCCAGTATATACAGATTATACCGGTACTAGGTATAATACGACGACAAGCAATGATGGTGAGCAGTATGGCGTATATAACAATCAGGTAGTACGAGTTTATCATCATGTTGGAGGTTCAGGTTGGAGTGCTTATGATCACTGGTCAAGAAGGCAAAACCATCAAAACAACAACGATCAGCGGTATGACGGAACTCGTTATGTAGTGAATGCTGATGGTGCATATGGTTTTGTGAATGGCTCTATGGTTGAGTTGGTTGATGGAAAATATCAGTCTGGAACCCAGAACGTAACTCATGTATATGAAGGCACTCGATATACTCAGGGAACCACCCGTTCCTTTACCGGCCTTTATGGGCAGACTTTGCAGCAGAATGGCTATAACTGGCCTGGAAATTATGGATGGCAATATACCGGCACTGGCGGTACTTATAGCATGTCTTATTTAGGCGAATTTGTCTTGCCGGCTAACAGAATTACCGGAGCCAATAATAGTGTAACAACCATTAATTTCAGAAACACAAATGCCAGTCGAACCGTATATTATTATCTGCAGAATGCTGACGGCTCATGGCCAAACACTTATATTGATTCCGGTATAACTTCAGCTGGTACATTACAGTTGGCAAACAAGTTCCAAGGTTTTGTAGTTGATGCTTATCAAACAAATAATAATGGATCCGGCAGTAATACAGGCACTTGGCAGAATGGTTATGCAGGTGTAACCGAGATAACCGGAGATAATATCAATGGTTTAGGTATCCGTTACAGGCGTCTTACATATACGCTTCAATACCTTGATTCAGTAGATAACACCGAACTATCTGGAATTGATGGTGAGAGTGTTAGATATGGTGCAAGTCTCACTAGTTATAAGCCTGCTTCCACCTTTATACCTGTTTCACAGTATCCGGGCAAAGTATGGGACGGAAAATGGTATAAGGATCAGGCATGCAGTGAAGAGTTTGACTGGTCTACAACTATGCCTAATGCCGACATGGTTGTATATGCCGGGTGGACAGATGTTTACTATAAGGTTGATATCGATCCTAACGGCGGCGTACTGACAAGTTCAGAATCAACATTCACATGGCTTACTTATGGTTCAACGATTCAGCAATACAGCGATATAACCCGTAAATATATCGAAGATCCAGATGGAGAATATAAATACGAGAGTTTCTTACGCAAGGTTTATACTGATGCTGGTTATGATCCTTGGGATTACACAGGATATCTTAGAACTGCTCGGTATGTTTCAGTTGATACGAATACGTCCGTTGATATGGTTCCATACGGCGGAACTGAACCAGAAGGGACAGTAAGCTATCCATATGATTCAAAGAGATATAAATTGGATCAGAGTCCAAAAGGCGTGTGGGCTTTGGTTGGATGGTATGAACTGACGTTTGACGAAGGCTATTGGGGCGATTTGAATCATGTAGAGAGTGAAACCCCATACAGTTTCGGTTCAGAAATCACTCATGATACGTATATTCAGGCTAAATGGCGTAGAATAGGTGATTTCCATGTTGATTACATGATTGATGTGTATCTCATGGATGAAAATGGAAACGTCATTGTTGCTGATAGTGGCATCGATACATCTGATGTTCCGATAGACGGAAACAGTTATGCCGACCAGTCTGAATCAGCAATCCTGCATGCACCTATGTCTTCCATTTCTGTTACAACAGGAGAAGGAGACGATGCTATAACGACAAATTACATTTTTAAGGGCTGGTACTATAATGGACAGGTTTATTCTCCAGGCGATGTATATAGAGTTTTAGCAAGTCTTGCGGTAGACAAAGAAATTGGAACAGATCCTGAAACCGAATTGCCTATTCTTCAGAAGACGATATATATCTATCCTGTATATCAGGCGGTAGATGACCTTCCTATTGAAGTTACACATATCTGGTGGCATTCGAACTTCAAAGATACCGATGGCAATCAGATTGATGATTTGACCTATTATACGCAGTTCGTCGATAGGACAAACAATGATCTTCGCCCGAATCAGGCAATAGCTATTGAATCCATTGACAATCTTATTGGAGAAAGCACATCTTTTGAAGGCTATACATTTAAAGGATGGGCAAGAGTTCCTGTTGAAGGTCCTAATGCTGTAGATCCAACTAGTTCGACATTTAATGCTGCAAACTATATGTATCTCTATTGGGATGGTCAGAATTATCACGTAGATTCTGAATCTGGGGCAGTTGTTACTCAAGTAGCTGCAGATGAAAATATGGATTACCATGATATGTATGCTGTATGGGAGATCAATAAATACACGGTAACAGTAACTAAGACAGTCGTAGGCGAGCCTGCTGATCAACATATCGGATTTGTATTCACCCCGGTATTCACGAAATATAGTGGCGGTTCCAGCTTCATTCTTACCGGTACAGAAACGACTGTTGTAGATGAAGAAACAGGAACAACCTATACTTACTATCCTTCAAAAGAATTTGAGAATGTTCCGTATGGTGCTACTTTACAACTGGCAGAGAACGTAGAGGATGGTTTCACCACAACTGTAAAGTATAAAGTAACTACTGACGTTGATGGTACTGAAATTGTAAATCCGGAAGAAGTAGATAGTACTAATGGCGCAACTTATACAATTAAAGGAGATATTACGATCGAGTATACAAATGCAAGGAATAAGGTAAGCATAATTGTATATAAGACGGACACTTCTACCCCTGCTAGACCATTGTCTGGAGCACAGTTTACTATTGAAGGTGAAACAATCACTTCGGGTATAGATGGATATACTGATACTGTAGATCTGAATATATCCGATACGGATTATGAGCTGACAGAAACAGTTGCACCTGAGGGCTACATTCCGGCAACCAACCCAATTACGATTCATGTTTCTTCTGATGGTGTTAGATACACTCAATCGAATGACAATGCCGGAGAATCACAGACAGCCGACCAGGATGATGATGGAAACTACATCATTCATGTAACAAATAGCACAGGAACCGAATTGCCGATGACCGGTGGTCCTGGAACCGCTAAGTATATGATCTTTGGATCTATACTGATGGCTGGTTCACTGATGTATGAATATAGTTTGAGGCGTAAGAATAGAAAGGAGGTAAAGTAACTAGATACTAGCCTCAGTTCGACGCTAATACGCCGAAAAACTATTTCAGAATAAATTAGTATATAGATTTATATTATTAGTTATTAAGAAAGGATTTATGAAGACTATGAAATTAATGAAGAAGTTATTAGTTGTGTTAGTAGCAGTATTAATGGTTATGAGCACAACGAAGACTGTAAAGGCAGAGACTTATACCATTACGATTGATAATGCTCTTGATGGTGAAGAATATACTGCTTACAAGATTTTTGATGTAACCTATTCAGGAACAAATCAAAATCCAGGCACAGTCCCAGATGCACCAAACCCTGACAATACCAGTCTGCATACCGCTTATGCATATACGATTGCTAAAAGCACTGCAACTACAAGCTGGTGGTCTGTTGTAACATCAAATGGAACAACAGCTTCAGATGGCGTAATTACTGCCAATGGATTGATTTTCACTCCTACAACCACAACAGACGACAATAACAATGTTATTTATTCAGTTCAGGCTGTAACTGAAGGTACAGGAAAGTTTGATCCTGCTACTTTTGCCGCTTTACTGAACACTAACAAAGCTGGCAAGACAGGAACGACACCAGTTGAGGCAGCAAATGGCAAGGCAGAGATAACTGTTTCAGAACCAGGCTATTACTTTGTTGATACCACTTTAGGTTCCTTATGTTCACTGGATACGACTGAACCTAATGCGACAATTCGTGAAAAGAACACAGTTCCTCAGATTGTTAAAACTGAATTAGATAACAACAGTACTGCTACTGCCGCACAGATCACAAAAACGAGTGTCAATACTCAGATTGGTGATACAGTATGGTTCAAATTAGTTGTTACCGATGGCAAAGGTACAGATAATGTTATTACTGTATTTGATAAACTGGATGACGGATTAACGTTAACTCAGAATTCATTTGCTATTACTGTAGATGGAACCAGCATTACTCCGGTTACCACTGGCGCTGCACCGGCAAATGGTTGCAAGATTGAAGTTGGAACAGCTGAAGATGGCTCCACTAATATAAAATTCATTTTTGGCGCGACATTGGTAAATGGATTAGCTGATAATAAAGAGATCGTTATTATCTACGCCGCATCTGTAAATGAAAAAGCTGCTCCTGGTGTTGCAGAAAAGAACACGGCATACTTGACATATTCCGGACAGACATCAACTGAAAGCGCTGTAACGGTATTAACATATCAGTTTGAAGTATTAAAATATGATGGAAATGATACAAATAAAGCTCAGCTTGCTGGCGCAGTATTTGAATTAAGAGACAATGATGTTGTTGTTCCTCTGATTAAAGTTTCTGATACAGATACAGTATACCGTGTTGCTAAGACAGGAGAAACCGGTGTTAATTCTTTCACAACTGTAGCAGGTGCAAACATTGTAATTAAAGGTGTTGACCTTGATAAGGGAGATACCGCTCCAAGTTTGGCTCATGCATATACTCTGTACGAAGTTGATGCACCTGAAGGATATAACGCTTTAAAAGAAGCACAGACTGTTACTGTTAACAAGAATAACAATGCAGTTGTTGAAGTTCCGAACTACGCTGGTCCAGAGCTTCCTTCAACCGGTGGTATCGGTACTACGATCTTCCATGTAGCTGGTGCTTTACTTGTACTGGGTGCTGGTATCGTATTAATCTCTAAAAAGAGAGCAAATAATAATTAATATATAAACCGAATTTATTATCAGGGAGTCCTGTTAATACAGGGCTCCCTGAGAAGGTTATTATTGATGATTATTCTGATGGCTATGCATCAGGATATGTGCATATGTCTGTGATATGTGCAGATATCTTGCTGCATGGTGGCAAGAAGGAGCGGTTGATTGATGTTTAAAAGAGAAGTTAAGAAGCAAGAAACTGCTCCAAAACAGAGCTGGATCAAAAAAAACTGGAGTACAGTTCTTGTTGTTTCAGCGTTTATCGTTGGTTTGGGGTTGCTGGTTTATCCTACTTTTGCGGATTACTGGAACTCGTTCCATCAGACCAGGGCGATCATGACGTATTCCGATGCTGTCTCTAATCTGTCCAAGGAGGACTACACAAAAGAGATAAATAAGGCATTGGAGTATAACCGTGTTCTTGCGAATGATGGAATAAACTGGAGCATGTCGGATTCGGAAAAGGAGAATTACAACTCTACTCTGAATTTTACCGGCAGTGGGATCATGGGTTATATCGTGATTGACAAAATCAAGGTAATTCTTCCGATCTATCATGGAACCAACGAAAGTATTCTGCAGACCAGCATCGGTCATTTGGAGGGTACATCTCTTCCAGTTGGAGCGTTCTCTTATGATTATGATGAGGGAATGGTTATGGATCCAAATGATGGATCACATTGTATCCTGACCGGTCATAGAGGGCTTCCAAGTGCAAAACTGTTCTCTGAACTGGATAAACTGACAGAAGGCGATATCTTCTCATTGAATATACTGGGAGAGACTTATTCTTATCAGGTAGATCAGATCAGAGTAGTGGAACCTACCGATATGAGTGAACTGGATATTGTTCCGGGGATGGATTACTGTACCCTTGTTACATGTACGCCTTATGGCATTAATACGCACAGGCTGCTTGTAAGGGGGCACAGAACGACGAATCCGCAGGGTGATCTTGCGATCATTGCGGATGCGGTTCTGATTGACAGCGTGTATGTAGCGCCGTTTATCGCTGCACCGATTATATTGGTATTAGTGCTGATCGTACTGTTTGGTAATAGAAAGCCAAAGAAGGGAGTTAAAAGATGAAAAAGAAGAAATTCATCACGAGGGTAGTTCTGCTGTTTCTTCTGGTGACAGGATGTCTGACATTTAGAAGTATTCAGGCAGCAACAAACAACAATTCAGTTAAGCTGACGTTTAGTCTTCCTGCTAAAGAAGATCCAAATGTTTATGATGTCGATGATGAAATGGTAGATGTTATAGTATATGATTTGTATTATATCGCTCCAATTAAATGGGATGGTTCCGGAGATGGAACAGCGACATCAACCAAGTATTATATTCCTTCTGGAAGTATTGTTTCTTCTTATCAGAGCGCGTTCCCTGATTCTTTTAAAGATTCAGTTGGAAATATAAACATCAGTGAAAGAGAAAAAACTCCTGGCCAAGGCGATTATGAGCTTGTTAATACTGCATTAAAAGACTACACACTTTCTGAACTGGCTAACGATCTAGCACGTATTATTTATGACGGTTCTATTACTCCTGATACGAGTTCTACTGATTCGAAAGATAAAGCTAATCTTATATTCGGTGAAAAGAACAGCGGAATTGAAGATGGTATGTATCTTGTTCTTGTACATGTGAATGGCGATAGCAACTATCTGAAAAAGAAAATTGTTAAAGAACCTGTAGAAGGAACAGATACATATACGGAAAAAGATGTGTATTATACAGCTGCCAATTCCAAATATCATGAATATGATTTTAATCCATTCCTTGTCTTCTTAAAGAACACGGATTTGGAAGGCACTCCAAAGTATGAAGAGAGTTTTAGATACGATGATCTGCTGATCGTTAAGGAATTAGGCGGTGTATTAGGAAAAGCCGGAGAGAATGATCAGGAAGACGGTCTTGAATTTGATGGGTTTGAGCCGGTGACTTTCGTTTATGATGTAATAGCATACGATCCTAAAGATAAAGATGGTGAAACTGTGGTTTATCATGACGTTGCTTCTATCAGTTTCGAGGAAATGGGATCAGCAAAGGATCTGATTGGTCAGACGATTGCTGAGAAGATTCCTGTTGGCGCGAGAGTTGTTGTAACGGAAATCTATAACGGTTCTTCTTATGCATTAGATGAAGATAACAGCAATGGCGAAACGACCATCATCGTTTCTGAAAGAAACACAGACGGTACGCATAAGACAGATGCTGACGGAAAATATGTATATATTACTACAGTAGAGACTTCTGATTCCCAGACTGAGAAAGTTATCTTTGCTTATGTATCTTTTGTAAACGATCCAGGTAATAAGCCGAATCCGGGTTATGGTATCAATAACCCATACAAGTATGATGCTCAAAAGGGTTGGGAATATATCGGTGAAAACAAAAAACCGAATACTGATGATAAGCGTGGAGGATAAGAATAATGAAACATAAACTGGCATTATTATTACTGATACTGATGTTGATGGTGGTTTCTGTACCTTCCGCTTTTAGCTACTTCTTTACTTATACAACGGTAAAAGGTACGGTTGCTGTTGAGCTTGATGCTGATGACAGCAGCAAGATAAATGAAACTGCCGATAACACTACCAAGGATGTCGTGATTACTGCCGATAAGGGAAGCGATCCAATATTTGTTAGAGTGAAAGTATTCTATGTTAAGGATGATGTGACCGTTGATCCAATAAAAGGTGAAAACTGGAGTGTATTATGGCTTGAGGGTGATGATATTTACCATTACTTAACACCGATCGACGGAGTTGCTGATTCATCGTTTGGAGATACTGCAGCAATCAGTTTTAGAATCGCGATTGCTTCTGGTGAAGCAGATGACACAAAGCATGTCGTAGTGGTTTACGAAGCTACACCTGCTCTGTTCTCTGAGACAGAGCCTACATCTGCTCCGTATTCTTATGAAGAGAAGAACGGAGATGAAACGGTTGGTTACTGGTATCCTGACTGGAGTACTACTTTTGTAGCGGAACAAATAGATGTAAATGCTGTAACGGAGGGAGACTAATATGAAGAAGAATAATCTATCATATGTTTATCTGCTGCTTCTGATCCTGGCGATTGGAATACTGGTCTTCACGACAGTAAACGGCGTTACTGCTGCTACACCTAACATTACTTCTGAAGAACAGATTTCTAATATGAACATGAACAAGATCGGTATTGCTTTGCAGAAAGCTGGATCCGATGGAACCTTTACCGATATTTCTACCATTGTTTATAATTCAGGCGGTGAATGGAGCACTTCTCCTGCTGTTAATCTTTTTGAAGATGGCGCTTCTCTAAAACCTGGCAATACGATCGATGTGCAACTCAAAGTCAAGAACTACGGTGAGATCGGCGAATATGTTCGTGCCATCATATACAAGTACTGGGTTGATGAAATGGGTAATAAGATAGCAGATGCTGAAATCAAACCTGATATGATTATGCCGATTCTGAGCGATTCTGTTGTGGAAGAAGCTACAACAAGTCCGGCTTGGATCGTTGATCTGAAAACGGATGAAAAGATCTTCCTATATTACAATACGATGCTTGCGACTGGTGATGTCAGTACGGTTTTCCTGACAGGTGTCAAGATCGATGGTGATGTAAAGAAGTACTACGATGCGAAAGAATACGTTTATTACAAGGAAGACGGACAAACTGTAGATTATACAAAGACCGTTTATGAATACAAGTATGAAGGTAAATCATTTGTTATCGAAGTCGAAGTCGATGCGGTACAGGGTCACCATCCTGTTGAGGCGATCAAAGCTGCATGGGGCAAAGAAGTTTCGATTGAAGACGATATGATTACTGCTTTGAATTAAGGGAGAGTGATAGTGATGAAAAAGTTATTGATTTGTTTATCTCTAATACTGCTTGGATTATCTGTCTTCCCTATGACTGTCAAGGCAGAGGATTATGATCCTGAAAATGATTATAACTATGATGATGAATTCGATGTAGTTTTTACGGCAGATCATAAAATTGTTTATTACATTTATGTAACTGTTGACGGCGTGAAGACTAGAGTTCAGGCAGCAGAAGCTGATTTGACTTTGAATCTGAACAATGTTCAGCCTGGCGATTCTTTGAGAAGAATCTATCATCTGAAGAATGAATCTTCAGAATCGATAGACTGGTATTTGAGTAATACTTCAAAGGCGTTTGAGGATCTTGATGTAGCGAAGAATGCTTCTTATGAATATCAGTTGTACTATGAACCATATCAGTATACGGAAGAAGATGGTACTGTTGTTCAGGATCCGTATATTTATTCCAATACTGTTGTCGGCGGCATGAAAGTGCAAAACAGAGATGGATCTGCTCCAGAAGGCATTAATGAAGCAACATCCGGTCTGGAAGGTTTCTTCTTGATTCATGAAGCTTTTACTCCTTCCGATGCAGAAGATCTGGAACTGACTCTTGTGATCGACGGTCTTTCTTCAGAGCTTGTTTATCAGGGTTCTAAAGCAGATGTGGCCGTTCAGTTCGGTGTAGTCATTCCGCCTGAGGCGACAGAAAAGCATGAGGAAAAGATTATTTATATTCCATATACGGGTGATACGTTAAATGTGAATTTCTATATCGTAGCCGAATTGATTTCTCTGCTTCTTCTTGCTGTCATTCTGTATGCTTATTACCGTTATCTGAAAAAACAGAGGGAGGCATAATATGAAGAAACTGTTAACCGTTTTATTTGCGATCCTGCTTGTTACGGGTATTGCTTCTCAGACTGTTTCAGCCGATGGT
>CAZGZT010000022.1:0-26217 GCA_964529805.1 uncultured Solobacterium sp. | reverse complement strand
AAAAGGTTTCTGGATTTAAATAAGCGTTTAATCTTAAGAAGAGTCTTGAGAAGAGCGATGCGTTACGGCAAAAACATCGGCATCGAGAAGCCTTTCCTGTATGAGATCGTCGATACCGTCTGCGAAAACATGATGGATTTCTATCCTTATCTGATGGATAAGAAAGAATTCGTTAAGAAGCTGATCCTGAAGGAAGAAGAATCCTTCCTGATGACACTCTCCAACGGTGAGAAACTCCTCGCAGATGAGCTGAAAAAGGCTGAAAACGGCATTTTAAGCGGTGAAGTAATCTTTAAACTGTACGATACCTACGGATTCCCGAAAGAAATGACGATCGAATCTGCGGAAGAGAAGGGGCTTAAATGCGATCTGGAAGGCTTCGAAAGATGCATGAACAGGCAAAGAGAAATGGCCAGAAACGCCAGAGATGTCGAAGAATCCATGCACAATCAGTCGGAAGACCTTCTGAACTTCAATGAACCATTCTGCTTTACCGGATATGAAAAGACAGAAGATGAAGGCAAGGTAACCGGTCTGTTCATTAACGGTGTAAAAGTAGATGAATTGAATGAAGAAGGGGAATTGGCATTTGATCATTCCTGCTTCTATGCGGAATCCGGCGGCCAGTGTGCCGATACCGGCATCATCTATAACGATACCTTCAAGGCTGAAGTAAAGGATGTTAAGAAGGCTCCGAACGGTCAGTTCCTGCATCACGTGGTCGTAAAAGAAGGCTCCGTCAAGGAAAACGACATCCTGAAACAGGAAATCAATGCGGATGACAGGCTGAAGATCCGCGCCAATCACTCCTCTCTGCATCTGCTGCAGTCGGCTCTGATAAAGGTGCTGGGTTCACATGTCGCTCAGGCGGGTTCCTATGTCTGCAGGGACTACGCCCGTTTCGATTTCTCGCACTACGAGAAAGTAACTCCGGAACAGTTAAGTGAAATAGAAGGTCTGGTAAACAGCTTTATCGCTCTACAGCTTCCTATTACGACTGAAATACTGCCAATCGAAGAAGCAAAAAAGACCGGAGCGATCGCTCTGTTTGACGAGAAATATACCGATGAAGTCAGAGTCGTATCCATGGGTGATGTATCCAAGGAATTCTGCGGCGGTACGCACGCATTCAATACAGCCGATCTAGGCGTATTCAAGATCGTTTCCGAGGAATCCATCGGATCCGGCATCAGAAGAATGGAAGTTCTGACCAAGATGAAAGCCTACGAAAGCTTCAAGGATTATGAAAAGAAGCTGGATGTTCTAAAGGATGAACTGAAGCTTAAGAACATCGACATGATCTATGACCGTTTAATACAGCTTAAGAACGAAAATGCTTCTCTCAACAGCGAACTGAGAGTTCTGAAGGAGAAACTGATGAACGAGGAAGCCGATTCTTTAATCCGTAAGGCCAAAGAAAACGGCAAGTACAGATATCTGCTGCTTAATCTTGAAGGATATGAAGGCAATCTGAAAGACTACGCCAACGGCATCAGAAACAAGCTGGACGGCGGATTCGTGTTTGTTGTGAATAAAAACGGTGAGAAACTGTCCATGGTCGCATCTGCCGGAAACAAGGCTCAGGAAACCGGAATCAAGTGCGGTGAGATCATTTCCAAAGCCTGTGCTTTGGCCAACGGCAGGGGCGGCGGAAAGCCTGATCTGGCCCAGGGCGGAGGCAGCAATACCGATCCTCAGCTTATCCTGAACGAAGTAGAAAAGTTCATCCAATAAGTACCGATATAGTGTATAATGAGGAAAAGGAGGTAGAATATGGCTTCTAATACATCAAGAACAATGCTGTTTACTTCTGAAGAGATCAGAAGAGAAAACATGAAACAGCTATTAAAAGAAGTTTCCGAAGCTCTTGAAGAAAGAGGTTACAATGCCGTAAATCAGATCTCAGGTTATCTGATGAGCAATGACCCCGCCTATATTTCCTCACACAAAAACGCACGTAATAATATCCAGCAGGTTGAACGCTATGAGATCATAGAAGAACTTGTCAGATATTATCTTGAAAGCACGGAATCATGAGGAATCGCTTCTGATTAAACAAATAACTGTTGAAATAGCTCTCCCTAACCGGAGAGTCTGTTTCGTTAAGTGAAAGAAAGCAAATATTATGAAAGAAAACAGTATTTTTATTACCGATGACAACGGCAAAGAAGTAAAGATGAAAATCTACATGACTTTTGATGCCAATGATAAACAGTATGTAGTCGTCTATGAGGAAGGGAAGGAGGATGAACTCTATCCTTTGATCTATGATGATGAAGGAAATCTGTATCCTGTTGAAGATGAAGAAGAGATGCAGATGATTGATGAGGTGGTATCCGCTTATGAAGAAGAGAACTAAAATCGTTATCTGTATTCTGGTTATTCTGTTTCTATTGATCGGTATCGTTGCCGGAGTGCTGATTTACATTAAATCGGCTTTAAAGCCGACCAAGGCTTTTCTGAAAGGTCAGATCTGTGAAGATGGAACAACCGGTTGTGAAACAACGGCTTTTATTGTTGATGAAGGCGCCTATGGCAAATCTACTTTGGAAAAGCTTGAAGCCATGAAAATCATCAAGGATGCCGATATCGTTTACTACTATAACCGGATTCTGACCGGATATTCTTTTGCGGCGGGTTATTTTGAGATCCCGCATCAGATCACGGATGAAAACGGCAATGCTCATGACATTACGCTGGATGAACTGATGGCTTTCCTGGCAAATCCTAAGAATGCTCATCAGGATACAGTAACGCTGTCTTTTGATGAAGGGGACTTTATCCGTTCTTTTGCCCAAAAGATCGGGGAATATACGACTGTTAAGGAAGAAGAACTTCTGGAATACTGGAACAGTGAAGAAGCCGTACGCAGCTACATGAAAGAATATCCGTTCCTGACGGAAGATATCTTCAATGAAGACGTGAAATACTATCTGGAAGGCTATCTCTTCCCGGATACTTACGAGTTTTTTGAATTTACCAACTGTGATGAAGTTACCAGAAAATTCCTGGATAGAACGCTGGAGATCTATGAGAAGTACGAAAACGATTTTGCAGCTTCCGACTTCTCCATCCATGAAGTGTTTACCTTAGCTTCCATCGTTCAGTGGGAAACCGGAAACGTCGACGATGCTCCGCTTGTTTCAGGTGTATTCGTCAATAGAATGGAAGACTATATACCGCTTAGTTCAACAGTTACGGCATGCTATGCGTTTGATTTGACCAAGGAAGACTGCCATGAACACGGCGATGAAACCAGATATACGCATCAGTGGGATCCATACAATACATACACGATTCAGGGATTGCCTCCTGGACCGATCTGCTGTCCTAACGAGATATCGATCAGAGCCGCATTGCATCCTGACACATCAGATGGATACTATTTCTTCTGTGCCAACTGGTGCGACGGCGGAACCGTATTTGCAAGAACGGAATCCGAACATCAGTACAACGTTGAAAGATACATGCTTGCATGTGAACCATATTAAGGAGATCTGTATGACTAGAACGAAACCTGTTGTTATCGGTATAGCCGGAGGGACCTGTTCCGGAAAATCTTCGATCGCCAACATCCTGATCGAAGAATTCAAGTATACCAAGTCCATCAACATCATCAAAGAAGACGACTACTATAAAGATCAGTCCGATTTGCCGATGGAAGAAAGAGTCAAGACCAATTACGATCATCCACTGGCTTTTGACTTCGATCTGATGACGGAACATATCAAGAAGCTTATCAACGGCGAAAGCATCGAGAAACCGACCTATGACTATACCGTTCACAATCGTTCAGACAAGACAGAAGTCGTTCATCCTGCTGACGTTCTGATTATTGAAGGTCTGTTTGCCTTATACAACAAGGAAATCAGAGATATCGAAGACATCAAGATCTTCGTAGATACGCCGGCTGATGTGCGTTTCATTCGTAGACTAAAAAGAGACGTTGCGGAAAGAGCCAGAACAGTCGATAATATCACGGATCAGTATCTTACAACCGTAAAACCGATGCACGATCAGTTCTTGGAGCCTACAAAGCAGTATGCGGATATCATCATACCGCAGGGCAAAAGCAATACTGTCGCCATCGATCTGCTGAAAACGAAAATCAATAGTATATTCAACGAGAAAATGTTATAATTTGAAGCCGGAGGAAGTATGGAAGAGAAATTTTATGTAACCGAGGAAGGTCTAAATGACCTTAAAAAAGAGCTTGATACGCTGATACATGTAACCAGAGAAGAAGTAATTGAAGAACTCAAGGCTGCCAGAGCGCAGGGCGACCTTTCTGAAAATGCCGACTGGGATGCTGCCAGAGATCATCAGGCCAAGGTAGAATCCAAGATCAAGGAACTCGAACATCAGATCAAGAATGCTGAGATTATTTCCGATAGAAGAAAGACGAACTATGTCCGTATCGGTTCTACAGTACTGATTAAAGAACTGGATACCGGAATGGAAGTCGAATACAAAATCGTAGGTTCTGTCGAAGCCGATCCGCTGAACGGACTTCTGTCAAACGTTACGCCGTTGGCTGAAGCGATCATGGACAAAAGAGTAAATGATGTCTGTCAAGTATCGGTAGATCAGCCTTACGAAGTAAAAATCTTAAAAATCAGTTAGGAATCGTTAAAAATTCTGGGAATAATGAGTAGGAGGACCTGCTCATTTTTTTATGAAAAAACTGATTCTGATTATCTTTTTTCTTTCTCTGATTATATTTTTTTCATTTACTTATCTGAAAGACATTCAAAAACATAAGCATTCCTTTATATTCGAAGAGGTGGATAGAGCGTTTCTGTATCAGAAAAAAGAGATATTGTTGAATAATGTTGATGAATTCTCCTTTGATGAGTTCTTTTCCTTCATCGGTAATCAAAAACCGGATTATCGATACTATTTTAAAGGTGATCAAATCATTGTTTCTTTAGATGAACATATGTTTACTTTTCCTTTTCAAATCAGGGAACCTGAAAAAGAAATCATAGAAACTGTCATAATCAAGGAAGTTTACAAAGAAAAACAAGAAAAGCCTGCAGAAAACAGTTCTTCTTCAAATCAGACAGAATCAAATCAGAAATACTTCAGTGTTAAGAAAGACTATTTCAAATTTTCTGAGGGAACTGATCTTTCGTTTATCATCAATCAGTTATCCGGTGCAGTTGATACGAACGAAAGGATCGTGGTCGACTATTCTATGCTGAATCCAAACGAGAAAGGAACGTACGATGTTTATATTTCTTCAGATTATCATTCAGCAAAGATTGTTGTAGAAATCACATGATGCTAAAAAAACTGTTTTTACTTCTTCTTTTGATCTTTTTTATCATTTTCTTTTCCGGAAAGATTCAGAAAGAACCTCTGAACAGAGAGGAAACGATAACAGTCGAGATCAAAGGATGTGTCAGAAGGCCAGGGATTTATGAATTAGAACTCGGCAGCGACATGGATGATCTTTTTCAAATTGCAGAATTATTGGAAAACGCCGACTTTTCTTCTTTTTCTTTGAATTCAAAACTATACAACGATCAGCTGATCATCGTACCTGAAATTATTGAAGAAAAGAAAATATCCATTAATTCTGCAGATATTGAAGAACTCTGCACATTGCCTGGAATCGGACCGAAAATTGCACAGAGAATCCTTGATTATCGTATAAAGCAGGGCAGTTTTCTTTCTCTAGAAGAAATCAAGAATGTCAGCGGGATAGGGAATGTCAAATTCAAAAGGATCAAAGAACTTATCACTCTTTAAGATTGCAGTAAGTCTTTTGATTGCCTGTTTTTTCAAGAATCTCTATATCTGCATCTGTCTTTTTCTTTACCTGTTTTTTACAGAAAAACTAAAATCGTTCGTTTTTCTTCTTTTTATTCTTTTGTTTATCACTGTCCAGCATTTTCAATGTGATTTCATGTCTTATGGTATCGTAGAGAATCAAAAAAACGGCTCATATATCGTTGATAAACTTTTCTATAAGATAAAAATCTATACTGATGAAGAATTAAACCCCGGAACAATACTGTTTTTTGAAGAAAAATCGGATACTTCAGCATCTAAAAATGACCTAAGCCATAATATTATCTATGTTTCTGATTCATATGAGATCCGTACCGTATTTTTACCCCGCTATCTGATTTACAGGAGAATCAATTCTTTTAACGATGAGACTGTAAATATTCTTAACCGATTTCTTTACAATATCTTTTCTTCAGATGATCTGCGTTTTTCTCTTGGCTATGGCTATCTGATCTACAGTTTTATACGTAAGCTTCGTAAGAAATCAGAAATTGCCTGTATCTGTTTCATCCTTCTTTTCAGTGTTCTTTTCCGTAGCGATATCCGATTTACGTTCATTCTGATCGGAATCATTGGAAAAAGACTAAAAATGGCTAATGAAAACATTCTGGCAGTCAAGATGATTTTCATCTGTCTATTCAATTTCATGATTTATCAGAATGTTTCTGTAGAATTGATCCTTCTGCTGGAAGTATTCGAGATATTCGAATTCGGCATCGACTTCAGTACCTATATGATGCTTCTGGAATCCTTTTTGTTTGGAGAAATCGATCTGATTTATTCCTTTCTTTTTCATGTTATTGATAAAGTCAGGACTTTTATTGTCGTTTTGATACTGATTCTCTTTCTTTTTCCTGCATTTGAACCTTTCTTCTTAAGTATTTTAAGCATTTTCTCTTACATGTATGAAATGAATCTATCGATACGGGGTAATATTTCTATTATATCTTTATTACTCTTTGCAATTGTTTTAAAGCAGTTTCCTTATGATTCAGGTTTATTTAGAAAAGTTATTTTACTTCTATGCATTCTTTCACCTCTGAATCATCCTTTTATGCATGTTTCATTCATTGATGTAGGTCAGGGAGACGCCACGCTGATCAGGGACAGTCTGTATCATACATGCATCCTGATCGATACCGGATCGTCCTATCAGTACTACAGTCTCAAGAAAGCTCTATTCAATGAGGGCATATACAGAATTGATTATCTGGTCATCACGCATGATGATGAAGACCACAACGGCAATATAGAAAATCTAAAAAACGATTTCAAGATACAAAACATCATTGAAACAGGCACATCTATCGATCATGAAAGGATATATATGAAATACTACGATCTTTATGGTTTCGATAACGACAATGATTCTTCGCTTGTTTATTCTTTCAGAATCGATTCTGTTACATTCCTGTTTACCGGAGACATATCAGCCGAAGCTGAAAGAGAACTGATTCACCGTTACGGTCCTATGAACATCGATGTTCTTAAGGTAGCTCACCATGGTTCCTATACTTCCAGCAGCCGTTACTTCATTTCATCGATTCTCCCGCGTTTTGCGGTTATTTCTACCTCAGGAAGATACGGACATCCCCATGATGTTGTTCTGTCCGTACTCAATGACTACAAGGTAAAATACTACATTACCAGAGACGATGGAACTATAACTTTTTCCTTCAGCCGCTTTCTGGACTTTATTACTACGGGAAAAGGCGAATTTGTTATAATTAGTTAGATGATATACATTCTAAGAGGACAGGAAGAATATCTGGTCCGCCAGAAAATCAATGAACTCACATCCATCGAAGACGCGCATATCATCCGTTTCGACGGCAGCGAGAAAGATTTTTCGATCGATCAGATGCTGGAAGCATGCACCTCTACATCTTTGTTTTCCTCAAAAAACATCGTTCTGGTAAATCAGCCGTTTTTTCTTACAAAAAGGATACCGGATGAGGAACTGGCCGACTTATACGATTATGTTTCTAAGCCTTTATATGAAACCGATCTGATTTTCTATACACTGACCGATAACCTCAATTCCCGGCTGAAAGCCTATAAAACGATAGCTCAGAACGCGGAAGTCATCGATTACAAGAGCTACGACTACAACAATTTCAATTCCTATCTCAGGACAAGGATCACCGAAGAAAATCTTGATATCTCCCAGGATGCAATAACCGTCTTAGGGAACATTTGCAAAAGAAACATCACACTTCTAAATAGAAACATCGAACTGCTAACGCTGTATCCGGAAAAGATCACTGCCGATGTTGTACTGAAACTGTGTACTGCATCCGATGAGAACGATGTTTTCGAAATGATCAATGCGATTACCAGGAAGGATGTCTCGGAAACCATCCGTATCGAAAGAAAAATGCTGAACGAAACGGATTCCGTGCTAGGCGTGATCAGTCTGTTGGCAAATCAGTTGAGATATCTCTATCAGGTAGCCTATTATCAGAAAATCGGTAAAAAAAGGCATGAAATCGCTGAACTGACCGATTCTTCCGATTACCGCCTGAACAAAGCTTTTCAGTCGCTGCAGAAACTTAACAACAGTCAGATCCTGGAACTCTTAAACAGCTTATGCGTGTTGGACATGCAGTGCAAGAGCGACAGTTCTATATCAAATAACGCACGTCTGGAATTATTCATTCTGGATCTGTTAAAGAAAGGATATCATGCAGGCAATCAGACAGCTATATAGGATAGGTTATGGCCCATCCAGTTCCCATACCATCGCGCCTTACCGCATTGCGGCTTATTATAAACATGTCTATCCTGAATGTACCTCCTATGAGGTCGTTTTGGGCGGTTCTCTGGCGCTTACCGCAAAGGGGCATGGGACAATCGGAATCCTGAAAGAAGCCCTGGAAACTGAAAATATATCGATTACATACGATTTTAACTGCAAGGATAATGTCATGAACATTTCCGGAAGAAGTGAATATGATGAATACCCTTTATGGCACGGTCTTTCTTTAGGCGGAGGCGCCGTCAGTATCAAAGAATTCGACTGCGGCGATCAGAAAGAAGTCTATCCGGAGAATTCTTTTGAAGAAATCAAGAAAACACTGAATGATAAGAACATCACGCTTCTTGAATACATTTATTCTCATGAAACGGATCTGAAGGTGCATCTGAAAGAGTGTTTAAAAGTCATGTACGAGACTGTAAACAACGGTCTAAGCAGAGAAGGACTTTTGAATCAGGAATTAAATTATTACCGTATAGCGAAAAAACTGCATGAAAAAGCACAGACCGATAACGATTTTCTGACCGCATATTCCTATGCGGCATGCGAAGAGAATGCCGCGGGAGGGCTTATGGTTACAGCTCCGACTCTTGGAGCCTGCGGTATTCTGACTTCTTTGATGTATTTCCTGCATTTCAATAAGAAAGTGGATGATGATGTGCTGTGTGACATGCTGGCAATAGCCGGAATCTTCGGAAACTGCATCAAGACCAACGCCTCGATAGCAGGTTCAACTGGCGGATGCCAGGCTGAAATAGGTGCCGCCTGTTCCATGGCTGCCGCTGCGATATCTTTTTACAATCACGAAGACCTGAAAACCATCGAATACGCAGCTGAAATGGGCATTGAGCACTTTCTGGGACTGACCTGCGACCCTGTACTGGGCTATGTCATCATTCCGTGTATTGAAAGAAATGCCATCAGTGTTCTAAAAGCCTTCGACTGTTCCTATCTGGCCAGACAGCTTTATAAGATCAAGGATAACCTGATCAGTTTTGATACCGTAGTACAGACGATGAACTATACAGGCAAGAAACTGGCCATTGAATTAAGAGAAACCTCGCTTGGGGGTCTTTCTCTGGAGTACAAGAATGAAAAAAGCTGAACTGCTTGCCCCGGCAGGGAACTTCGAATGCCTAAAGGCAGCCGTCAGTAACGGAGCTGATGCTGTATATCTAGGCGGAAAGAACTTCTCGGCAAGGGCTTTTGCGGGAAATTTCGACAATAATGAGCTGAAAGAAGCGGTAGAATACGCACATTTAAGGAATGTCCGCATTTTTGTTACGTTAAATACGCTGCTGACGGAAAAGGAGTTCACCAATGCCTTAAAAGAAGCGGAATACTACTACAGCAGCAATGTCGATGCTTTACTGATACAGGATATGGGACTTTACGATGTCATTAAACAGAGATTCCCTGATTTTGAACTGCACTGTTCTACGCAGATGCACATTCATAACATTTCCGGCATACAGACAGCCAAAAAACTCGGATTCAGCAGAGTCGTCATCGCCCGGGAATCGGATCTGGATTTCGTGAAAGAAGCATGCAGACAGGGGATTGAAATCGAAACATTCGTCCACGGAGCCATCTGCGTTTCCTATTCAGGACAGTGTCTGATGTCTTCGGCTACCAAGAACCGTTCCGCCAACAAGGGAATGTGCGCACAGTGCTGCCGTCTGAAATACACGTTAAAGGATAAAAACGGAAACAGGATCAAAACCGATACCGATTATCTGCTTTCTCCTAAGGATATGATGCTGATCGATGATATTCCGGAACTGATCAAAGCAGGCGTTTCTTCGTTCAAGATCGAAGGAAGAATGAAGTCTCCTGCCTATGTCGGCTATGTCACATCTATTTACCGCAAGGCGATTGATTCTTACTACGAGAATAAAGAATACATTCCTTCACAGGAAGAAATCGATCATCTGAAAGTCCTGTTTAACCGTTCCTTTACATCAGATCTTATGCACGGAAGGGAAGATCTTTTCGGTCAGAAGACACCGAATCATCTTGGTATCGAAATAGGGGAGACAGTCAATTATCACAATGGTTCCTTATACATTCATCTGAACAGACCTCTGAATCAGTTTGACGGGATCCGTATCAATGATTTCGGCTGCATCGTAAACATGCTTTATAAGAACGACCTTCTGGTAAATCATGCTGATAAAGGCGATATTGTCTCTATCCGCTGCAAGGAGAACCTGAAAGGGAAAGTGTACAAGACATTTGACTATCTTCTGGAAAACGAAATAACGGAAAGAGAAGAAAAGAAGCTTCCGTTAAAGATTCATGTAGTGATTCAGCCTGATAAGGAAGTCACTGTGAAGATGAACAGCTCTGATGAGGAATATATCTACCGCAGCGGTATTGTCGCTCAAAAGGCCCAGAAAGTGCCTCTAAACGAAGAAAACATCAGGAAACAGTTCGACAGACTGAATGATACGGTCTATTATCTGGAAGATTTCATCGCAGAGACGGAAAATGCCTTCCTGCCTGTCAAGGAACTGAACCAGATCAGAAGAGATGCGATAGAAAGCTTTAATCAGCATAGACTGAACACTTTCAGACATAAGGGCGTACTTCCAGCCTATGAAACAAAGGCATTAACAGATGAAACATCATCTCGTAATCTAGTAGAAAGAGATAATTATCTGTATTCAGACAAGGATGAATACTTGATATATCCGGTTGTCAATCGCAGTTCCTTCTATCCAGAAACCGATAAGGCACTTATCTGTGAATGGGGCGGTCTCTTCCAGGATATCGATCACAAGATCGCATACTATACGTTAAACTGCTGTAACTCTTATACCTACGAGTTCCTGAAAAAGAACGGTTTTGAATCCGTTATTCTTTCTACCGAGCTTCACGACAATGAAATAGATGATCTGATCGAAGCTTATGAAAACAGAACAGGTAAAAAGATCAGACCGTTTCGTTTAACACAAGGAAACAGAGTACTGATGTATATTAAAACCGATCCATTCAGGAAGTATATCAATAAGAAAGAAGGGTATATCCTGGATGACGGGAAAAACACTTATTCGATCAGATACCGTAACGGTATTACAGAACTGCTGGAAAACGAAGTAAATAGTAATGAACTTCTGTTTAAAACCGTAAAATAACGCAAGAAGTCATATCTTAATACATACTGAATCTGTTATAATGATATAAGCTGAAAAGGAGGCTGGATGTTTTTAAAGCGTATCGAAATGCAGGGGTTTAAATCCTTTGCTGACAATATAAAAATCGCCTTCGATGATCCTGTCACCGGCATTGTCGGTCCAAACGGCTGCGGCAAGTCGAACATTTCGGATGCCATCAGATGGGTTCTGGGTGAGCAGTCCGTCAAGTCCTTAAGAGGCGAAAAGATGACGGATATCATTTTTGCCGGATCGGAAGACAGAAAAGCCATGAACATGGCGGAAGTTACGCTGGTTTTTGACAACTCCGAGCATCTTCTAAACTCCGATCTGGATGAGATCGAACTAACCAGAAGGATCTACAATACCGATCAGGATGCCGAATATCTGATCAATCATAAGAATGTCAGATATAAGGATATCCTGGATCTGGTCATGGATACGGGTCTGGGCAAGAATTCTCTGTCGATGATCTCGCAGGGTAATGTCATGAATTTTGCGGATGCCAAGCCTTATGACCGTAGAGAGGTCTTTGAAGATGCGGCAGGGGTATCAAAATACAAAAAAAGGAAAATTGAATCATTAAATAAGCTGGAACGAACCAAGGAAAACCTCGATAGGACTTTTGATATTCTCTCGGAACTGGAAAGACAGGTTTCTCCCTTAAAGAGACAGGCCAGAAAAGCGGAATTATACAGAGAAATGAAGTCTAAGCTGGAACAGATCGAGGTTGCCGTTCTGGTTAATGACATACAGAATCTGAATGATCAGAAAAATGAACTGGAAAAGTCGCTGTTTGATCTGGAAACGACCATCGCCATGCATGAAACGACGATGCAGATCCATGAAAACAGTAATTTTGAAAACAAGAACAAGCTTCGCGCATTTGATAAAGAAATCAACTCTATTCAGGAAAGACTGATGAATGTCATCAATGAGATTCAGATCCTGGAAGCCAGAAAGATCGAAATCGATGAAAAGAGAAAGTATGCGATCGAGATGGGATCTTCGGAAGAGAAAATCAAGGAGATGGAATCCCATATTGCGGAAGCGAAATATGAGTATGACGACCGTCTGGAAAGACTGAACAAGCTTAGAGCGGAACTGGAACTCTTAAATACGAATCAGGAAAATACGGTTATTGAGCTGGCGGAAGCTTCCATGAAGAAAGATGAAGCCCTAGGTATCGTGAACCGTCTGACCAGCAGGATGGAAATCCTGAAAAACGTGATTTCCGATCCGTTCTCTTCAGCCAGCCATTCCGGCGTTCAGGCGATCATGAATAACAAGTCATCCTTCTACGGCATCATGGGCGTCATCGGACAGGAGATCCATCCAAACGAGGGATATGAAGAAGCCATCGCTACAGCACTTGCCGGCAGTGTTTACCATATCGTTACCAAAGATGAAGAAGCTGCCAGAAAAGCTATCGCGTTCTTAAAGAAAAACCGTTCCGGAAGAGCTACATTCTTACCGGAAACCGTATGTAGGATATATGATCTGAGACAGGAAGACGAGATCATCTGCAACAATACAAAGGGTTACCTTGGAGTTGCGGCGGATTTCTGTTACTGTTCCTCAGAGTACGACATCGTCAGAGAAAGTCTGTTAAGTAATACGATCGTTACCGATAGATTAGAGAATGCCAATAATCTTGCGAATCTTTTGAATTATCGCTATAAGATCGTGACTCTGGAAGGGGATATCGTTCACAAAGGCGGCTCCATGACTGGCGGTAAGGTAAAGAATGAAATATCTTTGATTACGGCACAGTCCGAACTGAATAGAATAGAAAACGATTATGTTTCTTATCAGGCCGAGGGCCAGCTTGCGGTCAAAAAATACAACGATCTGGTTTCCCAGAAAGAAAGTCTTGATTCCCAGCTGACAGAGAAGCGTATCGCCATTGCCCAGCTGGAACCGATCGTCGATACAAAACGTGCGAAATACGAAAAACTGCAGTCGGATTACGACATGATCATCCCGAACAAGTCACAGGAAACGATAGAAGATTCCGTTATTGCTCAGCTGGCTGAAAACTATGCCAGAAAGGATGAATTATCTACTTCTTTGAAATTGAAAAGAGAAGAAAGAATGAAGCTTTCTGCCGATATCGATCGTAAAGACCAGCAGATCCGTCAGATCAGAAGACAGTTCGATGAATCCAAGAATGCCGTAGCCCAGATCAATACCAATAAGGCAGTCGTTGCCACTAAACTTGAAAGCGATCTGGCAAGACTTGCTTCCGAATATCAGATGACTTATGAATACGCACTGGAAAACTGTGATCTGGAGATCAGCGAAGACGCCAGAAATGAAGTTATTTCCTTAAGAAGAGAGATTCAGGATCTAGGTAACATCAACATGGCTGCTCCGGAAGAATTCGAAGAGATCAACGAAAGATACGAGTTCCTGAAGAAGAACTACGATGATCTGATCGCTTCCAGAGACAAGATCCTGCAGGCCATCGATGAGATGGACGAGATTATGAAATCGCAGTTTACGGAAGTATTCGATGCGATCAATGCAGAACTTCCAAAGACTTTTGCGAAGCTTTTTGGCGGCGGACGTGCCAGACTGGTTCTGGAAGATCCGGATGATATCCTGAATACCGGCATCGATATCGATGTTCAGCCGCCAGGAAAGGCCGTTAAGTCGATCAGACTTTTCTCCGGAGGTGAAAAAGCGCTGATAGCTATCTGTGTACTTTTCACGATACTGAAGGTCAGACCTCAGCCGTTGATTGTTTTTGATGAGATCGAATCATCTCTTGATGTCGCAAACGTCGAACGTTTTGCGAAATATGTCAAGGAATTTGCCGATAGATCGCAGTTTTTGATCATTACGCACCGTCCGGGTACGATGGAACAGTGCGATACGCTTTATGGCGTAACAATGCAGAAACGCGGCATTTCGCAGCTGCTGAAGGTTAAACTGGTCGATGCCATTGAGATGGCTGAACCGGAAGAAAACCGTGAGGTGGTATCCTGATGGGTCTGTTCTCAAAGAAAACAGATAAAGACAAGTATCTGCACGGTTTTGCGAAAACAAAGAGTTCTTTAGGAAAGAAACTGCGTTTTATAACCGAAAACAATACCAAAAACAAAGAAGATTTCATGGAACAGCTGATGATCACTTTGATCGAAGCTGATATCGGATACAAGACATCTGAGCTTATCTGTGACCGTTTTATGCAGAAAGAAGATGAATCATTTTTCTATCTGAATTCCGACCAGATGCTGCAGCTGTTGAGTGAAGTCTTTAAGGAACTTTACTTTGAAATACCGGAAGATGAACCGGTATACAATGAAAACGGACCTACCGTTATTCTGATGGTCGGTGTCAACGGTTCCGGTAAGACATCTACCTGCGCAAAACTGGCGGATCTTTATAAAAAAGAGGGTAAAAGCGTTGTTCTGGTAGCGGCGGATACATTCAGAGCCGGAGCAGTGGAACAACTGAAACGTTTTGCGGATATGTTGGAAGTACCTTGCGTCTGCGGAAAAGAAAACGAGGATCCAAGTTCCGTTCTCGTTGAAGGATGTCGTTATGCATTGAATGAAAATGCGGATATTCTGATCTGTGATACGGCAGGAAGACTGCAGAACAAGATCAATCTGATGAATGAACTTGAAAAGATGAACAGAGTCATTGCAAAACAGATTGAAGGGGCTCCGCATAACAGATGGCTGGTCATTGATGCCAATACAGGACAGAACGGTCTTTCTCAGGCTGAACTGTTCAATGAAGTAACGGACCTGAACGGCATCATTCTGACCAAAATGGATGGCACATCCAAGGGCGGTATCATCATTCCGATCAAGCATATGACCGGTGTTCCGGTAAGATATGTCACGACAGGAGAAGGGATAGACGATATACAGATGTTTGACTTTGATCTGTATCTGGAATCCATCATAGGAGAACTGAAACATGCAGCGTAACCGGGAACTGGAATGTCTGATGCTGGACTATTACGGCGATTTACTCACAAGACATCAGAGGGATATTCTTGATGAATACTTTAATGAGGATCTTTCGATGAATGAGATCGCAGAAAACTATAAAGTATCAAAGAGTGCCATACAGGATCTGATTAAAAGATCGCTGAATCAGCTGTATGATTATGAAAAGACCTTAAAACTGATTGAAATAGATCATAGATTGAACGGTATTATCAATGAAATGATACAGGAAGACAATGATCTTTTGAATAAATACGTCAAGAAAATACAAAAAACGATTAGGTAAGGAGAAAACTATGACAAAAGTAATGGCGGTTAACTCGGGCAGTTCTTCATTGAAATTCCAGTTGTTTGAGATGCCTGAAGGAAAGGTACTGACAAGCGGTAATATCGAAAGAATCGGTTTGCCGATGGGCATTTTCGGTATTAATGTCAACGGAGAGAAGATCTCCAAGGATGTTCCGGTTCCAAATCATCAGGTTGCAGTCGATCTGCTGATGGATGCACTGGTTGAGTACAAGATCGTTGGATCTTTGGATGAGATCAAGGCTGCAGGACACCGTATCGTCCAGGGCGGACCTTATTTTAAGGATTCTGTAAAGGTAGATGTCGATGTTGTATCGAAAGTAAGGGAACTGATCGATATCGCTCCGCTGCATAATGCGGCGCATCTGACCTGTTACGAAGCTTTCCGTCATGCTTTACCGAATATTGAACACGTGTTCGTTTTTGATACGGCATTCCATCAGACCATGGAAGCGGATTCTTATCTGTTCCCGGTTCCTTATGAGTGGTATACCGAGTATAAAGTAAGAAGGTACGGCGCTCACGGTACTTCACATAAATATGTAGCGGAAAGAACCGCTGAACTGATGGGTAAGGATCTGAAGGATATCAATCTTATCACTCTGCATTTAGGTTCAGGTGCATCCATTACAGCCATTAAAGGCGGTAGGTGTATAAATACGTCAATGGGTCTTTCTCCGTTAGGCGGCATTATGATGGGCACCAGATGCGGTGATATCGATCCGACTGTCGTTTATTTCATGGCTAAGAAACTCGGCTGCTCGCCAAATGAAATGGAGACCTATCTCAACAAGAAGTCAGGCATGCTGGGTGTTTCCGGTATTTCTTCCGATTCCCGTGACGTTGAAAACGCGATCAAGGAAGGCAACGACAGAGCGAAACTGACTTATGATCTGTATGTCAACAGAGTCATCAATGTTGTCGGCGGCTATGTCATGCAGCTGGGACATGTCGATGCACTGACGTTTACTGCCGGTCTTGGCGAACATGCTACTTTAGTCAGAGAAATGATCTGCAAGAAGCTGGAAGAAGGTCTGGGACTGAGAGTCGATTATGAAGTCAACAGTACATGCCACAGCGAAAAGGAACTTTCTACGCCTGATTCAAAGGTTAAAGTATATGTTGTTCCTACAAATGAGGAACTTGCGATTGTTAAGGATACAGTAAGAATTCTCGGACTGTAATGTATAAAGAGCTGCTGGAAAAAATCCTTCAATACGATCGGATAACGATATTCAGACATCAGCGTCCGGATGGCGACTGCATGTTTTCGGCGTTAGCTTTAAGCTGCTTTCTTAAAGACAATTTCAAGGAGAAACAGATCAGAATTGCCGGTTATGAAGAATACGACCTGTTTCCATATACTGAAGATGTTCCGAACGAATTTATTAAAGGATCATTGGGTATTGCCGTAGATACTTCCACGTATGCCAGGATTGACGATAAACGTCTTGAAATGTGTGATTTTGTCATTAAAATCGATCATCATCCTGTCATGGAAAGCTATGGTGATCTGAATTATGTGAATGATAAAGCCGGAGCTGTAGCTGAATTGTTGACTGAAATTCTGTTTTCTGATGATTTTAAACCGTATTTTAAATCTCATGAAGTATGCAAATATCTTTATTGTGCCATTCTGGCTGATACAATAAATTTCAGAACATCCAGTACAACAGCAAATACGCTGAAAGCAGGGGCTTTGCTGGCAGAAAAAGGGGATTTAATCATATCTGAACTGTCGGATTTCATTCTTAATGTTCCATCTTCTACCTTTAGAAAGATAACGGAAATAAGAAAACATCTGAACATATCAGGAAACTTCGGTTATATCATTCTGAATAATGAAGATCTGGAAAATATAAACATTTCTCCATTGGAAGCCAAAAATCATATCACTGAGATCGGAAATATCATCGATCTGAACATCTGGGCGTTTGCTGTTGAATCAGAAGGAAGATTTGACTGTTCTATCAGATCCAAAAAGAATTATCAGGTAAATGATATAGCGATGAAATACAGCGGAGGAGGGCATTTTAATGCCTCAGGAGTAAGAGGATTAAGTCTCGAACAGCTCACTGAAATGTTTAATGAATTACATGAAAGATCTATATAAAAACATGTTTGATTTAAGTCTTTATAAGTTGCTTATAGAGGCCTAAAAATATATAATTATAAAGGAGGTTTTAAATAAAATGGAAAAGATTACAAAGAAAGAATTAGCTGAAGTTTTAGTCGAAAAGTACGGTTACACAAAGAAAGAAGCTGGAGAAGTTATTACAACTTTATTTGATACTATTACTGAAAAATTAGCTGCCGGTATTATGACGGATATCTCTGGATTTGGTAAGTTTGTCGTTAAAACAAGAAATCCTAGAACCGGTATTAATCCAGCCACAGGTGAAAAGATTGAAATTGCAGCTATAAAAGCTCCTGGATTCAAAGCATCTAAAGCATTAAAAGAAGCAGTTAAATAGTTTATTAATTTTAAAAGACATCTTAGATCATAATAAGATGTTTTTTTATACAAAAATAAATAATGAACATATGTTCATAATCCAAAAAAATAGTTATGCATTAATATTAATTACTAAGCAAATCAGATTTCAAAAATTTATATAAGACTAATAAAACATTAATCATAAGTAATACATATTAAATAAAAAAATATCAATCAAATTCATAACAAAGAGTAAGAAAAAAATCGATTCAGATTATATTTAAGTAAAAAAATGGAAAAAAGCCCATAAATTTAACATTTCTTATATATTCTATGTATTTCGCATAATGTATGTTATGCGATTTTTTTATATATAGAAAAACCAATAGATAGGAAAAGATAGACTTAAATCTATTTCTCCCCCATTAATCACCTTTATTATCTTTAGCAAACGGATGAAAATCCAGATAAGCTCTTTTAAGTCTTTCTGCTTCGACGTGAGTATAGATTTCAGTAGTAGAGATATCCGAATGACCAAGAAGCTCCTGTATCACTCTTAAATCTGCTCCCCCTTCTAATAGATGAGTCGCATAACTGTGTCTTAATTTATGTGGTGTTATTCCTTTTTTTATTCCGGCTTTATAAACATTTTCTTTTAGCATCTTCTCAACATATTCAGAATAGATTTTTCTGCCATGCTGATTGATAAAGAACAGATTCGTATTCTTTTTCTGCCATGAAGGTCTTAATTTCGCATAATATTCCTTCATTAGCTTCTTTGTTCGATCAGGAATCGGAATCAGTCTTTCTTTTTTCCCTTTTCCTATTATTTTTACGAAGCCATCATCCAGATTCACTTGGTTCGTTTTTAGGCTGCAGCATTCACTGACTCTTAAACCCAGCCCGTAAATCGTTTCAATGATAGTATGGTCAAACAGTTCATCTGGATCTTCATCATTAAAAACTGACATCAGTTTTTCTATTTCATCTTTCGTAGCATAAATCGGAAGTCTTTTTCTTTTCTGGGAAACCCTCAAATTCACTGTAGGATCGTTGTAATTGTATCGGAATGAATAATATCGATGAAAACTCCTTACTGATGTCTTCATCCTGCTGACGCTGGATTCCGCATAGTTCTGATCATACAGATATGAAACGAAATCAAAAACATCCTCATCTGTTACTTTCTCAATATCATTGATTTCTCTTTCATTCAAAAAAGAAACGTATTTCTTCAAATCACGCTGATATGACTCTACTGTATTATCCGCCTTCCCTTCCGATGCCGACTGGGAAAGAACATATTCCTTTAATGCTGATGAAAGATTCATCTGCCAACGCTTTCCTGTGCCGTCTGATAAAGTTCTTCTGCAGCCTTGATTGCCGATTCAGAATTATCGGTAGATGAAATGAAAGCCAGCTCGTTGATGATTTCATCATGAGAAAGCTTTCTGATGCCTGTTTTTGAATTCAGTTCATCATCCTGTTTGTAAATGTAGAAATGAACATCTGCGCATGCCGCGACAGCTGCCAGATGCGTGATCGTCAGTACCTGGGTATTTCTGCTGATTTCAGCCATCTTCTGCCCTATTGCCAATGCTGTTTTTCCGGAAACACCGGTATCGATTTCATCGAAAATGACCATTGTCGTATCGCTCAAAGACGTAAATACGGTCTTAAGCGCTAGCATCAGTCTGCTGATTTCCCCTCCTGAAGCCACATTTCTTAACGGTTTCAGTTCTTCGCCTTTATTCAGAGAAATATAGAATTCTACATCGTCGATTCCATTCTGTGTCAGTTCCGTCTCATCAAACTGAATATGGAATCTGACGTTATTCAACATCAGATCTTCAGTCTGAGAAATGATGTTGTTTTCCAGTTCTTTTGCCTTGTTTTCTCTGGAATCATGCAGTTTCTGTGCAGCTTCCATCGCTATAGCATATAATCTATCGATTTCCTGCTTCTTTTCATTCAGCACGAAGTCTCTATCTTCAAAGAAAGCGATTTTCTGCTTCAGTTCATTCTTCTTGGCAATCAGTCCTTCCGTATCAAGACCGTGTTTTCTTTTCAGTCTGGAATACAGATACAGTCTCTCCTCGATCCACTCAATGTTCAGATCTTCATCAGAGAATTCTCCCAGAATACTGCGAAGTTTCTCAATTTCATCATCCAGAGAATAATAAAGATTCTGAATATTCTGTCTGACCTGTTCGATCGTATCATCCTCCATGGATATCTCTTTTGTCAGAATGCTGAGTTTTTCCTTGATTCCCCCATCGTCATCAAACAGCGACAGGGCGTTGTTCAATGATGTGATGTACTTTTCAGCTGATTTGTAGCGGTTTTCCTTCTTCTGCAGCTCTTCCTCCTCGTTCAGATCCAGTTCAGCCTTTTCCAGTTCATCCAGATCAAAACGATAGTAGTCCAGTTCCGCATCGTTGTAAGTATGAGAAACCAGCTCTTCATATTCTTTTACCGCATTCCGGTAATCCTTGTATTTTAGCTGATAATCTTCATTCAGTTGATCATTTCCTGCATACTGATCCAGCAGTTTCAGATGATTCTTCTTATTCAGAAGATACTGCGAATCCTTTTGCGAATGAATATCGATGTGTTCATCAAACAGCTGAATCAGATAATTCAGTGTTACCGTACACTGATTGATCTTGATCGTATTCCTGTTATCTCTTGATATCACTCTACGTACGATCAGATCGTCGTCATAGTCGATTTCTGCTTCGTTTAAGGCATCTTTCATGTATTCTTCAACCGAGAATACCCCTTCTATGATGGCCTTCTCTGCACCGCTTCTGATGACTGAAGGATCGGCCTTCCCTCTAATCAGATAAGACAAAGCTCCGACAATGATCGACTTTCCTGCTCCCGTTTCACCGGTAAACACGTTAAAACCTTCATTAAATTCAATGTTCAATTCATCTATGATCGCATAATCTTTAATGTATAAACTCTTAAGCATCTATTACTTCCTTCATTCCTTTAAACAGTTCACTGATATCCTCTTTTTCAATAAATACTGTTTCGGTTAAGATCTTGTGTTTCTGTCTGTAGTCCAGAATCCTGTTTCTGAACTGATCTCCATAGACGAATACCAGACGGTGTTTCTTAAAAATCTCTTTCAGGCATTCTTCGTCTATCGGATTCAGATACAGCATTTCATAGAGATCGTAAAGCAAAGAATTGCTTTCAATGATCTTTTGAATCATCTTCGTCTTTGGACCGCAAACAAGCAGCGCCACTTCATTTATATCATTCTTGTTTTCTTTTTGCCACCCTTCCCTTTTCATGTTTTTATCAACATTTGTTAAGGCTGAATCCATACATTCATCCGGAATAATAATCATGGTTGAATATGATGAATCTAAAGCTTTTTTTGCTGTATCCTGTATACCATCAGCATCCTTCGGTTCGCAGATGTGCAGTTTGTCGAGTGTATTCAGCAAGTCATAATTAACAGCAACATCTTTAATCAGCGAAAAGATTACCGGTTTATCATATTTTTCTTTTATTCTGATTAATGCCGGATAAGCTTCAGCAAGTTCACTGGCTTTTACCGGCAGATATACACCATAACCGTTCTCCAGCAGTCCTTGTGCGAACGATACGCTTGAAGAAATATCCGTCTGTGTCGCAAAACATTTCTCAGGATAAGCGGCAAACAGTTCGTTTACGCCATTTCTGTTCTGATCTTCCGAAATAACACAGCACAGTTTTTTATCCTTAATCATTTGTTTCTGGATAAAACGGCACAGGATTCTTGAAGCATAGCAGTAATTCTCATCTTCACAATGAAGCGGCTGCCCTGTTTGTTTGTTGAATTTTCCAATCTTTTCGAAAGAACGATTCAGATCTTTTTCAGCGAAATCATATCCCTTTCCGGATACCGTGGCACAGTGAACGACAACAGAACTGTCCTTCTCTTTTGCCAGCTCGAATGCTCTTTCCAGGTCCTTTAGATCATGTCCGTTGACAGGGCCGATATAATCTATATCATATTGTGCAAAAACGCCTTCATCAACGATCGTTTTTCTTACTTTTCCTTTCAGATCATGGATGTTTTCGATGATCTGGTCGCCGAATTTCACCGGTCTGATCGTATTTTTGACGTTTTCCTTTAAAGCGTTGTATGATTTCGTATTTCTCAGCCTGGATATTACTTTATCCAGAATCTTAACATTCTTGCCGTTTCTGGTATCGTTAAATACGATAATTACTTTGTTCTTCGAAGAATGGATCATCTGCAGCGCTTCCAGACCTTTTGAACTCAATAGATTGACGCTGTTGATGACGGCTATAACAGATTTATCGTTTTTATCCAAACTGTTTGCGGATGCCATGCCAAGGCTTTCTGCCAGAACATCCCTTCTTCCTGTTTCTTTACCGGAAAGATCTTCACGGCCACGCAGAAGCAGATCCGCATAATTCAGATCATCTGCAGCATATAGAATGGTACTGTTCTGATCAAAGACCTTATTCAAAACAACAGCTATTTCGACATTCGAAAGATTAGAGGCCATATATCCTCCGTTTTCAGCAGTATAGTCGATGATGTTTTCTCTGATTCCTGTACAAAGCTCCTTCAGATCCTTGTATTCCATGTTTTTGAGAGATTCAGGAGAAGAAATAACGCTTTTCATCTATCGTTCCTTTAACGTCTTCAGCAGCCCTTTCAGTTCACTTGCATCAAAACAGGCTTTATTGAGATACAGATCAAGCTCTTTGAATTCTTCTTCAATCAATGCCTTCAATTCATCCAGAGAATAAACAGATAAGGCCGTACCCTTGTTGTTCTTCTTGTCATTCAGGCTCTTGCCCATCTCTTTTTCCGTCTTGATCAGATCAAAGAGGTCATCCTGATTCTGGAAGATCTGGCCGATCATCGAACCTAATTCTGTAAAGTATTCTTCTTCCTTAACGCCGGCAATATACATCGGGAAAAGGCAGGAAATCTTAAACAGACCTCCGGTCTTGTTATCCTGTATTTCATCCAGAAGTTCCTTGTCTATCGTCTTATCGTCAGCCGTAACATCAAGGAGCTGACCGTAGATCATTCCGTCATGACCGGCAAATTTACTTAAAGCGTTGATAAGGGATACTTTTGTACCGCTATCGTATTCTTCAGATTCACTGATTACTCTAAAAGCGTCATTCAGTAGCTGATCTCCGGTAAGAATGGCGATGTCTTCCCTGAATGCCTTATGTAAAGAAGGTTTTCCCCTTCTCATGTCGTCGTTATCCATGGCCGGAAGATCATCATGGATCAGTGAATAGGTCTGAATCATTTCAAGTGCCAGAGCAGCGTCATATCCCTTGGTTTCATCGATACCGAAACCTTTCAGGATCGCAAAAATGATCCGGGGACGGAATCTCTTTCCCCCTTCCATGGCATATATCATCGCATCGGAAATCAGACACTTCCTCTGTTTCTGAAGATAGGCATCAATGTGCTGCTCAAAACTATTCTTCATCTTTATTCAGTTCAGCGATCCTTTCTTCAAATACAGACAGCTGTTTCTTGAGATCTTTAGCCAGCTGCAGACCTTCTTCGTAAAGATGTATCGATTCATCCAGATCAATGTCTTCTTTTTCCAGTTTATCCACGATATCCTGCAGTTTCTTCATCTGATCTTCGAATTTCAGTTTATTTGCCATGTTGATCCCTTTCTATTGCCTGAATGCTTCCGTCCTGGAATCTTATCTCAAATTCCTCATTTTTAAGCATTTTCTTTCTTTTTACTATTTTACCATCCTGGAATACAAGGCTGAAACCTCTTTTTAAGACATTCTCGCTGCTGTAGGCATTGAGTAATGTAAATAATCGTTTATAGAGCAATTGTGTCTCAGAAAGCCTGAAATCAAGCCTGGTACGTATCTGAGATAGATCATAGTCTGTTCTTTGCGTGTATACGTTTATTCTATGCAAAATGCTGTTTCGGATCAGTTCACTCTGATGATCAATACGCGTTGAAATATTGGTAAAACGTTCTTTGAATCGAAGCATGTCCGACAGAAGATAGTCGTATTTCATCCTTCTGTTGTCCAATATAGAAGTGATTAAACTGTAAAGCTCGCTTTCATAATCCGTCACCAGATCGATAACATCTTCGATATGCGGTGTGATCAGTCCCACAGCTGCGGTAGGAGTAGCGGCTCTTAGGTCTGCGGCAAAATCCGCAAGCGTGAAATCCTGTTCATGTCCGATCCCTGTAATAATGAATGTATTCAGATCATAAATCGTATTTACCAGCGTTTCATCGTTGAAGCAGAAGAGATCTTCAAAGGATCCTCCTCCCCTTGCAAGAATAATGGCATCATATCCCATTGGATCTACTTTTTTTAAAGCACCGCAGATGTCTTCCGGAGCGCCTGTCCCCTGTACCAGAACCGGATAGTAGTCAACCTGACATAGAGGCCATCTTCTCGCAAACGCGGTTTTGATATCCGACATGGCAGCAGACTTGTCTCCTACCAGAACGGCTATTCTTTCCGGATATTCCGTACTTAAAGTTATCTTATGCGTATCATCGAACTTGCCTTCTTGCGTAAGCTTGTTTTTTAGGGCTTCATAACGGGCATAGAGATCGCCGTAGCCTTCCGGCGTCATTTTAAGAACATACAGCTGTAGCTGACCTCCCGGTTCATAGATGGATGTATTGGCATAGACGACGACCTTATCCCCTGTTTTCGGTTCAAAGTTAAGAAAAGAAGCTGCGGACTTGAACATGACGCAGCTTACGGAGGCTTTTTCATCTTTTAATGTAAAGTACAGATGACCGGAAAAATGCCGGTGATAGTTGGATATCTCTCCGGCTACGTAGATCTTCTGCAGGTTCTCGTCGGAATCCAGACGGTTTTTCAGGTATCTTAACAGACTGCTGACAGAGAGCTGTTGCATATATGATCAAGAACTCCGTTTATGTATTTGTAGGAGTCGTCGTCACAGTAGGTTTTTGCCAGAATGATCGCTTCATCGATGACTACTGCCTTGTCGTTGATATCAAGGTGCAGTTCACTAACCGTTTCCAGCAGTATCGCCTGTTCAACCAGATTAAGGCGGTCAAATGTCCATTTAACCAGATATTTGCCGATCTCTTCAATGTAATTCTCTTCATTCTCAATTAAATCATCTCTGATACTGGAAATGAATTCATCGTATTCTTCTTCTTCGAAGTTGTTTTCAAAACATACCGGCAGATCCTTGCGCAAAAGAAGATGCTGGTAGATTGTGAATACGAGTTTTTCACGGGCTTCATGGCGATTTAGCATACATCCATTATAATACAAAAAAGACGGGTAGAAACCATTAGGTGCTATAATTGTTTAGAGGTTATTCATGAAATTTCTACAGAGGTTTTTCGGACATCTGCATACAATAAACAAACACCGTTTTCTGGTCATGAAAATGTGTTTTTCCTGCGGCATGTACAAACAGGGCCTGCTTCATGATCTTTCCAAGTATTCTCCGACGGAATTTATTCCTTCAGTCCGTTATTATCAGGGTAACCGATCCCCGATCAGCAAGGAAAAGGAAATCAACGGCTATTCGCAGTGCTGGCTGCATCATAAGGGAAGAAACAGACATCACTGGGAGTACTGGGTTGACAGAGAAAACGGTAAGGCAAATCTGATCTGCCTGCCGATGCCTTTTGACTGTCTGCTGGAATCTGTTCTTGACAGGATATCCGCATCGAAGACCTATAACGGAAAAAAGTATACAGATTCTGAACCTTACAATTTCTTTTTACGGTCCAAAGAATACCATACGATGAATGAGAAGACTGC
>CAZGZT010000021.1:0-28417 GCA_964529805.1 uncultured Solobacterium sp. | reverse complement strand
ATATCGACGGCGATGTTCCGGAAGCCGCGCCAAGAAAACCGGGCAGAGTCTACTACGTTGAATAGGATCCAATTATGAAGAGAATAACACTGTCCTTGATCATCTCCTTGGTTATCAATCTGATCGGAGCGCTGGTCAACTACATCTACTACCGCTTCAACAGACACATGCTGCTGTGTTTCAGAAGCTTTGGCGGAGAAATCACGGTCGAATCAGCCTTTGGACTGATTGCCGTTCACATCTATACGATGGATCCTAACGGAAAGGATTCTTTGCGCATCCGTTTTTATCCGCTGCTGTTTCTGGCCTGGGTTCTGATTGTTGCGTTAATCATATTCCTGATCCTGTTTGCGATCGGAAAGATCAGAAAGAAATGAGATATCACATGGAAGCATTAGACAACATTTTAAACCGGACAAGTATCCGTAAATATACCGATCAGCAGATCAGTGAAGAAGATCTGCACCAGATCCTGGAAGCAGGCATGGCCGGACCGAGCTGCGTCAATTCCAGAGACTGGTCTTTTCTGGTTATAAGGAATAAGGAAACACTGGCAAAAATGGCAGAAGCCAACGGCAGACCTGCGGAACCGCTGAAAGGCGCGGCACTGGGCATCCTGGTATGTGGGGATCTGAATAGAAGTTTCAAGGGGGCTCCGGAATACTGGACCATCGACTGTTCCATCGCCATCCAGAACATGATCCTGACGGCACACGCTTTAGGAATCGGGTCGGTATGGCTGGGAACCTGGCCGCAGATGGACCGGGTCAAGAAGCAGCAGGAACTCTTCGGTTTACCGGAGGAGATCGTTCCGCATTCCATCATTGCCTTCGGCTATCCGGCTGAAAAGAAGGAAAGAAAAGGCTTCTATGAAGAAGACAGAGTCCATTTTGAGAAATGGTGAAAAAGAAGGATAGTATCATGAATGAAAACAAGGTATCTTTAGCCAGTGCAGCGGGCTACTACGATCAGCTGAAAGAAGAGAGTCTGGCAGAAGAAAAACGAAACAAGGGATATGTCTGGACAATGCTGATAGACTCTCCTGCCAGGATCAGCGTCGCCGGACTTGCAGAAGTCGATTATCATTTGAAGCTTAACTGTTCTCATGTCGGAGAAACGCCTTATGGAGTATATCGCGGAGAAATGGAATTTGATTTTAGTGCCGATATCAGTAAGACCAAGGCTCTGTTTTCTCTGCTTGGCTTTCACATGGAAGACGATTCTGCCGGCTGGTTTAAAAACGACGGTTTTGTGATGAAAATCAAGCCTTGGGATGCCGGAGATGAAAAAGAATTCATCGACAGTTTCGATACCGGAAATGATGATGTTCCGGAAGAAGAAAAGGCAGGCAAGGAATTGATCAACAGTCTTGTAGGAGCTCTTGTCAGTCAGGGCGAAAAAGATACACGCGATCCGATCGGGATCTGGTACGACTGGGATTTCCACATGACGGAAGGAGATATGTCGACTTATCTGAAGATCAACGGCAGTCCTAGTCCTTTGGCTTATGCGGACGGATATGTCCAGACCGACAGTAAAGGCAAGGAAATGGATGTCGACACGAAAGGCTACGTCTTTACCGGGCAGATCTTTGTTGAAAGGTATACAGACCCGATCGATTCTCCGTTCCCATATACCTTGAAACTCTACGATGATCACAGTGTGGTGTTTACGCTGTACAACGCCAAGGGCGGACCGGTAACGGTAAACTGGAAGGGAAATATCGATTCCGTTCCAGTTGAAAATACGCAGACAGTTAACGAATGAGGGGTAAGAATATGTACGCTGACTATCATGTTCACAGTGAATTCTCTGACGACAGCAGGGAGCCGATGGAGAATCAGATCGAAAGGGCGATCGAGCTTGGATTGGATGAGATCTGTTTCACGGATCATGTCGACTACGGCATCAAGAAGGACTGGGAAGAAGGAGACATTAAGTGGCGCAGCGGAGACGGCGTCAGTTATGATCCGAATACCCTGGATCCTTTTGCCAATGTCAACTATCCGGAATATTTCTGGAAACTTCTGCGGATGAAAGAAACCTATAAAGGCAAGATCACGATCAAGAAGGGACTGGAATTCGGGATTCAGACCATTACCCTTGACGCTTATGAAAGACTGTATGAAAAGTACAAGGACGATCTTGATTTCGTTCTGCTGTCCGTTCATCAGATCGACAACAAGGAATTCTGGCCGCAGGATTTCCAGAGAGGAAAGACCCAGAAAGAATCCAACGAACTCTACTACAAAGAGATTTACGAGATACAGAAGAGATTCAAACATTACAGCGTGCTTGCGCATCTGGACATGATCGTCCGTTACGACAATCAAGGCGTTTATCCTTTTGAGAACGTAAAGGACATCATTGCCGAGATCCTGAAACTGGCTATCGCCGACGGCAAGGGTATTGAAATGAATACTTCTTCCTGGCACTACAGCCTGAATGATACAACTCCTTCCAGAGCCATTCTGAAGCTGTACAAGGATCTGGGAGGAAGAATCATCACCGTCGGTTCAGACGGACATACCACAAGGTATCTGGCTGATCATATACAAGATGGATACCGTATTCTGAAAGAGATCGGCTTCAAGGAGATCTGTACGTTCGATCATATGGAACCGAAGTTCCATCTGTTATAAACTAGTAAAAGAGGTAGTGTTATGGGCATCAGGTTTTCAAAATCAATCAAACTGGGTAATTATCTTAGACTGAACATCTCCCGCTACGGAGTATCGACGACTATCGGCAAGAAAGGCGCTTCTGTCAGTGTTGGAACAAGAGGAACTTATCTCAATCTTTCTCCTGCTCTGGTCGGGATCAACGGGACAGGCATCTCTTACCGGAAGAAGATCGCAGGCGGACTGAAGAAATCCAAGAAGACCGCCAAGAAAAAGTCTTCCGCCACAAAGAAGACTTATAAGCCGGCAGAAGAAATCAGACCGGTTGAAACAAAAGAAAACACCGACATCAAGGAGATTCTGGAGGAATACAGAAACAACCACGAAGCCAAGATCAATCTTCACAAGTACGCCGATCCTGTCATGACCAAGGAAGAGTTCGCACAGTACGCAAAAGGTCTGGAATCGGAAGCAGGAAGAGAACTATATCAGTACAGCATAGACGGAGACGAGGATACGATCGAGAACTTCGTTTCTTCCTTCATGAACAATCTGGAGCTTGCCTACGATGTCAGAGTCAACTACGAACTGGAAGACAACGTCCTTTACGTAGACCTGGATCTGCCGGAGATCGAGAATGTCAGTACGGAATATCCGTTAGAAGCGTTAGGAAAGATCGTATACAAGAAGAAGTCTTCAGCAGAACTTAAGGAAGAGTATGCAAGAACGGTGATGAGTCTGGGTATCTTCTTAAGCGCCAACTACTTCAATCTATCTTCCTATATCGATGAGATCGTTCTGTCAGGTTTCAATACCGTCCGGAACAAGAACGGCGATCTTGTTGATCAGTATCTGTATTCGGTAAGATATACCAGGGATCTGTTTGAGAAGACCAATCTTTCGGAAGTCGACGATCCGTACGAGTTCATCCTGCGTTTTGAGAATAGGATCAACATGTCTTCGAACCACACTTTCAAAGCCATCAAGCCGTACGAGATGGAATCCAAGATCGAGGCTGATACCATTGTTGATGACGCGCTGCTGGGGCTGAAGGAACTGGGCTACAAGACGGCAGACATCAACAGGATACTACCGCAGCTGATGGAGAAAGAATACGCTACTTCGGCAGAATGTCTAAAGGAAGGATTAAGACTGCTGAACGAAAAACGCTGAATCCGGGAAATAATACAAACTTAAGGAAAAGGCCATCCTTGATTGACAGCCTTTTCTTTTGACTGCGGGAAACCTGTTTATCCTGAAACAGTCAGATAAACCAGATCAGAATCAGAACAGTGATTTGAAGAACGAGCGCGATCGTCTTCAGGATCATGTTTCGATCCACGGTTCCTCCTTTCATGACCCGCAGTCTCTTGAAGATATCGCATGCCTGTACCTCCATTACATTATTCCCGGAAAAAACGCCGATTCCTAAATGAATTGAAAAAACAGACTTTTGTCTGCTGTTTCATCTATGATGCGAATCTGTTTTTAAATGAGATCGATGTAGAACTTCTCTTGGTTCAAGTTATAATATAGATAGAATCGAGACAAGATAATAATATGCGTAAAGAAGATAGACTGGTAGCGATTGTTGAGAAACTGAGAGAAGACGGTTTTATCAAAAGCAATGAATTGAGCAAGTCTTTTGGCATTTCGGAGATGACGATCTGGAGAGATATTGACGAGCTGGAGAAAGCCGGTGTACTTAGAAGGGTTTTTGGCGGTGCCGTCGATATCAAGGCCAGCAATTATACCGAGAGTCATGTGAATGAAAGGGTTTTTGAGAATACGGCCGCAAAAGAGCAGATCGCCAGATACGTGGCATCGATCGTCAAGACCAATGACCGGGTATTCATCGATTCAGGATCGACCGGTTTTATTATTGCCAAATATCTTGCCAAGGAAAACAAACGTCTGTTCTGTTCAACCAATACGATCAATACGGCAGCCGAACTGTGCAATAATCCGGCAATCAAGACAGTTATGATCGGCGGCGAGCTGAAGGGAAATTCGATGTGCAGCATCGGACCGGTTGCCGAATCGCAGCTGAAGAACTACAAGTTCTCCTATTCTTTTGTTGCATGCAACGCCATTGACGACAACGGAAGGGTCATGATACTGGATATCAGCGAGCGAAGCATCAAGCACAGCATCATCGATGTTTCTGAAAAATGTTTTCTGGTCTGCGATTCTTCAAAGATTTCCCGTACCAGCATGATCGAATTCGCAACGGTTGGTGAATTTACCGGCATTATCGTTGATTCAGGCATCGATGAAAAACAGAAACATCTTCTTGAAAGCAAAGGTGCCACAATAATTGTTGTCTAATACTTTAACATTTGTATTGTAAAAATGTTAAATGTGCGAGATAATTTATTTAACAAGTAGGGTTTTATAATTTATTTTTGCTGTTTCTTTTCATGAAAGAAAAAGCAGAATGAAAAAAGGAGGAAAAATGAAAAAACTACTTACGATTCTTCTTGTATTGCTTCTTGGTTTCTCTCTTGCTGCCTGCGGCGGCAAAGGCGAACCTACTGGCGGTGACGAGCCTAACGGCGGAACCGAAGAAAAGACACTGGATAATGTAAAGGTTGCCATTTTCTGTTCATCCGTCCGTGGCGATAGCGGTATCCAGGACATGATTGCCGATGTCGGCGAAGAAATGATCGCTAACGGCAACAAGGACTGTGCCGTATACGAAGTTGGTGATACTGCTGCCGATCAGGCTAAGCTGAAATCCCAGCTGCTGGACGTTCTGGAAGTCGGATATGACATCATTATCAGTTCAGGATCAACAATGTGCGCTATTTTAGGCGATGAAGGCATTGCTGCAGAATATCCTGATACGAAGTTCTGTCTGTTTGATACGACATATGATTTCGAAAAGTATCCTTCTCCAAACGTATATTCAGCAAGCTTCAAGGCTAACGAAGGTTCTTATCTTGCCGGTATCGTTGCCATGGCTATGGCTGAAAACGGAACAATCGGTTTCGTCGGCGGACAGGAAATTTCTTCCATCGAAGACTTCTGCTACGGCTACGTAGAAGGCGCTAAGTCAGTCAATCCTGAAGGCAAGATCCTGATCACTTTCACAAACGACTGGTATGACAACGCTCTGGCAAAACAGACGACGATTTCTGAAATCGAAGCCGGCGCTACAGTAGTATTCCCGGCCTGCGGTCCTAGCCAGGCAGGTGTTTACGAAGGCGCATACGACAAGCAGACTTGGGCTATCGGCTGTGACGAAGACAGAGAAATTCTTTATAAAAAAGACCACCCTGAATGGGTTCCTTTCCTTCTGACTTCCGAAATCAAGGACGTTTATGCCGCTGCAAAACGTGCTATTGCCAAGACTCTGGACGGAACTCTGGAATACGGCAAGGCTGAATCATTAGGTCTGGATACAGGATGTGTCGGCCTGATCGAGAACGGCAACTACGCTAATCTTCCTGATGAAGTAAAAGCTCTGGTCGAGGCTGCAAAACAGGCTTGTCTGGATGGAACATTGAAGATCACTTCTGCGTATGGCAGAACCGCTGATCAGTTCAATGAATTAAGAGCTTGGGCTAACAACGAATAATCTATTCAAAATCATCTGATTAGAGAAATGAAAGGCGGTTAAATGCACTTAAGCGTTTAACCGCCTACTAATATTAAGAGGCGGAAAAATATATGTATGCACTCGAATTAAAGAATGTAACAAAAGTATATGGGAACGGCATTCTGGCAAATGAGAATGTCAATCTTAGTGTAAAAAAGGGAGAAATTCATGCGCTGATGGGTGAAAACGGTGCCGGTAAGACAACGCTGATGAAGCTGTTGTTTGGCATGGAACGCCCTGACTCCGGTGAATTTTTTATTAATGGCGAAAAAGTTGATATTAAGAGTCCGGTAGATGCGCTGCATCACGGTGTCGGCATGGTCCATCAGCACTTCATGCTGACCCCTTCGCAGACCGTTACCGAAAACATGATTCTTGGCAGCGAGCCGACAAAGGGAAAAGTGTTTGTCGACATGCGCACTGCCGAAAAGAATACGAAAGATATCATTGAAAAATATAATTTTAACATCGATCCAAAAGCCCGCATCCGCGATCTTTCCGTCGGAATGAAACAGCAGGTCGAAATCCTGAAGGCACTGTACCGTGATGCGCAGATCCTGATCCTGGATGAACCGACAGCCGTTCTGGCTCCGCAGGAAACGACTGTTCTTTTTGAGCAGCTGAGAGGTCTGAAAGAGAAAGGCTATACGATCATTTTCATTTCGCACAAGATCAATGAAGTCATCGAACTCTGCGACAGACTGACGGTCATGAGACTGGGAAAGACGATCGGTACTTATGACGTTCACGGCGATCCTGCAAAGGGAACCAAGGACATTACGGTTGATGAGATCTCCAGACTGATGGTTGGCAGAGATGCCGTTCTGGAAGTGAATAAAGAACCGGCAAAACCTACGGATACTGTTCTGTATGTCGATAAGGTTACCAAGCTGGATAACGAGTTCAAAGTCGTTGTCAATGATGTTTCATTTACCGTTAGGAAAGGAGAGATCCTGGCTGTCGGCGGTATTGAAGGAAACGGACAAAGAGAGCTGGTTGACATGATTACCGGTATCAGTAAGATCGATATCGGCGATATTCGTATCAGCGGTCAGTCGATCAAGGGCAATACCCTGAAAAAGCTCCATGAGGAAATCATGGGCTACATTCCTCAGGACAGAATGGTTCTGGGTGTAGCGGCAGGCTCGACGATCGAGGACAACGTAGTTCCGTATCTGGTAGGGAAGAGCGAATACCAGAAGGCGGGCGTTCTTAAAAAGAAGAAACTGAAGGCGGTTGCCGAGGATGCGATCAAGGAATTTGATGTCCGCTGTAAAGACTCGAATCAGCAGGTCGGCATGCTTTCGGGCGGAAACATCCAGAAAGTCGTAGTCGCCAGAGAGCTGTCTTCTTCATGTAAGGATCCGGTTCCTCTGATCGTTGCCGATCAGCCTTCCAGAGGTATCGATATCGGTGCAACGAAGTTCATTCACCGTAAACTGATTGCTATGCGTGATGAAGGCTATGCGATCCTGCTGATATCTGCCGACTTGAACGAGGTGTTTGAAGTAGCCGATTCTGCGATCATCATGTATGAAGGCAAGATCAATGCCTATTTCCCGGATATGAAAAAAGTAACGGAATATGAACTTGGCCAGTATATGCTTGGCCTGAAGACGCAGAGTCCTGAAGAGATCGCGGAGGTGATGCATAATGAAGCGTAAAAAAGTATACGAGCAGGAACAGATCGAAAGATTCTTTAATCTTCTGAAGATCTTTACTTCTCTGGTCTTTGCGATTGCCATTATCATGATCGTCGTACTGATCATCAGTTCGACCCCGGGCAAAGCGTTTAGATCGTTCTTTATCGGACCGCTTGATTCGCCAAGACATCTCGGTACGATTATGGAGAATATGACTCCGCTGCTGTTTACGGGCGTAGCGACCTGTCTGCTGTTTGCTTCCGGCGAGGTCGTTCTTGGCGGTGAAGGTTCTCTCTTCCTGGGAGCCTTTCTGACGGCTATCGTAACAACGAAGCTGAATCTGCCTAGCGGCATTGCTTATATTCTGGTATCGCTGCTGGTTTCAATGATCGGCGGCATGGTGGTGTCGGCGGTTTCCATCATTGCCAAGAACAAGTTCAATGCAGAACCGTTTGTCTTCTCCTTGCTGTTCAACTATATCGTTTATTATTCCTGCAACTATCTTCTGAACTACAAGGTGAAAGACCCGGCCTATATCGGCATTGCGACTTATGCGTTTGCACCGGAAGCGAAATTCCCTTCGCTGATTAAAAATACATCGGTTTCGATTGCCTTCTTTATCGGTCTTGCGGTAGTCCTCATCGGCTGGTTTATCATGTACAAGACGAAACTGGGCTATCAGGCAAGCATTGTAAAGAACAACCGCAACTATGCGGTAAACATGGGCGTAAACGCCAGCAAAGTCGCCTTGATTACGACACTGATCGGCGGCGCTATCGCCGGTCTGGGCGGATGCATGGAAATGCTGGGAAAGTTCTCGCGCTTCTACTGGATGCAGGGTCCTGGCTACGGCTGGGACGGCTTCATGCTGGTAACCCTGTCCAACAACAACCCGATATTCATTCCGTTTGCCGCTTTCTTCCTGGGCTATATCCGTACCGGCGCTACAGTCATGAATATTTTTGCGGATATTCCTTATGAACTGATCAATGCCATTCAGGCCATCATGGTTCTGATGATAGCCTCCAAGGGCATGTTCGGTAAACTGCAGCAGCGCATCACCCGTGAGAATGCCGAGCTCAGGCAGGCGCTGAAAGATGAAAATGCGGAAAAGGAGGTCATTGCCTAATGAATAATGTCTTATCCTTGCTTGTTCAGCCTTATTTCTTCTATACCATTCTCAGGCTGGCTACTCCGTTGATTTTTGCCGCCATGGCTGCTCTGGTATCCACAAAATCCGGACTGTCCAATATCATCATCGACGGTACGATGCTGATGTCGGCTGTCGTCGGAACGATTGCCAGCGCTTTGACGGAATCTCTGTTCTGGGGCGCGATCGCCGGAATGGCTACCGGACTGCTGATGAGCTACGGTCTGGCCTTCTTCCATCTGAAGTTCAAGGCTCCTGCGAATCTGACCGGTGTAGCGATCAACCTGTTTACTTCGAACTTCTCGGTTTTCGTATGCTACGAGTTTTCCGGAGACAAGGGTTCAACGATGCAGTTGCATTCTCTGTCCTTCCCAACGGTCAATATCCCGATCATTAAGGACATACCGTTTATCGGACAGGTCCTTTCAGGACACAACGTCATCACTTACATGGCACTGCTATCGATCATTGTGGTATATATCCTGATCTACAAGACCAAACTCGGTCTGAGGATCCGTACGGTAGGCGAAAACCCGAATGCCGCAGCTTCAGTCGGTATCGTACCGCAGAAAATGCAGACAATCGCGATTCTGATATCCGGTGTTCTGGCATCCTGGGGCGGCATGTTCCTGTCAATGGGCTACGCGACCAACTGGACCAGAAACATGACGAGTGCACGCGGCTTTATCGGTGTAGCAGCCAATGCCGTCGGCGGAGGCAATCCGCTGTGGGTAACGCTGACTACCTTCATATTTGCGGTTTCAAGCGCCATGAATGTCATTCTGCAGGCCTTGATGATACCGACGGAATTCACCAGTATGGTACCGTTTGTTTTCTCGCTTTCCCTGGTTGTTCTTACTTCCTTCTTCAAGAGGTTAAGAAAAGAAAAACAGAGAAAAGATCATATTGCGCTTGTTGAAGCTGAAATGGCTCAGGAACAGGCATAGGGGGGATTATGGAAAATAGAGACAACAACATGAAAATCGGCTTTGAAGGCTATCCTGAATTTGCGGAAAAGATCGTAAACATGCTGACGGACGGACGCATCGCCAAGGCGATTCCGGAAGAAAAGATCAGGAAGATCCGCAGAGTCGTGATTACCGGAAACGGCGATTCTTACGCTGCGGCCATGGCCACAAGAGAGTTCAATTCCCGCATGTTTATGAACAGGGACTACCACGCCCTGCGCTGCATCGATGTTGCCAGACATTTCGTTTATCCGACTGAGCATCCGGAAGAAACCCTGGTAATCGTTATCAGCGTAAGCGGCGGAGGTTCAAGAGTAACTGAAGCCATGAAGAGAGCGACAATGAAGGGCTGTACCACTCTGGCGATTACCGGACATCCGGAATCAAGAATGGCAGCCGAAGCGCAGCACATTCTGAAGATCGAGATCGATCCGCCAAAACCGGGCACTCCTTATACGCCGGCCAACCAGACGAGGAGCTACTTCACGGCACTGCTTACGACCATCATGTTCGGAGCTTATGCCGGTATCCTTCTTGGTACGTTTACAAACGAAGAACTGGAGGCGTTGAAGAAAGAAATCGTCGACTATGTTAGAAACGTATGTAATACCGAGGTTCTGAACCGTGTTGACGATCAGATGTATGAACTGTCAAAAACCTGGAAAGACTATCTTGGTTTCGGTTTTGTCGGCGGCGGCTCGGATTTCTCTACCGCCTATTTCGGCGTAGCGAAGTTCTTTGAACTGAACGGTTCTCTGAACTGCCTGAACGATTCCGAAGACTGGTGCCATATCGACTACTTCCAGAAAGACCGCGACAAGATCGGAACGATCTTCGTAGCTTCCAAGAACTGCGCCTCTTTCTCAAGAACGGTAGAGTCAATCGCTTCTGCCAAGAAATCCGACAGAAACGTTTTGGTCGTATCGGATACGGATAAGGAAGAATTTTACGAAGGCGTGGAAGTCGTCACTCTTCCGGCTACAGAACACGATTATGTCAATCCGATCATGAATTTCATTCCGCTGTTCATGCTGGGCAACTACATTGCACTGTTAAGGAATTATCCTTACTTTGGCGGTACGGGAGACGACAATCCGCTGTTCAGCCAGTCAGGCAATATCAATACCATTAAGTCAAGTAAGATAGTCATCGTTGATTAAGGAGATATGGATCATGTTTGAAAAATACGCTGAAACAAATAGAAAATGCATCATGGGGCTGGTACATCTGCGCCCGATGCCAAATACCCCGTTCTATCAGGACGGAGATGTAGAAAGATCGCTGGAAAAGGCCCTTACCGATGTTAAGGCACTGATTAACGGCGGTGCCGACGGCTGTCTGATCCAGTCGGTCGACAGGATCTACCCGACGACTGATGATACGGATTATGCCCGTGTCGCGACTTTAGCCATGATTACGACCAGAGTCCGCGATCTGGCGGATCAGATGGGAAAGGAAGATTTCGTGATCGGCTGTCAGCTGATGACCAACTGCATCACTCCTTCCATGGCCGTAGCCAAGTGCTGCGGAGCCGACTGGATCCGCTGTACCGCTCTGGTTGGTGAAACGCACAATATTACGGGTACGATCGTAGCGGATACACTTAAGGTAATGAATTACCGCAAGGCGATCGCCGCCGAGAATGTCGATATGATCTGCGAGGTTGCCAGCAAGCACTTCAAGTACGGCAACGACCTTTCGCAGGTAAAGAATCTGACTTCGGCGATCATGCGCAGCGGCGGAAACGGAATAGAGGTTTCCAATCCTGACGAAGCCGTAAACGAAGAACTGATCAAGGCCGTTAAATCGGTCGGCGGCTATGGCAATATCCCGGTCATTCTGGGAGGCGACACCAATGTCGAGAACTGTCAGCGTCGTCTGAAATATGCCGACGGAGCGCTGGTAGGATCCTGCTTCCAGAACGGACACTGGGGCGAGTACATTGTTGAAGAAACAGTCAGAGAGTACTGCCGCAGAGTCAGAGAGATCGAAGGATAATACTTCTTTAGAAGAATAAAAGAAATGGAAAGAAATAGAAAGATACACTACGCCTGGATCATTTTGATCGCTCTGATCTTCCTGAAAGCAGGAGCCGGTGCGACCAGCTGCATGACAGGTAATTTCATCACACCTGTCGTCAATGAGTTCGGCTGTAAAGTTAACCAGTTTACCTTGTTTCTGAGCATCGATGCGGTCGGCATGTCGGTTTTTTACATGCCTGCCGCCAAGATCATTTCCAACAACAAAAGACTGGGACTGACGATCGGTATTGCGGCCTTGTGCGAAGTCATTGGCATTGCCATGATGTTTACGTACAAGAGCGTCTGGGGTTTCTACTTCTCGGGCTTTCTGATTGGCAGTGCCGGTGCGTTTACCGGTTATGTAGCGATCCCGGTCATTGTCAACATGTGGTTCAAAAAGATGGCCGGAACGGTTTTGGGAATCATCGTAGCCGTAGGCAACGCCGCAAACGTCATCTTCGGACTTCTTTCTGCCAGATTCATTACCCTGTACGGCTGGCGTATCGCTTATCTGCTGATTGCCCTGATGGGTTTCCTGCTGATGGTGCCGGAAGTCTTTCTGCTGCTTAAGACCCCGGAACAGGTCGGCTGCAGGCCGTATGGAGAAGAAGAGGCTGCAACTGTTGAAGAAACTGAAACAAAGACGGTTAACGATCAGTGGGGACTCACTTTAAAAGAAGCTTTCGGCAAGGTATCTTTCTGGCTGGCGTGGCTGACATGTCTGTGCTACAGCTACGGCACAGCGATTCCGGGATACATCGCTACATGTACGACGATGGAACTGCATGAATCGACACAATTCGGTGCCCGTGTTCATACGTTTGTAAACATCGGTGCCATCCTGTGTTCTGTCATTCTGGGCAGACTCAACGATAAGTTCGGAGTAAAGGCAGGCTGCCTGTGGGGAGCAACGTTCTCGCTGATAGGATACAACGTCATCATGCTGGCTTTCAGCAATCACTCGCTGCTGTTCCTTGGCGCATTCCTGGTCGGTCTGGCCAACAGCATGTATGCTGTTCAGGCTCCATTGCTGGCTAAGGAAATCGTCGGCATGAAGCACTATCCTGACATCTGGTCGGTCATGATGGTGGCCAATTCCCTGATTGGAGGAGGTTTACTATTCACGATCGGCTACTTCTATGATTACGGTCATACCTATAGAGGCGCCTTCATCATGGGTTCCTTGCTGTACATTTTTGCGATGCTGGTGGCTTTTCTGGCAATCAGACTGTCAAAACGATATAAAGGCGCAAAGGCATAAGGGAGTTCAATATGGCAAAGTATCTTGCATGTGGCAATGTTCTGTTTGACAACATTAAAAAGATTGACGGTACAGATACCGGTGAACATATGGGCGGTCAGGCCATGTATGCCGCATCCGGCATCAGGGTCTGGAACAGGTCCGTTAAAATGGTCACCAACTGCGGAAAAAACGACTTCCCGGCCGTTTATCTGCCGTGGCTGGAAGCCAACGGTCTGACAAGCGAAGGCGTCAACTACGAACAGGACTGGACGGCTCATGTTTGTATGCAGCATACAGAATCAGGAGCGTACAAGACCGGGCGTCTGGATTCCGGACTGGTCTATGATACTTATCTGCAGGGAATGATGGAGCTTCGTATGGAGCAGATCGAAGCGAATATCGATGCCGATACGGTTGCGATCTATCATCATCCTCATATTCCGGATACGGTCTATTTCAGCAAGATTGAAAGAATGAGAGAAAAGTACGGAGTCCGGTTCATGTATGAACTGGTATATGGAAGCAATTTCCTTCCGGAACCGTATATCAATCTGAACAAGCTGAAAGATGCGGTAAGGATCGCCGGTCTATGGTCATTGAACCGGAACGAGGCACAGGTCCTGTTTGATATTCCAAGAGACAGAGACGACGACATCATCGCGCAGCTGCAGAGTTTTCCAGAATTCGAAATGTGCTACTACCGCTGCGGAAGCAAGGGAGCCTATGTTATTACTCCAAATGAAGCTGTTTTTGTTCCGCTGATCGATGTCACCGAATCAGTGGATGCCATGGGCTGCGGAAACTGTTCTACAGGAGCGGCTATGGCTGCCTGGTGCGAAACGGACAAAGATCCGCTGATGACCGGCATCATGGCTGCCATTTCGGCCGGTTTTAATGCGGCACAGTCCGGACCTTGGCCGGTGTATACACCTGAAGATGAACAGCTGGCCAGAAGTATGGCACAGGAGTACTATCAGAAACTGTCACAATAAAACTGAACCTAAGATTCAACTTTCGTTCAGTTAACGAATTATTAAAAAAAGAGTCCTTTCAATGAAAGGACTCTTTTATCATTAAGCTTTGACTTCTGCGCTTCCCAGGTCGTTTCCTTCGTTGAAGTTGCGGGCATTCTCCATGGTCGTCACGGCAATCGCCTGCATCGCTTCTCTGGTAAAGAAGGCCTGATGGGAAGTCAGTACCAGCTGCGGGAAGATCTGCAGTCTGGCGGTGATGGAACTGGTAAGTGCTTCGTCGCTTCTGTCGGTATAGACATTCTCGTCTTCTCCTTCGTAGACATCCAGCGCCACGGCCTGGAACTTGCCTCTCTTCAGAGCTCTGATCAAAGCATCCGAATCGATCAGCGGTCCTCTGGCCGTATTCACCAGCATTACGCTGTCCTTCATCTTGCTGATGGCATCTTCATCGATCAGATGGTAGGTTCCGTTCTCGCCCATGATCAGCGGAGCATGCAGGGAGATCAGATCGGCCTTGCTAAGCAGTTCATCCTTGTCTACATACGTCAGTAGTCCTTCTTCAACCAGTTTCTGGTTCGGATAGGCATCCCAGCCGATGACTCTCATGCCGTAGCCTTTGGCGATCCTGGCAAAACATTCGCCGATCTTCCCGGTTCCCATGACGCCACAGATCTTGTTATGAAGGTCAACGCCCAGTAGACCCGACAGGGCGAAGTTGTTTTCTCTGACCTTACGGTCCGCCTTATGCAGTCTTCTGTTGGCTTCCTGTATGATTGCCATGGCGTGCTCCGCTACGGCATATGGAGAATAGGCAGGTACTCTGGCCACCTTGATTCCGTATTTTGCACAGGCTTGAAGATCGACGTTGTTGAAACCGGCACAGCGCAGCAGAATCAGCCTGATGCCGTTCTCATGCAGGATATCAATGACTTCCGCCGGAGCCTCGTCGTTCACGAAGATACAGACCGCATCATAGTTCTTAGACAGAGATGCCGTTTCCAGCGTCAGTCTGGATTCCAGGTAGGTAATATCACAGTTGTAGGTTCCCGGACCTTTCTCTTTCACCAGTTCCGAGAAAAACATCCGGTCGTAGTCTTTCGTTCCATAGAAAGCGATTTTCAGAACGCTTGATGTAGTATCTTCACTGCAGTCTTTTTCACAGAGCTGTTTCTTGACTTTGAGCGTATCCTCCTCTTCGTTGTCGCCTTCTACTCTAACCGTTACCGAATCGCCTTTTCGGGCATTCAAAGCCAGTATCTCCAGAACGTTGTTTCCGTTCGCCTGCTTGCCGTTACAGAAAATCGTGACGGCGCTTTTCAGACCGACACAAAGCTGAGCCAGCAGAGCGGCATGTCTGGCATGGATGCCGATCGGATTGGTTACGACGCATTTGAATTCTTTCATGGTAGGTCTCCTTTGGGAAGTCTTTCTTTCAAGGTCATTATAGCATGACATCTTCATCATTCTATTGGTGATAATAATGTGAGAAAGAAACGAAACGCTTTTGATCGGAATATGAGAATAGCCATGAAACGCTTCCTGTTAAGATGAAACTGTGATAGGTCAGTTATATGTAGAAATACTGCTGTTTATATGCGGCAGCGCAATGGGAAGTTTTCTCAACTGCATGTGCGATAGGATGATACAGAAGGAAAGCATTCTGGGAAGAAGCAGGTGTCCGAAGTGCTTACGTATTTTAGATATTATCGATCTGATCCCGGTTTTCAGTTATCTATATCTGAAAGGAAGATGTAGAAAATGTGGCAGCAAGATAGATCCTTTCTGTTTCTATTCGGAGATCATCGGAGGGATACTGTATGTCCTGATATACTGCCGCTTCGGTTTCTGTAAAGAATTACCGGGATATCTAATACTGATAAGTGTGATGCTGATGATATCGCTATCCGATGCCAAAAGTATGCTGATCCCGGATTTTGCGATGATTCTTCTGTTTTTCATCCGAATCGCTTTTTTCTTTCTGCTGAAAGAAACACCAGGGATATTCCTGACCAGACTTTCAGGGTCCTTCCTGTTAAGTCTTTTTCTTTATGCTTTCATCTATTTCAGTGAACGGATGACAAGGAAGGAAATGATGGGAAACGGAGATGTCGTTCTGATCCTGCTGCTGGGCAGTTTCATGAGCATTTCAGAAAACACTCTGGCTTTGTTTCTATCCTGCCTGATTGCGATGATCTATGGCATTCCGTTAATAAAAAAGAAGCAGTATCACTGCTTGCCTTTTGCACCGGCAATCTGCCTGGCTTATCTGATGATGCTCCTGTATGGAGAACCGATCATGCGTTTCTATCTTTCCCTGTTTCAGAAGTAACAGGTGTATTCCTCGCAAGTTTCAAGATTTGGATAATCGCTGATGATCTTTCTGAAAGCAGAAGGATTCTTGACGATGATCGCCTTGCCTCCCAGTTCCAGCATCGGTTTTGCATCGATGTGATAACGGTCTCCGATGGAAAGGGCTTCTTCCGGTTTTACGCCGTACTCTTCGATCAGCTGCTTCATGGCTGAGCTCTTTGATATTGTCGAACGCGGATCATCGTTGCTCTGAACCTTGTCAAACAACGAAATATCGATCCCGATCTGATTCAGGACGTACCTTGTATTCGCACCGGTATTGTTGGTCAAAAGAACGATCGGAGCGATCCTCTTGAAAAACAGAAGGTCTTCTTCCCTGACGGCGTTCTCTTTCCTGATTCTGTCGAAGTCGAACATCCCGCTGCGGTATTCGTTCCAGTGACGCAGATCGGCTCCCATCTGAACAAACAGCTGTGTGGACGAATTCGAGCCCGGAGAAACATACGGAAAGATCTGATTCTCCTCCAGGAAGTTGTTCGCATCCTCAAGAGAATAATGAAAATGATCCATCAGATAGGCAACCGAAATCTCGTATATGTTTTCAACCATGTCGTTCATGTCGTAGACCGTACCGTCCATGTCGAAGATGATCAGTTTTAACTCTTTCATGCTTTACTATTATAACAAAACCGTCTTTCTATTCTATAATAAAGTTGATGGTAGATGTAACGATTATCGGTGCAGGTATAACAGGATCATTGATCGCCCACTGTTTAAGCAGGTATGATCTGAAGGTTTTGGTAGTTGAGAAGGAGAGCGATGTAGCTGAAGGAGCAACCGGCGCAAACAGCGCAATGGTTCATTCCGGTCATGACCCGAAACCCGGCACCCTGAAATGCAGATATAATCTGTTAGGTAACCGCATGTATCCGGATCTCTGCAAGGAGCTACAGGTACGTTATGTTCCGATCGGCGCGTACGTTGCCGCAACATCCCAAGAGGAAGAAAAGAAGCTGGATACCCTGATTTCACAATGTATCGAAAGAAACGTACCGTACGAAGTCATGAACGGCGATGAGGCACGTAAGAATGAACCGAACCTTTCCGATGCCGTGACGAAAGTCCTGTCTTTGCCTACGACCGGGATCATCGCCCCATGGGAAGTGACGATCGCCGCCATGGAAGAGGCGATGCTGAATGGCACGGAACTGAAACTCAACTGTGAAGTAAAGAAAATCGAAAAGAAAGAAGATCATTTCCTGATCAACGACGAGATCGAGACAAAGCTCATCGTCAACTGCGCCGGTGCGCACTGCGACGAGATCACCGAAATGCTTAGACCGTCTCCATACAAGGTCGAAGTGAAGAAAGGTGAATACTTCGTTCTGGATCATCTGGACGGATCCTTCGTTAAACACGTAATCTATCCGATCCCTACCGAAAAAGGAAAAGGCGTTCTGGCTGTTCCTACGGTACACGGCAACGTACTGCTTGGACCAAACAGCGAGTTCACGCCGGATGTCGAAGACGACTCCACGGGAGAGGGACTGGACTTCATCCGCAATGAAGTCGCCAAGACCGTCAAGAACATCCCGTTCCATAAACTCATCCATACTTTTGCCGGACTGCGTCCGCACATCGATCTTAACGACTTCTACATTCAGGAAGACGATCAGATCGAAGGCTTTATTCATGTCGCCGGCATCGAATCTCCGGGACTGACATCCGCTCCGGCCATCGCCAAGGATGTCACCGAAAACATGATCCTGCCGAAGTTCAAGGAAGCCAAGGCAAGAGAAAACTACATCAGAAGAAAACCGTTCATCGACATGAAGGAAATGTCCGATGAAGAAAAAGAAGCGCTCATAGAAAAGGATCCGGATTTCGGCAAGCTGATCTGCCGCTGTGAACAGATCTCCAAGGGTCAGATCAAGGACGTCATCAACAGGAAGTGCGGAGCCCAGACTCTGAAAGGTGTCAAGATGCGCTGCCGTCCGGGCATGGGCAGATGTCAGGGTTCCTTCTGTGAACCTGATGTCACTTCCATCCTGATGGAAGAACTGCACAAGGATGTCAAGGACATCAGACTGGACAAGCCGGGATCAGGCGTCTGTGCCGCCATGGCAAAGGAGGACCTGTAATGGAAAAACATGAACTGGTCATCATTGGCGGAGGATCTGCCGGCATTGCTGCTGCTTTAGGCGCAGCAGAGAACGGTCTGAAAGACATCGTCGTCATCGAAAGAGAAAGCGAATACGGCGGCATTCTGCAGCAGTGTATCCATAACGGTTTCGGTCTGCATACATTCAACGAAGAATTATCCGGTCCGGCTTATGCCGAGAAATACTACAGCCTGATCAAGGACAGCACAAACATCCATTTCCTCTATGATTCCGCAGCTGTCGAAATCAAGGATCACGTCATCACCGTACAGACGCGTGAAGGTTTCAAGAAACTGGAAGGACAGGCCATCATCATGTCTACGGGATGCAGGGAAAGACCTGCCGGTGCCATAGGCATGAAAGGCAACCGCTGCGAGGGTGTGTATACAGCCGGTACGGCACAGAAATATCTGAACCGGAAAGGCTTCCTGGTAGGCAAGAAGATCTTCATCCTGGGAAGCGGAGACATCGGTCTGATCATGGCTAGAAGAATGACTCTGGAAGGGGCGAAAGTCATCGGCGTTGCCGAAATCATGCCGTATTCCAACGGTCTTGCCAGAAACATGAAACAGTGTCTGGAAGACTTCGATATTCCTCTGTATCTGTCCCATACCGTAGAAGCGGTACATGGACGTTCCCGTTTGGAATCAATCACGCTGATCAAAGTGGACGACAAGCTCAAGAAGATCCCTGGCAGCGAACAGGAGATCGAATGCGACTGCCTGCTTTTGTCGGTAGGACTGATTCCGGAGAATAAACTGATCGAAGACCTGGGTGTCAGACTGGATCCGAAAACCAAGGGCGCAGTGGTAGACAACAACTACATGACATCTGTAGACGGCATCTTTGCCTGCGGCAATGCCCTGCATGTTCATGACCTGGTTGACTATGTTTCCATCGAAGCAAGGAAAGCCGGAAAGGCCGCTGCCGAATATGTACGCAACGGCAAGGATGAAACGGAAACCATCAGGAATACCGTGCAGAACGGCATCTCCTACATGGTCCCGCAGCACTTCCACAAAGGAAGCGACATCGAATTCATGTTCAGAGTGAACAGGGTATTCAAGGAATGCTCCATCCACGTTTACGGAAAAGGTCTGGACAAGAAGTTCAAGAAGCTCGGCATCGTTCCTAGCGAGATGCAGAAAGTGGCTCTAAAGAAAGAAGATCTTGAAGAGCTGGAAGGAGAACTCTTCTGGGAGGTATGTGAATGAATCTGATCTGTATCAACTGCCCGAGAGGCTGCCATCTGATTGTAGAGAAGGTCAAAGAAGAGATTCAGGTAGAAGGCAACGCCTGCCCGAGAGGATATACCTATGCGGTCAATGAACTGACCAATCCTTTGCGTACCCTGACAACGACCGTCGGGATCGAATCGGAAACCCAGAAACGTCTCCCGGTCATCAGCTCTGCACCTCTGCCGAAAGGTCGGATCATGGAAGCGATGAAGGCTCTGAAAGACGTCAAGGTCAAGGCGCCTGTACACATGGGCGATCCGGTATACAAGAATGTATTGAATCTGGGAATCGACATTATCGCATCCAGAAGCATCGAGAAATGAAGAAGTATCTGATACTGATACTGCTTATTCTGATAAGCGCCTGTCACAGTGTTAAAAGAGAAGATTACTACATCTTTTCTTTTAATGACTATACCTTGTCGGTGGGATACGACGATGTGGAATTCCTGGAACTGACATTCTATCTGGATGTTAAGGATGAACTGGAACCCCAGGAAAGTGTGGAAGACATCACCCTGTATTCCTTCAATATCCCGTTTGCTGAAGTGGATGTCTGCAATACGGGTAAGAAGGCCGACACATCAGACAAGGCAACCGTTACCCGTTTCAAGTACTATCTGGATGACTTCCCGATGGAATCCTACCAGATCGATGGGATTACCCTAAGTACCAGCATTAAGGAAAACTGCGATACCTTTGGCGGAGAATACATCGACAGAAACGGAAAAGCCTGCCTTTTTGGCAAGAAGGTAGACGGAAAAGACAACGTCGTCCTGTTACAGGGAGACATGCTGAACATCGACCAGGATCAGCTGGAGAGTATAGAGATCTATGTTAAGTGACGCAAAGAGAATTTGTCTCAACGCCATCGAAAGCTGCCTGCCTGACCGGGCAGTAAAAGAGGCCTTAAGACAGAAGAAACCGGAAGGGGATATCTACCTTGTTGCAGTAGGCAAGGCTTCTTTCCGCATGGCCAAGGCGGCTTGTGAAATGATTCCGATCAAAAAGGGCATCGTCATCAGCAAGTACAACCATATCCCTGAAGAAATAGACAAGGTAGAAGCCTATGAAGCGGGGCATCCTGTTCTGGATGAAAACTCCCTGAAAGCTACCGGAGCGGTCATTGAGATGTGCTGTAATCTAAAGGATACGGATACGGTTCTGTTCCTGCTGTCGGGCGGCGCCAGCGCCCTATTCGAAAAACCGCTGGTATCTCTACAAGAACTGCAGGACATCTCCGACCAGATGCTGAAGAAAGGCTTAAGCATCACCGAAATCAACACGATACGCAAGAAACTCTCCATGGTAAAGGGAGGCAGGTTTGCGAAACTATGCGAACCTGCGCATGTCTTTTCCATTATTCTGAGCGACGTGCTTTCCGACCGCCTTGACGTGATCGGATCGGGTCCTACCGCCGACGATACGACGGACGGAAGCGATGCCTTAAGAATCATCGAAAAGTATCAGCTGGACATCAGGAAAGAAACCCTGGATCTGATCGCCAGCAGCCAAAACATCAAAGTCACCAACTGCGAAAACACCATCATCGGTTCGGTCAAGATCCTTGCCAGAAATGCCATGAAAGAAGCGGAAAAACTTGGCTATAGACCGATTCTGATCGACGACGGCATCGACTGTGAAGCCAAAGAGGCAGGAGACCGCCTGTATCAGAACATCCTGGAGCATCTCCACGACAGTGAAGACATCGCCCTGATCATGGGTGGCGAAACAACAGTCAGAGTCAAAGGAAAAGGTCTTGGCGGCAGGAACCAGGAGCTTGTCCTCTCACAAGCCAGACACCTCTCCGGTTTAGAGGGCGTTCTAATTATGTCTCTGGGCTCGGACGGCACGGACGGTCCTACAGATGCCGCAGGCGGATATGTCGACGGAAACACGCTTAAAATGCTTCAGGATGCGAATATCGACGTAGATCAGGTCCTGGAAAACAACGACTCTTACCACGCCCTGGATGCTATCGGCGCATTAATAAAAACCGGTCCCACCGGGACCAATGTCAACGATATAACGATTGCTTTAATTTCTTCTTCTGAACAGTCTGTGATAAACTGAAAATAGAGGAATAGAATGATAATCATAGTTTTTCTCATAGCTGTAGCTGTTGTTGGAGTCTTCGGAAAAATGCTTATTGAAATTACCGATGATATCGATAAAAAGAATAAAGAAGAACAAAAAGAAAGAGAATTTCAGCGTCATCTTCAGGAATCTATCCGAAAAGGACAGCGAAGGAACTGATTTTCTTTTTAATTGCAAATAGGAAGGATATGCTTTTATGAATGCTTATGTTGAAAGAGTAATCAATGAAGTAAAAGAGAAGTACAAAGAGCAGAAAGAATTCGTGCAAACGGTGGAAGAGGTTCTATCTTCGGTTTCTCCGGTTCTGGATAAGCATCCGGAATACGAGAAAGCAGGTATTCTGGAAAGAATGGTAGAGCCGGAAAGAACGTTCAAGTTCAGAGTGACATGGACGGACGACGAAGGAAAACCGCATACCAATGTAGGCTACCGCGTTCAGTTCAACGGAGCCATCGGTCCTTACAAAGGAGGACTTCGTTTCCAGAAGAACGTCAACGAAAGTATCATGAAATTCCTGGCCTTTGAACAGACCTACAAGAATGCTTTGACAGGACTTCCGATCGGCGGAGGCAAGGGCGGTTCAGATTTCGATCCAGCAGGAAAGTCCGAAGCCGAGATCATGCGTTTCTGCCAGGCCTTCATGACAGGCTTATACCGTTATATCGGCCCTGACCAGGATGTTCCGGCAGGAGATATGGGCGTCGGAGGAAGAGAGATCGGTTATCTGTTCGGTCAATACAGAAGACTCAGAGGCGATTACAAAAACGGTGTCCTTACAGGCAAGGGTTTAAGCTACGGCGGTTCCCTGATCCGTCCGGAAGCGACAGGATACGGAGCGATCTATTATCTGAACCAGGTATTAAGCCAGCAGGGCAATACGATCAGAGGCAAGAACATTGCCGTAACGGGTTTCGGAAATGTTGCCTGGGGCGTTATGAAAAAGGCTTCTCAGCTTGGTGCGAAAGTCATCTACATGTCCGGACCGAACTGCTATGTTAAAGATCCGGAAGGCATCAATACGGAAGAGAAGCTTAATTATATACTGGAACTTCGCAGAAGGAATGAAACGGATCTGAAATCCTATTCCGAGAAGTTCAACTGTGAATATCATAAAGGCGAAAAGTTCTGGGGTGTAAAGGATGTGGATGTATGTATGCCTTGCGCTACTCAGAATGAAGTAGGAATGGAGGAAGCGAAGAAGATCGTTGAATCCGGTGTCAGGTATTATATTGAAGTTTCCAACATGCCTACAACCAATGAGGCGATGGCTTATCTGAGGCAGAACGGTGTCATCATTGCGCCATCCAAGGCGGTCAACGCCGGAGGCGTAGGCGTATCCGCGCTGGAAATGTCCCAGAACTCCGAGAGACTGGTATGGACGGAAGAAGAAGTCGAGGAACGTTTAAGATCCATGATGGTAAACATCTACCGTTCATCTCTGGAAGCTGCGCAGGAATACGGTCTGGGATATGACCTGGTTGCCGGAGCGAACATCGCCGGTTTCGAAAAGGTCGCCAAGGCGATGTACGAACAGGGCATCTTCTAGAACACACAGACATGACAGTAAAGACGTTTCAGTAAGTTAACTGAAACGTTTTTATGTATAATAGAGTTTAATAATAAGATCGGGGAACGGTTATGAAAGAATTACTGAATCTGATAGAAAAGAATGCGCGTTTTGAAAAAAAGGATCTTGCGGCTTTACTGAATGAAGAAGAAGCCCAGGTCGACGAACAGCTAAGACAGCTGGAAAAAGACAATGTCATTGCCGGCTATCATACCATCATCAACTGGGAGAAGGCCGATGTCGAAGTATGCAAGGCGATCATTTTCGTCAACTGCGTACCGGAAAGAGTTGCGGGTTACGACAAGATCGCGGAGAGGATAGGCAAGTATCCGGAAGTTGAATCGCTTTCCCTGATCTCCGGCAAGGCCGAATTCATTTTGACGGTCAGGGGCGGAAACATGAGAGAAATCTCGAACTTCGTCGCGCATAAGCTGGCTCCGACTGATGGAGTAAACGGTACGGAGACGATGTTTATTCTTAAGGAATATAAGCGTAACGGCATCAATTTTGATGAGAAAAAAGAAGATGGTGAAAGGCTGCTGATGATATGATTTTCGACGAAGAAATCAATCAGACTGTCCGTTATCTGAAACCAAGCGGCATCCGTAAGTTTTTTGATATTGCCACAACAAGGAAGGGCGTCGTTTCGTTAGGCGTCGGTGAACCGGATTTCGTTACGCCGTGGCATATCAGAGAAGCTGCGATCCATGCGATCGAAAGAGGCCGTACCTTCTATACCGGCAACAAGGGTCTTCCGAAATTAAGAGAAGCGATCTGCGGTTACTACAAGAGGCGTTTCAATATCGATTATGATCCGGAAGAAAACTGTATCGTAACCGTAGGCGGTTCGGAAGCGATCGATCTTGTTTTGCGTACGGTCCTGAAACCGGGTGATGAAGTAATACTGCCGACACCGGCTTATGTGGCTTATGCCGCGATTATTGAGATGGCGGGCGGCAAGGTTGTGGAACTGGAGCTGGAGGAAAAGGATCAGTTCAAGCTGAAGCCTGAAGCTCTTAAGAATCACATTACTGAGAAAACCAAAGCCGTCATTCTCAACTTCCCGGGCAATCCGACCGGCGGCATCATGACAAGGCAGGACTACGCTCAGATCGTTCCTATCCTGAAGGAGCATAAGATCTTTGCGATCACGGATGAGATCTATGCGGAACTCACCTATGAAGGCAAACATGTTTCACTGGCGGAGTTTGAAGAGATTAAGGACCGTGTCATTGTCATCAACGGTTTCTCCAAGGCCTATTCGATGACGGGTTATCGCATCGGCTATATACTGGCTCACAAGGATCTGATCGACATGATCTTAAAGATCCATCAGTATACGATCATGTGTGCTTCAACGCCTTGTCAGTTTGCGGGTATTGAAGCGGCATTCAACGGCGATCCGGATATTGAAGAGATGTACAGCAGCTTCAAGCAGCGCCGCAACTATATTGTCAAGGAACTCAACCGCATCGGTCTGAAGACCCACATGCCGCAGGGTGCCTTCTACGTCTTCCCGTCCATTGCCTGTACAGGACTGTCCAGCGAGGAATTCTGCGAGAAGCTGCTGGATGAAGAGAATCTGGCTCTGGTTCCGGGAAATGCATTTGGCGATGCCGGAGAGGGCTACGTGCGTATTTCCTACGCCTACTCACTGCAGGAGATCAAACTGGCAATCGAGAAACTGGAACACTTTTTATCCAAATACAGATAAGGAGATCAGATATATGAATATCGGTGTATTAGGTGCCGGCACCTGGGGAATGGCTCTCGCAAAGATGCTGGCGAACGACAGCTATGATGTGACGGTGTGGTCGGCTCTGGAAAAGGAGATCGACGAACTTTCGCAAAGCAGAAGACACAAGAATCTGCCGGGGATGATCATCCCGGATTCGATCCGTTTCACCAAGGATATCGCCGAAGTCTGCAGGGACAAGGAGATCCTGTTGTTTGCTGTACCTTCTCTCTATGTCAGAAATACTGTCAGATCGGCAAGGAACTTTATTCCTGACGGACAGATCGTGGTGGATGTCGCCAAGGGCATCGAGGCGGAAACGCTTTTCACCATGTCGCAGGTCATCGCCGATGAACTGAATGACGGACGACATAAGAACGTCAGAATTGTCGCCTTGTCGGGTCCGACTCATGCCGAAGAGGTAGCACTGGATCTACCGACGACCATCGTATCCGCATGCAGCGACATGTCTGCCGCAAAGAAGGTGCAGGACGTCTTCATGAATACCTGCATGCGTGTCTATACCAACGACGATGTGCTGGGTATCGAACTGTGCGGCGCACTGAAGAATATCATCGCTCTGGCTTCCGGCATTTCCGCCGGACTGGGATACGGCGACAACGCCAAGGCCGCCATTATTACCCGAGGCATGGCCGAGATGACCAGACTGGGCAAGAAGATGGGTGCGAAACAGGAAACCTTTGCCGGACTGGCCGGGATCGGAGATCTGATCGTTACGGCTACTTCGATGCATTCCAGAAACAACCGATGCGGGATGCTGATCGGGCAGGGGAAGAAACCGGAAGATGCCGTGAAGGAAGTCGGGATGGTCGTAGAAGGCATCAACGCGCTTCCTGCGGCGATGAAACTGATGAAGGTATATGACGTGGAGATGCCGATCTCTGCGATGGTCAATGCAGTCGTCAAGGAGGGAGCGGATCCTAAGATAGCCGTTGCCGGGCTGATGGGCAGAGACAAGAAGAACGAGATGAACTATTAACGGAAGGAAGATGAACATGAAATTGCTTATTGATGATGCGAACATTGAGGAAATTAAACGTTTGATGGATCTGTATCCGATCGAAGGAGGATCCACAAACCCATCGATCCTGGCAAAGTACGGGAGCGATCCATGGACTCTGCTGAAAAAGATCCGTGATCTTTACGGGGAAGAGAGAGACTTTCACGTGCAGACGATCGCTACAGACGCTGCAGGAATTGTTGCCGACGGTCACAGGATCGCCCAGGAGCTTGGAAGGAACACACTGATCAAGATCCCATGTATGCCGGAGGGATTTAAAGCCATGAAGATCCTGACACAGGAAGGATACCGTGTTACCGGAACATGTGTCTATACGCCATTACAGGCATATCTGGCTTTTGAATCCGGAGCAGAATACGTGGCTCCGTATGTCGACCGTATTGACAATATGGGCTATGATGGTGTTCAGGTCGTTAAGACCATTCAGGACATCATCGACAGCAATGGCTATGATGCCAAGATCATGGCGGCTTCCTTCAAGAATTCCCAGCAGGTTCTTGAACTCTGTGCCTATGGAATCGACAGCGCTACCTGCGGTCCGGCTATCATTGACAACTTTACCGCAAGCGCGGCAATCGGCGCAGCTGTCGATAAATTTTCTTCCGATTTCGAAAAAGCCGTAGGCAAAGGCAAAACCATGGCGAATCTGTAAATTTCTGAAAAAAACGAACTGAAAAGGTAAGCATCATCCGCTTACCTTTTTTGTTTTTAGTCTCTTCTGTACAGGTCTCTCGTGTAGACTTTATTTTTCACATCTTCCAGACAGCTGTCATAACGGTTGGCGATGATGGTCTGGGACAGCTTCTTGAACTTGCTGAGATTGTTTACGATCCTAGAACCGAAGAAAGTATCGCCATCCGGCAGGGTCGGCTCATAGATGATGACTTCTGCGCCTTTGGCCTTGATCCGTTTCATGACGCCCTGAATGGAGGACTGTCTGAAGTTGTCGGAATTGGATTTCATCGTCAGACGGTAAACGCCAATGATTGTTTTCTGTTCCTTTTCTTTGTCATATTCCGCAGAATTTCCGTAAGTTCCCGCCATTTCCAGAACCCGATCGGCAATGAAATCTTTTCTTGTTCTGTTGGATTCAACAATCGCTTCAATCAGGTTTTCCGGGACATCCGTGAAGTTTGCCAGGAGCTGCTTGGTATCTTTCGGCAGACAATAGCCGCCATAGCCGAAGGAAGGGTTGTTGTAGTGGGAACCGATCCTTGGATCCAGGCAGACGCCATCGATAATTGCTTTGGTGTTCAGACCCTTGGATTCAGCGTATGTATCCAGTTCATTGAAGTAGGATACTCGCAAGGCCAGATAGGTATTCGCAAAGAGCTTGACCGCTTCCGCTTCGGTCAGCCCGATGATCAGGGTATCGATGTCTTCCTTGATTGCTCCTTGTTTCAGCAGAGCAGAGAATTCGTTGGCCGCCTTGACGTTTTCTTTATTGTTCAGATCCGTACCGACGATGATGCGGGACGGATAGAGATTGTCGTAAAGAGCCTTGGATTCTCTCAGGAATTCCGGCGAGAACAGGATACGATCGTCGTTTTTCTCTTTTCTGACTCTTTCGGTGAATCCTACCGGGATCGTCGACTTGATGACGATGTAGGCTTTCCTGTTGTACTGTCTGATCAGGTCGATGACCGCTTCGACTGCGCTGGTATCGAAGTAGTTCTTCTGCGGATCATAGTTGGTAGGAGCCGCAACCACGACGTAATCGGCATCCTTGTATGCGTATTCTCCATCCAGTGTTGCTTCCAGATCGAGTTTCCGGTTTGCCAGATAGTCTTCCAGATAGTTGTCTTGGATCGGCGATTTCCTGTCGTTGATCATCCTGACTTTTTCTTCAATGATGTCGACTGCCCTGACTCTGTTGTGCTGGGCCAGCAGTACAGCGATCGACATGCCGACATAGCCTGTTCCGGCAACGGCGATCTTCCTGCTGATAAGAGCGGTCTTTGTTCCCGGTATTTCTTTTTCTCTCAGATCATCAAAAGAGAAACCGAGCACTTCCTGCAGATCCTCCAGCTGTTCGATTGAGGGCAT
>CAZGZT010000020.1:0-36174 GCA_964529805.1 uncultured Solobacterium sp. | reverse complement strand
CCTGCGACATCACCCCTGTGAAGGGCGCGCTCTCCCAACTGAGCTAATCCTCCGTCTATTTCTATTATATCCGGAATTCTATGTATTGAGGACATATCTTGCGTTCAAAGTGAATTCTCTGTCTTCTCCATCATCGTTAAACAGTTCTCTTTTATAAGCAATACCCTTGTGAGAAAGCAGGATATCCAGGAAACAAAGGAAAATGCCAATATCGATACGGTTGTAGTAGGATACCTTATCTACAGGCATAATACCCCTTTTTCCAGGCTTTTTATAACGGAATACCGATAGTTCTCCTTCGTTTCTAACAAGCCACGGCTGACTGTTGCAGGCGCTAGGAGCGAATCTGACAATATCCGATACCCCTTCAATGACAGGACCTTCCCAGATCTCATCCAAGTGCTTTCTTTTACTCTTAAACATGTCCTTACGGAACTTGTCTGGGCTTGTTTTGGATATGGCGATCATGATGACATAATCCATACCGTCATAGGTCTTCTCTTCGACCTTGCCTATCCCGAACCACAAATTAGCGATATCTTTTGAAACCAGATACAGATCCAGCTGTTCACCCAAATAACCGATATTCTGCAGATAGCCGTCTTTCTTTTCGCTGTAGAAAAGGATACAGTATTCTTCTCCTCTATTACAGCTGGTATCTTCGGCAGGAACAATACGGATCATGGTTCTGATCTCAGGATATAAAGGAGTTAAGGTATCATAGACATTCAGAATGTCGGAAAGATCTGCTTCCGTTAAAGAAACATCTCCCAGATCCCTAAATAGATGAAAAGACTTTCTCTTTAAGATCATCTCATACAGTCTATCATCCATCTTGTCTCTCCTTTACCAAACCTATCATCTATCTATTTTCATATATACATGTTCATCGTTGCGGTCATATTCTTTAAAACCGCATTTCTCATAAACATGGATCGCTCTGGGGTTATAAGGCTTGGCCCGTAAAACGATCCATTGTAAACCCAGCTGATCAAATCCGTAATCAATTATTGCTTTAACGGCTTCGCTTCCATACCCCATGTCCTGTTTCCCGGCAGTAATGGCGATTCCGAGTTCTCTACAGTCATCATGAATATCCATCAGCTCGATGTTGCCGATGAATTCTCCAGTCTTCTTTTCGATCATTGAAAATACAACGGCTTTTTCTTCCAGTTTCTTTTCTACCCAGGCAATCTCGTCTTCTTCGGTATATGTTTCCCTTTTCCAGCTTCCAAGAAACCTGTTGACGCTCTCATGATCGTTAACCATGACAAGATAGTCCGGTATCAGGTCTTGCGTTACTTCTACATAACTGATATGATCCGATTCAAATATTTGTTTCACCTCTCTTATTATACAAAAACAGGACCCTGAAGTCCTGTTTATGAAATCTACCTACACTAAGTCGCTTCAATCATCGCTTCTGCGCCACAATCAGATAGCGGTGAATGGTTCCCTCTATCATGCCGTCTCTGTTTAATGTTTCCTGCATTTCCAGAAGTCTGTCGAAACAGGCGTCCACTGAGAAACCCGGGAATTCCCATTCGATGATATGGGCAAACCATACAAAAGCACCGATATCGTAGAAGCGGATCGGTCTGAATGTTTCTTCGGCCTTTAGTACAGTAAATCCGTTCTCTTCAAATCTTTTTCTTTGAATCAAAAGTTCCATATCCGGAAAAGGCTCTTCCGCATCAGGGAGAACCATCATTACAAGATCCCTGTCATTCTTACTTCCAACCTGTTCGCTGATAAACAGTCCCTTCGGTTTCAGCAGTCTATGACTTTCTTTCGGATCGAAATCTCCGTGTCTGTTTATCATCAGATCAAAAGAGCCGTCCGCAAACGGAACTTTGGATGCATCGTCACATTCCCTGAAATCGATCCCCAGCGGCAGCAGCACTTCTTTACACAGTTCCACATTCGGCGGATATCCCTCTGTCGCTGCAGTATTCCCGTACGGATGATGTAAAGAAAGCAGGAATTCACCGCCTCCTGTATCATAATCCAGAAGCTTCATATCTTCTTTGCGATATTCTTCAACGATTTCTCTGTAATCCCAGGGAAGATCCTCCTCTTCATCGTATCTGCCGTGGATATGCGAAAAGTCCCAGCCGTGTATATGGGCTATCTTCTCTTCTGCTTCCCATTCTTTTCTTAATGCATTTATCCTATCCTGATTCATGGATTCTTTAGATCGTCTCGCAGAACGCTTCGATCTCAATTCTTCTTTCTTCTACCGCTTCCTTGTATTCGACAGACGTCAATCCCAGACTGCCGCTGTTTTCAATTTCCAGATGTCCGTAGAAATGGAAGATCGTTTCAATGATCCTTTCACATTCTTTCATTCTTGATCCGGTGCGCAAGGCAATGACATAACCTTTCTTGCCGGAAGGAATCGTCCGATGCAGTTCATGCGTGTTGGACCATGGCGTACATCTGTCGATGAATGCCTTGAACTGTCCCGGAACATCTGCCCAGTAGGAAGGAGAAACGGAAACGATGATATCCGCCTGTTCAAATTCTTTCATGATTACATCTACATCATCCTTGAGGATACATTCTGCCGTTGTATGACAGCTTCTGCATCCCGTACAGAAACCATATCGGTAATCATCGATACATATATCTTTGACTTCGTATCTCTTAGAGAGCTGTTTCTCAACGATCTTAACGATTTCTGCGGTCGCTCCTGTTCTTACAGGACTGCAGTTGATAATAAGTGCTTTCATATATTCATTATACAAAAACAGGACCCTTACTGTCCTGTTTGTGTCTTACTTGTCTTTCTTCTTGCTTCGGTCGAATACAACAATCTCTTCGTGATTGATGATCCTTCTAATGTTGATACGGTGCTTATAGGTGATCAGTGCCGATACGGCAGTGACAATCAAAATGACATAGATGTTGGCTTTGGTAAAAATGAGATAAAGCGGAACGACAGCCATCGTGGTCAGCGTGCCTACAACGATGTAGTTGCTGATAAGGGTAACGATTGCCGTCAGAGCCATGATGACAAGAGCGAACTTCCAGTTGAGTCCCAGAAGCATGCCGATGTAGCTGGCAAATCCCTTTCCTCCATGGAATCCCATGTAGAAAGGATAGATATGACCAACAACCGCCATTGCTCCGGCAAGCACCGGTATGATTTCGTTGTTCGGGAACAGATAGGCGCAAAGCTTCATGGCGATAATTGCTTTTGCCATATCTACCAGACAGGTCATGATGCCCGCACCCCAGCCGAAGTTGACCTTCATGTTGCTGGCGCCGGCATTTCTGCTTCCCGTTTCACGGATATCAAAACCATGTGCCTTGGATACAAAGTAAGCGATATTGAAGCTTCCTAACAGATAGGAGATCAGTGATGTATAAATATATTCCATAAGACTATTATATTAGGATTCTGTTTTCTTGAACAGATTCGTGTTTATCTAAATCGTTTTCGTCTGATTGCAGTTATTCGATATCTCTGATTCCTGAAATCATATCTGCCGCTTCAATGGCCTTAATCAGCGAATCAGGTCTGGCGATATTCTTTCCGGCAATATCAAACGCGGTTCCATGGTCTACCGAGGTTCTGATGATCGGCAGACCGCAGGTAATGTTAACGCCACCATCAAAATCAAGCAGTTTTAAAGGGATATGACCCTGATCGTGATACATGGCTACAACCAGATCGTATTCTCCGTTCAGACATTTCAGAAAAACGGTATCAGGCGGTATCGGCCCGGAAACGTTCAGTCCCTTTTCTCTCAGCTCACTGACGGCAGGTATGATTTCTTTAATTTCTTCATCTCCGAACAGTCCGTTCTCACCGGCATGAGGGTTCAGTCCCGCTACCGCGATTTTAGGAGTATCATAACCTGCTTTGCTTAATATATCGTTTGCCATCAGGCTTACTTCGACGATCCTGTCCTTTTTGACTCTTTGGATTGCCTCAGCAAGAGAAACATGGGTCGAAACATGAATGGCTTTAAGTCTATCCGACCACAGCAGCATGGCGCATCCTGATGCGTGAGTCAGTTCAGCAAGGATCTCGGTATGACCGGCATAGTTGTACCCGCCCATGTGCAAAGCTTCTTTGTTCAACGGACAGGTGACGATTGCTCTGATTTTCAGACGTAAAGCATCCTCCACGGCATTCTCCAGATAGAAATAGGCGCTTTTTCCGCATGCTGCCGATAAGTTTCCAACGGTAAAATCTGTATAGTTGAGCATATTTGGATCAATGATGTTTATTCTGTCTTCAGATGTTTCATCAGGATCGTTGATTCTGTTTAACAGATATCCAAAACCATTCTTTTTGTTGTAATGATCCAGAACATCATAAGAACCGTAGATAACAACATCATTCATATAAACATCCATGATCTTCAGAATGATCTCCGGACCTATTCCGGCCGGATCTCCCATGGTGATCCCCAGTCTCTTTTTCATATGGAATTCCTTTCCGATTGTATATTAAAACGTTTCGATTTATCTTACTTCAATATTATACAGGACAGAATCAGTAATAAAAGAATCTATTCTCCCGGAATAGATTCTTAATATGTTTCTTCTGCTTCTAGATATTACTGTTTGCTGAGTGCCTTTACGATACGGGCAATGGCGTCATTCAGCTGTTCATAAGAGATCGGAATCGGTGGTGCAAAACGGATCGTATGGTCGTGTGTCTCTTTGCATAATACACCCTCATGGATACAGGCCTTGACATAGTCGAACGCATCCCCGTAGAACTCGACACCAACCATCAGACCGCGTCCGCGGATCTCCTTGATTTCCGGATTATGGATCTGTTTCAGACCATCCATAAAGTACTTGCCCTTCTCACGGGCCATCTTCGGATAATCGTCACGCTGCAGAATCTCAAGCGCCTTGATACCGCAGGCACAGGCCAGAGGATTGCCGCCAAAAGTAGAACCGTGAGACCCTGGGGTGTAGAGTTCAAGGATATCCTCATTCGCGGCAATAGCGGACAAAGGCATTACACCTCCGCCTAAAGCCTTACCCATGATATAGATATCCGGAATTACATCCTCATGCCAGCAGGCAAACATGTCTCCTGTTCTGGCAAATCCGGTCTGGACTTCATCGGCAAGGAAGAGGATGTTATTCTCCGTACAAATCTCACGGACTTCCTTAAGCCATCCATCCGGTGGAACAATGACACCTGCCTCGCCCTGGATCGGTTCTGCCAGGAAGGCTACCGTATTTGGCGTAATGGCATCTCGTAACGCCTGCGCATCGCCATATGGAATCGTCTTAAATCCCGGCGTATACGGACCGAATCCGTCTTTCGCTAATGGATCAGTCGAAAAGCTGATGATCGTAATCGTACGTCCGTGGAAATTATGTTCACAGGTAATGATCTCCTGCTTGCCGTTTTCAACACCCTTGACGCGGTTGCCCCAAAGACGGGCCGTCTTTAAGGCAGTCTCTACCGCTTCTGCACCGGTATTCATCGGCAGGACCATGTCCTTGCCTGTAAGCTTTGAAAGACTCTCATAGAAATCACCCAGATTCTCGCAATGGAATGCCCGGCTTGTGAGTGTACATTTATCCAGCTGTTCCCTGGCTGCAGCAACAATCTCCGGATGACGGTGACCGAAGTTGTGTGCCGAGTATGCCGACAGCATGTCATAGTATTCCCTGCCTTCCGGATCCGTAACGACGGCCCCTTCGGCTTTTACGATGACGACAGGCTTCGGGGCATAGTTGTGTGCACCGTAGTGATTGGTCTTGTCGATAATCTCTTTTGAAGTATACATAATGTTTCTCCTGATACTTAAACGGTTTTATTTTTCTGACATGTAAGGGTAGACGATCGCATCCGATGGATTGAAGGTTTCCTTTACGGAATGCGGGCTCATCCAGCGGATCATGTTGAGAACGGTTCCGGCTTTGTCGTTGGTTCCGGACTGACGTGCTCCGCCGAACGGCTGCTGTCCAACGACCGCACCTGTACACTTGTCGTTGATATAGAAATTGCCTTCCGCATGCAGCAATGCTTTTTCCATCATCACAATAGCCTCGCGATCCTGAGCAAAGATGGCACCTGTCAGGGCATACGGAGATGCTTCGTCACAGATCTTTAAAGTCTTTTCCAGTTCATTATCCGGATAGACGTAGACGGAAAGGATAGGTCCGAAGATCTCCTTGACCATGGATTCATAATCCGGCTTCTTGCAGACGATGACGGTCGGTTCAATGAACCAGCCCTTGGAATCGTCACAGTTTCCACCGATCACGATATCGCAGTCCGGACTCTTCTTTGCACGGTCCAGATAACCTTTACAACGATCATAGGAAGCCTTATCGATAACGGCAGCCAGGAAGGTATCGAAATCCTGAACGTCTCCCATCTTGACTTCCTTCATCATCTCTTTCATGGTAGAAAGCACTTCAGGCCAGATGCTTTCAGGAATGAAGGCACGGGAACATGCCGAGCACTTCTGCCCCTGATATTCGAAGGAACCGCGGATCAGTGCCGCAGCCAGCGGACGGATCTTGGCGGTATTATGCACAAAGATGAAATCCTTTCCACCAGTCTCTCCTACGATACGCGGATAGTTGCTGTAGGAGGCGATGTTTTCCCCGATCTGTTTCCAGACACCCTGGAATACTTCGGTAGAACCGGTGAAATGGAAACCTGCCAGTTCTTTTCTTGATATGACGTATTTCGCTACATCGGTTCCGTTTGAAGGCACGAAGTTGATGACACCTGCAGGAAGACCGCAGTCCATCAGAAGCTTCAAGTAGTAATAGTTGGACAATACTGCCGTGCGGGAAGGTTTCCATACCGCAACATTGCCGACAATGGCCGGTGCAGTCGGAAGGTTTCCGCCGATCGATGTAAAGTTAAACGGCGTAATGGCACAGATGAATCCATCCAGAGGACGGTAATCCTGACGGTCCCAGATACCCGGAGTAGAAGCAGGTTGATCTTTGAAGATTTCCTGAGCTGACCACACCCCAAAACGCAGGAAATCCGCAAGTTCTGCGATATCGATCTCTGCCTGGAAAACGGTCTTGGACTGGCCAAGCATGGTTGCGGCATTCAGTACTTTTCTATAAGGGCCGGTAATCATGTCGGCAGCCTTCAGGAAGATTGCAGAACGGTGTTCCCAAGGCATTTCTTCCCAGGCTTTCTTGGCAGCCAAAGCGGCATCGACAGCCATCTTCAGTTCTTTTTCACCGGCCATGGAACATTCAGCAATCACATGGCCATGATCGTGCGGCATGGTTACCTTAATCGTATTCTCCGTAAATATCTCTTTACCGCCGATGATCAAAGGAATCTTAACGATCTGTTCAGACTGGCGGACAAGTTCTTCCTTTAGTTCTGCACGTTCTTTTGACCCCGGCAGATAAGCGCGGAAAGCATCGTTATCAGGACGCTTGATAGTGAAATAGGCGTTTGACATGAATCCTCCTTTTTGCATGAAATAAAAAGACTTAGGTCTCTCATGTAGAGTGACCTGTTTACATAATAATTATACAGAAACGGGCTATTTCTTGAAAACAGATAACGAAAACAAAAAAGATCCGTCTATTGAAACAATTTTTCAAAGACAGATCTCTCTAATCAGTTCACACCACTTTTCAGGATATACCGCAAGAAGTTCCTCGTGTCTAAGATCCTGTTCATGGATGATTGGATCCTTGAAGTGTTTCAGGTAACGCTCACGGTACTTCTCGCCCATTCTCATGGCATAGAAGACATGGGTCTGCGTATAGCCGTTTTCGATATTGTCATCCAATGGAGTTATTAGATCAGAAACAAACTGATTAAATAGACTTTCCTTAGACAGGAAACGCATGTCGTTCTCGTTGCTTCCAACCATCTTCATGAAAGACTGATTGTACGGATCATCTTCAGCCATCCGTTTCTCGTAACGTTTCTGCAGCAAAGAGCTGTTAAAGTGTCTTTCATGGATCAAAGGATAAACCAGTTTCACAAACAGACTGCCAAGCAGTCTTGCCTTTAATGGACCGCTCTGATCCAGATCGCTGCTTCCAAGGATACCGAACTTCATCCTGATCCTGTTTCTTTGTGCCAGCAGGCCTACCAGAGAACCGCCTAATGAACAGCCATAGACACAAATGATTTCATTATCGTAATGTTCCTTAACATGCTCTTCAATCAGTTCAACTTCCCTTGTTACACTATGAAAAGTATCAGGATCATTCTCGTCAAAACCTGTATATGAAACAACACCAACCAGGAAATCCTTGCTGAGTTCTTCGATCACTTGTCCGAAATTCCCCTTCCAGTGACAAGCCGTTCCAGGCAGCAGCAGGATCACCGGATTCTTCTTGCCGCCAAATTCGTGTATGATCATGATCTCTTCTTCTTATAACCGCAGTCGCAGTACGGACCCCCGGATGCCAGAGTATACTCTCTGATAAAATCTGTAACCCCTCCGACATCGCTCATCGCATAATCCAGATGACACATGGCAGGCGTATATTCACTTAATCCCAGTTCCTTCATCAGGGTACAGATTCCACATTTATAGAATCTAGCTTCATAGCCGGATCCGTCCTTATAAGGCAGATAGTCCATATTCCAGGAATAAGGATTACGGTCAGCCGCATTGAGTGCAGCGGTCTGTTTCATTCCCTTGATGTCGGCATCAGTGAATTTCTGAGTTCCCATCTTCCTGCAGAACCATTTCATTGTTTCTGTCATCATGGCCGATTCATAGTACTCGATCATCTGTTCCACTGTCGCTTTCTCTTCCAGATTCAGAATAAAAGCACTCAGCATCGCACAGGAAAGAATGTTCATCTTGAATCTGTCTTCTTTTTCGAATTCCGGAAGACCGGCAACGATCTTCCTGTATTTCTTCCTTGCCTTGATGGTGATATCAGCCGCTTCTTTCTCGCTGTATTTCAGCACGCTTGTCAGCTTCTCCTGAAATGAATTCTGAAACAGAACCCACATGCCCATGGGCATACCGATATATTTCATCTTTTATCTTCCTTTCCAAATACAATCTTGACTATTTTCATTCTGACCAGTCTGTCACAGAATATCAACATCATTTTATGAAAGAGACCTACTTCATGATAAATGTCGCGGTATCCTCTCATGTAGCTTCTCTCACTCACACATCTGAAACGATCGCTCCATCCTTCTATCTCCGTTTTGTTTTCCAAAGAGAAATATGCGGATACATCACTGATACCTGCTTCCTTCAGCCAGGTCTTACGCATCATCTTCGCTCCCCGCTCATTACAGCAGTCGAAGACCAGTACGCCACCCGGAAATCTCTCTGCCATGGTCTTGAACATTCTTTTGATATCTTCCCTATGAAAATAATAGAAAACACCTGCCGCAAAGAAAATCGCTACCTTACTGCCATCGATCAAATCCATCCAGGAATAATCATTCAGATCACAGCTGATATTCGTTTCCCTCTCTGCCGTTCCCAGCAGTTCGTTCCTGATTTCAATTACATCAGGCAGATCGATATTGTATCCGTGGCACAGACCGTTGTCGACTTTGGAGAAAGAATCGTCCAGACCGCAGCCGAGATTGACGACTGAAGCTTCCGGATGGGTTTTGAGATAATCCCTGATCTCCCAGAGAAGATCGTAATGACGCTGCGCCACTTCCAGAGCACCAAAGAGTCCTGCCGGAGATTCCATCATCTTCTGCTTCGATGCGAAATCATAGTCCAGCATCTCACAGATCCTTTCGGCTTCCTTGTCTTCAAACAGCTGCGGATAATGATCGACACAGACTTTTCTTCCGTACAGAGGAATAATCAGCGTTTCCTGTACCGTATTCTTTTCAATATGGTATTTATTCATCTTAACCTCTTTTCTCAATCACATCATGGCAGCAGTCGCCGTCAGAAAGATCGGAATACCTGGTAAACTTCACGTGTCTGGTCAGCTTGTCGTATGCGGAAATATCGGTGTTGCAGAAGATCTTACACAAGGATCTGATCCCATAGTATTCAAATATCCTTACGTACATGCATCTGCTGATGCAGTATTCGATCCTGCCGTCCTTAACTTCAAACTGGTCATAGGCGATGCTTTTGTCTTCTACTCTCTTTTCATGATCGCTGATGTTCCATTTTTCAACGATCTGATAGCTGTTCGGCAGAATGTCGATGATCTTCTCCAGGGCCGCAAAAGCCTTCTTTTTTGTCTTAAAAACGACATTGCTGAAATGCATGATCTCCTGATCGTTGATACCCTTTTCCTTGAGTTCCAGACACATCGCAATAACCGCATAAACCAGCGATACATCCATGGTCGGATAGATGTTATGAGCCTTAAAAGCGGGAGACATATACATTTCTCTTAGTCTGTTTTCATATTTTGCCGTCATCTGTTCAACATCTGAAAAACCGGTCTCTTTCAAAGCCTTGCGATATAATTTCGTATACTTGCTGATCTGCTTATCCATCATTTTCTCCTATCTGAACAATGTACATATGAGTGCCATGGCCATGGCAACAAACGGAAATACAATCAGTCTGATGATCTGTTCCTTACGGTTGAAACCGAAACTGTCATACCCTTTACAGCCTTCGGTTTCCGGATAGTAGTGCTGAAAGAAATGAGATTTGCTCAAAAGATACCAGTCCAGACAAACGATGTCGAAAGCCTTCCATAAATACAGAATAATGGCGAACCTGACAGTAAACTGCCAGAAGTTAAAACCTTTCCGGATGCCATCATATCCTCCATAAAAAAACACGCCAGCCATCACAAATATAGATATGACAGCCAAAATCCAGCCTAGAATGTGTGCGCCGGGAAAACGCTCCGGATGATCAAATGCAGCTGCCTGGATATCCTTTGGAGCCGTAGTGAAAAAGCGCCTGTCCTGAATCAGAGCAACAGCTGCATATAAGAGCAGACAGACCGATAGTATAAATGCGGTCGTTAACAGTATTGTCAGTTTCATTTCATGTTCCTTTTTGTTGTGTTTTCTTTCATCAGAGAGATCGCTTTATCCCAACGCTACATCCAAAGCCATCATTAAACTGAAACCGATCGCAAAAGCCACAACACCGATATTGGAATGTTTCCCTGCAGACATTTCCGGAATCAGTTCCTCCACGACCACATACAGCATTGCGCCTGCGGCAAAAGACAGGAAATAAGGCATTGCCGGTACGACAAGTCCGGCAACGATCACCGGCAGCACGCCAAACAGCGGTTCAACAATACCGGACAAAACACCCAGCCAGAACGATTTGATTTTACTCTTTCCTTCGGCGTACATAGGCATTGAGATGATTGCCCCTTCCGGGAAATTCTGTATGGCAATGCCTAAGGACAGAGCCAGAGCTCCGCCTGCCGTAATATTCCCCGAACCGTTCACCAGCCCGGTATAAACAACACCAACCGCCATGCCTTCAGGAATATTGTGCAACGTTACAGCCAGGACCATCATGGCTATCCTGGTCAGTCTGCTTTTCGGTCCTTCTACCTGGTCGATACTCCGATGCAGATGCGGAATGACTTCATCCAGAAACAGCAGGAAAAGAATACCGCACCAGAAGCCGATGAAAGCAGGCAGAAAAGCCCATCTTCCCTTATTGGCACATTGTTCAATTGCCGGTACAATCAGGCTCCATACGGAAGCCGCTACCATTACGCCTGCCGCAAAACCGGTCAGAGATTTCTGTACAGAAATCTTCAGATCCTTTTTCAGAAAGAAAACACAGGCTGCACCTACAGCCGTTCCGACGAACGGAATCAGCAAACCTATCAGCAGTTCTTTGTTCAGAGTCATATGCCAAACAGTCCTTTCTTCTGATACGGTTCTATAACGATATCCGTACATTCATATCCGGTCTCTTTGATCGCAATGATCAGTCTGTCTTGATCGAAGTCTCCTTCATACAGGAATTGTGTTTCCCCTTTTCCGTAAGAAGAACTCACCTTTTTAGCCTTCGGAAGAACTTTTCTGACCGTATCATTCATATGCGCCTCGCACATACCGCAAACCATACAGTTTATCTTTAAAACAACTCTATTCATATAACCTCCTAACAGAAAATCTGTTTCATTCATTAAGTTAGCCATAACTAACTACCATTATTATATAACAGATTATCTGACATGGTGAGAATAATAAAAACATGCTAATTAACGAATCCTGTATTGTATAAAGAAAGTGTTCATAAGAAAAGACAGGATATCCTGTCTTTTTAATACATTAATCTTGACCCAATATCTATTTTACTCAGATAGATCCAGTGTCTCCAGCCAGTCGGCGATTTCTTTCTCACTCATCTCAACTTCCAGTCTGATTCCTTCATCCCATACGGCTTCCGGTTTCAGAGCCGCAAGATTCTCGGCACTGTTTCCGACAGGACTTTCCGCAGAAGTACAGAACGGAATGATCCTCTTACCGGCTACATCTACGCTCTCCAGGAACGTATAGCAGATCATCGGAGCCTGTCCGTGCCAGATCGGATAGCCGATAAATATCGTATCGTATCCGCCTAGATCCGGAAGCTGTCCTTCGATCTCAGGCCTGCAGTTCGGATCGTGCTGTTCCTTATAGGCACGCGTATCCGCATCATATCTGGTGTCGTCTTCCGTATAAGGATCTGCCGCCTTGATTTCGTACAGATCGCCATCGCATTGCTTGGCAATGTACTCCGCCAGTTTCTTTGTATTTCCCGTATAGGAGAAATAGGCGACCATCACCTTATGGCTTTCGGTTTCCTGCGTTTCGGAAACATCCGGAACAGGTACTTCCTCTTTTCTTGAACAGGCAGAAACCAAGAATAACACATTTATCATTAACACTATGATCAATCGGTTTCTGTTTTTAGCTTTCATTATCATTTCCCTTCTCCATTACTAATACTTCTCTGTTCATTTAATGTCTATCCATATTCCGATGTCTTTCATTTCCGAATCGGGAATGGACTTATAGAATCTCTGTGCTTCTTCATTTGAAGCCGTCAAGGCTATCAGAGTGGTGATCTTTCTTTCCTTTAATTCTCTTCTTAGTTCATTTAGCAAAGCCTGAGCAACACCCTGATGGCGATAGCTTTTTATGACACAGATCCAGTCCAGATAAGCCTTAACCGATCCGTCGAAATGACTCTTTATCATGGAAGTATCGATTCTACCAACAGCCTTGTTATCAACATAAGCCAGCAAAGAAATAGAATCCGAAAAAGATTTATCATCAAAACTTGAGATAACGTTTTTCTTATATTCATCATCGATTTCCCAGCCCCAGAAGTTTTCTTCTTTACGCAGATCATTCTCGAACTGAATGACATCCTTGATTCTTTCTTTTGTATACGGCTTGATCTCTATTTGCATATGAACTCTGTTATTCTACTTTTTTATTATACAGAATATGATCAATCAGAAAACGTTCATAAATGTTCCCGAAGGGTTTGAAGTATACAATCCTGATATACGCAAAATCATCTATTCATGCGGATGGGCAGCCAGATAATCCGTCAGACCCGGAACAAACTTTGTTTTTCTTCCAAGACCTTTTCTAAAGATATATGCCGTACCGTCGTATTCATCATAATCAGGGAAGGCGTTCTTCAGTACTGTTTCAGACAATTCATTACCTGGAACAATATAGTCGATCTTCTCTCCGTTTTCTCTGATCCCTACCGAAGCGTACATCAGATCGACATCTCTAGTCTTAAAGCCTTCCGGAAGAGCTTCCTTCATTTTCTTTGCCAGCTGCGCTGCTGTTTCTTCATCGATTGCATCAACCAGACCGATGCCGAATTTTACACCCGATGCCTCGTATTCCTTGTAGTCATGGAACAGAATCTCTTCATCGCTCATGCCTTCATAAGAAAGCTTCTCGGCGTGCATATGCGCATATAAATCTTCCACATCGGCAATACCGGCTGTTTCACAAAGTACTCTCACAGCTTCCCTGTCCGCTTCTGTCGTTGTAGAACCTGTTAGGTTGTCCGTATCAGATAAGACCGCACAAAGCATCAGATAAGCTGTCGTCTGATCGATCTCTAGACCGTAGTTAAGATAATCCAGCCATACAATGGTTGCGGAAGAACCGATTGGTCTTCCTTCATAAACCACCTGATTTCCGGTACTGACAGTACCGATCCCATGATGATCAAGGATACCTACAATGTGAGCATCCGTCAGTCCTTCCACAGCCTGTGCATATTCACTGTGATCAACCAGGAAGATGTTTTCTCCCGAGGCATCATAAAGGATCTCGGGCATTTCAACTCCCGCTTCCTTCAGAATATATTTTGTTTCGTTGTTTACAGGTGCGGTAATGACGGCCTTCGCTTCATGTCCCAGCAGATTCAACAGACGGGCATAGGCGATCGCACTGCAGACGGTATCGGAATCCGGACTCTTATGCCCGATGACATAGATGATTCCGTCTTCCACGACCATGTTTTCGATGCTGCTTCGATTCAGCATCTGCAGCTCTTCCTGCTGTTTCACCAGCTCCTGCAGTTCATCTGAACTCTTTGCCTTTCCGGTATTGTAGGCTACAAAAACCATGCATGCCGCTACTAGAACCGCAAGGATTTTATATATACTTTTGTTCATCGTTTCTCCAATCCAATCATATGACTTTGCTTATATAAATTATAAAATTCATTATATATACAGACAAGATAAAGACACCGGATAAATCGATTAAAAAAGAGTATTTATACCGTTTTTTTATGTCTTCATCACATAAGAACAGGGCCTCAATAGCCCTGCTCATACTGTTTATTTTAACCTTTGCGGTTTCTTAATAAATAGAAATATCAGCCAGATCCGGAACCGTGTCTGTAGTCTTATAGGTCCTGCCGGTCTCTGTCGAAATGATCTTATCATCATCGATATTTAACGCATATTCAGTCAGGTACGTTACGCCATCGGTTTTCTGAGAAACCTTCAGATAAGTGATGGAATCTTCATTGAAACTGAAGAAATTGGTATTACCTTCAGAATCCATGTATCTTTCCGTATCATCGCCCTCCAACGTTACCTGATACGTTTTATCAACTGCCAGGTCAGCCAGCAGTTTGCCTTTCTCGTTCGCAATTATCATGGATGAAGTATTCAGCTCCCAGCTTGCAGGAATTGTGAATACGATATACTCAGTATCGTTTCCTTTAAAGGTAGAAGCCTTGAAATCATATTCAAACATCTCAAAGTATGCGCCGTCAAGATTGCCCTCATCCCTCATCTCTTTCAGATAATCTACAATGATATCCGGCAGAATCGTTCTTCCAACCCCAACGAGCTCAGAATACATGTCTTCGCCGAGAACTTCGGCTTTGTAATATGAGATACAAGGATCTTTATCAATTTCTGAAGAATCCATTTCAAATGTTATCGTGATTCTTCTATGCTTATCATTCACTGTCAGGTCACGGAATTCCCAGCCCGGGCCGATATCGATTGAAAAAGGTATTTTATCCATCAGTGTGTCCTGATAAGACTGTGTTGGAACGGACTGCTGTGGCGTATCGTCCGGTTCTACGGTTTCCTGTTCCTGAACTTCGCCGCTTTCCTGCTGTTCTGTTTCCTGCTGTTGCGGTGTCTGTTCTTCTTTCGGTTTTTCTGTACCGCCTCCGCATCCGGAGAGTGTAACAGTCATAACCAGCATCAATAGAGCAATAATCGTAAACTTCTTCATAGTGACTCCTTTCCCGCAGACTGCGGTTTTCTATACTGTTTAATTGTCTTTAAAACTAATCAAGCATTTGTAAATGTTCCTATATATCAAATCTGTTACTGTTTCTTCTTTACAATTACACCGACAGCGAATACGATCGCTGCAGGAAGCAGCAGATATACAGCATTCATAAATATCCACACGCTGAATGGTGCGGAACCATAGGATGTCAGGTACTGTTTATAGTCAGTGATACACTTGATCACAAAGGCAATTACAAGAACAGCACTTACAGCATTGCATATGGTAGGCAATTTCTTTTTCATATTATTGTTTCTCCTGTATCTTATGTTTTATTGCCTTTTGTAATTATTCATACCATCCGTCATCTCGATGACAAGACCGTTTTCGATTTTAGTTGCGATGTATTCTATGCTTGAAGAAGAAGCATCAATTGAAAGATTGCGATCCTCCTCACCAGGTGCTGCATGAAGCGTGTCTTCACTGCTTACCCAGCTGGTTATTCCGGAGAGCCTTAATACGTTGGAATTTGTTATTTCGTCAACTTTGAATTCAATACATGCTATATCGCCGCCGTACCAGGATAAATCCGGTTCTTTTCTGATAACCGTTTCTCCGTTTTGCATCAATACCGTACGTTCGCCATCCTCATTGACCCAGTCCCCCATGAATGCTCCCACTTCCAGTGCTATTTGTTCAGGTTCTTCGATCTTGCAGGCGGAAGTATCTTCCATGACAACAACCTCCAAGCCTTCATATAAAAAATGCTCACCACTGATCGTTTTTATCTCATATCTGGTTTTTTCATCGTGTTCATGCTTTTCAGGTGTTACCAGCTTTAAATCAAGAGTATAGATGCTGCTGCTTTCCACGTAAGGTTCTTTTTGAGAATTTATCCCTCCTGGAAATACTATATCGTTATATTCGCCGCTGTATTTCTTTTGAACGCTTTCATACTGATACACTTTCTCAGCCATTTCTTCTCTTGTAAGACATGTTCCGGTACATTCTTGAATCCTGTGGTTGACACCGTAACAGTACTCAATATATTCTTCATCTTCCATAAAAGGACTGAAATCAATGTCAATTTCTTTATGTTCCTGTGCATCGTTGGGACTGTATATTTTTGTTCCCATTGCCATAACTGAAAACACAACTATCACAAGACAGGATAAGATCGATCTCACTAAGCTATTTTTCTTCATAACACTTCCTCCGTTCTATTATTTTGTTTCATAGCTATTTGTAAATATCAATCACACTATCTCAATTATTCAATCTTAATTCCTATCGCAGGAACAGCGTCTTCCTTGCCAAGTTGTATTGATTTAAACTGAACCTGTCCATCCTGTTTTGAGAAAGTAAACCTCTCGGTTCTGTCTTGAGACGTTTTAAAATCACAAATACCGGTTGCAGGGTTGTAAACGCCTTCTGCTGCCTTAATGCCTTGAGTTTCTATGCTGATTTTATTCCCATCTACAACAGCAATGATATACGTAAATTCCATTTCTGTGCTACCGATTTCTGTTCCTTCTCCTGCTTTATCATCTTTGTCCTTCGCGCTTACCGTAACGTCAGCCTTAACAACATATGTTCCGACTATTTCTTCTACCGGGAGTCCTGCTGTTTCAACAGGTTCAGTTGTTTCCTGAGGTTCTGCTTCTTCAATCTTGCACGCGGAAGTATCATCCATGACTTCTACTTGCAAACCTTCTGTAAAACCAGCCGGATTGGTATGCGGATCAATTTCCGAAAGTGCCGTTATCCGATATCTGGTATTCTCGTCATATTCATGTTCATCAGGCATAACAAGTCTTAATTCAGGGACAGTGAGTATATGATCGGATTCAGACTTGATCTCTTTATTGCTGTATTCCATCTGAACCTTTTCATAATCGCTGAGCTTCTGTTCCATTTCTTCTCTGGTCAGGCATGATCCTGTACAGCGCCCTATTACTTCATAATTAACTTTCCTAACTACACTTTCATCGTATTCCTTTTTTTCTTTATCAGATAATACGCCATCACCTATACCTAACCATGACGAACCCATGGCCATACAGGCAAAAAGGACAATCGCAAGACATGTCAAGATCACTCTTACTGAACTATTTTTCTTCATAACACTTCCTCCGTTCTATCATGTTAGAAATAAATAAAGCACAGATTGCTGCAGATAATTCAGTAACAATATCCCATATATCAAATGTTCCGGGAAAGACATTCGTCAGCTGCAGACATTCTATAATCACTGAAACAAAAGCTGTCAACAATAAAACAATAATATTGTATTTGCCGCTTAATTCATCTCCAAGTGTAATTCTCAGACAGAAGAACATGGAGTATGTCCACAGGAAATCTGCTGCAAAGTTACGTATTATAACAGGATAATCTATGACCGGCATTAAGGAACGCAAAGAAGACAATGCATAAGATATAAATGTATCCTCTTTAATGGTCATATAGATAAAAAGCCCGCAGAAAAGAGGAAGGATACTGTTTAATGCATAAAGATAGTTCTTCTTTGTATCAGACATTACGATTCCTTGCTGCTTTGTAAGTGTTGGTTAACATTATTATCCTATTTCATAAACAAAAAGACAAATGACCTGTACATAATACTAATCATTATTATTTGTTGAATGCTTCTTGCGTAATATCGGATACTTCAAGTCTGGAATCAAAAAACATTCATTATAAATGACTGCAGTCTCTCTTTCATGATAAAATACTGCCATTAATAATTCCGAAAGGAGTCCACGATGAGTAAGAATGCCCGCAGAGTCAAAATCGATACATTGAAGCAGTGCATGATCGATCTGAAACCGAACCGCAAAGAAAACGAAGTCTATATCAACCGCAATCTCGATGTGACCGAACTGGTCGGATATATCGACGGATGCAAGAAGAAAGGAATTCACTATACCTACTTCCATGCCTTTCTGACGGCCATAGGCAAGGTCATGTATAACCGTCCTTTCCTGAATCGTTACATCGTAAACAGACACATGTACGAAAACAGTGAAGTCCTGCTGTCTTTTGCGGCAAAAGTATCTTTTGATGACAACGCAGGAGAACTGATGCTGGTGGTTCCGATCGAAGAGAACGACAACATCGAAAGCATCTCCCGCAAGACCGCGGAAATGGTCGATAAGGTACGGAACGCCAAAGAAGAAAAAGCCGGCGCAAACAGCGTCGCAGATGTATTGGGCAAACTTCCCAATCTCTTCCGGGTCCCGATCCTGGCGCTGATCGGTTTCTTTGGTAAACACGGCATGCTGCCGAAATCGATGACCGACAACAATATCTATTTCTCGAGCATGATCATTTCCAATCTCGGCTCGATCGGATGCGGAGCGATCTATCATAATCTGGCAGATTTCGGAACCTGTTCTTCACTGACTACGATCGGCGAGATCGTGAATGAGAAGCGGATCAACGATGACGGAACGGAAGAACTAAGAAAGATATGTTCCTTCGGTGTCACGATCGATGAAAGGATTGCCGACGGTTTCTACTTCGCAAGATCCATACAGATGATCGAATACATCCTTCAGCATCCTGAAATGCTGGAAGAACCCGCATGCAAGAAAATTACAGTATAAAACACATCCGAAGATGTGTTTTTAAATACGAATCGTAGCAGGCTGCTGCATATGGAATCTACCGGTGAATATACATTCTGGTCATATCAGGTTCCCCGTCACCCTGAACCATGCAGAGAAACTCCCATCCGTATCTCTCATAGAATCCCGTATGGTCGGTAACCAGGTAAACCGGTGAGATGCCTTTTGTTCTAAGATCCTCAACGGTCATGTTCAGCAGATTGCCGGCAATGCCTTTGCAGCGGTATTCTTCCTCAGTAAAGACCGCACAGATGTTCGGTGAAAGATCTTTCCTGTCGTGGAAGTCGTTCTCAATGACACCCATGCCGCCGACGATCCTGTCGCCATCCAGACACAGATACCACCCGTATTCCGTTTTTTTATTGAGATATGCTTCCATGCATTCCAGATATGCTTCAGCCGGAACGCCGAATCTGCTGTGGAACCATTCCGCAGCTTCTTCTTTCAGGTCCGGTCTTTCTCTCAATGTGACATAAACATATTCATTCATCTTCAGTTCTCAATACTCCGATTTATCTATCTCTTCTATTATACAAAACAAGATCCGTCATAAAGAAAAAAGGATCTATTTACCGGAAACAGATCCTTGGAAAATCTTTGGTGTCACAGGGGAAAAACATCCCCGAAGAACCTCAATCAAACAATCTTCTGTAAAAGAATTATTTGCCAAAAGTACCAAAAGCGGTAACTGCCTCATCTATGGTCATTGCACCGGTTCCGACTCCGTAGACAGCCTGTCTCAACTGCTTGACTGCATCATCTGTCAGGCCGAATACTTCCGGGGACAGGATCCGGGATTCCGGAACATTTCCAAATGCAGCATACATGCTGTTGAAAGACAGGTCTTTGGTCGGAGACATGAGTCCCTTGTTCTGTGCCATCATGCTCAGTTCTTCTGACGTAATCAGGAAACGCATGAATTCATTGGCCATGTCCAGATTCTCACTGTTCTTGTTGACAGAGAACTGAAGATTCGGCATGTCAAGGAAGACGGCACCTTCATCCGACATTGGAACCGGAACAAAAGAGTAAGCAAACGGATTTGCGATAAATGATTCGGAACGGCTTTCCCGTTTCTTGGTTCCGGAAACGGTATCTCCGGAGCAGGTCATCATCGGTACATCGCCTTCAAAGAAGCGAAGGATCACGGCATCGTAGTTGTTTTCGATCTGCGCGCAGTTGTCAAGATTCACGCATCCGTCATTCAAAAACTGCACGATCTTCTCGAGAGATGGACGCATGTATTCGCCGGCTGAAGGATCAAGGGCATTGAGTTTTTTGATGGCGTCTGCATCATTTGCTACCGTTCCGCAGAAAAACGGATAGATCGTCAAGGTAAAAAGAGATGTCGTCTCCTCTTTAGTGAAGCCCATAATCGGGTTTTCATAGCCCTTTTCACGGAATGCGTTACACACCGCTACCAGTTCCTGATAGGTGGTCGGAACGCTCAGTCCTTCTTTTTCAAACAGGTCGTTGTTTACCAGCATGCCGTAGGTGTTCGAAAAAACCGGAATCATCGGACGCGTACCGTCTGTCGTATTCAGAATGATGTTGCTGCGGATGCAGTCCAGATCAAGGCCAAGCGCAGGATCGGATAGATCCTCGGCATGGTCGATTGATGACTGATACTGTTCACGTCCATACATCCATGAGTAATTCACGTAAATGTCTGGAGCTTCGTTTCCGTTCAGAACCGTACCGATCATGTTGTTGTAGTCGTCAATCTTGGTGTATTTGAGTTCCGCATTGGGATAATACTCGTTGAAACGGTCGAATTCGGCTTCCAGTGCCTCAAAGTTGTCGTAACCGCCGGCAACATTGACATAAGATTCAGCAGAGGTATCCAGAGATGGAGTAAAACCCTCTTCTGTCGGCGTTTCCTGCTCCTTCTGACCGCATGAAGTCAGACCAAGCAGCATCAGTACCGCCAAAAGCATGCATATCGTTCTTTTCATAGCTGTTTCCTTTCTTCCTTGATTCTTCGAATCTCCTTGATAACCAGTTTGATATCGACAGGCTTTGCAATATGCCCGTTCATTCCTGCATTCAGACATTCCGTAACGTTTTCGGCGAATGCGTCTGCTGTCATCGCGACGATCGGGATGGAAGAAGCCCAGGAGTTCTCTAGCTTACGGATTGTCCTTGTTGCGTCGAGGCCGTTCATTTCCGGCATCTGGACATCCATAAAGATCAGCTGATAACTGTCCTGTGCAGCAGCACGCATCTTATCTACGCAGATTCGTCCGTTTTCCGCGCGATCGGCAGTGATTCCGAACATGGAAAGCATGGCGGATATGATTTCCCAGTTGATATCGTTATCCTCTGCCACAAGTACATGCAGTCCCTGCAGGTCGGAATAATCGTCTTCCGGTTCATAGGTGGACTTCTTTCCGATCAGATCGTTGATCCTGTCGTAGAGCGTAGAACGGAAGAGCGGTTTACTGACAAAAGCGTTTACGCCCGCCTCTTTCGCCTTGTCTTCGATATCCGTCCAGTCGTATGCGGAAATCAGCAGGATCGGGATGTCTTTGTCTATCTCCGAGCGGATCCGGCTGATCGTCTCGGCACCGTCCATCTCCGGCATTTTCCAGTCGATGATGATTGCGCCGTAATCCTGTCCGGATAGATGTCTGTTTCGTATCATGTCGAGTGCTTCCGATCCGCTTCTTGCCTGCTCCGGCGTTGCTCCTAGAGACCTGAGCGTATTGGCGGTCGTCTGAAGCATGATCTCGTCGTCATCAACAATCAGAACGTCGATCGGTTCAAGCTGCATGTCGTCCCGCTGGCTTTCGGCTGCAGGAATGTCCAGCGTAACCGTAAAGGTCGTACCCTTGTCCTGCTCGCTCTGACATTCGATCGTTCCGCCAAGCAGTTCAACCATCTGCTTCGTAATGGCCAGACCAAGGCCGGTCCCCTGAATGCTGTTGACGCGGCTGTCTATCTGACGCGAGAAAGGCTGATACATGGTCGCCATGAATTCCGGACTCATGCCGATGCCCGTATCGGATACAACGTAGACCAGGCGTATGCAGCCGTCTATGTCGCTCTTTTCCTCACGCATTTCTACGCTGACGTGTCCGCCGGGTTCCGTATACTTGATGGCGTTGGAGAGGATATTGATGTAGATCTGATTCAGACGAAGCTGGTCCGTATATAGGTATTCCTTCTCCATCTGATTGATATTGAAACTGAATTCTATGTTTTTTTCCTTGATCATCGGCTGCGATATGTTTACAAGGTTCTCAACCGTTTCCACAACGGAGAACTTCACAGGACTCAGTTTCAGTTTTCCGCTTTCTACCTTGGATATATCAAGGATGTCGTTGATCAGTGTCAGCAGGTGATTGCTGGCAAGGCTGATTTTCCTAAGGCTTTCCCTTGTCGACTCCACGTCTCCCAGGTTCTTCTCGGCAATCGTCGTAAGTCCTATGATGGCATTCATAGGCGTTCGGATATCGTGGGACATCGTTGAGAGGAAATCGGTTTTCGCCTTGTTAGCAGACTCGGCTTCTTTGGCCGCGATCTGAAGACGCTTGTTTATGTAAAGGGTATAGAACAGGTCAAAGAGGAACAGGGTCAGCAAACCGGCAGAAACGATTCCTACCAGCAGCCAGTTTTCTTTCTTCACGTTGAGATCCGTTGCCGGTACAGAACCCAGCAGCGTCCATCCGGCAGTGGCAGCGACAGGAGTAAAGGCAAGTATGCGTTCCTGTCCGTGCGAATCGATCATTGAAACGGATCCGGTCGAGGAAGTGATCCGGTCGAACAGTTCTTTTGACGATACGGGATCGGTAGGGTTATAGGATTTGTAGAACTCGAAAAAACTGGAGTTCTTAAAGCTGTTTCCCTTCAGGATATAATTGCCGTCGGCATCGATCATAGAAAGCTCGGCATTGACAAATTCCACCTGCGGAAAGACCCATTTTTCTTCAAGCTCCGAAACAGGTACTACCCGCAGAAGGACCGCATCCCCGACGGTTTCGTTTTCAGGATCATACAGCTTGACTATGTTGCAGAAAGCCAGCGACTGTTCGCCGTTCATCGGATTGGTAAAAGCGCGGGTGATGTTGATCGACTTTCCAACTTCATCGATCCAGTCCACGTCTTCCAGAAGGCCAACCCGTTCATATGAAACATCATAGTCATCGGCAGTGCCCTGCCTAGGCCGCGTAGAAAGACCCGTAAGCGTATCAAGAGAAACAAGATGCGCAGAAGTGTTTGTAAGTACATGGGAGGCGCAGATGTAATCTGCCGCCTCTTCCATGGTCATGTTTCTGCTGTTGATGTACTGCGCCCACACATCGCAGATCCGCTGTTCGCCTTCCAGATAATTCTCCGTAACATGTCCCATGGTGATCGTGGTATTTTCGAAGTGCTCTATCTGTCTCTGGTAAGAGATCCTGCTTTCAGACCTGGAGTAGAATACAACAAAAACCAATATGGCAGCTGCAATTAATATATTGGCAATGATTATTGATTTTTTCTTCATATTCTAGTCTCCTTGAAAAACTGAGTCATGACTTCGGACGATCAGACATCTGAACCGGAAGCAGGATACAACCGTTCATCGATGTGATATTAACGCATGGGCATGGTTATCTAAAAATGCAGTGTCTGTTCTTTATTCATATTATATCAAAACAGGATCATTTTGATCCTGTTCATTACTTCTGATGCCTTAGGGAACTTCATTGCGATCTATTTGGCCCTTTTTAACTGTTATATACAATCTTTCAAAACTTGAATCTACTTTTTGCCGTGTTGTTCTATCGGATATGGTTTTTCACCAAGAAAGAATGATACCTCATCTTCCAGTTCTTTCTCAGAAAGATCCCAAGGAAACGGGTCAGCATCTTCCATAATGTTTTTCATCAATTCATCATATGTTCCGAACTCAGCAACAATAAATGGCTTTTTATCAAAACATACCTCATCGATCCTATAAAATAAATCATTATATTTATACACTTTCCGATGGCTTTTCCAGACAATCGCATCAGAATCCTTGTGAACGGTTGTCGTCTTTTGAGAATAAGGCGAGTCAATATCTTGAGTCACTGCTCCATGAGCGACCATGATCTCTTCGATGTGATCTTTGATCTTTTCAAACTCATCTCTCGTTATATCTGTATATGTCCACATATAGCATCCTCACAAATTACGACATCCCGACGAATCCCTATTTGTTGTTATTTCTCATCAGATTCAGAATCTTCTGATTCATCATCATTGCCGAATGCGGTTCCTAACGCAACTCCAAGGCATACACCAATAGGCAGCCATAAACCTATGTTGTTTGTAGCTACGCCAATTGCGGTACCTATGCTTAAGCCAATGGCTAATCCGCTTCCAATACTCTTTCCGTTTTTCATATCTACAGCCTCCGTTTTTTTATTATACAGAATAGACTTTTATACTAGTCATCTATAACTTACTGTCTGGGATAACTATTGCCTATAACAGCTTCCTCATAACAGCTATGCCATTTTGTTCAATGATCCGAGAAAAGCCGGCCTTTTCATAAAGATGTAGAGGACCTGTAAAGTCATATTCATCACGATGTTCGATGATTTTGGCATAACCTTCAACAGCAGCATATCCATCTGTCTTTGCATCTGCACATACACGTTCAATTAATGCTGAAGCAACACCTTTACCTCTGTATCCGGGAGCGATCTCAAAACACACGATCGCTACCGTTTTCCCGCACTTGTTTTCTCTGGCAAAATCCGGCACAAACCCTTTGTAGCTGTCGATATCGGCGGCATTGCACCACCCTATAGACAAGCCGTCATCAAACACCAGATACCCATTGATTTTACCCTTATCGAGCATCTCTTCAGCATATTTTCGAATCGTTTCTTTAACACCGTTTTCCTGAAACTCACTGACCATCTGCTTTATAGTTTCTTCATCCTGATTTGGTGATGTGCAATAACAAGGCCCATTTGGATTGCCGTCGGAAAATGCACGATGATCAAAGAAATCCAGATAATCATCTTTTAATTCATATGTCATTTTCTTTATAATGATGTCTTTCATGGTATCTCCAACAACAGTTTGAAAATGAAAGTTAATCTACTTCGATAAATTCCGATTTGTCTATCTCTTTTATTATACAAAATAAGATCCAAGCGTTCGTAAATGTCCCTACAAAATATTTTTGTACAGACCCAAAGGGTCTAGGATGTTTTACTCTAACGCTTGTCCGGGAATATTCTATTGTTTCATCCCGACAAACCAGAAACTTTTCTTCCTTCGTATTCATAACGCCCTACACCCCCTATATGCTTATCCGTGAACCTCTGCAAATCCGATTTATGTGGTCAATAGTTTAGTCTTACAAACGTTCCAATGTTTTATTCATCAGATATCTGCTGCCGTCATCCCGAAATATACGAAATCCAAGCCTTTCATATAATTTAAATGCTGCAGTATTGGATTTCTCAACATGAAAGAGGATGTGCTGTATTCCGATCTCCTGCGCATAAACTTCCGCTTCACGAATCAAAGCACTGCCGATTCCGCGGTTACGATATCTTTCCGTAACAGACATATCATCAAGGTATATATAATCTGTTTCCGGATCATGATGAACTTCAACCGACAAATATGCTACAACATCTTCATCCTCCGCTACAAAGATGCGTTCTTCTCCCTGAAGCCAGTAACGATCCAGATATCCCGTCTCATACCCCTGAACATCTTCCGTACGATAGATCGTCTGAAGCATTTCGATATACAGTTCCCGTATCTTCTGTTCATCTACAGGAACCGCTGTTCTGATCGCATAATCCATGTATCTGTTTCCTATCAATATATCTTTCGTGGCTGAGCACCATATCCGCTCACACTTATCCATTCTATTCATTATGAACCTGTATCAGGTCCGGTGAGAATGCTTTTATTATTCCTTTTTCAATCCAATGGATTTCTCCTGTACAGCTAACCTGATTATTCCGGATAAAAATGGCGCTATCATCCGCCATCGCGCAGACAGGATAACTCATAGACACCTGTTTCATCAGATTCAGACGTTCTTCAGCCTCATAACTGAAGTGTCCGATCATTGCGATATCGGCAAAACCAAGCCCTTCGTAAGGAACGAATGATTCCCAGATATCGACTGTCGTTTTGCCCATGTTCATAGATCCGGCACTAACGCCCAATGTTGCAGCAGAACAGGAAACAATAGTGTCACGGATCCCCTTGCCACAGATCAGCCGTATCTGCTTTGTCGCATTGCCGCCCATGAGAAAAATACAGGAAGCTTCTGTAATCAACTTCAAAGCCTGCTCCGATTCGCTCCTGTCATCGATCACAGAATAACGTTCAAATCCCATGCCCTGCTCGGCAAACATCTCATGCATCCCAGCTGCATCATCGTCATTCCTGGAATAATCGGATGGCCAGGCACTGATAAATACCAGACTGTTTCTCACAGGGAGTTCCTTCTTCAGTCTTGCTGCGATCTCATCCGGAAAATGATGAGTTGGGAAACCGCTGAAATATGCAAAGAATCGGTTCATCATGTTCTCTCCGTTAAGAATACTATAATCTGTAAATTGGAATTCTCTTTTTTTTCAACATATTTGTATTAATGATAATTCAACAATAAACCACGATTTATCAAACTCATTTATATATCTTACTAACGCTTTTTATAAACTTCTCTTCGATGTCCAACGGTTACAACGAAAATGATGATTTCCGCATCATGTATCTCGCAGATGATCCGATAGTCTCCTACCCTGTATCTCCAGGCTCCTGCCTTGTCACCAGTCAGAGCCTTTCCTATGGCTCTAGGATCTTCACAGCCTTCAAGATGCTTACGGATCCAGCCAAGGATGAGCGAGGAAACATGTCTGTCCATCTTCTTCAGTTCTTTTCTGGCCTGATCGGATAATATGACGTGAAACATTTATAAACCTAACTCCTTTTCAACTTCTTCCAGAGTATAGGTCTTGGGATTCTTCCTGTATGCTTCTATCGCTTTGTTGTAGGCAGCGAGATCTATCTCATCTTCGATTTTTTCGATGACGGCCTGGCGGATCAGGTCGGATACGCTCATATTGTTGACCTTGGCGTAGTCTTTGATCAGTTTTGTATCTTCTTCAGATAATCTCAGTGATATGGTCATAAAGAAAACCTCCTTATGTATTACATTGTATTACAGAAGGAGGTCCTTGTCAATCTGGTGCCTTAGGGGGGGGTTGTTGCTAAATTTACCCCTGTTTTATAAAACTCAAAAAGAAGAATCGCTTGTTCAACTTCATAATATCATAAAAGTCAGTATTTACAATATCTCTAGGAAACTCTTTTGATGTCTTGTAAAGCGTTCGTAAATGTCCCTGCGAACTTTTTTCGAGTCCCCTCTAAGGGTCCTTACAGGTTATAGTCGAACCTATATCCTATATTGCTTGCCAATCTATATCTTTAATAATTCATCCCTATAAACCGGAATTTGTTTACCTCTTTTTCTTCGAAGCGGGAAGCTCTTCATACATTGATTCTATCAATTTACGGAGAAACTCTTTGTTATCCACATCGCTCACTAGAAGCATTTCCTTCGCACCTTCATATGGCAATTCCACATCCGTATTCGGCATCATATTCTTTGCTGAATTTGTCGGCTTTACAAGAAAGCGATCATCATAAATGCCCCCGACGATTTTGCCCTGATAATAGATGATATATTCACTCATCATCGGACGCCAGGTGATGCCATCCAGTTCGGAAAGCTGTTCCAGTATAAAATCCAGGTATTCTTTGCTCGATGCCATTTATTCTACCTTCCTAATCGGGTGTCTGATCACGGTTTTCAGTTTCTGCGGATCGGTCTTTCTGGCGTCGGACAGATAGATCTCGTGATGCATGCGCTGATCGGTAATATCCAGGGCATATCCCTGTTCTTCCATGAACTGATGCATCTTCTCAACGGTAGCCGGTTCATCGTCGTAAAGCCCTATATGCATGCACTGCACACACAGGCCTTCGTCATAGGTGAAGAACTCGACCTTTGAGAAATCCATTTTCTTTTTTCTGGTCGCTTCTTCCAGTGCCCAGTCAAAGTCTTCCCTTGTAACGAAATCAGGCAGGCGGATCACGGAATACCACTGAAAGTTCTCTTTATGTGCATAGTCGATGCCCTGCACATCATCCTGCCACCAGAATCCTTCCAGAGGCGGAACGACATAGTCAAAATAACCTTCGATCCGATGATCGGTCTTCTTGCTCATTTTGATGGTAAAGGCGATGCCGTAAAGCAGCCCGATGGTCTGCTTGTATTCACCGTTTTCATCGTTGTGATCACCCTGTCCTCTGACAGACAGATAGTTCATCTTCGGTACATCGACAATACCGGGCTGATCCTTTGGCAGATAGAATTCCTTGTATTCCTTCTTGAAATCAAAAGCCATTAAGTTTACTCCTCAATCGGTAACTGTATTTCCGTCAGCCAATCCTCTTCAGATTCCTTGTTCCAGATGCCGTCGATGTAACATTCCCTGATCAGACCTGCAGTTGTATATCCGTTCTGCTCTGCATATTTCATAAGGAAGGCATAAGCTTCACCGATATTGGCGTATGGTCCTTTATGGTAAATACTCAATACCTTCACTTCCGGCAGTATTCTGAATCTGATATGATCGTTTTCTTTTCCGAATCGTGTACACTCTTCGCTGTATCTGATCCTGATGTCTGTTTCTTTGTACTCTTTATCGAGATATTCGCAGAAACTATACGACGTCTCTGAACAATCCATCTCCGGGTTCAGTTCAAGACACTCTTCCCCCACAGAGGGGATCCAGCACATAATGTCTGAATACACTTTCAGTACCGTTTCCGCAGAGTATACGATCTTTTCCGGGATCACTTTTTCGCTAACCTGATACTTCATTTCTTTTTCCTCCATAATAGTTTTGATTATGGAAAGACGGGATTCGATCGAATGCTTTTCTTTTGTTAACTCAATGAGTTTCTCCTGCAGGATCTCTTTCACATCTGTTCCGGAAAATACTGCTTTGATTTCTTCAATAGAAAGACCAAGTTGCCTGTATGATCTGATTTTTGCAGCAGCATCAAGCTGTGAAGTTTCATAAAACCTGTAATGATTCCATTCGTCAACAAAAGCAGGTTTCAGAAGGCCTTCTTTCTCATAAAACCTCAGAGCCTTGATCGTCAGATGCGAAAGCTTAGAAAACTCACTGATTCTAAGCATTATCACAAATCTCCTTTCCACATCTGTTAAAATAATCTATCCCCTAAGGGACGAGTCAACCGTTATTTTAAAGAAAAATTCCAACAAATTACGATTTATATGCCCGCTGCTTATCGTCTGTGTCGTCCTCGTTATCTTCTTCACCGTTATGGTCCAGCACTACACCAAGACACATACTGATTGGCAGACCGTATGAGCCATTATTTTTTCATGTTATATCAGATCATTTTCAGCTTTTCATACATATCGCGCACATCTTCCTTAGCCCCTGCCGGCGCAGGCCATTCTCCCGGATTCCCCAATCGATCCCCGATTTTTCTCGGGATTATATGTACATGAAAATGAGGGAGTGATTGGCTCACGGGACTGTTGGCTGACATGATGTCAGCTCCGTCATAACCGCAGTCTTCCATCAGATGTTTACTGACCTTCTGCACCATGGACCACACCTTACAAGCCACATTCTCGGGACAATCTGTCACGTACCGAAAGTGCTTCTTGGGTATTACAAGAATATGTCCGTCATAATCCTTCGAGATGTCCATGAATGCGAGAGCTTCGTCATCTTCACAGATTCTGAGTCCCTGTATCTCACCGGAACCTATTTTGCAAAATACACAGTCTTCCATAATTGGAAAAAACAGTTTATTCTGCCCGGTTGCCGGTTCAGTAAAATCACATGCAGCACCTGCCAGTTTCATCCCAAGTTCTGGAATAAGCTTGTTAAGCACAGTTCCAAATGTCTCTCCATAACTTTCTGGAGTAACCTCTGTCACAAGATATTTTCTGGCTGGCATGACCCACTTGACCCATCCGGCTGGAGCAGCTGTATCCTCATACACCTCAACGCCTGCCAAATACAACCCTCTGGTAAAATTGTCTGTCCAGGGCATAAAAGACCTCGTCTCGTCGCTCATCGCTCCCCAGAATCCTACATAAGATCCATCGGCATTTTTCATTCCAACGTCTGCAACATCACTAAAATTAGCATTGGCTTGCTGCCAGAGATCCTGAACAATATTCTTCTCCTTCGTGCATAAGCCTTCCTTGCCAATAATCGCTATTTTAGGTAAATCAATAATCTCGTATTTAAACATTTTTATCCTCCAAAGCGTACAGCAAACTGGAATTTGTCGAAATCTCAGATCAACTCCGAAAGAGAACGAATCTTCATATACGGAGTCTGTACATCCGATGCCGGATTTGCTGCGATCAGTATAGGTGTGATACCCAGTTCAGCCGCTCCTTCCAGATTTTGAGGGCTGTCATCAATAATAACAGTATCTTTAGCATCGTGACCGCACTTCTCAAGTGCATCCAGATACATTCGACGGTCCGGTTTAAAAACGCCTAATGAAAAACTGTATGTAGCAAAAGAAAAGAATTGCAGTACGTCCAATGTGCGCAGCTGGTTTACGATACTCGGCCACGTATCTGATATGATTCCGAGACGATGTGTCTTGCTGAGTGCTTGAATAACCTTTCTGGCGTCCGGGTAGATAACATAGTTATCCATGTTATAAGTTCGATCTCTGGCTATTGCCAGGATCTCGTCCTCTTTCAAATTCAGCTGTAATGTCTCGGAAACGATACTATAGTAATGATAAAACCGATCGGCTTCTTCCTCCTCATCACGAATCAAGTGGTTCTTTTCCAGATAATCCAACCCTGCCGCCCTTGCATCGCGGATCTGTTCGGCAGTGCATCGATTCAGTTTGTCTGCGGATATTTCATAAAATCGGTTTGTAAACACCCAGTCTCCGGAAGCCGGGTAATCAATTGTATAGCCAACATCGAAAAATATGACGGATTTATCCGATAACAGATTATACATTTTTTCCTCTTTTAATGTGATTCTCGTTTTGTTTGATCGAGCACTTCAGCAAATACCGATTTGTCTTTCTCTTTTTATTGTAATAAAAAGGTCTGTGTTTATAAACCAAAAACCTTCTTTGCTGAATACAGTTCATATATCTGTACTATTCTATTGATCCATGTTCATAAGCGGTCAAACAAACAATAAGTATCTGTTTGTTTGATATATATTCAACAGGAGGCTGCTGCACACTGCTGCCCTGTCTGATGCTGTGGCAGTCTATCGTGAAGCTTTTCTCCAGAACCGATGAAGTAAGGATGCGGAGAGAGTTTTCCTTGATCTGGTTTTCAAGGACAGGAGATCGGATCATATAAAAAAACCGGTACAGTCTTCGTGCTCTATACCGGTACCCTTGATTAATCTGGTGCCATAGGGGGGATTGCTACTAACTTTTCCCTGTTTTATACGACTCAAAAAGAAGAATCGCTTGTTCACCTTCATAATAGCATAAATGTCTGTATTTGCAATATCTCCAGAATACTCTTTTTGTGCCTTGTAAAGCGTTCGTAAATGTCCCTACGGACTTTTTTCGAGTCCCTTCTAAGGTCCTTACAAGTAAAGGCCAAACCTGTGTCCTATACTATTTTCTTAAGAAAAGGAGATAAATGATCTTCATGGATAGAAGAAGGAATTGTGGTAAGCTGTGAGGCAATTGAAGTAGATAGAGCTATTGATGTAACAGGATGTGGTAAATACCTCTGCAGCTGCAGCTTTATATTGGCGAATAGAGGGTGATAATTTTGATGATATTGTCTATAACGCAAATAAAGCCGCAAGTATATGTTCAAAACATGAAGGACCTATTGAATTATTGAAATAAAAACACATGGATTATTGGTTGTTTCCGTGTGTCTTGTGCATATTTACAGTAAATGATTGCATATCGCTGCGGATATTGGAGATACTGTGAGCTATGACTTCATTGTTTTCATTATAGAAATCACATTCCAGTAATAATACCGCAACATTATCAGGTATATTCAAGGCCTTTCTTATCTTTGTGGAACCTTTAATTATTCTTAGTGATTGAGTCATCTTTTTAAGATCTATACCATAGAAAGAAAGAATATCTCTGAAGGTAAATACTGATGAATTAATCATATCTAAAGAAGGAAGAACCTTTTTAGGTAAAAAGAATTCTTCTATCGATGTCTCAATATGATTTATTGAATGCATCTGACGAATATAATATATTTCATCTTCAAGTTCTAAACCAAATAGATTCGCATATTTATTTCCGGCCTGTCTTTCAGACTTTTGTAATTCCTTAATTGAAATTCGAGTATCCTTTCTGATTGAATCACCCACAAAACCTGCGTGTTCTTCAATAGATAGTTCGCTCTTATTTCCTACAACAAACACACCCTTACCTTGAACTCTTCTTAATAGTCCTTCATTAACCAAGGCATCAACAGCGTTTCTGATTGTGATTCTGTTAATACCAAAAGATTCCGAAAGTTTATTTTCTGAAGGGATGGCGGTACCAGGCATGTATTCACCATCTTCAATCTTGTTGCGAATTATTTCTCTTAATTGGAGATATATAGGCATTTTATAATCTTGACTTGGCATCTTAACTCTCCACTGTACACACAAATATAAATTTATCAGACCTAATCAATTGTTTATAAAACATAACAGTTTCACCATTTTGATCTAAGGCTACACCTGACGCATAGAATAAAGGTGCACCGCTTTCAATATCTAAAACTTCAGCTTCCGCATCTGTTGCATATGTAACATTTATATGTTCAGTACCTGAAGTCTGAATAGTATTAAAATGATTTTCAAAAACAGAATCCAGTGATACTTCCTCATTATAATAATCCACAAAGCCCTTATAGCGATTAGCATCTATATAGGTAGTCTCAATAGTACATGTAACACCATCTACCTTACGACATCTGATGATTTCATATACCTTTGTTCCTAACATGACTCTTAGTTTTCTGGCAATCTGTTTAGTAGCTTCAATTTCTTCAATTTTCATGATTTGTTTACTGACGCTATGACCTTGGTCTATTAGGTCTGTAACCATCGCATCAACACCATCCAAGTCTCTAGGATAGCGAGGCTCTGCAACATAGACCCCCTTATTCATAACACGATAAAGAATGCCGTTTTCCACAAGCTCATCAACAGCCTGTCTTAAGGTTGAACGGCTGACATTCCAAAGCTCACACAGATCCTTTTCACATGGAATTCTAGTGTGCGGTTTAAGACGATTTACTTTAATAAAATCTTCGATTTTTTCAATTGCCTCCATACCCGGAGGAGCTTTATGAACTGTCATATTCTCTATCTTGTCTATAAGCCTTTCCTTCTTATATTATAATGTTAACAGCAACAATAAGGAGAACAATAATGAGAAAAATCACTTTGAATGACTTTGCGGTTATGACTCCATCCTACCAGCAGTATTCTTTTGATTATACTTTGAATTCTCTTGCGGAGATTGGTATTAAAAACATCGATTTCTGGGGAGGAACGCCTCATTTCTGTCACCTTGATTATTCCGACAATGAAGCAAAAACTTTTTTAAAAGAACTACGCAAAAAAGTTGAAGATCGTGGGATGAAGTTTGTCATCTATACCCCAGAAACGCTTGCCTACCCTTTCAGTATCGCTGATCCAAATCCTAAAACTGTAAGACGTACAATTGACTTCTTCCGTACCAGTATGGATGATGCCCTTACTTTAGGAACAGATAGATTATTTATCAATACCGGTACTGGCTTAAGAGATCTTCCTGTTGAACAAAGCATGAATATCTGTATTGATTCTATTAAGAAGATCTGTGAAGATGCTAAGAGTAAGGGTATTACTATGATGCTAGAACAGCTTCAACCATATGAAAGCAATCTATGTACAGATATAAAAGGAATTAAAAAGATTATGGATGCGGTCAATTCACCTAATCTTAAAATATGTATTGATTTAGTCGCAATGGATGTGGCTAATGAAAATCTTGAAATGTATTATGACACCTTTGGTGAAGATAAGATTGGCTTTATTCATTTCTCTGATGCCCATCATGAAATATGTGGAACAGGTAATCTACCATTAAAAGAATATATAGAAACCTTAGAAAAACATAATTATGATTCTATTGTTGATCTAGAAATCAATGACTCAATATATTGGTTTGATCCACATGATGCACATAAGAAAACAATAGATTATCTAAAAACATTTATTCCTGAAAACCAAAAGTCACAATTGTGACTTTTATTCTCCTTGAATTATGATGTTGATTGTTCTTTGTGATGGTCCATCAAATTCACAGAACCAGATATCCTGTGCTGAACCAGCCACCAGTTTTCCATCAACTAACGGAATATGACAATGATTTCCTACAAGCATTGACTTAAGATGACCCGTAGGATTTCCTCCTGTGCTGCCATAATCTCTTAACATATGACAATGAGAATATGGAGCATCTTCAGGTATAAGATTAGCTAAAAATACATCGATATCACTCTCTAGACATTCAAGTGCTTCATTAATTGTAATGCCTGTAGTGGTATGTTTTGTTTCAACAGTAACCATACCGTTTTTTATTTTTGATGATGCAACAATCTTTTTAACATCTTCTGTAATAATGAAGTATTGGTTATACTTATCAGTCATGATTTCTAATGGAATAACTTTAATCATCTTTTACTCCCTTCTGGATCATAATGCATAAATTCAATGGCATTCTTTTCTTTTAATAATTCAATTGTGCTTTCTCTAAATCCAAGTTCTTCGATTGCCTTTGACATTCTAATCATTTCAAATCGTGGATCATTTGTGCCAAACATCACCTGATGTCTTAGACTTCTATCAATCCATGTAGCAGGTACATCTTTTGTAAGCGTCTGAGTATAGAATTCCTTAGCACTATCAAAATATAAGGCGCCTGTATCGGTATATACATTTGGATACTTCAGCATCAACATCGCTGTTTCTCTGCACCATGGCCAGCCAAAATGTGCCAGGCAGATTCTCAGATTGCTTCTTCTTTCCGCAAGCCCTTCAAAACCTAATGGATGACAATTTTTTGTTGTCGCATGATTTTCAAACGATAGACCCGCATGGAAAATAATTGGTTTATCATATTTTTCACAGATATCATAGATAGGTTCCATAATCTTGTCATCTGGATGAAAGTTCTGTCTTGAAGGATGTAGCTTTAAACCCTTGAGATTTAGTTTTGTGAAAGCTTCTTCAAGTTTTTCTTTAACCTTCTTATCGTGTGGGTCAACACTCGCAAAGCCAATAAAGCGATCTGGTGCCATATCCACAAGCTTCTTAATCTCCTGATTACTCACAAGAACCTCTCCATTCATGGTACTGCTATAATCGTGTGGTAATAATACACACATATCAATTCCTGCACAATTTAATTTATTGAAAAAGTGTTGCAGCGGAACTGTACCATTTTTATGAAGATTTAGTTCGTTGTGTCTTAGTTCCTCTTTCTTTTTATTACCATTGATTGGTTCAAAGAAAGCTGGATGGACATGCATATCAATAACCATTTAATAACCTGCTTCTTTCATCATTGCCCTGACGTTATCTACGGCTCTACGCGCATAGAAACGTGGTTCATTTATATATCCAGTGACAAGCTCAATTGTAGCAGTCTTGTCATAATTTATTTCTTTTAATTCCTTTATAAGTTCAGGAAGTGGAATAGATCCCTCTCCTGGCATTACATGATCATCAGAATCTTTTACACCATCTATAAGATGTATATGATACATCTTATCACCTAATTTATCAAAGTAATCCATAATACTTTCAAACTGTGTAAACGGCGGAACGACATCGC
>CAZGZT010000019.1:0-37168 GCA_964529805.1 uncultured Solobacterium sp. | reverse complement strand
CAGATTGAAGCAGTAGCGCTGCCAGAAGTAGGATGTGCATTCAGCCAGATACTGGAAGTTGGCGCCTCCCGCAAACAGGATGCCGTCAAGTCCGGTCTTCAGAAATTCATTGAAACACTTTTTTCTTCTTTCACTAACGATCATGATTTCCTCCTTGTTCAGTTGATTTTAATGTACTCCTGCGGATCGTTCTTTCTTTGAACGATGCTGCAGACGATTGCCAGCAGAAAGGTCGCAGCCGCAAAGACGAACGAGCCTTTCGGCGATGATTCATAGACGAATCCCGATACCAGAGAGCCGACGATGGTTCCAATGTTCGAGATGGAATTGTAGATTCCGACAATAGGACCGGATGATTTTCTTGAGAAGCCGTTGAGCATCGACTGCAGCAGCGGTTTATAGACGGCATTGAAGCCGAAGAATACGACGTTCAATATGATGAACGGTACGACCTTATCGATCAGTACGATCCCGCACATCATGACCAGACAGATCGTCAACACATGAATGATAGAACGTCTGATGTCGGTACGGTTCAGCAGAAAGCTGCAGATCGTCGAGTTGGCGATCAGGGTAATGATTCCTACGCCTCCCTTAAGATAGCCGTTATAGGATGGAGGAAAACCATACTGGTCTTTGATGAAATAGTTGAAACACTGCTCGTAGCAGTTGTTTGCGAAGCTCGTAAACATGCATACCAGCAGGAAGCTGATGAATACGACACTGATGTCTTCTTTCGGCAAGGCAAAGGATCTTAAAGGATTGGCTTCCTTCAGCAAAGAAGGGATATCTATCGCTGTCTTTTCTCTTTCCTTGTCTGCCAGGAATACGAAGTGCAGCAGCGACAAGAGCCACAGTCCCGCGACTTCCATTCCCAGACAGAAGTCCAGTGAAATATCACCCAGAATGCCTCCAATCAGATAACCGAAAGCGGAGAAGATCGCCATGACCGTCGCATAGGCCGCCAGACCGTTTCCCTTGTTTTCCTTTTTGTAGTTATCGAGGATATAAAGAAGATGGGCTACTCCGATTCCTCCGATAAAGATACCCGCAAGCATCCTGGCCAGGACCACATGCAGGACATTCTTGGCCAGAAAGAAGAAATACAGCTGACCGAATCCGTAGCCGATATAACTGATACACAGAATACGGTTAGGACCGTAACGGTCCGCAAGTTTACCCCAGAACGGAGAAAACAGAAAAACCGTTGTTGCCATGGCAGCAAAAGCCACCCCGAACATGTAGTCGGGCAGATTCAGCAGTTTATAGAAAGTCGGTTCAACCGGATGAGCGAAATTAGCGATCAGCCCATACAGGGCACTCAATACAAGTGAACGGATGACAGATCTTTTCCGGATCATTTGATCAGATGGAACTTGTCCTGTCTGCCTGCCAGGAAATATACCTTTCCGCCTCTAACCAGAACATCTGTTTCAGCTCCAAATGTTAAAGTAACGCCCCAGCTCTCCACCGGGCACTTGACGTTAAGTTCCAGGGAATAAGCCGTATTGTCGTACATCGGATAATCACCGGTTCCCGGTACGCCGCCCTGCTTATCCCAGAGTCCGATCGTCGGACCGGCAGCGTGGCCGTTGAACCCGATCGGGTGTGTATACAGGCATGGTACGATGCCTTCTTCTTTGGCTTTCTTCAAAGATGCGGCCAGAATCTCATTTCCGGTTCTACCGGTCTTGAATTCACCAACAGTAATATCCTGGAAACGGTTGACCGTACGCATGACTTCCTTGAGCTCTTCCGGAGCGTCTGTTTCGCCCTGTTTCAGGACATAGGCGTTTTCCTGTGTATCGGTACATAGATTCAGATAACGGAAACCGACGTCACAGTGCAGGATGTCTCCCGGTCTGATGACGGTCTCGCCTTCAACTTCTCCGACTCCCGCTCTTCTGACGGATACTTCATAATCGAACCAAGGTCTGAAACCCAGATCGACCGTCTTCTGCATCATCCAGTATTTTACGTCCTCATTGGTCGTAACACCCGGAAGAATGACCTTGGATGAGAATGCTTCGGCGATCATCGCGTGTGCGATCTGCATGATTCCATGGTATGCATCCATCTCTTCATCAATCCTTGTCTCCATCCATCCGACAACGACATTCTCAGCCGATACGATCTTGGCCTTCTGTTCCTCGTCGAAGACTTCCATCATCTCTTCATAAAGCGTATGGCTCAGTCCATCCGCAAAAGCGAAATTCTTGGAGAAGTCCAGACCGATCACTTTCGGATTGATTTCTTTCAGTACTCTGGCCAGACATTCCATCTGCGTCTCGCCTTCACCTTTTTGTTCCGTCACCGGAGCATTCGGATTCAGGATCCTCGATTCGCCCCAGGACTGTCCCTTCGGATTAGTCCACATCGGACGGTAGTAATCGCCGATCACCGGAACCGGATGCGTCAGAGACATTCTGTCTACCATGCCGTCATCCTTCAGATGGAAGACCAGTATCGTCAGTCTTCTTGCGGTAATCAAAGAACGCGGAGCCAGAGTCCAGAAGACCGGTTCCTCGTTGTATTCATTGTTGCAGACGACCCAGCAGTCGATCCCGCTTCTCTTCATGACCAGAGGCAGCACCTGATCCAGCCTCTTGACCAGCCATCCGTCCAGCAGTTTGTCTTGCTGACGGTAATCCAGGATCTTCGGTTTCAGTTCATCAACGCTAGGTACATCAACGATAAAGTTTTCTCTTGAAATTTCCATTACTCTTTCTCCATTTCTTCCAGTACTTTAGCCTTGATCTGCTGATATGCCTTCTGCGGATCATCATTGTATACGATATTACGGAACAGCGGAGCGATCTCCATATCCATCTTGGCCTTGTTGATACGTCTCTCGATCGATGCTTCATCATCGTGATAACGCTCATGGATCAGTTTCTCCAGTTCCTCAAAGCTTGTCGGCATGACATAGAAACAGACGGCTTCCGGCATGTTCAGCTTGATTCCGCCGACACCCTGCGCTTCTACTTCAATCAGCACGTTCTTGCCCAGATTGACCAGATATTCGATCTGTGCCTTCGGTGTTCCGTAGTAATAACCGTTAAACTCCGTATATTCCAGAAGTTCTTTATTCTTGACTGAATTCGCAAAAGCCTCATGGGAGACAAAGTAGTAGTCCTTGCCGTCGACCTCGTCTTCCTTCTTCGGTCTGGTCGTTTCTGAAATCGAGAAGAACAGCTGCAGATCTTCATCCTTCAAAAGCAGATCTCTGATCTCCGACTTTCCTACCGAGCTTGCGCCGCTCAATACAACAACAGTTCCTTTTTTCATATGTATGCCTCCTATTTACACGCCTTTACTATCTCACAAAGTAAACGATATGAACGGTCAAACGATTCCAGATCCATTTCTTCATCAGGAGTATGGATATAACGGGTAATCGGACCGAAACTGATAATATCGATCTGAGGATCCAGCCCCTTGAAGACACCGCACTCGCAGCCGCCGTGGGCAGCGGATACTACGAGTTCCTTTCCGTTGTCTTCACAGACCTTCCTGAAGATGTCTCTCATCGGCGATACTTCGCTGTAAGACCAGCCCGGATACTTTCCTTCGACTCTGTAATCCCAGCCCATCAGAGAACTTAAGACAGAGATCTGATTGAGGAGATCATCGGTATTGGAATCCAGAGCGGCTCTGACCAGAGCGTCGATCTCGACGGAATCTTCATTAGTCTTTACAACACCAAGATTCAGGGAAGCCGTTGTCAGACCTTCAATCACCATGGACTTGTTCTTGAAGCCGTTCGGGAACAGATACAGCATGTCGATGACATTCTGACTGTCTGCCGGAAGCATCTTCTTTGCGCTTTCTGTTTCAGTTACTTCTACCTTGAATCCGGCATCCGAGAATTCCAGTTCTTTCCAGATCTCTTTTTCTTTATCCTTTATAAAACTGCACAGTTTTTCTTTATCACCGGCATATGTAAATACCGCTACCGCTTCTCTTGGGATGGCGTTATCCTTCATGCCTCCTTTGAAGCTTACCAGCTGCAGATCGAATCCGGCAAGCTGCGCTTCTTTCATGATCCTGACAGCAAGCTTGTTGGCGTTGCCTTTCTCCAGATGAATGTCTCCTCCGGAATGCCCTCCCAGAAGGCCTTTGACTTCCAGTTTCAGACACGGATCGCTGTTATCTGTGAAACTTACTTTTCTGGTAACGATGGCTGTTCCTCCTCCGGCGCTGGAAAGCAGGGTATGACACTCGCCTCCTCCATCCAGGGAAACCATCCTGTGACCATGGACATCTTCAGGTGACAGGGCCGATGCGCCAAGCAGACCGATCTCTTCCATGGTAGTGAAGATGCAGGAAAGCTTCGGATGCGGTAGATCGTCATCTTCCAGTATCGCCAGCATGTATGCGACGCCATGTCCGTCATCGGCGCCAAGGGTCGTTCCTCTGGCCTTGAGCAGCCCATCTTCCACATACAGATCCAGACCGTCCTTCAGGAAGTCGTGATCACAGTCGTTGTTCTTCTCGCAGACCATGTCCATGTGCGCCTGCAGGATCAGCGGTTCGCTGTTCTCGTATCCCGGTGAAGCTTCCTTGTCGATAATTACGTTGAATACTCCATCCTGTTTGTATTTCAGACCGTGGTCTTTCGCAAAAGCTACGATAAAATCGGAAATCTGTTTTTCATTTCTTGATCCATGCGGGATCTTACACAGTTCGTTGAACCAGTAGCAGTGTCTTTTCTTTAAATCAAATTCCATGTCTCTTACCTCTTTAGATATTTATTCAGCCAGTCGGTGATCTCGTTCATTCTTCTTAGTCTATGAAGCGGTTTCCCATTGCGTGAAAGTTCATGGTTCTCGCCCTTGAAGATCACCAGTTTCGTATCGATGCCGTTGATCCTGATCGGCGTATAGAACTGCAGCGCTTCCGGTAAGGTACAGCGGTAGTCCTCACGGGAATGGATGAACAGGATCGGTGTCTTGACGTTGTTGACGTATTTCAGCGGCGATATGTCCCACAGTTCCTTCTCGCAGTGTCTGACATCCTTGAATTCCATTTCAATCGGGAAATCAATGCCGTAATCGCTCACCGTGACTTCCGTGATCCAGTTGGAGATGGAACGCTGGGAAGCGGCAGCCTTGAATCTGTCGGTATGTCCCACGATCCAGTTTGTCATGTATCCGCCATAGGAACCTCCGGTAACGCCAAGTCTGTTCTTGTCGATATTCGGATATTCCTTCAGTACCAGATCGGTAAAGTCCATCAGATCCTCATAATCGATCTTTCCGTATTTGCCGCGCAGATCGCCGAACGCGTTGCCTCTGCCGTCCGAACCTCTCGGGTTACAGAAGAATACGAAGTAGCCTTCCGAAGCCCATACCTGCATCTCATGCATGTAGATCGGTCCATAGGCACAGCGCGGTCCGCCATGAATATCCAGGATTGCCGGATACTTCTTCTTCGGATCGTAGTTGATCGGTTTCAGTACCCAGCCGTAAACCGGCATCTTTTTCTTCAGGATGAGCTCTTCCGGCTGTGCCACATACTTGTCGGAGAGAACCTTCTTGTTTATTGAGGTCAGGCAGGTGCTCTTTCCGTCCCTGATCAGATAGACTTCTTCCAGCTTCATGTCCAGCATGGCTACGGCATAGATCGTTCCGTCATTCTTAACACAGAAATCATCCACTGTTCCGTTGCCTGCGAATACGGTAGTCAGTTTGTCTCCGTCGTAACGGACAAGGATCGTCTCGTTCCTGCTGCATGTCAGCAGATAGACGTCGTCCCTGTTCTTAACAAGAGAATGGGTCTTGCCGTAACGCACATCGCTCAGTACCGCATTATAGAACGAATACTCGCAATCTATCTGCAGTACCATCTTTCCTTTTTCCAGGCTATAGAACTTGCCTGATTCGATGGCGCCCCAGTCTTTTCCGAACGTTCCCAGAACGATCTTCTTGTCTTTGTAGTAGAAAAGTCTGTAGACTTCCATCTGGTCGTCAAACAGTTTCTTAACCTGTTTTGTCTTGTGGTCGTATTCATAAACGGCCGACCACTTGCCCTTGAATGTATCGAAGTCAACACCCGAGAACAGGATCTTCTCGTCCTTCACATCGAAGTTCTCTACATCCAGAGTCTCACCGGTGAGACTCGTGATACTGTGAGTCTTCTTTGATACCAGGAAAAGGGTGGTACGGTTGCCGTTGATGACGCCTGCTCCGTTGTATACGAACGGATACTCATCAAAGACGATGTAGTCTTCGTTGTTCTTTTTATCCTTCAGATAAGCTTTCTGTTCCTTCTCGCTCAGTTTGTGGAAATCCGGGCAGGAACGGTTGGTTGTTGCGCATACCAGATAATAGTTCTTGTTGAAATCACGAATAGAGTCTACCTCTAACGGGAGATCAAAAGCCTTTGCTGTCTTTCCGTTATCCTTCAGCCACAGGAAACAGGTGTAGCCTTCTTTCTGCTTCTTGCTGTCAACCAGAAGGATGCCTTCATTCACGATGAAGTAGTTCGCTCTTTTCAATCCTTTCGCAACGATGGAAGACTTGCTGTTTTCTGTATCGATGACGCTTAGATCCTGTACATAATCGTTGTTCTTCAGATCTGTTTTTGTCGTGACGAAATAGACTTTCTTCTCATCCTTGCTCAGCTGGATGTTGGATAGCGGCTGATACTTGTAGATCAGATCTCTTTTGATTTCTTTCATTGTCTTACTCCCAATAGCTTTATTCTGTCTCTGTTTTCCGCAAGGAAAGAGACTTTTCCGTCATGATATACTACGGTTTCTTCCGTGAAAATGTAGGTGTCCTGCTGATACATTTCCAGATATTCTATGATGCTCAGCTCCAGAGCATAGGAAGTATCTTCCCTGATCGGCAGATCGCCATGCGGGATCTCCCCGCTTTGATTGTCCCAGAGTCCGATCGTCGGTCCTGCGGAATGTCCGAACAGGCCGCACGGATGGGAATATAGCAGCGGTCTGAGTCCGGCTTCCTTGCCTTCTTCAACACTTAACTTAAACGTTTCATTGCCGCTCTGTCCTTTGGCCATGTTCTTTCTGACGATGTCCTGGAACCGGTTGTTGCGTTTCATCGCCTGCTTCAGTTCTTCCGGCAGGTCCGTTTCCCCATCTCTGGCCACATATGCCAGTCTTTGGGTATCCGTACATAGATTCAGGTAGACGATTCCGAAGTCGCAGTGCAGCAGATCTCCTCTTTCAATGACGGTGTCTTCTTCAAACATGCCGCCCTGTCTTTGCAGATCGACGGTAGCCGGGAACCAAAGAGTCAGTCCCTTGTCATTGGTCATCTGCTCCATAAAGTCCATCACGTCTCTGCAGGTCGTCTTCCCCAGTGTGATTACTTCATCGGAAAATGCCGCTTCAATGATCTCCATGGCCTCTTTCATGACCTCCGGATAGTATTTCAGTTCCGTAGCTGTTCTGGTTTCCAGATATCTGATTCCAAGCAGGTCGGCACTGACGAACCGATCGGTTAAATCATCAGGAAGCTCTTTCCTGAACATCTCATACAGAGAATGACTTAACCCATCGGTATATGCATAGTCTTTTTCAGAAACATCGATCGCGATATTCTTTGGATCCAGTTCTCTTAAAACCCTGATCAAAGCCGCCATCTGCGTCTCGTTCTTCACGTCATATTCCCGTTCATAGAATCTAGCCAGATCGGGGTCCGGACGGGATACGGAGATATAACGGGTGATATCGCCCTTGTGGTAAAAAACAAAGATCGACAGTCTTCTGGCCGTCGGAAAATGGCATGGAGTAATGAACTTCATGATCGGATCTTCGTTGTATTCCCTGCAGGCGATAAGCCAGCACTCTATTCCGCACTCTTCCATGACTTTCGGCAGGACTGTTTCCAGCCTTTCCTTCAGACACCGGTCGGCGATCTCATACTGTTTCTTTAGACTGTACATATGATTTTCTTTCATCTGGAAAGATAAGGGATCACGAAGATCCCTTATCTAAGCATTTAAATGATATTCTGTCGATTATTTGTTGACATCGACATACCAGAAGATGGAGTTGCCCTGGCCGTTGTCGAAGTCGCCTGATACGTAAGGCTTACGCAGACAAGCTGAACCGTAGCCGAACAGAGGGAATACCATTGCCTGTTCTTCAACCAGATACCTCTCGGCTTCGTGCAGAGCAGCAATTCTTTCCTGACCTGACATCTCAGCGATTTCAAGCATCATAGCATCATATACTTCATCGCCCCATGAAGCACAAGTCTGGAAGGTTGTCGTAGGCATATCAAGATAAGTCAGAGAGTCGTTGTAGTCGGCTGACATTGCGCCTCTTGCCAGTTCGTAAAGACCATTGTCGTCACGATCCGAGAAGAATGTACGTACATCGGCTGTCTTGAGGTTCAGGTTGATACCAATAGCTGCCAGCTGATCTTTGACGACTGCCGCAACCGTATCATGAGTCGTGTTCTGGTTGTAGTAGTATTCAATCTCAAGAGGATTGTCTACGCTATATCCTGCTTCAGCAAGGTATGCCTTGGCTGCTTCAGGATCATAGGAACACAGATCGCCGCCTGTTGTACGGAAGTCGCCGTCTGTAGGATCAACAATTCCGTGAGGAACGAAACCGTACAGAGGATAGTAGATGGTGCCGGCGTCGATAGCGTTTACGATAGCCTCTCTGTCAAGGCCGTAAAGGATGGCCTTTCTGACGTTCAAATCAAGAAGGGCTTCGTTGGTATTGGTTTCAGGTCTGATATTCGGTTCCATGTAGTAGTTGACATTTCCTGAAGCGAACAGTTCGCTGTCGTCGTACAGTTTTGAAACGGTGCCTGCGGACAGTGAAGTCGCAAAGTCGATCTCTTCAGTCTGATAAGCCATCAGCTGAGCTTCCATATCGGTGATTACCAGACAGTCTAATCCGTCAACCTTGACTTTATCTGCATCGAACCAGTAAGGGTTCTTGACAGATGAGATCAAAGCTGCAGGATCGATGCTGATCGGAGTGAAAGCACCGGTTGTAGGATAACCAGGGGTGTTGGCCCAAGTGTAGTCTCCTGAAGGTGCGAAGTCAGGTCTCAGAGGATAATAGACACCGCCCCACAGCAGCGAAGTGAAGAAACTGCACTTCTTGACCAAGGTGTATTCGATAGTCTTTTCATCGAGAGCCTTGATACCTACGTCATCCATGTTGTCAACGCTGTCATTGACGTGGTCTGCTGCGTTAACAATGTAGTCTGTGATCCACGAACGGTAAGAAACATCCGCATCAAGTGACAGAGCGTGTTTTGCGCCATAGACGAAGTCTTCGGCTGTAACAGGCTGTCCGTCAGACCAGGTGTTGTCATTGATGGTAATGGTATATACCAGACCATCGTCGCTAACCTTTGTATCTGCTGCAGCTGCAGGCAGAATGCCTTCAGGTGAGAAGTAGTACAGAGGATAGTAGAACTGATTGATGACATAAGAGCCAATAGAGTCAGATGCGATCGCAGGGTCCAGATAGTTCGGAGAGTCGCCTATCGCATATTTAAAGACTTTGTCTCTTTTAACTTCATTGGAGCCGCTGTTACCGCCACCACAGGCTGACAATGAGACTATCATCAATAAGCTGAGTAATAGAGCGAATAATTTTTTCATGTTCATTGTTCTTCCTTTCTTCTTATTTTTCATACAAGAAACATGTAATCAGTCGATTGCCGACCTGGATCGGTTGCGGTGTTTCTTTGGAACACCTTTCCGTTGCTTTTGAACAACGTGAGGCAAAAGGACAGCCGGCCGGAGGATTGATCGGTGACGGGATCTCTCCTTCGAGAATAATACGGTTCTTCGCTTTTGCGATATCTGGATCCGAAATCGGAATCGCTGACAGTAATGCAATGGTATAAGGATGCAGAGGACGGTAGAATACGTCCTTTGCCGGTCCTATTTCCATCATGTGGCCCAGATACATGACGCCGATACGGTCGGAGATGTGTCTGACCATCGACAGATCGTGGGCAATAAACAGATACGAGAGATTCATCTCCTTCTGGATGTTTTCCAGAAGGTTGATGACCTGTGCCTGAATGGAAACGTCCAGAGCCGAGATCGGCTCGTCGCAGACGATGAACTTCGGATTGACCGCCAGCGCTCTGGCAATGCCTATCCTCTGCCTTTGACCGCCCGAGAATTCGCTTGGATATCTTCGGATGTGGTCAGGTTTCAGACCGACGATGTTCAGCAGTTCAACGACTCTGGCTTCTCTTTCGGCTGCTGTTTCGTATATGTTGTGGATGATCATCGGTTCCATGATGATTTCGCCGACGGTCATTCGGGGATTCAATGACGCATATGGATCCTGGAAGATCATCTGAACGTTCTTGCGGAAGGTCTTCAGTTCATTGCCTTTCAGATCCGCAATGTTTCTGCCTTCATATTCGATGGTTCCTTCCACCGGTTCATAGAGCTTCACGATCGTCCGTCCAAGCGTCGATTTTCCGCATCCGGATTCACCGACCAGACCGAACGTTTCTCCCTCCTTGACATCGAAGCTTACGCCGTCAACGGCCTTGACGATCTGTTTCGGAGCCAGGATGCCTTTTGTGACATCGAAATAAGTTTTCAGATTGGAGACGCGCAGGATAACTTTTTCTTCCATATTACTCATCTCCTTTCGCTCTTGGATCGGCCAGCCAGCATCTTGATCTGTGTGTATCCGAATAAGCTACCGTGTCAGGCATATTGTCCTTGCAGACGCGCATCGCCTTGGCGCAGCGGTCCACAAACGGACAACCCTTCGGCGGATTCAGCAGATCCGGAGGAGATCCTGGAATCGGCTTAAGATCCTCTTCCACTTCATCATCTCCGGCTCTGGCAATACAGTTCAGCAGACCCTGGGTATAAGGATGCTTCGGTTCGTAGAAGATCTCCTTATCCGTACCGATCTCAACCATCTTGCCGCCGTACATGATCGCAACTCTGTCGCAGAGCTTCGCAACAACGCCCAGGTCGTGCGTGATCATGATGACCGCCGTGTTAGTTTCTTTTCTTAACTTGTCGATCAGCTCGAGAACCTGCGCCTGTATCGTTACGTCCAGAGCCGTCGTCGGTTCGTCGGCAATGATCAGTTTCGGGTTGCAGGTCAGAGCGATCGCTATGATGATCCTCTGTCTCATGCCTCCGGAGAATTCGAACGGATACTGTCTGATCCGTTTTTCCGGAGAAGGAATACCTACCAGTCTCATCAGTTCCAGAGCTCTTTCTTTCGCCTGTGCCCTGGTCATGTTCGTGTGATTCAGCAGCGGTTCAACCAGCTGCGTTTCGATCCTTAAGACCGGATTCAGGAAGGTCATAGGATCCTGGAAGATCATGGAGATCTTGTTCCCTCTGATATCCAGCATCTTCTTCTCGTAAGCCTTCTTGTCAGGGAAGCTCGACAGCGATATATCCTCGCCGTCAAACGTGATCTTTCCCGATTCGATGACGCCGTTGTCCGCCAGCAGGCCCATGATGGTATACATCATCTGTGACTTGCCGGAACCGGATTCGCCGACGATACCGAGAACTTCTCCCTCTTTCAGTTCGAAGGATACGTCACGTACCGCCTGTACCTTGCCCTGCGGAGTAGTGAAGGAAGTCGTAAGATTTTCAACTTTAAGTAATGGCATACTATCTTCCTCCTATCTCTTTTTCGTCTGGAACGCTTCACCGATGCCGTCACCGATAAAGTTTAATGACAGACAGGTCAATGAGATCGCGGCGATGACCCAGGTGATCTGGATCGGGAACGTAAAGAAGAGATCGCGGCAGTCGTTGGCCAGTTTGCCCCAGGACGGGATCGAAGGATCCAGACCGATACCGACAAAGCTCAGGAAGCTCTCCGTAAAGATCGCGCTCGGAACCATGGTCGTCAGATTGACGATGATCGGACCGATGGCGTTAACGATCAGGTGATTCAGAAGTATTCTCGTATGGCTTGCGCCGATGACCGTAGCGGCCAGGGCATACTCCATTTCCTTGATGGATCTGACCTGCTGTCTGACCTGTCTGGCCATTCCTATCCACGCCGTAAAACATATCGCAAGCAACATTGCCGGGATCGTATTCCCGAAAATCATCAGGATCAGTATTACATAAAGCAGAGTTGGAACGCTGTCCAGGATATCAACGACACGCATCATCACTAGATCGACTTTCCCACCTACATAACCGGCGATGCCTCCGTAAAGAATGCCGATGATAAGACAGATGAAGGCGCTTGAGAAAGCGATGGCCAGTGAGATACGTCCTCCGTACATAACTCTTACGAAAATGTCTCTTCCCAGTTTGTCCGTACCAAAGGGATGTTCAAGCGAAGGTAGAGAGTTCCTTATATTTATGTCTTGTGTCTCGAACCCATATTTCGAAAGCATCGGGACAGCGATGGACATGATGACCATGACGACCAGGAATGCCAGACCGACCATGGCCAGCTTGTTTTTCTTGTACCTTCCCCAGGCGTTCTGCAGGAAAGTTTTCGATTCCATGGCGATAAACTCGGAGTTTTTTTCGTTTTCCGGAAGCAGTTCAAACATCTCTTTTTTCATTTCGTTATTTTCAGACATGTTTCCTCCTCCCTACTTATCCACCTTTATACGCGGGTCGATCATTGCAGCTACCAGGTCAGAGACCAACGTCATTAGAATAACCAGTGCGCCAAGAAGAATCGTTAGACCCATACACAATGTATAGTCACGATTCGAAATCGAGTTTGTGAATTCTTTACCGATGCCCGGAATAGAGAACAGGGTTTCCGTCGTCAGTGATCCGGTAATCATTCCCGCAAACAGCGGACCGGCATAGGTTACTACCGGGAGCAGAGCGTTCTTCAAGCCGTGCTTGAGGACGACCCAGAATTCTTTCGTACCCTTGGAACGGGCCAGCGTGATATAGTCGCTGGACATGACGTCACGAAGAGAAGATCTTGTCAGACGGGTAATGGAAGATACCGGGCTGAAGGACAAAGCCAGTACCGGCATGATATAGCTTGCCGGGGTGTTCAGTCCAATAATAGGCAACAGTTTCAGTTTTACCGCCAGTAGCACCATCATCAACAGTGACAACAGGAAGCCCGGGACCGATACGCCGATAGTCGTGAAGACCGTGATGATCGAATTAATCCATTGCTTACGGGTCAGTGCAGAAAGAACACCAAGCGCTATACCTAGAACAATGGAGAAGACGAAAGCAATCATCCCCAACTTGGCAGTTACCGGAAGACGTAGCTTGATGATTTCAGATACCTGCTGTCCTTTCTTGGATATAGATATGCCGAAGTCACCTCTGACAACATTCTTCATATAAATCACATACTGTTCCGTAACCGGTTTGTCCAGTCCGTATTTCTCCTCGAGTGCCTTGAGCGTCTCGGCCGAGATCGCTTTATTGTCTCTGGAAAAAGGGCTTCCCGGCATGGCTTTCATGCCAAAGAAAACGATTGTTATAAGCACAAACATCGTGAATACTCCCAATACTAACCTTTTGGTAATGTATTTCAGCATCTAAGCCCTCCTCCCCCAGGTTTCATATTTTACATAATAATAAATAAATGATAACTTTTTCTACCGGCTTTTTCAAGATATTTTCATACGAATTGTAAATAATTTCCATTTATGAAAATTCTTTCATAATTTTCGGTTTTGTGCTATTGTATTAATAAGGAGAATAAATCTATGTTAAGTACAAGAAGACAGAAGTGTACCCAGGCTCTGATCGACAACGGGCTGGATGCCGTTTTGTTTGGTACAGGAGCCAATCTGCAGTATATCGCCGAGACCACGGAATTCTTCTGGCAGCGTTCCTGCATGAAGAACATGCCGGGCTATACTACGGCCTACGAGATCCCGGAAGCACTGGCGTATCTGGATAAAGAAGGCGAACTGACGATCGTCACGATTCCGCGCAACAGGGACTGTTTCCCTGGCTGCAGGGTCGTCGTTTCCTACATGGACCAGATGGAAGATACGCTGGCTCCGATCGTTAAAGGAAAGAAGATCGGTATCGGTTCCGATCAGAACAAGTGGCTTACGGATACATTGAATGCCATCGATCCTTCGATCGAAACGGAACTGGCCGAAGAGATCTGGGACGATATCCGCTGCATCAAAGATGCCAAGGAAATCGAACACATGAAATGGATGGCGGAATTTACCGATGAAGCCGTGATGCATGTGGTGAAGAATTTCCGAGAGGGCATGACCATGCGTGAAGCGGAAGATGAACTGATGCAGTACGGTTTCAGCCACGGCATCAATGACTTCTCTTTTCCTCCGACGATCGGTTTCAAGACCAAGAACCAGATGCCTGTCGAAATACCGTTCGACTATGACCGTGAACAGAAACTGGTCAAAGGAACTGGCATCGCTTTCGATATCGGCTTCATGCACAAAGGCTACTGTTCCGACTGGGGCAGGTCTCTGTACTACGGCAAGGCTCCGGAGATCGTCAAGGAAGGCTACAAGGCTCTGCATCATGGACAGCTCAATATGATTTCCAAGATCAAGCCATATGAGACCAACATCAATCAGCTCTACGGCTACGTCCTGGAAGGCGTGAGCGAATTCGGCTATCAGGACTACCTGCGTTTCCGTGACAGCGGTGGACTGGGACATCAGATCGGCATCGACTGTCACGAACATCCGCTTGTCAACAACGGCGTAGACTACGTCCTGAAACCGGGCATGATCTTCTGCAGCGAACCGAAAATGATCTTCTACGGCATCATGTACATGCGTATCGAAGACATGGTGCTGGTAACCGAAGACGGTGCGGTATCGCTGTCCAAGTTCCCTAGAGACATGTTTGAGATCGATGCCTAATCAACCATAAACAGCACAAAAAAGATCGCCGTTACAGCGATCTTTTTTTTATTTTGTATGATTCAACAGCCAGTCGGTGATCTCGCTTAATCTTCTTAAACGATGCAGCGGTTTGCCTGATCTGGACAGCTCATGGTTCTCGCCTTTGAATCCGCAGATACGGGTCTCAACACCTTTCCACTTCAACGCCGAGAAAAGCTGCAGCGCCTCCGGGAAAGGACAGCGGAAGTCTTCCGTAGACTGAATGAACAGGGTCGGCGTCACGGCGTTCTCGACATACTTCAGCGGTGAACGTTCCCAGAACAGTTCAATGGCTTTCTCATCCAGAGGGATACCGTTCTCGTAAGTCGTATCATAGGAATAATCGGAATAATAGAAATCCGCAACACGGTTGGAGATGGAACGCTGAGATGCCGCAGCCTTGAATCTGTCGGTATGGGTGACGATCCAGTTGGTCATGTATCCGCCGTAAGAACCTCCCGTTACCGCAAGGCGTTCCGGGTCTATCGGATAAAGTTCCAGGGCCTTGTCGACGAACGCCATGATATCGTCGTAATCCGTCGCTCCATAGTGCTTCAAATAATCCGCAAACGCATCACCTCTGCCGTCTGAACAGTGCGGGTTGCAGAAGATGACGAAATATCCTTTCGATGCCCACACCTGCATCTCATGATAGAAGACCTCGCCATAAGCCGTCTTAGGTCCGCCATGGATATCCAGGATCATCGGATATTTCCTGTCAGGATCATAATCGATCGGTTTCAGTGCCCAGCCGAAAATCTCATCTACATTGAAACAGGTAAATCTTTCCGGTCTTGCAACATATCTATCCCTCAGAACTTCTTCGTTCACAAAACTAAGCTGCTCAAAAGAAGGCGCTTCATAGACTTCCTGCAGCTTCATGTTTTTCATTGCGATCACATACAGCCTGTCGTTCAGGAAAGCCATGTCATCAACCGAACCTTCGCCATCACTGATCGGGGTCAAGGCCTGTCCGTCAAAACGCACGACGATCGATCTTTCTCCATCGACCGTAATCATATAGGCATCGCCGTCCTTGTACACCAGACCATGCGTCTTTCCGTAACGGCAGTCGCTTCCGATCGAGTTGTAGAACATCCATTCACTTGGACATGCCGATTTCAGATCCCCGTCCTTTACTTCATAGAACGAATGACCGGAAATACAGGTATCAAAAGAACCGGATACATAGACCTTGCCATGAACGACCAGAAGACGCCTGATAAAGGCTTTCTCGTTCTTGTACAGTGTCTCAAGTTCCTTCTTATCAACGTCGTAGCAGTATACCGATGAAAACATCTTCTTCATCGATTCATAGTCATTCGCCAGAATGAAAATCTTTCCATTACTGATTTCAACGCCTTCCACATCCATTGTTTCCGGCGTAATACGACATAGTTCTTTTGTCTTCTTGTCTACCAGAAACAGCGAGTTTCTTTTTCCGTTGATAAATCCTGTTCCGTTATAGAAGAAAGGGTATTCATTCAGAATCAGATAGTCGTCATCTTCTTTACACTTCTCGTGAAAAGCTTTCTTTTCTTCTTCGCTCAGAAGATAGTAATCCGGACATCTGCGGTCTGTTTCGCCTTCTACCAGATAATAGTTCTCATTAAAGTCTTTCAGATCCTGAGAAGCCAGAGGAAGTCTTAAGAATTCCTTCTCTTCACCTAACAGATAATATAGGGTTCCAACCGTTTCGCCCTCTGCGCTTTTCCTAATCACAACATCATTATTCAGCACAAAAGATGCGATACGCTTCTGCGGTCCGTAGACAACGGAATCTTTCTTTCCTTCCGGTTCAAGACGGTGCAGATACTGCACGTAATCGTTGTTTTCGATATCCGCAATCGTCTCCGTATAATACAGACCTTCCTTGGCGGAATACAGATTAGACAGATAACGGTATTCCTTCATCAGATCAAGTTCAATGGCTTTCATGTGTTTTCCCCTTCCTTTATTTCTTCTTGTATAAGGTCTTGTCGAGATACTTTCTCATTTCCTCCAGCATCTCAATGATCGTAATGTTTCCGTCATGTCCCACGCGCGGGAAGGTAACGGAATAGCCGCCGCACCTGTACTTCTTCAGCACTTCGGTAAATGACCAGTGTCCGAGATTGAGATAGAAATTATCCATGTCTCCGGCACGCAGATGGAACTTGCCTTTGATCTTCGGAACCAGTTCCTTGTGATTCTTTTCCAGATAGGCAGTCAGATCGTAGTGCTCGCCCCAGTATTCCACGACTTCCTTGTTGATTTCTCCGGTCAAAGGATCGTACGCATTGATCGGATAGCCGTCTTCCCCGCAAGGAGAATAGACAGCCTGGTAGATGCCGTACTGACCTAGACCATGCGCCAGATCTCCGCCGATCGCAAGTTCATGATAATGCTCCTCTCGGTTGGTCCAAAGAACGTTTCCTTTGGTATCTCTGGAACCTGGACGTTCAATGCTTCGCCATGGATACTGTACTTTATATACGTTTTCATCATTATATAGATCGGATACCTGATAGCAGTGGAAATCCAGTCCGTCACAGAAGCCCGGCCAGCTGCCGCCGAAGAAATCCGGATAGAACAGCTGCAGAGCCACGGCAATCCATCCGCCGGTCGAACCGCCTGTCAGGATCCTGCCTTCCGCCTTTCCAATACCGCCGTACTTCTTCTCGATCGCCGGTATCAGCTCTTTCGTAAACGCATCGCCCCACGGACCCAGATTCGCTGAGTTCACCATATACGAATCATCGTAGTACATGTTGGCGTTGCGGAAATTCACGCAGATGACCTCCGGGGCCTTGCCGGAATCCCAGTATTCCGTGAATCCTTTTTCTCTTTCTCGCAGTTCTACATCATAGCGGAACGGAGCTGTCTTGCCGGGGAAATGACCCATGCATAAAATCAAAGGATACTTCTTGTTTTTGTCATAATTTGCCGGAAGCAGAACGTTTGCTCCGATATACATGTCTTCTCCCCAGAAGTCGGAAAGAAGTTCGCTCTTCATCTTAAAGTAACGGACATGCCCGTGGTTGCGGTAGTTGCCCTGCTGATAGGTCTGTCCCTTCTTCAGTTCATAACCGGGTTCAATCTCGTGATTGATCAGCAGTGTAACGTCTTTCTCCCCAAACTTTACCGTCTTAACATCGGAGTACAGATTGAACGGATTCTCCGCAAAGTTTCCGCCTCCACCATAATCCGCCATACCCCAGATCTCATGACCGTCTTTTCTGACAAACTTGTGCCAGCGGATAAAGAAGGCCTGTATCTGCAGTTTCTCGTGTGGAACGTCTTTATACTGGATCGGAGAACCGAAGATCTTGCTTTTCTGTGCGTCGAAGTCGATCTCGTCTCCACCCTTCAGTCCGTAAAAAGTCACACCGAAAACAGGGCATCCCTGCATTCCGAAACCGTTTCTTTTAAACAGCATCGGTTCTTCGTTTTCCTGCGGACGGTCGACAAAAAGAAGAAGTCTTCCGTTAAGTTCTCCCTTGAATTTTGAAGCGATTCTGATCTTTACTGACATACTGCTTCCTCCTATGATTTAAACAACATTCTATGAAAGGATATTCTCACCATTTTCTCTAAATAGCAAGAATGTTGCACCACAAAAGAAAAGATCTCCCTTTCAATATGGAGATCTTTTTATCGATTAATGAGTGTCGCGATAAGATCTTAACGCATCCCGTATCTTGTAGAGCAGATCATAAACGATCTCGTCGTCCTTGTATACACCAAGCACGATACGCAGATGTCCTTCGCCTCCCGGTCCGTAGTTCTTTCCGTCGTTGACCGCGATTTTCGCTTCTTTCAGCAGATAGGCTGCGATCTTTGAAGAATCTCCCAGCTTTGAAACATTTAACCAGAACAGGAATCCCGATTCCGGAAGCAGACAGGAAAGACCTTCTTCATCCTTAAATATTTCGTATGCCTTCTTTCTTCTGCGGTCAAAGGATCCTTCCAGTTTATCCATAAATTTCCTGTCTTCATAGCAGCGGATCAATGCCTTCTGTGCGGATGTGGAAGCGGCTCCGATCACCGCTACGGCATTGGCATACAGCGAATCCATGATCTCGTCATTCGTTACGATATAGCCGATTCTAAGGCCCGACATTCCTGCGCCTTTGGAATAGGAGAACACACTTACCGTTCTCTCCCACATCCCCGGCAGACCTGCAGGCGTGATCATTTCGTTCTCGTAGGTATAATCCTCAAACGCCTGATCGCATACCAGAATCAGATCGTGTCTGACGATCAGTTCACATAATCCTTCAAGGGACTTTTTGTCATATACGGTTGTAGTCGGATTGTTCGGATGCGTCAGAATGACCATCTTTGTTTTGTCGGTGATCTTTCTTTCCATCTCATCCGGCTCAAGCTGATAGCCGTTCTCTTCTTTCAGCAGGACAGGTACAACCTTTCCGCTCATGATCTCTACATCCGTATAGTTGTTTGGATAAGAAGGTGAAGGGATCAGGACCTCATCTCCCTTTTCGATAAACGGCAGAATTGCCAGAAAAAGACCGGAATCCGAACCCGGCGTGATCAGGATATTTCGATCTGGAACGACATCAAGATGATTGAATCTCTTCAGCTTTTCCGCCAGAACCTGTTTCAGCTCGCTGCTTCCTACCGGAGCGGTATAGTGCGTAGAAGAATCCTCTTCAATCGCTTCGATCCAGGCTTCCTTTATATGATCCGGAAGAAAACGATCCGGCATAAAAGGGTCCGCCCATCCCATGAGGGCAATTCCCTGTTTCGCCATCTCCTGATAGGACGTGCCGACATCCGCTTTCTCTGTCTCGCCGAACAGCCCTCCGTTTGCTTTACGGAAGGCTTCGGTCATTTTCTCTTTCATCTTATTCTTTGTATGCGATCGCTTCGACTTCAACCATGACTGACTTCGGTAGATCCTTTACTGCAAAACAGGAACGTGCCGGCTTGTTTACAAAGTACTCCGCATAGACCTCGTTGAATGCGCCGAAATCGTTGATGTCTGCCAGATAGCAGGTCGTCTTGACTACGTCTTTCTCCTCGTATCCCGCTTCTTTTAAAATGGCATCGATATTTTTCAGTACCTGTTTCGTCTGAATGCGGATGTCCTTTTCAACCTGTTCGTTCGTCACAGGATCGATTGGGATGGCACCCGAGAGAAACAGAAAGTTTCCTGCTTTGATCGCCTGTGAATAAGGTCCTACCGCCTTCGGTGCGTTTTCTGAATGGATAATCGTTTTCATGTTGCTCCTCCTGTTTTATATCTATGACAGACTCTCTACGCCTGCCTTAAGTCTTCTAAGTCCTTCTTCCAGAATCTCTTTACTGGTCGCGATACAGATACGGACATGTCCTTCCGACTGATCGCCAAAATACTGATGTCCCCCCGGAACGATAGCCAGCTTATGTTCCTTCCGCAGATATGCGACAAAGTCCGCAGCATTCATGTTCAGTTCGCTGATGTCGACATACAGCAGGTATGTGGCTTTCGGTTTATAGGCATGAAGCTTCGGTATTTCCTTATTGATATAATCTACTGCCATGTCCCGGTTTCTCATGATATGTTCGCGGAACTCGTCTACCCAGTAGTAGGCTTCATTCATTGCCGCTGCCGCTGCCACCTGCGAGATGGATGTCGCTCCTCCCTGCGTATTCAGAACCGCGGATGCTTCGACGCATTTATCAAACTTGTCTTTATCGGTACAGTAGATGGCTCCGATCCTCAGACCGGCCAGACCGAAACTCTTGGAAAAACCGAATACGCTTACGACTCTGTCGCATCGTTCCTTTCCCAGGCAGTAGATGCTGTTGAACTCTGAATCAGGATAGATGACATCCGACCAGATCTCGTCGTTCATGATCAGAAAATCGTGCTTCTCACAGATCCGCATCAGATAATCCAGTTCTTCTTTGGTATATGTCAGGCCGTATGGGTTGTGCGGATTACACAGACCGATCATTTTCGTTTTATCCGTAACATAATCTTCCAGAGCACTCAGATCCATTTTCCTGTTTACGCTGTCCAGCGGTACCGGGAAAGATACGGGGGTTCCTCCCGCTCTCAGGCACGCTTCCCTGAACAGAAAATCGCAAGGATCAAAGACGATCATCTCATCTCCCGGTTTCAGGAACGCTTCCGCTATGACGGCCATGGCTCTTGCGGCAGAATCGACCGGCAGAATCATAGACTCGTCGATCTCTTCGCCTTTTCTCTCCTTTAAGGCTTTCGACATCGCTTTCCTGAATGCAGGAAGACCCGTTTTCGGCGCATAGGAGAAATAACCGTCCTCGATGTATTCGGACATCGCCTTCCTGATCTCGGGAGCGATCGGATAATCGGGATCTGCAGCCGTCAAAGGAATCACGCCTTCTTCTACCTCCGCCCACCGTAGATTAAAGGCTTTCTTTTTTAAAGCGCTCAGATCAACGTTCTTATTATCGAATCTATCCATCTCGATTCTCCTTTTTGTTTATTATATATTATTCCTTATTATGATGCAGGCTCAATAAAAAAACACCGGTATATCATCACCGGTGTTTCCGATTATTTTTCGTTCAACATGTTTCTATATTCATTTATATTTTTAGAATATCGATTTTGTTTATTGGACGCCCTGAGAAGCAGTACAAAAATACTTCGCTTTTACAGTGAAGTATTTTTTAGTTTTGTTATTGTTTTTGATGATCTGTATCCATATCGACAGGATCTTAATCAATACCGGTCTTAGGGATTGGTACAGGCGTGACAGGAGTTTCCTTGCCCTGAACCGTAAATGTAGCGGCTGTTTGATTGCTGACGTTGTCATTGAATACGGCCTCGATCGTATGTCTGCCGTTTGACAGAGTGTTCAGATAATCCGCATTGAGTTTAACGATCCAGGATCCTTCTTCTTCCTCGTAGTTGGAAGCATCGATTGTTCTTCCGTCCACTTTGATTTCTTTTCTGTTCTCGTATACAGGTCTATCTTCTTTTGAACGGTCGAAGGTAAAGTCTAATGAACCGGTGGAACCGTTGTCCCAAGTCTGGCCGTCACCTTCGGAACAGAAGTAATAGTCTTCCGCTTCGGACCATTGCGCATAGAGAAAGACGGTATAAGGATCGTTGCTGTTGTCGGCTTTACGCTTTGTCGTCAGATTCTTGACTGTTGCTCCATCGGAATAATAGTCGCCGCTTCCGTCGACTGCAGTATTCCACCCGTCGAAGAAAAGATCGCCGTTGGTTATGGTGCATGCAGGAAGTTGCACTTCTTTGTCATATGTCGCATCAATCGTGCCCATATCCGCTATGACAACATCGTTGTTTTTGAATGCGATCTTGTATTTGATCGGCTGGAACTCAACAACACAATCAACAGAAATTTCTGGCAAATTACCGGAAATCCTTACCCATCCATTCGGATAACTTGAGTTTTCGGAAAGGATAACGACGTTCCATCCTGCGTTCCAGTATCCATCATCAGCAACCCGGCCATTAACTGTAACTACAGGCTTATAATATCCTTTGTTTGGCTGTAAAAAGCCAAGGGTCAACGGGGTTTTTCCCATTTCCTCGCTATTGTATTCGTACTTGAATTTAAGTGCAGCTTCGTTTTCTATTACTGCATCTGCATCTTCTCCATAGTCTTTTTGTCTTGTTCCGTTGATTACCTTGATGGTAGCCTTCAAGCCATATACCAGTTCAAACGTATATGGATCCGTGATGGAGCCATCGCCGCCGTTACACTTTATACCTACAACGATTTCTTCTCCTGTAAAACCTTCATCGGAGCTGAACCAAAGAGATAATGGCCCCCCATTGTGCGTAAGATTGACTCTCCATTTACCTGTATCAGATTCAAACACATCGTAAACAACATCATAATTATATTCTACCGCCACATAGGTGTTTCCATTATATAAATAATAAAACTTGTCGTCTGCGTCTGCTGCAGGCTTGCCGAATTTGATTGTGTCGCCAAGATAATACTCGGTTCCTACAGCAATATCTTTTGATTTTGGGTAACCAAAGTATTCTAAGTCTTCATTTGGTTCCGCTTTGATTACCGGTACATTCGTTATGATCATGCACAACGCCAGTATCGTCATCATCACTCTACATATCTTTTTCATAACGCACTCCTTGTTGCTATAAATGGTCAGAATATTCTTTTTAATACATTCTACTATTATTTTATATAAATTTGTACTACAATCATTCTCCACATAGTCGCTGTCATTACGCAACATACTGATCGCTGTTTCCCGTTTCGATCTCATCAAGAAGCTCGGTAAGCTTCTTTTTTGAAACTTCGATCATCAGGATGTTCTTTTCATCCAGTGCATTCTGCATGGCTTCGACAAGTTCTTCGATCTCTTTCCTTTCCTGCGAAAGGGATTCTTCATAGATCCTGTCCGCCCTGAGCATCACCAGCATGTTTTCTTCATCCTCCCGCGGATTGAATTTCAGATACTCAAGTCTTTTCATCCGGCTCAGTTTCTCATTTTCACTTTCCTCGTGTTCCTCGTCGTGGATGACTACCTTTTTGCTGACGCCGGTCGAAACGACCTTCACTTCCGCCTCCAGCAAAGCATCGATATCGTAGGTATAAGTAACCTCGATTGCTTCCTTGCCTTTCGGACCCGGAGGTACTTCTACCGTAAGATCTCCCAGAAACAGATTGTTGGCGGCAATGCGGCTTTCTCCCTGCAGGATCTTGACGGTAACATAGCGCTGATCGTCTTTTGCGGTATAGACCGTCTGTTTCCGGCTGACTGGAATAACGGTATTGCGTTCAATGATCGGCAGATAGACACCCGGTATCTCAAACGATCCGTTGTCTCTAATGACTTCCGTACCCAGAGTGAACGGACAGACATCCGTCAGGATGACTTCTTCGATCTGCTCGCTTCTTTCTTTCATCGCGCACTGCAGAGCGGCACCCATTGCGACCGTTTCTTCCGGATCAGGAATCGAAACAGGTTCAAGACCGCAGATCCTTCTGACATAGTCTTTCACCATCGTAAGTCTGGTTCCTCCTCCTGTCAGCAGGATCTCATCAAGATCATCCAGGCTTATTCTTGCGTCATTCAGTGCCTTCTCGATCGGCTTTCTAAGCTTCTCCAGTAGTTCCCTGCAGCAGAGTTCATACTCGCTCAGCTGAAAGCTTTCCGTGTATTTCTTCTTTCCGACCGTAACGTTCATGACGCCGACGTCGCTTTCGGAAAAGCTGCACTTGCACTGTTCGGCCGCTTTCAGAATATATTTCAGATCGCGGAAACCGATGACTTCCTGATCAAGTCCGGTTCTCTTCATGAACATCTCAAACAGGATCTGGGTGAAGTCTTCGCCGCCAAGGAAATTATCTCCGGCAATCGCATAGACTTCCATGATGTTCCTGTAGTATTCCAGGACCGTCACATCAAAAGTGCCGCCTCCCAGATCGAACACCAGACAGCGTTCACTCTTGCCTTTCTCTCCGATGCCGTAGGCGATTGCGGAAGCCGTAGGTTCGTTGATGATACGGCTTACCTTAAGCCCGGCAAGTTCTCCCGCCCTGATGGTCGCTTTTCGCTGTTTGTCGTTGAAATAGGCAGGCACGGAGATGATCGCTTCATCCACCTTCTCTTTCAGATATTCTTCGGCATCTTCTTTCAAAGAACGCAGCACAAAGGAAGACAGTTCCTCCGCACTGAAGCTATGTTCTGCCAGATCGAACTTCTTTGAAGTTCCCATGGCTCGCTTAAAAACGGCAGCCGTCCGATCCGGATGCAGAATGCCGTATTCTTTCGCTGTCTCGCCCACCAGAACGCGATCGTTCTCGTCGATACTGACGATCGAAGGGGTGATCTTCTTCCCCAGACGATTGACGATAATCTGCGGTTTTCCGTCTCTGTAACAGGCAACCAGCGAATTCGTTGTTCCCAGATCGATGCCTATCAGCATTCCTTCTTTACCTTTCTGTTCAGTCTGCTTAATATGACGATGAAGTCTTCTTCATCCGGCCATCTTTCGTTGCCCTGTTTCGCCAGAGCAAGAGCCTTTTTTTCATCGCCGAATATCTCGGCCGCTTCCATCTCGAAAGCGTCAAGATCCTTGCAGCCGCAATAGGAACAGAAGCTGCACTTCGGCATTCTGCGGATCTTTTCCGCAAGCTCTTCCGCTTCCTTTCTTCTTCCCAGCAAAGTAAGCAGACGGTACTTTCTGGTCTGGAATAAAGCCATATCCAAAGAATAGCTCTGCAGCTGTTTCTCCAGGTCTTCCATGGCCATCTGTGCATATCTGTGCTGCTTCTCTTCGTCCTTCTGATGAAATGCGCAATACGACAGATGTCCGGCTACCTGCGAAAGATCGACTTCATACTTTCCTTCTTCCGGTTTCAGCCATTCATTCAGATACTTCTCTTCCTTCTCAAAGTCTTCTTCTTCCATGGCCAGAAGATGCTGAAGGACCAGACGGCGCACATCGTCGATCGATCCTCCGTGGCTGTCCATGATCTGGCGCGCTTTCTTGAAGTTGCCTTTCATGATGCTGAGGGAGGTCAGGGCATCGTAGTAATCGCCGTCCCATTTCCATCCCCAGATTTCTTTCTCCGCTTCCTTGTACATGCCAAACTGCATGTAAATATCGAAGATCCTTTTTTTCGCAGGATACTTGTATTTCTTGGCGATCTGCTTCAGTACTTCGATCGCAGCTTCCGGTTCTCTTCTTCTGCGCAGGATCTGAACCTTTTTAAGATAATAACGCGATACATCGTCCTTACGGTCCTTGACGATCTCAAGAAGACTGTTCACGTTGTCCAGCGCCTTATCCAGATCGTCTTTCATCTCATAGATGCTGCTTAGCCGCAGATAAGGATCTATCGTATTCGGCTCTTTCTCTTTCAGAACAAGGAACTGATGTTCCGCTTCATCCAGATGACCCATAAACATCTCGCACATGCCGATATAGAAATGCGCACCGGAATCGTATCCCTTTTCCAGAGCCTTCAGATAATGATCCCGGCTCTCCTTTGCCTTGTGTTCCAGATCCTGATAATACAGATATCCGATCTGGGAATCGATATAGCCCGTATGATTCTCGTCCTTTTCCAGATCGAGATAGATCTTCAGCGATTCCTCATAATCCCTGGCTTTCATCAGAAGCCATCCCTTGTATTCCAGAAGATCCTTGTTCGAAGGACGGCAGGACAGTCCCTTTTCACAGAGTTCCATCATCTTGTCGCGGTCTTCTTTCACGTTTCCATCCAGAGATTCCCCTTCAATGCACAGGATGCGGTAATACAGATCATCGGTAAATTCGTAGTTGTTTTCCAGACCCTCCATGTTCTGAAGCGCCTGATTGAAGCATTCCTTCGCCTTTTCCTTGTCGTTGTCTCTTCGTTCATGAAGCAGACCCTTGACGTAAAGGACGGAAGCGTTCTCCTGCAACCCGCAGGAATCCAAATATTCGATGATGTCTTCCGCTTCCTCAAACGCATCGTTACGGATCAGTATCCTCGTTTTCAGAATAAAGAATCCCAGATCGGAACCGTCCATCTCGATCGCTCTGCTGATCGTATTGTAGGCTTCCTGATCGTTATGACGGTAGAAATACGCATAGGCAAGCAGATTATGCCCGTAAACGGAATCCGGTTTCTCTCTGATCAGTCTCTCGGCATATTCCTGCGCCTTCTCGTAGTCCTCTTTCATGAACGACATCTGCGTCATGGATACCAGCGTTTCCGTCTTGTTTTCGGATACCTCAAGCGCTTTTTCGTTCGCTTTCATTGAGGCGTCTTCATTCCCCAGCATCTGATAGAAGTACGCCATTCTTCCGTACATTTCGCCTTTTCTCTTCTTGCGGCTGATGTTTTTTTCGCTGTCTTCAGGAAGCTCGTCGATCGCTTCGATCAGCCTCTCCAACGCTTCGATTCCCTTTTCATAATCCTTGGAATCATAGGTCAGCGTCGCCATCATGTTGTAGTAATCAAAAGCAGGCGTCTTTTCCTTTTCAACCGTATCAAACAGCTCCTTGGCTTCTTCGTTTCTCTCGTTTTCCAGATACGCCCAGAACAGATCGATCTTGGCTTGCGTATCGTTAGGATTTTCTTTCAGGATCTCTTTCTTGCGGGAGATGATGAAAGGATTGATCTTCTTTCTTCTCTCGTTCAGTTCAGACAGTCTTCTGTTGTCTCCGTCGGCCATCGACATCATGGCGTTGATCTGCGTCATAGCTTCATCGTATTTTTCCTGCGCTTCCAGAACGTCGGCATACAGATTGCGCAGGATCGCCTTGTCTTTGTGCTGTTCCATCTGCTTCTCGCACAGAGCTTCCGCCTTTTCGTATTCACCGATGCCGTAGTACGTCCTTCCCAGCATCATGGCGATATTGAGATCATCCTCATACCGTTCCGCTATCTTCTCAAGTTTTTCAAGATATTTCGGATCTTCAAATCGGGTCTTCCAGCTGCAGATCAGGGCATCTCCATACGGATGGCTTTCTTTCATGCCTTCCAGCGCTCCGATCTTATCCCTGCAGTCTTCCTCCATCCTGATGTCCAGGTAGGTATCCAGATATCTGCCGCACTCTTCCGCGTCTTTCCCCGGAACAAACAGCATCATCGGCAGGATGTCCTGATACAGGGTACCGTTTACGATAATGCGATCGATGAATTCGCGCGGGTATCTTTCATAAAGCTCTTCTTTTCTTTCCAGAAAAGAGAAATGTCTGTCCATGCACAGCCAGACGTCGTGACCGATGAAATAATGATCCATCAGAAAATGCAGCAGTTCTTCTTCAATCCGCATGTGTCCCGATACGCTTTCGCAGATCTCTTTCGAGAACAGTTCCTCCCAGCAGTCCACTTCTCTTCGTTTCGAGAAGTCGTCATAAATGTCCTGCAGCTGCTTCAGCCATTCGTCGACATCTTTGTTTTCTCCCTGCAGCTCATCCGGCAGCTTCGCATATTCCAAAGCCTCTTCATAAGCCGTTCTGAGTTCCTTAAACTCTTCCGGCTTGTCTTCGGGGTTGGTAGCGGAAAGTCTTTCGCGGTAAGCCGAGGTGATTTCTTTTTCGTTTTTTGTCGGTTCGATTCCCAGAACCTCCCAGATTGTTTTCTTATCGTTTTCCATACGTATTTATTATAAAACAGCTTCGTAAAGAAAAAGGATGCTTTCACATCCTTTGATCTTCACTTTATTGTCTTGTCAGCCATCGCTATGTCTTCAGCCTTGATCGGCAGCTCATAGAACCTCTTTCCGCAGGCCTGATAAACGTCCTCGGTAATTTTCTCCGATACCCGTTTCATCGCACAATCGGACAAAATAATCTATACTTAAAGTAACAGAAGGAGGAAATGAACATGAAAAAACTGATCTGTTTACTGTTTGTATTTCTGCTTTGCGCCTGCGGCCCGAAAGAAAACGCGCAGGAAACACCTGCGATTGCAGGAAAGACTTATTTCAATACAGTCGATGAATTCGATAATCTGGAACACTCCAAGATCTGGTTCGGCAAAGACGGTTCCTTTGTGATGAAGGACAACTTCTATGACGGATACTACGAGATTACCGGTACGTGGTCGGTGAAGGAAGATGTCTGTACAGCCGAGGTCGAGAGCAGCGGTGTCGGAAATTTCACGCAGATTCTTTTTGAAATCAAGGATGAAGAAACGCTGATTCTTAAGACAACGCTTGCGGGTTCAAAGATGGATGATATTTTCTCTACGACAGAGGTAAAAGGAAGCGGCATCGATACCAGCACAACGCCGCATTCCGATATATCGCATGTCTTCAATACCCAGGAAGGAAGCTATTTTGTCTTCTACAATACCAACCAGAAATCAGAGAGAGTATCGATGGTTGAACTGGTCGGTAAAGACTTGATCATCTTCCAGGACAGAAACGATGGTAGCGTCAATGAGTTCCAGGCAACCTTCAAGGAAGAAGACGGTTATATTGTTATTACAGCGGCTTCCAAGGAATACCCGTTCCCTGAGCGGATGGTTGGAGAGAGATTCCTGAAGATCGAAGACAAGAACACCCTTGTTCTGGAACAGGACTTCCCAATCTCTGCGGCAGGAGATGTGTTCTCCAGCAAGAATCCGAACTATGACGGAGACTATGCCAAGTATAAGCACGAACCTTCAGACATGTGCGATGATCAGTATCTGCCGATGATTGAATTCTATTCAGCCGACAGGGATTCATTTGTCTTTACCGAGAATCTGTTCTCCGGCATGGCCGAGATCTACGGATGGTTTGAAGAGACCGACAAAGGTTATGTATGTCATGTAGAAGACGCACATCTGCTGGAAGGATTTGCGGGTGCTGATGTCGAGACGATCGAGTTCGAAAAGAAAGACAAGAATACGCTTGTTCTGAAGACCGATATCTGTCTGTCACAGGCAGGAGATCAGTTCATACTTGTTCCATAACGGTTAAACCTAATTATTAATCATTTAAAAAGCCCTTGTCATAAGGGCTTTTTCTTTGAAAACATTTTTAATTCTTTTTATTCTTTTCCCAGCACGATCAGACGGTCGTTCTTGTTGAATGTAATTCTATCTTCAAGATTAACGTTAAGATTCATCTCATCGTTATGAGAATATCCGATCAGCGTATAGCCATAAGTCAGAGCGATCTGTTTCAGTGCGCCAAACGAATAGTCGTGCTTCACTGAAAGATTGAAAGGCTTCAGAGGCTTTGAATAAAGCTCGTTTCCTTTGTTGGAAAGAAGCTCTTCGAAGACCCCCTCCAGTTCCGTGTTCTCCGACATCTGAGCAAGTACCAGTGAGGCGATGTTGGAACTGACGATGTAGTCGATCTCGTCGTCCTTCATCGCGACATTGTAGGAGTTCTCCATGTTCAGCTCTATCGTGACGTTGTATGTATAGTCGTTGACTTCCTTGAGATTCATCAGTTTCAGAAGCAGAAGGATGTTGTTGATATCGGAATCTTCCTCGTCGATGGTTCTGTCGGCCAGGATGACGATATGACTGGCATCGGCAGCGATCTTGCTCAGGTTCCTCTGATAGTTTCCTTTGAATAGAGAGATATGTTCCTTTTTAAGCAGATCCTTGCTGTAAGCCGGCTGGTCTTCACCGTGCTGAACAAGTACGATATCAGTGATGTCGGAAGGAAGCTCTCTGATGATGGTTTCCAGAAGAATGTTGTTGCCAAAGATGTACAGCGTACCCTTCGGTTCCTTTTCGGTATCCTTGAAATCTCTGTCGGTGATGTTCTTGAGCTCGATGTCTCTGACTTCATATGTCTGTTCGTCTTCTTCAAACAGCAGCACTTCATCGCCTTCCTGTACGACTACGTCTCTATCAGGATTCAGAACGATCTTGTCATTGTGTTTTACACCCATCAGAGTAGCCTTGTCGATATAGTTTGCAAGTTCAAAAACGGACTTGCCGTAGAATCGTTCATCCTTTTCGAAATACAGTTCGTTTCCTTCGAAGTTCAGCAGTTCCTTAAAGGCAACGGACAGACCCGGTTCGGTGGCCGTATGGGCAATCATCTTCGCCATGATGTCGTCTGTCTTCAGCATGATGATGTTCTTGTTGTCGGTCTTGTTGCGCGGAAGCAGATGCTGCTCGTCGCTGACGCAGGCAACGATGTTGGCGTTGCATTCTGGATATTCCTTTTTCAGCATCGATACTGCCAGCAGAGCCTTGATTCTGATGTTATCGTTCAATGCATTGATGATGATGACTCTGGCCTTGTCGATGGAACAGTATCTGAGGTCGTTGATGTTGGTGATGTCGCCGTGTCTGCAGATGACTTCGATGTTCTTCGGAATATCGACATTGTTGTGCAGATCCTGTTCGATCTCCGACTTTTCGATGTCGGTATAGATGACGATACATCTCTTCTTGTCGCCCGTAGCGATGATCAGCTGGTTCAGCAGGCCGTGTTCGCCTAGCGTATATCCCAGAATGACGGTATGATCCTTCTCGATAACGATTGAATTGCCGTTGCGGATGCTGTCGAGCTTCGCTTCAATGCCGCTGCTGATGACACCGATCAGAATACTGGTAAAGAACAGTCCAACGATAGCCGTGATCGTATTCAGAACAATGTAACCAGCCTCACCATCCTCACTGGAAGGCATCCAGGCGTTGACGATCGTCGCCAGAGAATCCCAAAAGGCTTCAAGGAATCCGTCTCTAAGCTTGAACAGCACGATTACTACCGAAACAAATATGACGATGGAAAGGACGCAGATGGAAAGCAGCTTGATGATGCTGGCAGTGCCTTTGGAAAGCTGTTTATCCAGCCAGTATTTCAGCTTGTCACTCAGTTTATAGTCGTTCATATAATTCTCCTCTTAAAATGAAATATACAATGATTGTTCAATATTCTGTTAATTCAATGATACCATCTTTGCTGTCCTGTTAGATAGAGTCTGTATCCTGCTTCCCGTAATCAAGCAGTATGGTCGTCAGGATCGCTATTCCCTTCAGATAATCGTCGATGTCGATCCATTCCTTTTCTCCGCTTCCCTGTTTAGGCAGCTCACAATACGGACCTATGCCCACGCAGCGGCTGTTTCCGTAAAGAATCGGGAAACGGATGTCACTTCCTCCGTGATACTGATGGATGAATTCCTGTTGTCCTTCAACGCTGCCGATGGATCTTTCGATGAAACGGACGAACGTATCTTCGTTTTCAACCATGGCCGGTTCCGCCTTGCTTTGTCCTTTTTCCAGCAGCCATTCCCCTTCCAGTTTTTCTTCCAGAAAAGATTTGATTTCATTAAAGACGCTATCTGTCGTAAGGGGCATGAAAAAGCGGCAGCGGAACAGACATTCCGCTTTCTCGCAGACGTTTCCATACCCGTCCTGAGAAGAAATGCTGCCGATATTCAGAATGAATGACGGCAGTCCTTTGAATGAACCGAAGTCGAAAACGCATTCCTCTCTTTTCTTTCTGCCGTAATCTTCCAGTATTTTTACGGCATCGGCCATGATCAGATTCGCATTTACTCCTTCAGAAAGATCATCATGCAGAACGCCCGGCTTCCCCAGTACCGTCAATTTCATATCCAGTATGCCAAGAGAGATGTTTTTGATTTCCTGAAATCCGTGTCCTGTTTCAGCCGGATGGATGTAAAGGGAATCATCTCCTCTATAACCCTTTATCATTGCGCTCAATGTTCCGAAAGCCCCGCCGTGTTTTCCCAGGATAGACAGTGCCGTTACATCATAACCAAGATCTCCTTTTATGGCCAGAGCGGCTTTCAGTCCTTCCAGCATCATGGCTATGCCGCCCTTGTCGTCGGCAGCACCAAGGCCGTAGATCTTTCCGTCTTTTTCTTCCGCAGAATACGGATCATCAAACGTTCCAAAATAGTTCTCGCTTTCCGTATCGATGTGAGCGAAAATCATCAGAGATCTTCCGAATTTGTTTCCTTTTCTAATGCCCGCAAGGTTATAGGCTCCGTCGGCATAAACGATATCCGGTTGACAATAGTCCGGACAGTTCTTCGCTCTGTCGTCCATGCGGAAAGACTTCGTCTTGAAACCGAGCTTCTCAAGTTCCCTCTTTACGATCTCCTGCGCTTTCGTATCCTGCCCGTCGGCACTTGGCGATTCAATCAGTTCCTTAAGCGAAGCGATCATTTCTTCACGGTGCTCGTTGATGTAATCCTGTACTGTCTTGTTCATGTGTTCACTTCTTTCTTATAAAGGTTCCATATTTTCAAAAAGCCTTATCGAGAGGCTTTACTGTTATCATCTTATATGCTTGCTGCTCTATACCAGATTCTTATCCGTAAGTACTCTCCATAAGGAGAAATACTTGATCAGAGGGAACCCATTAGGTCTAAACAGTTCATAACGTTTATCGCCATAGGTCAGATACAGGGCGTTGTTACGGAACATGCCGATCTTGGAAATATCCATCCATCTGAAAGTCATCTCAAATCCGCTGTCATTGCTGATACACAATCGGTCACCGTACAGACTTGCCGACAGATCATCTTTGAGCAGGACTCTTTCGTTGTTGATGATCTGATACAGACGCAGATTCTCGTCGTGAGATATGAATTTCCTGGTCTGTCTTTTCAGTCTGTTCTTGTTCTTGATCAGCCACCGTTTCTGGAACCTGTTCCATTTCACGGTCGTATTGTATTCCTTGATCTTATCTCCGTGGAGGTAGCCGTATTCATCATAGACGGCCTTCATTCCGCAGTCGCACCAGAATTCATCGCCCTTCGCATGAACGGTATCGAATCTGTGACAGACCGGGCAGATATAAGTCAGGTTTTCAATGCCTTCCGCCAGAGCCTTGCCTGTGTATTTCAGATGATGTGCATCCTGATACTGAAAAGCATCCGCCTGCATATCTCTGATGATGATATCGTAGATCTCATCGACGCTGAGATCTTTCAGCTGCTCATAAGGATATTCGCCGACAACCTGGCCGATAAGTTTTCCTTTGCGGGAATATCTTGACCATCTCGGCGAACGCAGATACCCTCCGTCAAAACGGTAAGTAACCAGGCCGCACCTGGCCTGTTTAAAGATCTCTGCCGTTCTTCTGGAGATGAAGTTGGTAGAACCGTCCCAGGACTTGTTTCCTTCCGGAAACATCGCAACATCGATCCCGGCATTCAGGTTGTCGATGATCAGCTGAACGGTCTGATCTGCACTGGCTCCTTTGCCTCTGGGGATCGGACCGACCAGGAACTTGATGATCTTTCCTACCGGTCCGGACATGATGTTGGCAGAAGCGACAAACTTGAAATGCTTCTTCAGGCTTATGACCATGAGAAGCGGATCAAAATCGGAATTGTGATTCGAAAGGATCAGGACAGGCTTGTCTTTGATTCTGTATGGTATATATGAAAAGTTGCAGATCGCCATGATCAGCCATCCGATCAGGATCCTTAAAAAGTGATAGACGAATATATGGCGTTTCAGCCCTTTGCGGATCTGCTTGTTATTCATTGTTTTCTTTGCTGCTTAAATATTCCAGGTAATCCTTCTTTGCTTTTCTGATCGGAATCAGTACCAGAGGCATCCATGCAGCCGCTACGATGAAAGTGATCCAGTTGGCCGAATAGCCTGCAACTCCGTATTCGTTGCGCATCGCAAAGCCGAAATGCTTGATCAGGAAAGAACCGATCGGTGTACCGATGCACATCGGAATGACGACGTAGAACACCTGTCTGATGCCCTCGGACTGGCCGTGCATGCTGGCAGGCATGGAGTTCTTCAGCATGACCATGAGCGCCTGATAGATGCACATGTATCCTGTACCAAACAGAAAGATGCCTAAACAGGTCAGGATCGTGTTCGGGATCCAGACGATCAGCAGACCGGCAACGGTTACCGCAACGGAAATGTACATGATGTTATAGAACTTGCCGTTATCCAGATATCTGGAGCACAGGAAAGTAAACGGCAGGGCCGCAATCAAAGGCAGACCCAGAACCAGTCCGGCGTTGCCTGTAGAATAGCCCTGTGTGTATACCAGGAAGTTTGTCAGATGCGAGAAATACATCTGGAAACCGATGAAGTATACCGCAAAGATGATGCAGATGTCTTTCATCAGTTTGTTTTTCTTTAACAGGGAGAAATCAAAGACGGAAAAGACCTGATGCCAGAATCCCTTCGGATCCTTGTTAGGAACCAGATCCGGTGCATCCTTGACCATGAAATGAACGGCAATGCTCATCAGAACCAGGAAGACACCCAGTACGATAAAGAACTTGAAGTAGTCGATCTTTTCGATGATCTTGCCAAACAGCAGACCTCCCAGTATCGTTCCGGCTACCGGCAGAACGGCTACGACCGCACCCATCTTGCCACGGTTGCCTTCTTCCGTAATATCCGTCGTCCAGGCGATGAATCCGGAGTCGTTGGCCATCGCACCGATAAAACTCATGACACAGTCGGCAAAGACGACCAGAGCCGTCAGCGCTGCCATGTTGGAATGATTCACATATTCCGTCAGACCGAACAGAACAACCGTAATGCCCCATGCGGCATAGCCGATCAGCATCTGCGGTCTTCTCTTCGCCAGTCTGTCGCCTAAGGTTCCCCAGACAAAGCATCCAAATGTGCTGGCCAAAGCACTTAAGGCAACCATCCAGGAAATGATCGAAGCATCCGGAGCGATTTTGGTATAAACGAAGTTCGGATACCAGGTGTTTTCTACGCACCAGATCAGCTGACCGGCCAGTCCGACGATTACGACAAACAGCCATTCTTTACCCGTAAGAACTCTTTTTCCTTCTTCATTACGGTGAATTTCCAATGTTCTATTTTTCTTTTCTTTCATATGCATCTTCCCCATTAAATAACTATTCTAACCGGTGGTAATTATAACATGTATAAAAAGATAATGTTTATAAATCGATTCCATTCGCCGGATAATCTACCGGTTCTTTATGAATTTCTTTCTTAGTATTCTTTCAACATCTTCAACAGTCATCTTACCCAAAGTGTTCTTTACGCTGCCGTTGTTTTCCCAGCGCGGGAGTATCTCTTCAAGCGTTTCTTCATCCATAACAATATCAGTTTCAGGTAGAAGCGAGTTGATCAATCCAATGTATTCTTCCTGTTTCATTCCGATCCTGCTGAAGAATTTCTCGGTGTATTCTTTGTTGTTCTGTAGTTCAAAATCAAAAAGATCTTCCTGGAAAAGCGTACACGCAAAACCGTGAGGAAGATGGTAATTCTCCGTGAAATAATAGCCGACATTGTGCGCAAAGACCGTACCTGTAACATCGATGGCCAGTCCTCCGTACAGGGATCCCTGATATAGATCGTCACATGCCTTTTCGTTGATGTTGTTTAATTGTCCGATGCCTGATAGAAGCAGTTTGATTCCCTGCAGAGCATAGTTTCTGGATTCATCGGTCGCCTTGTTGGAGAAGTAGCTTTCATTGCAGTGAGTCAATGCATCGACAGCCGTAGATGCTCTGGTTCTATCAGGCATTGAGAAAGTGTACTTCGGATCACAGAGGGCATAGTCCGCATAGAACAGATCGTTATGAATGCTGTTCTTGCGGCCGTTGGCTCTGCTCAAGACTGATACTTTAGTTACTTCGCTTCCGGTTCCTGCCGTTGTTCCAATCAGAATAAGCGGCAGCCTTTTGTTTTCCCATTTCTGGCCGTACAGTTCTTCTTCTGTTTCTGCCGGATTATGTTTCAGACAGGCTATGACCTTTGCGGCATCAAGCGGCGAACCTCCGCCGATCCCAATTACACAGGTTGAATCATCCAGCAGCTTTGCGGCTTCAAGAACAGAAGCGACTTCGGGATTCTCCCTGATCCTGTCATATATGACATATTCCTTATCGCCGATGACACTAAGCACATCATCCAATGCACCGGAAAGCCTGGCGCTGTTTTTTCCGCAGACGATCAGATATCTCTCGCCAAGCGAGCGTATCAGTTCCCTGCTTTTCAATACAACATCCTTATCGTATAGTACTTTGACATTATTGCTCTTTATCATGTCTCTATTATAAAACATCTGCCGGGCTGCGTTATAATGAACTCGGAGGTATCTGTATGGTAAAAAGAGGATCGGATTGTTCAAATGAAATCAGAGAACACATGCGTGGCGGTGACGGACAGGTGGTAATTACGAATCTGTTCGAGAAAGACGAGTTGATGGGTAAATCAAGAATGTTTGGTACACTCACCCTGGAGCCGGGCTGCGGTATCGGTGTTCATGTGCACGAGAACGAACAGGAGTATTTCTACGTCGTTAAAGGAAATCCTGTCTATCAGGATGACGATCAGGAAATACAGCTGCACGAGGGTGATGTAACAATCTGTGAAGACGGCCACAGTCACGGCATCGCAAACCATAGCGATGAGACAGTCGTTGTATTCGCCTGTATCCTGCTGAAATAATATTGATTCATATTTTGTCTGATATTCAGAAACAGAAGCCGTTATATGCTTCTGTTTTATTAATATCGACTCTATTTTGTGTCCGGATATCATATAATTGTATTGGAGAAAATCGAAGATGAGCGAAATAATCAAAGGAATAGTATCCATTGACAGACGGCTTTGTAAGGGCTGCGGAATCTGCGTGGCTCTTTGTCCGAAGAAGATCCTTCTGATCGATGAAGACAGCAAGGCTTATGTTACGGAAAGGGAAGAATGTATCGGGTGCAGACAGTGCGAATTCCACTGTCCGGACTTTGCGATCCTGATGGTAGGTGAAAATGGACAACTATAAGATCATAACAGGAAACGAGGCCTGCGCCAGAGCGGCGATCGCTTCGGGAATGCGTTTCTTTGCGGGTTATCCGATCACGCCGGCAACGGAGATTGCGGAACTTTGCAGCGAACTGCTTCCTCAGGTGGATGGAACGTACATGCAGATGGAAGACGAGCTTGCTTCCATCGGTGCAGTGATCGGTGCCAGTGCAG
>CAZGZT010000018.1:0-38183 GCA_964529805.1 uncultured Solobacterium sp. | reverse complement strand
GTGCTGAAATGGAAATCATCGATGAGGATGGCACAACCGTATTCTCCTGGGTCACGGAAAACGAACCAAAAGTCATCAAAGGCCTCACTTGCGGGAAACAGTACACCATACACGAAAAGAAAACACCTGATGACAGTATCTATGCCTATGTTGAAGATATTGAGATCGTTCCAAACGAGGAAAGAAAGGAATACGAGATCATTAACGGAATCATTGCGATCCATACTTCAGCTTCTTTTGGAGATACAACAGATAAGACACATGTCGCAGATGGTCTGACTCAAATCAAAGATACCGTCAACTATGAATGGCTATATCCTGGTAGAAGATATCATCTGAAAGGTCAGTTGATCGACAAAGGAACGGAAGAAGAACTGCAGATAACGGAACTGGAATTCATTCCCGTGAATACACATGGCAGTATATCCATCGATTTTCTGATCGATCTGGAAGGCTATGACAATCATGACTTTGTCGTATTTGAGGAACTATATCTTGAAGATGATGAGGAACAGCTGAACCTTGTTGCATCGCATAAAGATCTGAATGATACGGAACAGACGGTCCATATTGAAAGGCTTTATCGGGCAGAAATGGTTCTCTATAAGACCAATAAGAAAAAGGATATCAAACTGAATGGAGCCCTGTTTCATGTTAAAACGAAAAGGATCAGAAGTGACGGTTCTTTGTGTGAAATTGATCTTGGTACTTACATTACCGGAGGAATCTATGTGGAGAAAGAAGAACCTTTCCATTTCTATCTCTCAGATGATTCGCAGATGAAAAACATGCAGGTTTTTGAATCTAAAGAAGACAATAAAACAGGCAGGCACATTTTCTCTACAGCCTCTCTGGAAGAAGGGACTTACTACGGAAAGACAGATTTAGATGAAGAAATACAGGAATATGTCATTTCTAAAGGAGCCATTATTCTTACAAGACAGCCGGAGAATACCGATATCACCTTTACGGAAATCGCTGCACCAAAAGGCTATTACATCGATAAAAAACCGTACACGGTCAATGTTGGATCTGACCATTCTCTGGAAAGGATCGAAAACTACCGTACCAATATCGCAATCATTCTTCCTGATACAGGAATACAGGGGTAACGATGAAACGAAGAACTGTACTACTTATTTTTCTATTCATTTGCATTACATTATCTTTATTCTTCTATCAGAAACAATCAAGAAACAAAACAGATATTGTATCTCAACAGTCCGAACAGACAAAGGATCCCATTCCAAGTGAAAACATGAATCAAACAGAAGAACCTGAAAAAGTGTTTGAGGAAAAAGAAACTCAATCAAGCAAAGAAAAGAAAGGTCACTGGGAAACCGTGACCATGAATGAACCGGGTTGGGATGAAACTGTTCTAATCAAGGAAGGATGGACGGAAACGGTATTAATAAAAGATGCCTGGGATGAGGAAGATACCTACTGCAGCGTTTACGGTCAGGACAGCTACAGCGGATACGAATGCAACTGCGGCAAGGTATCCGGAACACTGGAGGCGGTAATGCAGCATATCGAAGAAGACGAAAACTGCAACGCCTGGCACAACAAGACGATCTATTACGGTGAGCCTTACTGTCAGGCCTATCAGACAGAATACATTCATCACAATGCACAATATCAGACGATCTACCATGACCCCGAATATAAGATCATTCATCACGAAGGCAAAACATACGAAAAACGGGTCTGGGTAGAAGAATAAAAAAGGATATCATCTCTGATATCCTTTGTCTTTTATTTCGAAGCGATGTATTCATCTACCGCACCCTGCAGAATGTTGAACGGAAGCGGTCCGTTTTTCATCAGCGTTTCGTGGTAGCTGACATAGTCGAACTTGTCTCCCAAGGCTGTCTGCGTGTTCTGACACATGGTCATGAAGTTGGACAAGCCTACTCCATACGGGATAAAGACACCCTGACGTTCAACGATATAGTCAATAATTATATTCGTATAATCCTCATCAATACCGAATAAATCCAGAATCACATACTCGTTTTTGAAGAATTCATAGACATCTTTTCTACTCCAGTCATAAAGATTCATTCCCATATCGATGATTGAATACATCAGGAAATAGTAGTCTTCGAGGTAAAACAATGCATTTGACACAACCTCGTTACTTAACCCGCTGAACATAAACGCATACATCGAAGCGTTAACTGCCCATCCTTCGGTATAGCCCATAAAGCCGATTGCGCTATGGAAATTATGAGGATTGGTACGGCTGTAGAAAACGTGCTGATAAAGATGGCCAGGGAAGCCTTCATGTGACAATGTATTATAGGTACCTGTTCCTTCTTCCATGCTGTTTGGATTGGTACGGATGATATTCTGATTGCTGTTGTCAATCGGTGAAGGCCAGTAATAAGCAACGACTCCATCTGATGCCGTATCCGGATCCAGTTCATCAACGGTATATGATACTTCTCCTAAATCAGGATAGTAGGAATTCAGGTTTTGACGCAAAAACTCTAAACTGTCTTTTCCGGTCAAGGAAAAGACGCCGGAAGAATCTGAATATGCTTTAATGAATTCGTTGTACATGTCTTCATCGTACAGGCAGGTTAAAAGCTGCGCTTCCAGCAGCGACATGTTATCCTGCAGTTCCTGGAATACTTCATCCAGATTCCTGTTGCTGGAACCGTTCAGATAATATCCCAGCTTGGCATAATCTTTATTCAGTTTTCCTGCCAGGAAGGTATCCATGTCTTTCTTGCTGCGATACTTTTCTATTTCTGTTCTTAGCTTCTCATAAGAAGGCAGAACTTCATTCAGAACGATTTCCTTGTTTTTCTCTTTGTATTCCTGTTTTGCACTGTCGGAAACAAAATCTAGCGTATCCAGTCTTCGATCAAAAGAGACGATGAATTCATTGTCTTCAGTCTTATTCAGAACATCATCACAGACTTCAATAGTATAATCGACCCATTCATCCATCATTTTATAACCGGCTTTATACTGTGCTTTGGTATATTCCAGGGCGTCATCGAAATAACGGTCGAAATCTGCCAGACAGGTAATATAGTCATCTAATGACTCTTCATCATAAAAAGTATAGTCAGTGAAATTGCTGATGATATTATCCGCCAGGTTTCTTCCGGAATCAAACTGATAAGAATACTGATAATAACACAGACTCGCAAGCGTCTCATAAAGGGAGTATTCCAGCGCTTCGTAATCATACTGCTGACGGTAGGAAAGACTGTTGTAGTCAAAACTCTGCAGTTCATTCAGCTGATCTTCCATGTATGTATAGTTTTCTTCATCAAAGCCATATTTTAGTTCTCCCAGGTCAACAGGAGGCTTTTCAATTCCGTATTTCTTATAGTCTACGACATTGAAATGCATCGTCATGAAATCGGACTCCATCGCTTCAACGAAAACTTTATCAAGAAACAGATCAAAATCAGGATCATCATCATGATTCTCGATATTCTTTTTTCTGACTTCATAATCCTCGATCAACTCGATGTACTTCTTGCCATTATCGACGGCTACGGGATCCTGTTCCGGTTTCTTGGTGCAAGATGCAAGCATCAGTAAACATAACAGTAAAACACAAACTTTTTTCATAAATAATACCTCTCAAATATTATAATATATTTGTATGCTGGTTCCTAATATGAAACTTAGAAAGATGATTGACTTCAAGCCTAGTGATCTGGATATGGCGATGCTGGATCTTGATGTTGTCGTCTACTGTAAGGCTGTTCTTGTCTCGCTTTCTCAGGAAGACAACTACGGATTTATCCGTCATCTTTTCTCTGACGAAGACATTTCCTATTATTTCAAGAATTATGCCGATACGGTCTTCTACGACTTTGATGGAAGGCACACGGATCAGGAAAAGTTCATTACGGTCTTTGAACTGTATTCCCTGTACAATTATGACAATACATCCGAGTATCTGAAAGATATTCTGAATTCATATACTCATGAAGCGGATGTTCTGATCGATCTGTTTGCCCATGACAGTAGGGCTTACCGTCTGTCCAATCTGGATGGAATTGTTAAACTGGAAGAAATAGAATTCAAAAAAGCAGCCTAGCTGCTTTTTAACTGTAATCGTTCTTGTTTTTCTTACGGATCGACGGATGTGACGCCAGGATCTTTTTGACACCGTGCGGGTGGGCAAAGGCGATCTGCAGTACACCGGAATCGATGCCTACGACGATGCCTTCTCCATAGATCTTATGAATCACGATGTCACCGTTGCGGTAGATCGTTTCTTCCGGCTTGTCTTTTCTTCGATCCTGAACAATGTCTTCATCAAAGATCAGAGATCGGCCAGGTTTCGGTTTTTCGTCGACATGATCGATGTAATCTCCGTCTATTTCATTGATGAATCTGGAAGGAAGCTTGGCAGACTGGATGACGTAAGAGAAACTGTTTGTTTCAGTCAGATACAGCAGTTTCTTGGCTCTGGTATAGGCGACATAGGCCAGTCTTCTTTCTTCTTCGATTCCCTTCTGCCCTTCCAGCATCGTTTTTTCTGACGGGAAGATGCCTTCTGACAGACCGATTACAAAGACCGCTTCGAATTCCAGACCTTTTGCGGAATGAACGGTACAAAGGCTCAGGGCATCGCTGACATCTTCTGAAGCCCTGTCAGTATATAAGGCAATCATCTGCAGATAGTCATCCAGAGAGGAATCCGGATAATCGATGGAGTACTGCTTAATATCATCCAAAAGAGATTTGATGTTTTCCAGGCGTTCCGTTTCGCTGTCTTTTTCCAGCATGGCTCTGTATCCGGAATCATCCAAGACTTCCTGCAGAAGCAGTTCCAGATCCATCGTCTTCACGTCTTCACGCCACTTCTCTACCATCTTAACAAACTGGTCAAAAGTATCCTTGTTTTTAGGATACAGACCCTGTCTGATGACCTCGTACATGCTGATGCCTTTTTCGATCGCCATGGCCTGTATGGCATCCAGTGTCTTTTGCCCTATCCCTCTTCTAGGTGTATTGATGATACGGATAAAGGCCAGATCATCCGCTCTGGTGATCATTCTTAGGTAAGACAGGATATCCTTGACTTCCATGCGTTCATAGAAACGCAGGCCGCCGTAGATCACATAACTGATATGGTTCTCAATCAGCACTTTTTCTATTTCTCTGGACAGATAGTTGGCTCTGTAAAGTACAGCAATGTCCCTGTAGTTGTATCCGTCGTGGTGAAGCTTGATGATCTGACTTACCACATAGTTGGCTTCCGCAAGCTCAGACATGCAGGTCTTATGAATGATCCTGCTGCCCTCTCCGTTCTTGGAGAAGAGTTCTTTTTCTACTCTGGCTTTGTTGTGCTTAATGACGCTGTTTGCTCCGGAAAGGATGTTGTTGGTGGAACGGTAATTCTGATTCAGAATGATCGTTCTGGTATCCGGATAATCTTTGTCCATGTTGACGATGATGTTGATATCCGCACCTCTCCAGGTAAAGATCGTCTGATCCGGATCGCCTACGACATAAAGATGGTTGTGTACCTTTGCCAGCATTCTAATCAGCTTGTACTGTTCCTTATCGACATCCTGGAACTCGTCCACATGGATGTAGTGGAACTTCTTTGACCATTTTTCCAGAAGCTGCGGATACAGTTCAAACATCCTGGTTGTAAACAGGATCAGATCATCGAAGTCCAGAGCGTAGAGCTGATGCAGCCTCTGGTCGTAATAGGCGTAGACCTTGGCCTTGTTTATAAGTCTGGTCTCACCATAGGTATATTCCATAGCCTTTTCAGGGGTAATGGACTGATACTTGTTGTCGGCAATGTAATCCAGAATGTTGCCGTACGGATATTCCTTCTTATCGATACCTACTTCCTTGTAGGCTTCTTTCAGGATCTGCCTCTGATCGTCCGCATCCACAACGGTAAAGTTCTTCGGATAGTTCAGTGCTTCAATGTCTTCCGAAAGAATACGCATACACAAAGAGTGAATCGTCGAGATCCAGCATCCTGTTCCCTGATCCTGAAGCATCTCATTGATCCTGTTCTTCATTTCTCTGGCAGCCTTGTTTGTAAAGGTAATGGCCAGAATATGATAAGGCTTGACTCCCTTTTGTTCAATCAGATAGGCAATACGCATGGTTAAAACACGGGTCTTTCCTGATCCTGCTCCGGCAATGATGCGGATGTGATCAGACTCGTCGGTTACGGCTGTCTTCTGATTTTCATTCAGCTGGGAATATTTAACCATTCTTAGTATTTCTGTGATTTTGCCAGAAAGTAGTTCTTGTAGTTTACATCACCGGTCACGTCCTTGATTACGTGGATGTAGTCCGGCATTGTTACTTCTTTTTCGTCTGAAGGACTGTCGATGGAAAGAATGCCCTTGCTGCGGTCGAAGTCAAAGATGTCCAGTTTATAGAAGACATCGTTGTAGATGAAGGAATGACGTTCCTTATCCAGAATATTCAGTTTCGGATCGATCTCAGGGAAATAATCCCTGTACTGTCTTTCCGTCAGGACCTGATCGGTCTTGATGCGTTCGTTTGTTGAAAGATAGTGAGCCTGGGAATAGCTGTAAAGGATATCTCCGTCTTTCTCTCTTCTTCTGATCCTTCTTTCGTAATCGTCGTTGCTGATGAGGTAGTGCTGTACGATATGGGAGGTAGAATAGTTGGCTTCCTGTTTCATCTTTTCAATGACATCATCGTTTACTTCGATCAGATATTTGTTGAATCGTTCTACCGGTTTTCCTTCGCCCAGATACTGCAGGACCGACTGTACCGCATTGATCATCTTGACTTCAAAGTCCGTCTCATTGCCGATGATGACTCTGTTCGGATGCTCCTTCCAGGCATCCAGAGCCAGGTCATCCATGACTCTTGCCTGTTCTACCGTTTCGTATCTGGCAGAATTTGTGGCATAGTTATAGGCCTCTTCCTTGCCCTTGGCACTGGTAACCAGATGTACGACCATGTCGTAACGGCCATTGAGCTCTTCTGGAACCATGTTGAATTCTTTCAGGATCTCTCTGAAATCGTCCTCGCCGACATAGGCCATGTCATCCAGAATGCCTCTGTCGATGAAAATAAGCACTTTATCTCCGGACATCTCTTCCGCTGCCCGGTAACAGATCTCTTCTTTCTTTAACTGAAGAGCGATGCAGTACTTCTGGAACTCGTACATATTCAATGTCGCAGGCGAGATTCCTCCGGAAATCAGATCGGTTGCCGATTCGTGATCAATGATGACCCGGTAGCCTCTCTCCGCAAAAACCTGCTGGGCACGGGACGTAAAAGTCGTTTTTCCTGAACACGGTCCTCCGGTAAATACGATACGTTTAATCGATTTCATAGATCCTCCTCAGTTTATCATTCAGTTTAGCATAGATGTTTTCTCTGAACCATTTCTCATTAGACATCTGCAGGGCTTCATCCAGTCCGAACCAGGCAACGCCGCTGTTCTCGTCTTCATTGACCGACAGGACATCGTTTTCATCCGCTTCCAGCAGATAGGTCACGTTAAGATGCAGATGAGATGGTACATATTCACCTCTACGGATATGGGAATTCACCGTCAGGATCTCCAAGGAAAAGATATCCTCCGATACCGGTCTGACATTCTTTACCCCGCTCTCTTCCCTGACTTCTCTTAACGCAACATTCAGACAGTCCCTGTCTCCGTCACAGTGTCCGCCCAGCCAGGCCCAGGAATCGTAGATCCTGTGATAAGCCATCAGAATCTTGTCTCTTGTGCTGTTTACGACCCAGGCGGAAGCAGTCATGTGAGCCAGTTCGTTGCTGCGGTCAAACGCATTCTCATACCTGTTTAAAAAGTCCAGGATGTTCCTTCTGTCCTTTTCTTCCTGCAGATTATAGGGGCGGTAGTTCTCTATTGCCTCAATGATATTCACATACTTATTTTACTACAAAGCATGCTAAAATTTAGGTATGATTACAAGCGATCAGTTCAAAGATTACATCCTGCTGGATGCGGGCAATAAAGAGAAGCTGGAAAGCTGGAGAGGCATCATTTTAAGAAGACCTGATCCGATGGCAATCTGGCCTAAAACCAGACCGGAACTGTGGGAAAAAGCCGATGCGGAATATCACCGCTCCAACAAGGGCGGAGGCCATTGGGAATTTCATCATACCCTTCCGGAATCCTGGAATGTCAGCTACAGGGATCTGCTTTTTAAGGTCTCTCCTACCGGATTCAAGCATACCGGTCTGTTTCCGGAGCAGTGTGCCAACTGGGATCTGATCCATGAGATGGTATTGAAGAAAAAAGATGCCAAGGTACTGAATCTGTTTGCCTATACGGGAGCTGCAACGATGGTCGCTTCAAAGGCAGGAGCGCTGGAAGTCGTTCATGTCGATGCATCAAAAGGCATCAATGAATGGGCCAAGGAAAACATGAGACTGTCACATCTTGAAGATCATACGATCCGTTTTATCGTCGACGATTCACTGAAATTCACGGCCAGAGAGATCAGAAGAGGTCATAAATACGACGGCATCCTCATGGATCCTCCATCCTACGGCAGAGGTCCGGACAATGAACTGTTCCGTTTTGAAGACAAGATCAATCCTCTGATCGAGAACTGTCTGGAACTGTTAAGCGACGATCCGCTGTTCTTCATCATCAATACCTACACGACCGGCTATTCGCCAATGGTCATGTACAATACATTAAAAACGCATGTTGAATCAAAAGGCCTCATGGGAACCGTTGAAGCGGATGAGATCGGCATTTCGATTTCAGACAGCGAATACGTGCTTCCTTGCGGGCAGACGACCAGGTGGTACAGGTGAAAGTCCTTTATGAAGACAACCACCTTCTGGTAGTTGAAAAACCGGTGAATATACCAATGCAGAAAGATGCTTCCGAGGATGAAGATCTTTTAAGCATGGCGAAGGCCTATATTAAAGAGAAATACCATAAACCGGGAGATGTCTATCTCGGTCTTGTGCACCGTTTGGATAGACCGGTCGGAGGTGTCTGTGTCTTTGCCAGGACATCCAAGGCCGCTTCCCGTTTAAGCGATCAGATCCGTGCCCATGTCTTTAAGAAGGAATATCTGGCAGTGATCGAGAATGATGATCTTCCTGACAGCGGACATCTGGAGGATCTACTGTATAAAGACGTCAAGACCAACATGGTCCGGGTCGATCCGAAAGGAAAGCCTGCCATCCTTGACTATACGGTAATCAAAAGAAAAGGCGGACTCGCCTTGGTAAGAATACAGTTACAGACGGGAAGATCCCATCAGATCAGAGTACAGTTCTCATCACGGAATCATCCTTTGTGGGGAGACCAGCGATACAATCCTAATGCCGTTCCAGGCCAGCAGATCGCCCTGTGGTCTCATGCGATCGAGTTTAATCACCCGACAACCGGTGAACCGTTAAGATTCGTTTCTGAGACCGACAGACATCCGTTTGATCTCTAGTTGTTTTTCTTATAAGCCAAAGAACCGTCACCAAGAAACATTTCAATCGCCTGATTGAATTTTTCTTTATTCTCAATATCGGAATACGCTCCGGCAAACACGCCCTTCTCAACAAACACAGCCGTCGGATAAGCGATCAGACCGAAACGGAAGAAGTCGTCCGGCATGTATCCCAGAACGGAAACGACAGGACAGTGAAAAACGGTATTCATGTTTCTTAAGGCTGCAGAAGAAGACTCGGCTCCTTCAATCAGAACCACGATGTATTTCACGGAATCGTTGGAGTCGATCAGTTCGTTGATGAAATCAACCTTCTCTGTCTCGCTGTTGTCTCTTAGATAGGTATAGATCAGAACCAGTTCTTCCTGTTCATATGGTTTAAAATCACTGATGTCGCTGAAGTAGATCTCGCTGGCAGATCCGCCTGTCTTAGTGAAATCCAAAGGATTGCCGATCAGCTGATACGTCAGCTCTTCCGTGTATCCGTCATGATCCAGTTCTGTGATCTTTTCCTGGTTCTCAATGCTTAAGGAATTCTTAACATCTTCCAGGGAATGGTTTAGGCTTAACAGATCCCTTCCCTGTGCATCCACAAGATCTTCTCTCTTGATCAGATCTATAAAACCGATCTGATTGATCTTAACGAATGTCTCAGGATCTGTCTCCCCTTCGGCACAGAAACTGACTTTCCCGTTCTTGAAACAGACCAGAGTCGGATACTTCTCGAGTTTCAGATAATCCTTGATGTAGTTCTTGATATCCTCATCTCTTTCAACAATACAGATATCCTCCGGGATCTTCTGATACAGTTCATGATAAAGACTCTTGATTTCCGAAGCCGTACCGACATTGAAATACTGGATAAATAAGGCATCTGTCTCATCCAGAAAAACATCGATCATTTCAATCTGTCTGTGACAGTGTTCACAATCTACAGAAACAACCTGCAGAACGATATCTTCATACTGACTTAAATCGTAGGTATTTCCTTTAATATCCGTAATCTGCTTATCATAGATATCCTTAAACAGGATTTCAAACTGAAAGTTCCTGTAATCAAAACCGTTATTGGCTTCTTTCAGTCTTTCCTGAAGAGAACTGTCTGCCTCGGCAAAAATAAAAACATCCCTCACAGGATCGATGCATTCTTCCTTTACCGGCTCAGTATCCTCTTTGGTACAGGCCGCCAGCAGAACAATCAGTAAAATACTTAAGAGTTTCTTCATCATTTCTTTTTCAGCAAAGCAAAAATCTCTTCTTTTCTGGCTTCCATGTCGGATCTTCCCAGTTCAAAAAGCTCATTCAGTTCTTCTTTACTGCCGACAAGTCTGGTCACCTTGGAAGACTTGCTAGGGAAAACATAAACGGCTTCTTTCTTGTCTACCAGTTCTTTGATCATGGAAATCTGTTTCTGATAGTTGAGATGTCTGATCTTGTAGTCTTTTGAAATATTCTCGCACTGCGGATAGCTCATCTTCATAAGCTGTACAATCGGCGCTTTTGCCGGCTTACGCTCAAAGTCTGCCGGTTTAGTGGTGATGATCAGATTTCTGTTACATCCGTCTTCTATCGACTGAACGATTGGAATCATATCCGTGATGCCTCCGTCCAGCAGCTCTTTTCCGTCTTCCCTAACGATATTCCCCAGAATCGGCAGAGATGTCGAAGCTTCCAGCTGTTTCAAACTCATTTCCTGTATCGGATGATACTCCGTTTTACCGATACCCAGATCATAAAGACCAACATAGGCTTTGGTCCTGCAGTTCTTTAATGGAGCGATGTCAAAACCTCTTTCTTCCACCATGATGTGCTCAAAAAGGAAGTCGTAGTCCACGATCCTGCCACAGCGAAGAAGAGGTCTTAAGCCTACGATACGCTTATCGGTAATGCCTTCTACCGAATAAACATAGAGGTTTTCCTTTGACTTCATCAGATAGTTGGCAAGCCAGATCGCACCCGTAGAAATGCCATACGCATGATCAAACTCGATTCCCTGATCGATCAGCCAGGTTAGTGCGCCGGCCGTATAGGCGCCACGTAAACCGCCGCCTTCCAGCACCAGTGAAGTCCTAATCTTATTCATATCCTCATTTTATGCTTTATGATTTTTTTGTGCAATAATAGAGACATGAGAAAAAACAGCTTCCGTATCTACATGAATGCACCGATCACCATCGGTTTTGCGGCTATATGTATCCTGGCTTTATGCCTGTCCTATCTGACTGACGATAAGTCAACTGCACTGTTGTTTTCGACGTATCATTCTTCCCTTCTGGATCCTTTGACCTACATCAGACTGATCTGTCATGTATTCGGACACGTCAATCTGACCCATCTGGTTTCCAACATGCTTTACATCCTGTTATTGGGACCGATGCTGGAAGAAAAATACCACGATAAGCTGATTACCGTCATTCTGTTTACGGCTCTGGTTACGGGAATCATCCACAACATCCTGCAGCCTAATGTAATGCTTCTAGGAGCCAGCGGCGTGGTCTTTGCCTTCATCCTTCTGGCATCCATTACGGGAAGAGAAAACGGCATACCGGTCACATTGATTCTGGTTGCCATTCTCTGGCTGGGCCAGGAGTTCTATGGCATGACTGCTGCCGACAACGTATCCCAGATCACCCATATTATCGGAGGACTCTCCGGAGCCATCCTAGGCATGATATTCAAAAAGAGATAAAAAAACCTATTACTTGCGGTAATACCGGTAATAGGCTTCGTCTTTATCCTCATCGATCTGAACAGTTTCTTCGTAAAGATAGAAACTGTTTTTCTGATACAGTTCCTTGAATTCTTTCAGATCCAGAGAAAACCTCGTTCCGCTGTCATAACAGCTGATCCTGCCATCGCGCATCACAAAACGGTTCGTCCCGTTCTCCGTGAGCATTTCTCCTTCTTTCAGATAAACCATTGCTTCGTTGATATCTCTAAGCTTCTGCATACAGTGCTATTATAAACATCTTTCATGAAAAAAACGATAAGTATTATAATAATGGCATGGAAAAGAAGAGCGGAAAAAAGATCGTACTTGGCATTGCGGCCGGAGTTGCATCCTTGAGCGTTCTGGTAGGAAGCGTTTTTGATTCCTCCATGGATCTTCTGGAAGAAACATCTCAGGACCCTAAGGCTGTCACGGAAACTGTGAAGGATCTTTCAAAAGATTCTCTGCAGAAAAAGGGTCTGAAACAGAAAGCCAAGGCATATGTCAGAAATGTGATCTACAGGATTCCTGTCAAGGTAAGAGCCGTTCTCTTTCTTCCGTTATGGCTGCTTGGCAATATGGTCCTTTTAGCGGCTGAAGCGTTGTATAAAACCCTGCTGGCGCCGATCGGCAGTCTGATCCTGGGATTTGTCCTGCAGACATTGTTATTGCTGGGAATCGTAGGCATCTGCATCAAGATCTTGTTTCCGGATCTGCCATGGTCCAAGATCTTCAACAAGAAGCTGATTCTGCTGGTCATTTCCGGAAGCGTGTTCATGAGTGTCTGCGACTTCGTGATGCCGATGATCTGGGAAAAGTATAATATGTATCGTAGGCTGCCAAAGCTGATCATCGGTCTGATCATCATTCTGATCATCCTCAGACCCTTCATCAAGAAGAAACTGAAAAACCGGAACAGCTATGAAGTGCGCTGCAACGGTGAAACATTCGAACTGAACTAAAAATGCCGCTAAAACGGCATTTTCTTATAGATTGATCCTGTAACGGAAGATGTATTTCGTTTTTTCTCCCTGTAGATACAGATAATGATTCTTTGGGACTTTTACCAGTTCGATCAGTTCTCCATTGAGTTTCTTTAAAGTCTTGTAGGAAGCCGTGTTCTCCGGAGAACAGGTTATAATCAGCTCATTCATGTCGAATTCCTTCTTGGCAATCAGAAACAGCAGTCTGCAGGCGTAATAGGCATAGTGGTTTCCCCTGTAGGAAGGCAGGATGTTATAGCCGATATTGCCATAGTAGTACATGTCGCCTTCAATCGACAGACGCAGATCGGTTGTTCCCACTTTCTCCTTGTCGGAATGCCTTAGAATGTCATAATAAACCGCAGGCACGCCGTCATAAGCTGTCCTCTCGCTTACCCGATATCTTTCTTTCAGGTCAACTACAGGTCCTTCATAGACCTTTCTGTTCCGAAACAGACCAAACAGATTCATCATTCAAATTATAGCACCAGAAAAGCCTTCTGTTAGGAAGGCTTATTCTTGGTTCTGAACAAACTCGATGATCTCTTTGTCCGCTTTTACCTTTACGGTAATCGTATTGCCGATTTCAATGAAAGATGCGGACAGATCGCCGTTAGAGAGGTCATACCAGTAGATCTCTTTCTTCTCGTTCATATACAGGATCAGGGTATTTCCATCCTTTACGTATGACTGCAGATCTATGACTTCAAAGCTGACCGTTTCCGTTTCCGTATCTTTCTGTGTTTCACCGATCAGTTTCAGGTAGTTGTCATAGGCTTCCTGAACCGTAGCGCCGGTTGCGGCTGTCTGATAGTTCTCGTAGCTGACAAACGCATAGTTCTTGATCAGATTTGCACCATCAACCAGACCCATGAAGTATGTCGGTCTTCCTTTGACAGAAACCATGCTAGGGAAGATGGCCGTGTAGTGATACTGCTGTACTGCGCCTTCCGCACTGCTGCGAGCCGAATACTCTTCCGCACCAGCTCTTCTAATGTAGGAGATCTCGCCGTTACGCAGATCGATGTAGGCAAATCCGACATTGGATTCATCCTTACCTACGCTTGTAACACCGGTATAGATCCAGACGTTGTTGTTGAACTGCACATAGGCATAATCATCCGTAAACTCTACAACACCTTTCTTGGACCAGTTGAACAGACCGTTTTCATATTTCTTGCTTTGTGAGAACTGTCTGTAGACAACAGAAACAGGATAGACGTTGTCGACCCAGGCAGGAACAGAATCGACATCATAGTACTGTGCATCGCCGTTGAACGGATCTACGACATACACGCCCTTGATATCTTCCGTCTTGTCCAGCCAGGTCATCTTGTTTACAGGAACGACCCAGTATGGCTGATAACTGTCATCCAGTTCGAATTTCGCCGTTCCAAGCAGGGCCGTCGGATCTTTGAAGAACAAATGACGGTATAGATTATGGCCGAAATAGGCAGTTGTCATATACTTCATGCCTTCCGTTCTTACCAGTCTGGCATCTCCGCTTTCACAGTCAACCATGATATAGCCAGGAGTAGATCCTGTAGCCATGTATTTCAGGAAACTGCCGAAGTCGATCGGTGTGACTCTATACAACGTGCCGTTGACCGAGATCTGTACCCAGTCGTCGCCTACCGCATACTGCGATACTTCATCAGAACCCAAGGTTCCGAATACTCTGTCGCCTAACTGTTGAGCAGTATTCTTATCTACCAGCTGAACCTGCGTCTGATCGAATTCCGGAATCGTTTCAAAATCGATTTCCTTAATGACAGACTGATTCTTGTAGTTTTTTAATCCACCTGTATAAGGTCCGCCGATGATTGCGCCAAGCAGCAGTACAACAGCCATTGCAACAGCCGCATAAACGATCGGCTCTATGCCAGCTTCCTTGTTTTTTCCTTTTCTCAGTCTTACAAACAGCCAGACCAGCAAAACAAGCAGGATGCCTAGTTCAAAGATAAAACCGAAGGAATGGAAGTTAAACGGAACATTCAGCAGATACTGAAAGAAGAACAGTACTGCCGCAATCGATAGAAGTATGATCAGATTGATTAATCTGTTTAGAAATTTCATTTACATCTACTCCTTTCTTAATATGCTTAGATTCAAATTGATCTCCTTTAAACAAGCTCCGCTGATAAATGCGTATACCATGACTTTCAAAGCCGGCAGCAGTCTGTCCTTACAGCTGCTGTTCTCGTTTTCCAGGATCGCTTCTACCGTCTCGGTGATGTACGCATCGCTTAGATACTTCGTCTCCAGATTCCTGATAGACTTGCAGAAATAATCGTAGAGTCTTGATTCGGATACGATATCGTCGGATTCATCATCCGTATCGCCGTTGATCAGAACCATCAGCTCGCCGATCTCTTCGATGTTCATACATTCACGCAAAGCCGATATCAGCAGTATCCTGGAAAGATGTCTTTCATAGTATTTCTTGTTGTCGGGATGCGGAACATAGCCTCTTTTGACCCAGTTTTGAATGGTAGACGTCTGTAGACCTGTTATGGAACAGACCTGTCCCAGGGAAAGACCTCCGGTTATTTCGATCATCGGTCTGAAGACCGAGAAGGCATCATCGCTTTCCGTATAGGCAATATTGGTTCCGGGAATCATTTTCGTAAGCATATCTTATTCTCCTTTAGTTATGGGATGATGCATGGGAAGAAGAAGCTGCTGCGCTTGCGGCAACATCTTTGTCGAACTGGTTGATCGCCAGAACAAGCAGGATGATCAGAACTTCATTCTCTTCATCATAAATGTCAATATAGAATCTCTGGGTAAAACGGAAGATTTCCTGATCGGCCTGAGCGATCATTTCATCATTCTCGTCGTAGATCTGGTAATGCCAGTTGAAGAAATCGCCCTTGATCTTCCAACCGAGCCTTTCAAGTTCCAGCTCGCTGCGGAAGAAGGTAAATTTCTGGTCCAGAGAATCAACAAGCTCGTCATTGAAATAAATATCGTAATTCCTTAAGAACCAGGTAAAATTCTTTTTCACATTTCCGAGCAGGAAGTCTTCCCTGTACAGATTGACCTGAGGGAAGAACAAGGTTGTGTTTTCGTAAGTGTATGCGATATCACCATCTTCATCATAGAGCTGACCGTCTGCATACAGAAAACGGAAATTCTCTTTCAGATAGTATTTCATCCTTTTGCCCTCCTTAGTAATAGAATCTTCTATACATTCTGTATCTTCTGCCTGTAAAAGCTCTGAAAAGCAGATATATCAGCCCAAACGGGCTCAGATAGAAGCAAATCTTAATCACAAAACCAATTAAACCGAAAATCATTTCTAAGAACAAAATACCGATAAAGATAACAAATAACATCATCATATCTATATCCTCCTCTCATTACAGGATCAGTAATGATAATTATTATTGATCCTGATGAACTGCAGAATACTGAAATCCACTACAATTCATCCCTTTCTTATGGTAATTTGATTATATCAGAGGTTCATATGACTGTCAATAGGGAAATATAAAAATCACAAAATGTTTTCTATACCGTCTTTGATCTGTTCATAAACTTCATCAAAACGGTCCGTATACCATGGATCTTCTATTTCCTGCTTCGTCAGCATTCTGACTTTTTGATCATAGTCATTGATGATCCGGCGGATCATGTTCAGGTTTTCATGATCCATTACGTAGATCTCGTCAAAGGAATCGTAGTCCTTCTGAGAAATGACTCTGGCACGATGTCTGTCGTATGCTATTCCGTGACGATCCAGACACTGTTTTGCAGAATAATAGATGTCCCTTCCCTCGTCTTCATGCGAAACGGCTCGCGATTCGCAGCGGATCCCGGGTGCCATGCTTTTCAGGATGTATTCTGCCATCACGCTTCTGCAGATATTTCCATGGCAGACAAACAGAATGCTTCTTTCCTTCATAATCCCTTTCTTTTTAATTATATCAGTCGGGAATATAATAAAAGTATGAACAGCTATGACATATATTATCCGCGTCCTTTATTGAAAAGAGATTCTTTCTTTTCTTTAAACGGCAGCTGGAAACTCAACGGCTACGATATTATAGTTCCATTCCCGCCGGAATCGGATCTTTCCGGGTATAAAGGAAATCTTGACAGAATGGAATACCTGAAAGAATTCACGCTTCCGGATGGATTCTTTCAGTCCGACGGCAAGGTGATCCTTCACTTTGGAGCCGTAGACCAGATCTGCGACGTCTGGCTCAACGATTCCCTGGTGATGCACCATGAGGGAGGCTATCTTCCTTTTCAGGCCGATATTACTTCTCTTTTACAGAAAGACAACATCCTAAAGGTTCTGGCAAAGGATGATCTGGACTATTTCTATCCTTACGGCAAGCAGTGTAAGAATCCGAAAGGCATGTGGTACACTCCTGTATCGGGAATCTGGCAGTCCGTCTGGATCGAAGCATATCCTAAGAACGGCATCGACGATCTGAAAATCGAAACCGATCAAAACACGGTATGTTTCCATATTGCTTCAGAAGCAGAAAGCTTTGAAGTAAGCTTTGATGGATATTCCAATACTTTTCAACAGAAAGATATTTCGATCGAGATCAGAGAACCGCATCTCTGGTCGCCTGAAGATCCATATCTCTATCAGGTAACGATCCGCACAGACAACGACCAGATCGAAAGCTATTTCGCCTTAAGAGACTTCAGGACGGAAACGATCAACGGATATCCATGCCTCCTGCTGAATGATAAGCCGATCTTCATCAACGGCCTGCTGGATCAGGGGTATTTCGAAAAAGGGATCTACACCCCGGAAAAACCGGAAGATTACGAGACCGATGTTCTGAATATCAAGAATCTCGGTTTCAACTGTCTCAGAAAGCATATCAAAGTCGAACCGGAAGCATTCTACTACTATTGCGATAAACATGGCATTCTGGTCATTCAGGACATGGTCAATTCCGGAAAATACAGCTTCTTCAAGGATACCGTTCTGCCTACGATTGGACTGCAGAAACTGAAATTCCCGTTCAGGGACCCGAAGAGATACGAATTCTTTATCTGTCATTCCAAAGAGACGATCAATCATTTGAAATCCCATCCGTGCATCATCGCCTACACCATCTACAACGAAGGCTGGGGCCAGCAGAATGATGCGGATGCCTACAGGCAGCTGAAACAGTGCGATCCAAAGCGTTTCTTTGACAGCGCATCCGGATGGTTCTATCCGCAGGAATCGGATTTCGATTCTTTCCATATCTATTTCCGCAATGAAGTCCTGAAAGCCGATAGGAATCTCCTGCTTCTTTCGGAATGCGGCGGTTTCATCAGAGACATCGCCGGACACAAGTCGGAGAAAGGCAGCCGCTGGGGCTACGGTTCAACCGATTCGGAAGAAGAACTGACAAACAAGATCCTGGAAATGTACGAAAAAATGTATCTGCCTTCCCTGGAAAACGGTCTGTGCGGGGCAATCATGACCCAGATCAGTGATGTCGAAGGAGAAATCAATGGACTCTTTACCTATGACCGCAAGGTCTGTAAAGTCGATCAAGAAAAAATCCTGAAAGCCAACCGGGACCTTCAGGATGTTTACCGCAGTAAATACACTACTTGATTATTCGCTTAAGGAACACGCATTCTCGCAGTCGGTGATTTCACTGGTAGAATCGGAACGGAAAATCTCAATATCGATGTATTCCGAGAACCAGGACGTCAGAGCTTCCAAAGAACGGTAGATCGGCAGATCGTCGTCGCTTTGCGGATCCAGATAGGCAAGTACTTCTCCGTCTTTATAAATAAACATGGATGGCGTATAGGTGATCCTCTGCGATACGGAGTTTTTATCATGGAATAGAACCGTAAGATCTACGGCATAGATGTCGATCTGTTCCGTTTCAGAGAATTCTTTTACGATCGGATAGAACGATGCGCAGGAAGCACAGCCCGGCAGATAGACATACAGGGCGAAGGTCTTCTTTTCCGCTTCCATCTGTTTCAGTTCCTCAGCACTCTGCAGTACGATGAAATCATCTTCTACGGACGTGTTCTTCTGATCGGATGAGGACCCGGAAACAGGCGTCAAAAGAGAGAAATCGATATCGTGATAATTCACGTCGGAGAAATCGTAATACATTTCCCCGTCTTCCACGTAAGTCGTCTCAACGCTGTTCTTGCCGTGATAATACCAGTAGCCGCCGATGTTGTAGATCTTATTGCCGTCCCATCCTAAAGCCACCAGCAGCTGCTTGGTCATGCCCGCATAACCGCCTCCGCCGCACATCAAGAAGATGTACTTGTCTTTCGGGAACAGGCTTTCCAGAATATGCATGGATTCCCTGTAATTGGCCGTATAGCCCTCTTCACTGTGCGTAAAGAGCGTTTCTCCGTTGTAAGGCTCTCCTACCGCTTCCGGAAGACCTTCCACATTGCATAGATACGGATAAGGAACAACTTCAAAACCTTTCACATAACCGCTCAGATATGAATCCCCGCCGATCGCCGCATAATCCGCGTCATCCTTCAGCATTCTCATATCCCGATAGACGGAGTCTTCCCTGTTCAGATATTTATCGATCGTATTTTCGTTGATGTTCTTATCAATGCCCAGCTCTCCTCTCATGCCGGAATCGACTTCCGGAAGAGGAAGCGTCTTAGGCTGACAGGCACAAAGGCCTATAGATAGAATCAGGATCAAAAACAAAACAGCATACTTTTTCATAATTCCATATTATATCCCAAAAGTGAATTTTACCTGAATTCTTTGCATTAAAAAAGCCTGCAAGGCAGGCTTTCTGTTTATTCAATCTTGCCGACTACGCTTTCTCTTGTAACATCTCCTTCGCGGACCAGTGTTACGTTCTTTTCATTGGCATTGGTGATAATCAGCATCGTGCTCATGTCGTATTTTTCTTTCAAAGCATTGACATTGACGGTTACGATCGGGTCTCCGGCTTCAACATGATCGCCCTGTTTCTTGTCCAGAATCTTAAAGCCCTGGCCCTTGCTGTTGACGGTATCGATGCCGATGTGAATCAGCACTTCAACGCCGTCATCCGTCGTGACGCCGAAAGCATGTCCGGTCGGGAAGATAACGGTCAGTGTGCCGTTGACCGGCGAAAAGATCGTAACATCTCTGCCGCTGAACTCGAAAGCGATACTGTCACCCAGCATCTTTTCCGCAAACATCGGATCGGATACGGATTCAATCGGAATCAGCTTGCCTGCACCTAAAGATGTAATCTCGCTGTTGTCTTTATTCAGAGGTTCAAAAACTTCATTTTTCTTAAATAACTTAAACATAAACATCCTTTCTATTGAAATAATCTGATGATTCTGACTGATACTATTATCTCATATAACATATCGTTTAGAAAAGGCATTATCTTTCTATTCCAATAAAGAAAGGAAGCAGACAGAACTGCTTCCTTTGATTCACATTATGACAGCTGATTACGCCTTTTTAGCCAGCGTTCTCTTGCCTAAAAGGAGAGTTACCGCAAAGCCGATAGCTACTGCCAGGACCATGACACCCATCATGCCCCAGAAGTTGCCCATGGTTCCATCCGGATTGAAGTAAGCCGCAAAGGAGATGAAGCCAGGGTTGGCGATCACGAACTGCGTCAGACCGAACAGACCGGCAATGAAACCGCGGATGTCTGCCATTAACAGAAGAAAAAAGGACAGCTAATGCTGTCCTTTCATATATGCTTCAATTTCATCCGGATCTTTTATGATCTCCTGCGACAGTACTTCCGCACCTTCTTCGGTAATCAGCAGATCGTCTTCGATCCTGATGCCGATTCCTTCTTCTGCGATGTAGAGTCCAGGCTCATTGGTAATGACGTTGCCTGCCTCCAGAACCGCACCAAGACCGCCGTCGCAGTCGTGTGTATCCAAACCAAGATGATGACTGCAGGAATGGAAGTAGTATTCCGATACGTCTTCATTCAGACCGTGTTTCGGCAGTTCTTCCTTGTAGTAATCGATGACCATCTGATTCAGATCCCTCATCTTGACGCCAGGCTTGGCATTCCCTTCAACGATCTTCTGGGCATGCAGAACGATCTCATAGAGTTCCCTTTGTCTCGGGGTGAAGCTTCTGTTGACCGGGAAGGTCCTGGAGATGTCCGCATTGTAGTATTCGGATGTAGCGCCCAGGTCGCAAAGGAAGAGTTCACCGTCAGCCATCAGCTGATCGTTGTCGCTGTAATGTAATATCGTAGCCCGCTTGCCGCTGGCTGCGATCGTTTTGAATGCCGTGTTCCTGCAAAGCGACTGTTTCAGTACGAAATCAAATACCGCTTCCATCTGCATTTCATAGATGCCTGGTCTAGATGCCCTCATCATCTGCTGAATGCCAAGATTGGTCGTATGAATCGCATTGCGGATACAGCCGATCTCATATTCGTCCTTTACCAGACGCAGATGTGTCAGAACAGGATAAATATCCTTCATGATCAGATACGGATACTTCTCTTTGAGTTTATCGGCATAGATGTGAGCCGGTGTCGGTGCCTGATCCATGTTGTAGTGCCAGAAATCAAAACAGAAACGGAACGTACTGTCTTTTCTGCTTCTGTTCATGATGAAAGCAACAGTATCGTCCAGACTGGAAACATCTTCCACAATTTCGATTCCGGAAATCTGTGAAGCTTCTTCCTTCGACATTCTGCCGCCTACCCATCTGGCCAGTTTTTCATCGTACGGAAGAATAAACAGCATCTCTCTGGCTGTTCCGTCCATCGTATACATCAGAAGTACCATGTCTTCCCGATCCAGACCGGTCAGATAATAGAAGTTCCGGTTCACGGAAAAATCATAGGCTTCATCTTCGGAACGCATCGGCGCTTTTCCGGAAAACAGCATCACTGCGGCGTTGGTCTGCAGCGACTTCATTACTCTCTCTCTTCTGCTAGAATATTGATTCATCTACTTTTCCCTTCTCTCTATAAGTTACTTTAACGATCTCATGTATATCGATACATTCTTTGATCAGACTCTCGTAATCGAAGCGTTCTTCGTAATACAGACATCTGTCTTCTTTCGGTTTAGTGACCGGATTCTTCGGATCGAAGATGGTGCAGCAGTCTTCGTATGGAAGGATGCTGGTTTCATAGGTATCGATCCTCTTGGCGATATCGATGATCTCCAGTTTGTCCATCATGCACAAAGGTCTCAGGATCAGCGTGTCGGCTACTTTGCCGATTACAGTGATTGATTCCGGTGTCTGCGATGCGACCTGTCCGATCGATTCGCCGTTGGTGATGACACCGATCTTTCTTTCCTTACAGATCCGATCGGCAATACGATACATCATTCTGCGCATGACCGTGATGCAGTACGGTTCATCGACATTCTTGTATATGGCAAGCTGCAGCTTGGTGAACGGGATGATATGAACGTTGATCTCTTCCTGAGATACGGAGAGTTTTCTAGCCAGAGTCAGTACTTTTTCCAGAGCCTGTCTGGATGTATACGGTTCTGAAGCGAAGTGGATGCATTCGATCTTCAGACCTCTCTTCATCGTCAGATAGGCCGCGACCGGAGAATCGATGCCTCCTGACATCATCACCATGGCTGTACCGTTGATTCCGGTCGGATAGCCTCCCGGACCTTTCACTTTCTCATCCATGACATAGATGAAATCCTTGTCTACAGAAACATACAGCATCAGCTGAGGATCATGAACATCCACAGTCAGTTCCGTATTGTGCAGGATATTTCCGGCAACCGCTCTATTGATATCATCGGAACGGTACGGAAAAGACTTGTCGTGCCTCTTTGTAGCGACTTTAAATGTCTTGACGTTGCTATTCTTCTGTGCCAGCAGCAGTGTCGTCTTTTTTACTTCATCCAGATCCTTGGCTACTCTTACCGCTCCGGCAAAATAACTGTATCCGAAAACATCCTTCAGATCTTCTCTGATGGTTTCATAGTTCTCTCCATTCAGCTTAATGAAAAGACCGTCATGGAACATATTATAAGTCAGCTGCGGATAATCCTGCAGTCTCTTACGGATATTCTGTGTCAGCTGTCTGGTGAATTCCTTCCGGTTCTTTCCCTTGGTAGAAAGCTCACCATAGCGGACAACAATGTGATTATATAGCAACTCTTGCATACTGTTCAATGATCTCCTTCAGGCAGTCGATAAAGTACTGCACTTCTTCTTCGGTATTGGTATAGTCAAACGATACTCTGATTGCACGGTCTTCGTCGATATGCATGCTTCTTAGAGTTCTGTTCGGTTCGTTTTCTCTTGATCCGCAGGTCGACTTGGATGACACCATGATCCCTTTTGCGTTTAAGGCATTCAGAAGCACTTCAGAAGGGATAGGCGTCGATATATTGATTAAAGATATCAGACCGTCTTCATAGTTAACTTTCGCAATGCCTTTTAGACTATCCATCAGAACGTCATGCAGATGGAGTAGATGGTTGTGATATCTGTCTTTGTTCTCCAAGGCAATTCTCAACGTCTTGGCTAAAACAATATTCGTCAGGGCATTGGATGTGCCTCCTCTTAAGGAGAACTCCTGCTGCCCGCCGGAAATGATCGGCAGCAGTTCGATATGTTCTTTCTTGATCAAGGCACCGCTGCCTTTCAGTCCATGGATCTTATGGGCAGAGAACGATGCCATGTCTACCTGATGCAGGTCCAGATCGATCTTCCCCAAGGCCTGAGTGATATCGCTGTGGAAGCAGGATCCGTGATGTTTCTTGACGACTTCAGCGATTGCAGAAATGTCGTTAACGGCTCCAATCTCATTGTTTACGGCCATGATCGACACCAGTACCGTATCATTACGCAATGCGGAATATACCTGTTCTGCAGTAATATGACCCTGCTCATCCGGATAGAGATAAGTCACTTCATATCCGAATTCTTCTTCCATCTGCTTGAATGAATTGTAGACAGAGGAATGCTCATAGATCGAAGTGATCAGATGCTTCCTTTCAGGATGCTTAAAACAGTATCCCTTGATTGCCAGAGAATTGGCTTCCGATGCGCCGGAAGTAAAGATCAGTTCATTCTTTCTTAAACCCAGAAGCGAACACAGGACATCTCTGGCTTTTTCCTGCATATCATAAATAACGACGCCATCATCGTATAATGCGTCGCTATTGCAGTAGTAGTCATCCAGCAGTTTCTTGTAGGTTTCCTTCACTTCAGGATGAAGGGAAGTCGTAGAAACCGCATCAAGATATACTTTCATTAAGAATTCTCCATGATCCTTTCGTCGGCATTTTCCGGGAACAGCGTCTCCATGCAGGAAATCGCCGTCTTCAACGCCTTGGTATATTCCCCATTCAGATACTGGAACTCTGCCTTAGAGAGTTCTCTGTCGATCTCCGGATAAGTGGAACGGTACTTGTTTCCGAATACGATGGCATTTTCTACCATGATACTCATGCCGACAATGTTGTTGATGTTGTTATAGAAACGGTAGATGAAATCGATTGCTTCATTAAGCAGACCATTCAGTTCTTCGATGTTGATCGGGATCTGGGAGGTCATCTCCTTGAGCTGCTGAATGTAATCACGAGATCTTTTTAGATCTACCTTGTAGGAATCGTCGATCGTAGGAAGAGAATACTCCGCCAGTTTACTTTCCACTTCAGAAACAACCAGCTGCAGCTTGGTCAGCTGACTCAAAGCCCTGGTCTCTCCATCCGTCGTCCTGTCGATCATCGTCTTGTAGGAATACAAAGACTTCATGTCTGTTTCAACATCATTGTTTAACTTTTCTGCATCTTCCAACAGCTGGGAAGCAGGTTTGATACAGCTGCCTAGATCGGCACTGATCTCTTCATATTCCTTCTTGTATTTTTCGATGTTGTCTCTTTTCTGTTTGAGGAACTCTTTCAGATCCTCCAGTCCGAAACGGGCAGAATCCTTGTCATAGGCGACACGGACATAGTTCTCTACCTTCTCCATGTCCAGGATATGTTCATAGGCCTTGTCGTTGGTCTCTTTGGCCTGTTTAAAGGAACGGTTTTCTGCTTCCAGTGCTTCATTGAGTTCATTCAGAGTATTCTTGGAGTTCTCGGTATCTTCCTTGACGCCTTCTACCTGTGCCAGCATGATGTTCTTGAGATCGGCATTCATGTTGTCTTCGATTTCTTTCAGCCTGTTGTCGATATCCAGATGATCAATGTAGACGCCTCTTTGCCTTGTCAGAGCCGTTTCTCTTCTGGTTTCATCCAGCATCAAAGGCAGGACACCTTTCACGTCCTTGATCAGTTTCGGTACGGCGTTTGCCGTGTTCTTGATCTCTTCCAGTGCAGCCTCGATCTTTTCCAGATCCATCTGTGCTGAACCGTAATCCGATGCGTACATCGCTTCTTCCGAAGAGGAGAAAAGCTTCTCACATTCTTCCAGCCTTCCAAGGAACCCTTCATAGGATATCGATAGCAGCTGGGAATTCTTATTGATCGTGGTTTTTACGACGCGGTATTTCTCTTTCAGCTCTGAGGAGTATTCCCTCTGTTCGTTCTCTTTCTTGGAGAACTCTTCCAGGAACTCGTCGATCTTCTTGACTTCCTTTTCGCAGTCATCCATGTTTTCGGAAGCGATCAGCAATGATTCGAGGGCTTCCTTACGGCTTCTGACATTCAGTCCATCTTCCACGTCATTCAGAAGATCCTGCACCTGAGAAATGTGCTTCTCCACATCTTCATAACGGGTGTAGTATTCCTGAACGGATGCGGCCGTCTCTTCATTACGCTTTGCCATGGTCTGAGCCTTGTTCAGCTTGAATGCCAGAGGAACCGTCTTGATTGCATTAAAACGTACATAAAGATCATCCAGCTGTTTCTTCAGCTTCTTCTTCTGGGATTTTTTAACGGAAATGATTATCGTGATCAGCAGGATCAGCGCAGCGGCTGCACCGGCTATAATATACATCGTTTTCTTGTCCATACAGGTTCATTTTACTATTAAAATAGGCATTTTTCAATTGACTTATAGGCATTGATTTGGGATAATAATGGAGCACATAAATTTTATAGCAGCATGTAAAGTTATCAGTCATGCGTTCGTACCGGATGGAGACGAGTAGTTCAGCGCTATGAATGAAAATCGAATACGGACACACCTGGTAATGATTTACACCTGTACTTACTTAAGGAGGAGAAAACTTATGGCAAGAAACACAGGTCCTACTTGGAGAATCTCCAGACGTCTGAACTTCTCGGTTCTGGAAACCGGTGAAGAACTGACTAAGAGACCTTACATTCCGGGAATGCACGGTTCCCCTACCAGACGCGTTAAGCAGTCTAACTACGGTCTGCAGAAGGCAGAAAAACAGAAACTGAGACACATGTACGGTTTAAGCGAAAAGCAGTTCTACAACACTTTCGTAAAAGCCGTCAAGAAGAAAGGTGTCACCGGTACTAACCTGTTTGTCATGCTGGAATCAAGACTGGACAACCTGGTATACCGCATGGGATTTGCCAGCACCAGAAAGCAGGCCAGACAGATCGTCTCTCACGGCCACGTACTGGTCAACGGCAAGAAGGTAGATATTCCTTCATGCCAGATCAAGCCGGGTTCAACGATCGAGATCAAAGAGAACTACAAGAACAATCCGTTTGTTGCTGAATCTCTGGAAGCTGCAGTATCCTTCAAGGATTTCGTAGAAGTAGACAAAGAAGCCCGCAAAGGCAAGTATGTCAGACTTCCGGAAAGAAAGGAACTGAACCAGGAAATCAACGAACTGCTTGTTATCGAGTACTACAACAGATAATCGTGAATGAAAAGATGTCCATACGGGCATCTTTTTATTACATATCGTTAAACAAAAAGAGATGAACTACTTGTTCATCTCGTTTAATATGATTTCTCTGACTTCCTGTACCGCTACTTCCAGTACATCGTTACATACGACATGTTCATAGAAGGCGGTATCTTTCATTTCCTTCTTGGCCTTGGAGATCCTCTTCATGATGGTCTCCTCGTCTTCCGTACCTCTTTCTCTCAGTCTTCTTTCCAGTTCCTCGATTGATGGCGGTACGATGTAGATGCTTAAGGCATCCGGACACTTCTTCATGATCTGCTTGGCACCCTTGATCTCGATCTCCAGGATGACGTTCTTGCCCTGTTCCCGCATTTCTTCGACATATTGCTTAGGGGTGCCATAGTCGTTGCCGACAAATCTGGCATGCTCAAGAAGTTCACCGTTCTTGATTGCCTCCAGGAAACGTTTCTTGGTCACAAAGAAATAATTCACTCCTTCTACTTCCCCTTCACGCGGAGCTCTGGTAGTCATGGATACGGAATAAGCCAGATTGAGATCTTCCATCGGCATAAGCTGCTTCAGGATCGTGCCTTTTCCGACACCGCTCAATCCGCTGAATACGATTAATAAGCCTTTTTTCATATCTTTATTGTATAACATATTTTAAAATGTAAGTATGAATATCTTGTGTCCGGTATGTAAAAAGAAGCTGATCAGAACAGGAAACAGCTATCAGTGTGAGAACAGGCACTGTTTTGATCTGGCAAAAGAGGGCTACCTGAATCTGAATCTGCATAATTCGCAGAATACCGGGGATAATCAGGAGATGATCAAAGCCAGGAGGAGCTTCCTGAATCAGGGCTATTATTCCTTCTTAAGAGACGAGATCAACGGGTTGCTGAATGAAGACGATGCCATGGTCGATCTGGCCTGCGGAGAAGGTTACTATACTTCCTATTTCAAGTGCAAAGAAAAGATTGGAATAGATCTCAGCAAAACCGGTCTGAAATACGCTTCAAAGCATGACAAGTCTACGCTGTACCTGCTGAATTCCATATTCCGTAACCCATTGGAAGATGAATGTTCAAACAAGATTCTGACCATATTCGCACCGATTGCCAAGGAAGAGATCGTCCGTCTTTTAAAGAAGGATGGAATCTTCATTCTGGTCAAGCCTGACAAGGATCATCTGATCGAACTGAAACAGCTGATCTATGAACATCCTTACCTGAATGAGATAGAAGAGATTAAGATAGATGGACTTAACCTGATCAAAGAGATCCCTATCAGGAAAAAAGAAAAAGTCGCAGGTCAGGATATCATCGATCTGTTTATGATGACGCCCTATTACAATACGACTTCTCAGAAAGACAAAGACAAGCTTCAGACTGTAGACGAACTGGAGATCAGTTTCTCCTTCCTGATCGATGTCTATCGGAAAGAGTAATCAGCTTTTATGCTTGGTTTTTGACTGAATGAATCCTACAGCCCTGGCTGCCAGTTCGATCGGCATCAGTCTGGCTGCACCGATAATAAGCTTATAAGCCTTGCCGTCGATGGCATAGGCTTTATTTTTCTCAAAAACCTCATAGCCGGTTCTGGCGGCATCTTCACAGGTTCTGGCAAAGATGTTGTCATAGACAGCTGTCGTTTCACCGTTCGCAACTTCCCAGAAAGCGGATTTTGTCGGAGCTGGACAGAGTACGGAAACATGAATGTTTTCTTTCCTCAGTTCTTCTCTTAAAGCCATGGAGAAACTCATGACAAAAGCTTTTGTGGCATAGTAGACAGCCATGTACGGTCCAGGGATAAAGGAAGCGACCGATCCGGTATTAAGGATATGCCCGTATCCCTGTTTCTTCATATCATTCAGACAGCAGTAGGTCAGGGCAACAAGAGCCTTGTTGTTGAGTTCGATCATACCCAGATCCTTATCCAGATCGGATTCATCGAATCTGCCGTAGTCGCCGTATCCGGCATTGTTTACCAGAACGCTTACCGTATAACCTTTTTCTTTGCAGAAATCATAAACGACCTTCGGATCCTTTGCCAGATCGCAGGCAAAATAATCTACCTGTACCCGATAATCGTTTCTGAGTTCTTCGCAGAATTCCTGTAACAGGTTCTCTCTTCTGGCTGTCAGCACCAGATCATAATCGTGTGCGGCAAACTGTCTGGCAAGTTCTTTTCCGATCCCGCTGGATGCTCCGGTAATAAGTACGACTTTCATTTATGATTCCTCCAGACTTTCTGCAATATTCTCCAGTTTATTCAGACGATGTTTCATGCCCGATTTCGATATGGCATCGCCATAGGCTTTCTGATAGGCCTCGCACAGTTCCAGCAAGGAGCTTTCCTGATACTTCAGCCTGATGTCTACGACATTCCTGAGTTTCTCAGGCAATGCTTCGTATTTTTCATAATCCTTGATCTTCTGTATGTAGGTGATCTGTTTCTGGGCCGCCCGGATCGTCTTGTATTCGTTGGCGATCTCACAGTTGTCTATACGGCTGATGGAGTTCTTCAGATCCCTTCCGATTCTTTCATCCTCAAATCGCATCATCGCATCATGGGCTCCAATCAGTGCCAGGAAATTGGAAACATAGTCGGCCTTTTTCAGATAGACGACATAACGGCTGCGTCTTTTGACGATCTTAGCCTGAATCTCATAACGGGAGATCAGTTTGACCATGAAATTGGCGTTTTCAATATCAGATAGAGAAATCTCCAGATGATAGTTGGCGTTCTGCGGATCGTTGCAGGATCCGTAAGCCAGAAAAGCTCCCGCCAGATAGGATCCGGCACAGCAGTTGCGCATGACGATCTCGTAGTTGGGATGATTCTGCAGTCCTCTTTGATTATAAAGGCCAAGATCTTCCAGGATCGGTCTGCAGTCATCGTTTATTTCAATCGTGTAAATGTTGTTTTTCTTGAGGTTTGTTTTCCGAACAGCAGTCAGTTCCGTCTGTACGTCATATAGTTCCTTCAGTAAAAAAACGATCCTCCTGGCTGTCGTCGGATTCTCGCTTCGAATAATCAGTCCCAGTTTTCCCTTTGAAATCGTCAAAGAACTGGTCAGTTGGATCAAGACACTTAACTGGGCTTTCTGACAGTGCTTTTCCAGATCCCTGGATGCGATCTCCTGTCTGATTTCCGTTGTGAACGACATTACAGAACGCTCTCCAGAACGGTTCTGATCTTTGCCGGATCATGTCTGACCAGATCATTGTCGAACTTTAACAGATTGAATTTTCTGACTTCCAGACCGGTATCGCCGTTATCTTTTACTTCAATGGAATTCTGCTGGGCATAGCGATAGAGGATCTTTTCCGGGATCTTGTCGTTGTGCATGATGACCATATCAACATCGGTATTGTGCTTTGCGAAGGCATCAAGATGTTTCTTCAGGTCATAGTTGTATGTTTCGTTGGACTGGGTCATACAGTTGGCGAAATAGATCTTTTTAGCTTTGCTTTTGTGCAAGGCTTCATTGATTCCTTTAATGATCGTATTAGGAAGAATGGAAGTGTACAAAGAACCGATGCCGTAAAGGATCAGATCGGCATTGTGTATGGCATCGATCGCTTCCTGATTGGCTTCAACCGGAATATCGTAGAACACTTTCTCGATGTTGTGAATCAGACTTGGAATATTTGCCTCCCCTTTAACAATCGTATCGTCATCCATCATCGCAAACAGGGTAACAGACTGCAAAGTAGAAGGAATGATCTTTCCCTTTACTTTTAACAGATCAGATGTAATCCGGATCGACTCATGAAAAGAACCGGTCATGCTGGTTAAAGCCGTCAGGATCAGATTGCCTAAAGAATGTCCGGCAATATCCATGTTATCTTCCCCTTCAAAGCGGTAGTTCATCAGTTCATGAAGCAGAGGTTCGCTGTCTGAAAGAGCCACAAGCACATTGCGGATGTCTCCCATTGCGGGAATTGTATACCTTTTTCTTAGACGTCCGGTAGAGCCTCCGTCATCCGCTACGGTAACGATTGCAGAGATGTTGATATCATCGATGTCTCTGATACCCCGTAGGATTGTCGAAAGACCGTGTCCGCCGCCTATTGCTACAACATTCTTCATTTCAGCTCCCGATGTGTCAGATAGCACATGTATTTGTCTTTATAGTGATTATAAAGGTAATTCGCCAGAGTAACGCTACGATGCTGGCCTCCTGTACATCCGATACAGATCGTCAGATGTCTTTTCTCTTCGTTATCGTACGCCTTAAACATGAAATCCAGATAATCCAGAGTTTTCTTGATGTATCTCTGGGTCAGCTTGGAATTCAGGACATATTCCTGAACAGGCTTGTCGTTTCCTGTCTTGTGTTTCAGTTTTTCCACATAGAATGGATTATCCAGCATACGTACGTCCAGTACAACATCCGCATCATCCGGAACACCGTTCTTATATCCGAAGGATTCGAACGTAATCGCCAGATTGTTGTAGTCGGAATAGTTCAGGATCTTATCCAGAACGGCCTTGTGCTGTTTTGCCGTTAGATTCGTCGTATCGATGACATGAATGTTTCTTTTCTTGAACTTGTTGATAATGCCCTTTTCGATCTCTACGGCTTCTTCCACGGTGGATGCGGTATTGGATATCACCAAAGGATGTACTCTTCTAGAGAACTTGTAACGGTTGATGATCGCATCCTTGCTGGCATCAAGAAGGATCAGTTTGGCGTCGAAATCCGTATTGCCTAAAAGATTGGAAAACTTCTCCAGATCGGTCAGGCCGATGGTCAGTGCTACCTTGTCGTATTTCAAAGAATTGTCGTTCTTGATCAGTTCAATCAGATCCGGAAGCAGTTCTACCGGATACTGGTCGATACAGGTAAAGCCCATGTCTTCCAGAATATTGGATGCTGTTGTCTTGCCGGCACCGGAAACGCCGCTGATTAGTATCAGTGTTTTCATATTTTCATTATATACCACTTTCTATGGTGTATCCTATTCAAATCGGATCTTGTGGATCAGTGATGCAGCCAGTTCCATACATTTTGGAACCAGCAGGTATGTCAGTATGGTGCCTATGCCCACATGACCATGGAACAGTATCGTAAGCAAGAGGAAAAAGCTGTCGCAGGCGTATTTCACGTAGGTGAACTTCCATCCGTGGCGATAAACAAAAGTGTACATGAAAGCTTCATAGGCTCCCATTCCAAGTTCCGCATGAACGATCAGCTCGGCGCCGAACGAGATGAGAACGATACCGATCAGAACATAGATGATCTTAATCGCGTAGTTGTCCGTTCTTGGGACAGACTCATAAGCGAAATCGATCGGAAATTCTACCAGCAGCATCGCCAGGAATGAACCGATGCCTACGGTCTTTCTGGCCATGAAGAAAGCATAGATCAGCATGCCCAGTTCAATAATGCTGGTCAGCTGACCAATCGTGATAAAGCCCAATCTTCCTGACAGTACCTCGCAGAAACTTGCCATGCAGTCGCTGCCGATTTCTGCAGCCGTAGCCATGCCTACTCCTCCTCCAAGCAACACGATACCTAACAGGGTCGCAATCAGTCTTTTATAATTCATCTTCGTCTCTAAGTTCATACAGGATGTCTCTTAGCTCTGCGGCTCTTTCAAAATTAAGCAGTTTAGCCGCCTGTTTCATTTCAGCTTCTATGGATGCCATCATTCTTTCCTTCTCGGCTCTTGTGTGTTTATGCTTCTGACGGTACCTGTCAGCCATTTCCTTGGTTTCCTTGGAATGAATGACTTCGTTGAGTTCCTTGACAATGCTTCGAGGAATGATATGGTGTTCTTCGTTGTATCTGCTCTGGATGCTGCGTCTACGGTTCGTCTCATCGATGGCCGTCTTCATGGAATCGGTGATCGTATCCGCATACATGATGACTCTGCCGTTGACGTTTCTGGCCGCTCTGCCTATGGTCTGAATCAGAGAACGGGAACTACGCAAGAAACCTTCCTTATCCGCATCCAGAATGGCAATCAGCGATACTTCCGGAATATCCAGACCCTCTCTTAACAGGTTGATGCCTACCAGGACATCGTACTTGCCGCTTCTTAAGTCATGAATGATCTCGCTTCTTTCCAGAGTCTTGGTCTCATGATGCAGATAGGCGACTTTGAAGTTCTGTTTCTTGAAGTAATCGGTCAGATCCTCTGCCATCTTGACTGTCAGAGTCGTAACCAGAGTCCTCTCGTTCTTTTCGATGTTGTTTCTGATCTCTTCCATCAGATCGTCGATCTGTCCGCTGGTCTTTCTAACATCAACCAGAGGATCGATCAGTCCGGTTGGTCGGATCAGCTGTTCAATCGGCTTTCCGGCTCTTTCCAGTTCATAGTCTCCGGGCGTTGCAGACATGTAGATCCTAGGGGCAGGAAGTTCTTCCCATTCCTCAAAGGTCATCGGACGGTTTTCTAATGCGCTAGGAAGACGGAAACCGTATTCAACCAGAGTCAGTTTTCTTTGGTGGTCGCCGTTGTACATGCCTCTAATCTGCGGTAAAGAGACATGGGATTCATCCACAACGATCAGAAAATCATCTCCGAAGTAGTCGAAAAGATTGTAAGGTCTTTGCCCCGGAACACGGTGGTCGATATGCATCGCATAGTTCTCGATTCCTGAACACATGCCCATTTCTCTTAAGGCTTCGATATCGTAACGGCAGCGCTGTTCCAGTCTTTCGTATTCCAGCATCTTGCCTTTTTCTTTAAAGTATTCCAGTCTTTCTTCCAGTTCTTTTTCAATGTTGTCGCAGGCGATATTGATGTCGGCCTGGTTTCTCGCATAACCCGAAGCCGGGAAGAAAGAATAGACGGTATATCCGCTGAGTACGGACTTGGTGATCGGATCGATCTCGGTGATCCTCTCGACCTCATCGTCGAACATCTCGATACGGATGATGAACTTGTCGGTATGTCCAGGACAGACTTCGATGACGTCCCCTTTCACGGAGAAGGTTCCTCTGAGTTTATCCATATCATTTCTCTGGTACTGCATCACGATCAGACGCTTGATCAGATCCTGACGGTCGATGATCTCTCCCGTTTTCAAGGAGAAGAACATCTCCTTGTAGTCCTCGGGATTGCTTCCGGCATAGATACAGGCAACAGAGGCGACCACGATGACGTCCCTTCTTTCCAGCAAGGAATTGTATGCGGACATCCTCAGCATGTCGATTTCGTCGTTGGTCACGGCATTCTTTTCAATATAGGTATCGGTCTTCGGCATGTAGGCTTCAGGCTGATAGAAGTCGAAGTTGGAAATGAAATACTCTACGGCATTCTCCGGGAACAGCGCTTTGAATTCGGAATAAAGCTGTCCTGCCAGGGTCTTGTTGTGGGCGAAGACCAGAGTCGGTTTATTTACCTTCTGGATCACGTTGGCGATCGTAAACGTTTTTCCTGTACCGGTGGCGCCCAAAAGGACCTGTTCATGTTTTCCTTCTTTTAGACCTTTGGCCAGAGCCTCGATCGCTTCCGGCTGATCCCCTGTCGGCTGATATTCGGATACCAGTTTAAAGAGTTTTTCTTCCATACTAAAATTATACCTTTATCCGTGGGAATTCTTTATATGTTTTTCATTCCCAAAGGGATGGTGATATATTATACATAAGAAAAGAGGAGCACTTATGAGCAAGTTTAACGGAATATCAGAAAAGATGCTGAAAGAACTCTCTGATCAGTATCAGAAAAATGAGAAAGCCAGAGTGATCAGGAATGCCCTGACAGAAAACGATCTGTCACTCATTTCCAAGAAACTGGAAGCAACGGCCGAGAATCCGAATCTCTTCTCGATCGATATCAAGACGATGCCGGTCACCGACCAGATGCATTCCGGAAGATGCTGGATATTCTCTTCCATGACGATCTTAAGGGAGATGCTGGCAAAGAAATACAAGATCAAGGACCAGTTTGAACTCTCGCAGAACTACATCGCTTTCTATGACAAACTGGAGAAGATCAACTACTTCCTGGAATGCATGATCGCGGAAGCCGATACTCCGATGGATGACGAAACGATGCGCTATCTGCTGCAGACGGCGATCGGCGACGGCGGTCAGTGGGACATGATGGTCGCACTGGTGAAGAAATACGGCATCTGTCCGAAGACGGCAATGCCGGAGACTTACCAGTCATCCCATACTTATCCGATGAACGGCATCATCAATACCAGACTGAGAAAGTTTGCGGCTGATATCCGTAAAATAATAGACAAAGAAGAAATCGCTGAAGAGAAGAAGCGGTGTCTGAGTGAATGCTACGGCCTGTTGTGCGACTGTTTCGGTATTCCGCCGAAATCGTTCACATTCGAATACTATGATGAAAAGAACAAGTATCACGCCCATCACAACGTAACGCCGCTGCAGCTCTATCAGAAGTATCTTAAAGTCGATCTTGACGATTATATCGGCATCATCAACGGGCCTACGGAAGACAAACCGTTCTATCAGACCTACACGGTCAAGTATCTGGGCAATGTTGCAGAGACAAAAAACAAGGTCTTCTTCCTTAACCTTCCGATGGATGATTTCAAGGGTCTGATCCTGAAACAGCTGAAAGACGGAGAGATCGTATGGTTCGGCTGCGACTGCGGGAAGGACGGAGACCGCAAGACCGGTCTCTGGGACGACCAGGCCTACGACTACGAGAACACCTTCGACATGCAGCTGGACATGAGCAAGGCCGACATGCTAGATTCCAGACAGTCGGCAATGAACCATGCGATGGTCCTGACCGGCGTGAATCTGGTCAAGAATAGTCCGACCCGCTGGAAGATCGAAAACTCCTGGGGAGACAAGGTCGCCAACAAGGGCTACTTCATCTGTTCCGACAGCTGGTTCGACAGATATGTCTATGAAGCGGTCGTCAACAGGAAGTATCTGAACAAGAAACAGCTGGCTGCAGCAAAGAAAAAACCGGTCGTTCTGAATCCGTGGGATCCGTTCGGATCACTGGCTGACTAGTTTAAAAAAGAGCGGTTCCAAACCGCTCTTTTTTGTTTATTCGATCATAATTTGATTGCTGTGTTCAACCTGTGCAGCTTCCTTCTTAGGAACGCTCAGTGTCAGGACACCGCCTTCATATTTGCCGTGTATCTCATCGGATGTGATCTCATCGCCTACATAGAAGGATCTTGACATCATTCCGGAATATCTCTCCTGACGGATGATCTTTCCGGTCTTGTTCTTTTCTTCGTTCTCGTGATTCTTGTTGGCGGTGATAGTCAGATAACCGTCGTTGAGTTCAACACTGATATCTTCCTTCTTGAAGCCCGGAAGATCGATTTCTACATCATAGTGATCCTCATGTTCCTTGATGTCGGTCAGCATTTCACGATCGGCATGTTTTCCATAGAGTCTGCGGCTGAGCTGGTTCATCTCACGATCCATCAGATCGAAACTGTCAAACCAGTCATCAAACAAATTGTTTCTTCTGAATATTTTAGGTGCTAACATAGTCATTTACCTCCTTTACATTAATCATTGTTCATAAAACGAACTATGTTTAAGTAAGGGGAATGGAGGGTTTGGATTCTATGCGAACCTTCTCTGATTCTTCTTACACCTTTGTTATAGCGCTATGTATTAGCACTGTCAATAGCTGAGTGCTAATTTGTCACTTCTTTAGCACTCTACCATTTATTACTTACTTTTTCCGCAAATCCCATGAAGTCCTTGATCTTGATTTCTGTGCCGTCATCCAGGATGGCTGTTCCGCTGAACTTTCCAAAGACCTGATGCTGATCGGAACCCAGGATGACGAAATCCGTATTGGATGCCCTGTCAAGGACAGGTTTGAAGTCCATTTCGAAACGGCCGTCATCGGATGAGAAGGTCCAGTCGGAGAGATAATCCTCCTTGCCGTCTTTCATCGGGATGTTGAATGTAACCTGAGAAAGCTTGTGTGCCTTATTGTCGTAAAACAGCATGTTTTCGCTGGCTGCTGAAGTATCGCCGAAGCCGTAGCCGATATTGAAGCCGAAAAGATGACCGTCTACTTTTCCTGATGCCGAACCCCAGTACCAGGTATTTTTGTAGGTCCATACACCTCTGCCCCAATCCAATGTACCGAAGCTGTTTTCTTTCTCAAAGACATAGTCCTTGCCATCGAAGGTGACCTTTCCTTCCGCAGGCATGCAGTTGATCTTCTGGTTGTAGTAGAAGTGAACCTTGCTTTCCTTGTACGGTGTCACAATTACCATGGATTCGCTCGGTTCACAATGCAGTGTGATCGATCCCTCTATTGCCTTGCCGTCCATGAAATTCTCCATGTGGAAGTTCAGAATTCTCTTGACTCCCTGATTGAGGAATTCGATTTTATATCCCTTTCCTTCCCCTTTCACATCTCCTGTAACGGAGGATGAAGGGAAGTTCCGGTTTCCCAGTGTCATGACCTTCATCGGCGAGTTGGTGTGTTCCCACGGGATCGTGAAATCGATCAGAGAGATGGAATCCAGCGCCATGTAGGAGTTGTCGTCGATCGTCAGGGCCACCGCAAAATCCTTGTTGTAGATGAGATAGTAGTCCCATTCCTTGATACGCAGCGCAGGAGCCTTGATCTTCTTCCGGTCGTAGTCCAGGATCAGGCTCTTGGCGTATCCTGTCTCAATCAGATGTCCTTTTTCATCCAGCAAAGGATGTCTTTCTGTTATTTCATGCTGTTTCATATGATTGTTCCTTTTCTTCTGCTTTTATTATAGAACACAACAGATGACAAGAGAGCCGGAATCGGGTAAAATCGTATTATGGCACGACTGAGTCCGTGAAATTGAAAAAAGTGCTGAAAATGTGCATTTTTCGCTTGATTTTGGGATTTTGTTTTGATAAGATAATAAAGCTGATCAGATCCGTAAGGATCTATATATAAGTCAGTAGTTTGGCACACCTGTAAAAGTGTGCATGATAAAAAAGAAAGGAGAATATGGATGCCAACAATTAATCAGTTAGTTAGAAAAGGCAGAACTGCGAGAACTTTCAAGTCAAAGGCTCCGGCTCTTAACAGAGGTTACAACTCATTGAAGAACCGTCCTATCAATTTGTCTTCTCCACAGAAAAGAGGCGTTTGTACCCGTGTCGGTACGATGACCCCGAAGAAGCCAAACTCAGCTTTAAGAAAGTACGCCCGTGTTCGTCTGTCAAACGGTATGGAAGTTACAGCTTACATTCCTGGTATCGGACATAACCTGCAGGAACACTCAGTCGTCATGATCCGTGGCGGACGTGTCAAGGACCTCCCAGGTGTTCGTTATCACATCATCAGAGGTACGCTGGACTGTGCCGGTGTTGAAAACAGAATGCAGGGACGTTCCCTGTACGGTGCAAAGAAACCTAAGTAAAACATGAAAGGAGATTAAAAATGCCAAGAAAAGGACATATTGC
>CAZGZT010000017.1:0-38961 GCA_964529805.1 uncultured Solobacterium sp. | reverse complement strand
ATATTCCGATGAAGAACTGGAAGAGATCGAAGATCTGGAAGCGGAAGAATTCGAAAATTCATGGATCAACGACGATGACATCGACTTCGATGAATACGAGGATTACTACGAGGAGAACTAAATGAAGAAGATCCCGATGCGCAGATGTCTGGCAACGAATCAGTCTTTTCCGAAGAAAGATCTATTGCGTGTTGTGAGGACTCCTGAGGGAGAAATCAAAGTGGATCTGACCGGAAAACAAAACGGCAAGGGTGCATATATTTCCAGAAGCATGGAAGCCCTGCAGATTGCCAGAAATAAAAAAGTTTTGAACCGTGCTCTTGAAACAGAAATACCTGAGGAAATCTATCAGGAGATTGAAAGGATCATCAATGGATAGTATCCTGCAGCTTCTTGGTCTGGCTTACCGGGCCAGGAAGACGGTACTGGGAGAAGAAGTCCTGAAGCAGATAAAGAAGGTTAAAGTCCTGTTTATCGCTTCAGACGCTTCGGAAAAGAGCAGGGAACGTTATGAGAAGAAGTGCAGTTTCTACAGGATCCCGCATATTGATCGGTTTGATGGATCACAGCTTTCCGAAGCCATCGGCAAGCGTAATGTGAAGATCATCGGAATAACGGATCAGGGTTTTGCGGAAACACTGCTGAAGAAGATTTAAGAAGGAGGAATGCCATGGCTAAACAGACGTACAAGAAACATCTCAATAAGAGACCAAAAAACAATCAGCCGTTCGAAAGAAAGTCTGAAGAAAAAGTTACAGCGATCACTTATCAAGAGGGTATCACCGTTGGAGATCTGGCAAACAAGCTGAAAAAGAATTCCGGCGAGATCATTAAGATTCTATTTATGCTTGGCAAGATGGTTACGATCAATTCAACACTGGACGATGAGAATGTTGAACTGGTTTGTATGGAATTTAATGTTGAAGCGACTAAAGAAGAGCCGCAGGAAGATGAAACGCTTTTTGATACAGAAATAGATGATCCAAAGGATCTGGTTGAAAGAGCCCCGATCGTTACGATCATGGGTCATGTCGACCATGGCAAGACGACACTGCTGGACTATATCAGAAATTCCAGAGTCGTTGAAGGCGAATTCGGCGGTATCACCCAGCACATCGGTGCCTATCAGGTAAATGTTAACGGGAAACTGGTTACTTTCCTGGATACTCCGGGTCATGAAGCGTTTACGGCAATGCGTGCCAGAGGCGCTAGCGTTACGGATATTGCGATCATTGTTGTTGCTGCGGATGACGGTGTCATGCCTCAGACAATTGAAGCGGTAGACCATGCCAAGGCTGCAGGCGTTCCGATCATTGTTGCCATAAACAAGATGGATAAGGCAGGAGCCAATCCGGATAAAGTAAAGAACGCCATGGCTGAGCTGGATCTGATGCCGGAAGAGTGGGGCGGAGATACGATTTTCGTTGAGTGTTCCGCAAAAACAGGTGAAGGTGTTCAGAACATCCTGGAAACGATTCTGGTCGTAGCGGAAGTAAGAGATCTGAAAGCCAATCCGAATAAACTTGCTACAGGTACAGTCATTGAAGCAAAGCTGGATAAAGGCAGAGGACCTGTCACAACACTGCTGGTACAGAACGGCACCCTGAAACAGTCCGATTCCGTTGTCGTAGGAACATGCTATGGCAAGGTACGTAAGATGACTTCTGACCTTGGTAAGGATATCACGGAAGCTCTGCCTGGTACGCCGGTAGAAATCATCGGTTTGAACGATGTACCGGTTGCAGGAGACAACTTCAAAGTATTTGAAAACGACAAGGATGCCAGAGCTGTAGCTCAGGCAAGAGAACGTGCCCGTATCGAGAAAGAAAGAAACGCTTCCAGTGCCATGACGCTGGATGATCTGAAGTCTCAGATCGATGCCGGTGGAGTCAAGGAAATCCCGGTCATCGTCAAGTCTGATGTTACCGGTACTGCAGAAGCTGTCGCATCATCACTCAGTAAGATCGATGTAGACGGCGTCAAAGTCAATGTCATTCGTAGAGCTGCCGGAACGATCACGGATTCCGATGTCATTCTGGCTTCTGTATCCCATGCGGTCATCTACGGTTTCAACGTCAGACCGGATGCCAATGTCAGAAAGAAAGCCCAGGATGAAGGCGTCGAGATCAGACTCCATAACATCATCTACAAGGCTGTAGAAGAGATGGAAGCGGCTATGAAGGGTATGCTGGAACCTGTGTATGAAGAAGTCGTTATCGGTCAGGCTGAAGTCAGAAAGACTTATAAGGTTTCCAAGATCGGTACGATTGCCGGATGTATGGTTACCGAAGGCAAGATCGTCAGAGACAGTAAGGTTCGTCTGATCAGAGACGGTATCGTCATTTATACCGGTAAACTTGCATCGCTGAGAAGATTTGAAAACGATGCGAAAGAAGTTACCGAAGGTTATGAATGCGGTATGACGATTGAAGGATACAACGACATTAAGGAACTTGACATCATTGAAGCGTTTGCCGATCAGGAGGTCAAGACGGAGTAATGGCAAGGATCAACAAGATCGATTCGATCCTGTTAAGGGAAATCTCGATGATCATCTCGAAAGAGATCAATGATCCGAAACTCGGTTTTCCGACCGTTACGGAAGTCGATGTCGCTCCGGATATGAATACCGCTAAGGTCTATGTTTCTTTTCTGGGAAAGAACTATATGAAAAGAGACGGACTGGAAGCCTTAAGAAGAGCGAAGGGCCATATCAAGAGCGAACTGGCGAAAAGAGTAAGACTGAGGAAGATCCCTGATCTGACCTTTGTTGTCGATGATACACTAGATAAGGCCGACAGGATCGAGAAGATATTAAGCAAGGATAATGAACAGTAAGGTGCTTTTAAGCACCTTTTTTACAGGAGGAGACATGAATCAGAAAGAAGCGTTAAAGATCTATAAAGAGTTTAATGAGAAGATAAAGGCCTATATTCTGGTACTGAGTACGACGGATATCGACAGACTGACAGTAGCGCCAAGAAAGGGAAGCGCTTATCGGAATAAGATGCTTTCGATCATTGAAGGTGAACTCTATGAACTGCAGACAGATAAGAGATATGTGGATGCGATCCTATATCTTTTTCAGCTGGATTTAGGAGAAGTTGCCAATCGGGATATCGCTTTGGCAAAGAAGTCGCTGGAGAATATCCTGAAATTTACCAAGGAAGAGACAATGGAATTCTCTCTGGCCATGATGAACAGCTATGAAGCCTGGTATGATGCCAAGAATAAGAATGACTATAAAATCTTTGAACCTCATCTTCTGAAGCTCATCGAAATGTCTAAGCAAAGACTGCAGAAACGCAATCCGAAGATCCATCCGTATGATCTTGCACTCGATGATTTCGAAGAAGGAATGAACAGAAAGAAATATGACAGATTTTTCTCTCTGATCAAGAAAGAACTGCTGCCATTAATCAAGAAGATCGATAAGAAGAAAGACTGTATCGATGATTCTTTCCTGTATCTGTATTATCCGGCAGAGAAGCAGGCCATCTTCATGAAAGACATCATGAAGTACATCGGTTTTTCTTCCGACTGGGGCTATATGGCTACGACGGAGCATCCTTTCACGGATTCACTATCAAGAAACGATGTGCGTGTTACGACTGCCTATGATGAACATAACATCACTTCAGCGATCTTCTCTTTGATTCATGAATGCGGGCACGGATTCTATGAACATCAGGTTGATCCGAAATTCGATAAGTACCCATACCTTCATCAGATCTCTTCCGGCATGCATGAATCGCAAAGCCGCTTCTTTGAAAACTATCTGGGCAGAAGAAAGTCTTTCTTTAAGCTTCTGTATCTGAAACTACAGAAACTGTTTCCGGAAAACCTTGGTAATGTGTCTTTGGATGATTTTATCAGAGCAGTCAATGTATCGAAGTGTTCTTTGATCAGAACAGATGCGGATGAACTGACCTATCCGATCCATATTCTGATCCGTTATGAACTGGAAAGAGAGATATTCGAGAATAAGATCGACTTGAGCAGACTGGATCAGCTATGGGATGAAAGATATGAGAAATACCTTGGCATAAAAGCAGAGAAGGCATCTGAGGGCATTCTTCAGGATGTTCACTGGTCAGGAGCTTCTTTCGGCTACTTCCCGACTTATGCCCTAGGCAGTGCGATCGGCGCGCAGATCTTTCATAAGATGCAGGAAGACCTGAATGTAGATGAACTGCTGGAAAAAGGAAAGTTCTCAAAGATCACAGACTATCTGAAAAAGAATATCCAGCATTATGGAGCTTTGTATTCGTTTGAACAGATTCTGCAAAAGGCAACCGGAGAAGAATTCAATCCGCAGTACTATATCGATTATCTGAAAAACAAGTACATGGATTTATATGGGGTTAAGAAATGAACACAGCTAAGATAGAATTACATCTTCACCTTGATGGATCTCTGAATATCGCCTGGGCCTATCATAAAGCTTTGCAGAGAAACGTGATAGAGAAGGGAACGAGTTTTGAAGATTTTTACAATATCCTTTTTGCCAGGAATCTGGCGCATTCCGCGGAAAGCATCAGGAAATTCGAACTGGTCTGCGATCTTCTGCAGACTTATGAAGATCTCTATGATGCGACTTATGACTTATGCAGAAGACTGAATGATTCCGGTATCATTTATGCGGAGATCCGTTTTGCATCTCAGCAGCACTGCAAACAGGGGCTGAGCCAGCTGAATGCGCTACAGGCTGTCATTGACGGTGCCGATAGGGCAATGAATGATATGGAGATCAAAGTCGGAATCATCAACTGTCTGATGCACAAAGGAGATTCTGCATCGTTTAATGAAAAAGAAAACCTGGAAGCCATCGAAGCATCGGAAAGTGTATTCGGTAAAGGTCTGGCAGGTATGGATCTAGCCGGCTATGAAAACAACTGCGATTTCAGAGAATACACTTCTTTGTTCAAGATAGTAAAAGAAAAAAGAATTCCTTTCACCCTGCATGCCGGTGAGATGGGCATCGGCGAACACATCCTTGATGCCTTAGAGATGAAACCAGACCGTATTGGACATGGAATCAACTGCATTCAGGATCAAAGATATATCAATGCTTTGAAAGATGCGGATATTCCTTTAGAGGTATGCGTTTCATCAAATGTTAAGACAACAATGAATTATGCCTCTCATCCGATCAGAAGAATGATTGAAGAGGGATTAAAAGTAACGGTCAATACGGATAATATGATCTTTGCCAGAACGGATCTGGCAAATGAACACAGTCAGCTGAAAATGATCGGAATCGATGAAAGCTTCCTGATTCAAAGTACATATGATTCTCTGGATGCCGCTTTCTGCGATAAAGATACAAAATATCAGCTAAAACAGAGACTGGATAAAGAATTCAGACAATAAAAAAGCTCTCAGTGATGAGAGCTTTGTTTTGAATTATTTGCTTTTCTTCGCAGCCTTTTTGGCAGGCTTTTTGGCAGCTTTCTTTACTTCCTTTTTAGGAGAGTGCTTGATAGCGGCCTGAGCGGCAGCCAGTCTGGCGATTGGAACTCTATATGGCGAGCAAGATACATAAGTCAGTCCGACTTTATCGCAGAATTCGATAGAAGCAGGGTCGCCGCCGTGTTCGCCGCAGATACCGAGCTTAATGTTCGGACGAGTCTCTCTACCAAGCTTAACAGCCATTTCAACAAGCTTGCCGACGCCGTGCTGGTCAAGTCTTGCGAATGGATCCTGTTCATAGATCTTGGCGTCATAGTAAGAACTTAAGAACTTGCCGGCATCGTCTCTAGAGAAACTGAATGTCATCTGAGTCAGGTCGTTTGTACCGAAGGAGAAGAATTCAGCTTCTTTTGCGATCTCATCAGCGAGTAATGCGGCACGTGGGATCTCAATCATAGTACCGACATGGTAATCTAGATTTGCTTTTGCCTTCTTGATTTCAGCATCAGCAGTCTTGACGACGATATCCTTGACATACTTCAGTTCAGCAACATCGCCAACCAGCGGGATCATGATTTCAGGAACGACATGCCATTTAGGATGTTTCTTGTTGACCTTAATTGCGGCTCTGATGACAGCCTTTGTTTGCATCTCGGCGATTTCCGGATAAGTAACAGCCAGACGGCATCCTCTATGACCCATCATTGGGTTAAATTCATGGAGATCATCGCAGACCTGTTTCAGCTTGGCGGCAGTCATGCCCATTTCCTTAGCAAGTTCCTTGATGTCTTTTTCGTTTGTAGGAACGAATTCATGTAGAGGCGGATCCAGGTAACGGATGGTTACTGGATTGCCCTGCATTGCTTCGTAGATGCCTTCGAAGTCTTTCTGCTGTAACGGCAGGACTTTTTCTAAGGCAGCCTTTCTCTGTTCGGCAGTCGTAGAGACGATCATCTCTCTGATAGCCTTGATTTTGTCTTCCTGGAAGAACATGTGTTCAGTTCTAACCAGACCGATGCCTTCAGCACCGAATGCCAGAGCCTGTGCAGCATCCTTTGGAGTGTCCGCATTGGTTCTGATCTGTAAAGTTCTTCTTTCATCAGCCCACTTCATGAACTTCTTGAAGTCGCCGGAGATGGATGCAGGAACCGTCTTGATGGCTTCGCCATAGATGTTTCCGGTAGAACCGTCCAGTGAGAGCCAGTCGAATTCCTTATATACTTTATCGTTTAATGTGAACTGTTTCTTTGCATAGTCGATCTTGATGTCGCCGCAGCCGGATACACAGCATTCGCCCATGCCTCTGGCAACAACGGCAGCGTGAGATGTCATACCGCCACGTACAGTCAGAACACCCTCAGCGGCAGCCATGCCTTCGATATCTTCCGGAGAAGTCTCCAGTCTGACCAGAATGACTTTCTTGCCGTTCTTGTGTTCTTTAACCGCATCTTCCGCATTGAATACGATCTGTCCGCAGGCAGCACCCGGTGAAGCAGGGAGAGCCTTGGCGATCGGTTTTGCCTTCTTTAAGGTCTCGGCATCGAACTGCGGATGCAGAAGGGCATCCAGCTGTTTCGGTTCAACCATCATCAGAGCCTGATCGATCGTGACTTTGCCTTCCTTGACCATGTCGCAGGCGATCTTTAAGGCAGCGGTAGCCGTTCTCTTTCCGTTACGAGTCTGCAGCATGAACAGTTTTTCTTCCTGGATCGTGAATTCCATATCCTGCATGTCGTGGTAGTGGTTCTCCAACGTATTGCAGATCTTGACGAAGTCGTTGTATGCACCAGGCATGACCTTCTTGAGTTGGTCAATCGTTTGAGGTGTTCTGACACCTGCGACAACGTCTTCGCCCTGTGCGTTCATCAGGAATTCGCCGAACAGTTTCTTTTCGCCGGTAGCAGGGTTTCTGGTAAAGGCAACGCCCGTACCGCAGTCATTACCCATGTTACCGAATACCATCATCTGTACGTTGACGGCTGTACCCCATGAAGAAGGGATATCGTTCTCTTTACGGTAGAAGATCGCTCTTGGATTGTTCCATGATCTGAATACCGCTTCGATCGCTCTTTCCAGCTGTACATTGGTATCCTGAGGGAAGTCTTCCTTCAGTTCTTTCTTATAGAATGCCTTGAATCTCTTTACCAGTTCCTTCATGTCGTCGGCATCCAGTTCAGTATCTAACTTGACGCCTTTCTTTTCCTTGATTTCATCAATGATCTCTTCGAATCTCTTCTTGGAGAGTTCCATGACGACATCAGAGAACATCTGAATGAAACGGCGGTAGGAATCGTAAGCGAATCTCTCGTTGTTTGTTTTCTTGGCGATCGTTTCAGCTACTTCATCGTTGATACCGAGGTTCAGGATGGTATCCATCATACCAGGCATACTTGCTCTGGCGCCTGATCTGACAGAAACCAGCAGCGGGTTCTTTGCATCGCCCAGCTTCTTGCCGGCCTGTTTTTCCAGTTTCTTTAAAGCAACCGCGATCTGTGACATGATATCCTTGTTGATCTTCTTACCATCATCATAATAAGCGTTACAAGCTTCTGTTGTGATCGTAAAGCCATAAGGAACAGGTAAACCCAGACTTGCCATTTCCGCAAGGTTGGCACCTTTTCCGCCAAGGAGTTCACGCATGTTTGCATTACCTTCCGCAAACATATAAACATATTTCTTGCTCATTCTTTTCTCCTTTTTTAGTCCGTTTTGACCATAATATTTTACCATAAAAAAATTCTATTTAAATATGAAGTGGATGGAAACATACGAATAATGGATGAATCATATCTGTTTGTAATGCATTTATTTAAAAAACAGGATTTGTTATAATGTAAGAGTTATGTGGAGGGACTTGTTATGCCTGTTAATAAGAAGACGAAACTAGGACAGATAAAAATCTCGGATGATGCGATCGCAACACTGGCCGGTACGACAGTAAACGAGTGCTACGGCGTTGTCGGGATGATTTCCAAGAACTATCTGAAAGATGGCTATTCCGCATTGTTAAAGAAAGAAAACTACGCAAAGGGCGTAGTGATTAAATATGAAGACGAGGGACTGCAGATCGATGTCTATGTCGTGATATCCTACGGTATCAAGATTTCTGAGGTCGTAGCCAATCTGCAGCAGACGGTGAAGTACGCTCTGGAGAAAACGCTGAACATGGATGTTGTTTCCGTGAATGTACATGTAGAAGGAATCAGGATCAATGAATAGGGTAACGGTTGAAGAATTCAAAGGCATGCTGCGTTCAGGCTGTGCAAATCTGGAGAATCATGCTGCCGAGATCAATACGCTGAATGTCTTTCCTGTTCCGGACGGGGATACAGGGACAAACATGTCCATGACGTTTTCTAACGGTTATGCGGAGGCAATGAAATGCACATCCGACAATATATCCGATGTTGCGAAATCTTTCTCCAGAGGCCTTTTAATGGGAGCCAGAGGTAATTCAGGCGTTATTACTTCCCAGATCTTTAGAGGCTTCTACCAGCATATCGAAGGAAAAGAAACGATCGATGTACAGGATGTTTCACTGGCGTTCGAAAACGGCGCCAGAGTTGCGTACAAGGCAATCATGAAACCGGTAGAAGGAACCATTCTGACAGTTGTCAGAGAAGCTTCCTGGTATACGAACCACGATTATGAACAGGAACCTTTCGACCTCGAAACATACTTTAAGAAACTCTGCGACTATGCGTCGGATTCCCTGGAACATACACCGGATTATCTTCCTGTATTAAAAGAGGTCGGCGTTGTCGACTCGGGAGGTTCCGGATTCTTAAGGATCATCGAGGGTATGAGAGACTACGTTCTAGGTAATCCTGTGGACTTCATGGAGAAGAGGAGCGAAGTTCAGACCAATCCTGCACTGATGATCGATAATGAGGAATTCGGCTACTGCACTGAGTTCATTATTAGACTGGATGAGAGTTATCTGGATCGTTTTGACGAGAAGATCCTGAAGAGAAAACTGACAGACATGGGAGGAGAATCCCTGGTTGTCGTCAGAGACGAAGATCTTGTTAAGGTACATGTTCATACCTTAAAACCGGGCGATGCCCTGAACATCGGCCAGAGATACGGCGAATTCATTAAGCTGAAGATCGAAAACATGCAGGAACAGCATTCTTCGATCATCGCCAACGCGAAAGAGGAAGCTCCTGCACCTGCACCTGCTAAGGAAGAAAAGAAAGAACCGAAAAAATACGGCATCATTGCGGTAGCAGCAGGAGAAGGGATCACAAAACTCTTCTATGATCTGGGTACGGATATTGTAGTATCCGGAGGGCAGACAATGAACCCTTCCACGGAAGACTTCGTCAAGGTAATCAACGATCTGGATCACTGCGAGAATATCTTTATCTTCCCGAACAATTCCAACATCATTCTGGCTGCCAGACAGGCTCAAAGCGTGATGAGCGACCGTCATATTGAGGTCATTGAGACAAAATCCGTTCAGGCCGGATTATCTGCTATTGGCATGTTCAACTACAACAACGAACCGCAGCAGATCGTCGATGAACTCAAAGAAGTGATCACCAACGTCAATGCTTCCAGCATCACCTATGCGATCAAGGATACGAGCTTCGAAGGCGTAGAAGTCAGAAAAGGGGACTACATCGCCATTGAAGGCAAATCCATCGTAGCCTCAGGTCCTAACAGACTGGACATCGTCCATGCGCTGCTGGATCATCTGTTTACCCTGGAAGACAAAGAACTGATCACTGTCATTACCGGGGATGACCGGAATGAGGATGAAGTAAGAGATATCGAAGACTACATTGCCGCCAATTCGGATCTGGAATGTGAATTCGTGGATGGCGGACAGCCGGTATACAGTTATCTGATCGGATTAGAATAATTACAAAAGGTCAACTACAGGTTGACCTTTTTCAACGAATGCGTTATTTTATGTATTGTGTTTTTTCGTTATGATGAAGGTGCAGCTGCAGAAGTGAGGTAAGAATATGGACAACTTGAAAATCGGACAGTATATTCAGAGTCTAAGAAAAGCGAAAGGTTTAAGTCAAAGACAGCTTGCAGATCAGATGAACATCTCTTTTCAGGCCGTTTCCAAGTGGGAGAACGGCGAAAGCGTGCCGGATACAGGTATACTTCTGGAACTGTGCGAACTGCTGGAAACGTCTGTAGACAGACTATTAAATGGAGGAACATATACAATGAAACAACGCAAAATGATACATGTAGAGGATGTCATAGAAGGATTCCGCTGCATGGAAATGATAGGGAAGTATTTTGGCGAAAATTCAACATTCTATGAAGGCATGATCGAAGGTATCAACAAAAGGATGAATATCGATCTTCTGGAATATCTGAAAGATCCAAAAGCAAGAGAAGCAATGTATGCGGAAGTCCTGATACAGGGCATCATGGAAGGCAAGACTGTAGATATGGATGAAGTAAGATCACAGTTCAACAATCAGCACATGATCGATGTGATCGAACAGTATCTGGACAAAACCAGGGAATAAGAAAATCTCCTTAACGGAGATTTTTCTTTCTTTATTTGTTTTCGTTTTCCTTGATTTTCATCAGTTCCTCTTCTTCCAGGACACGATAGGCTACCTTGCCGACAAGTGTCTTAGGCATGTCGTCGCGGAACTCGATATCATATGGCATTTCATACTTTGCCAGATGCTTACGGCAGTGTGCCATGATGCTTTCCTTGATTTCATCGCTAGGTTCGATGCCAGGCTTCAAGGTAACAAAGGCTTTCACTTTCTGCATCTTGTAGGAATCCGGAACACCGATGACACAGGACATCTGAACCGCTTCATGCGCATCCAGGATGTTTTCCAGCTGAGCAGGGTAGATGTTGTATCCGGAAGAGATGATCATTCTCTTGGAACGGCCCTTGAAGTAGACAAATCCTTCTTCATCCATGATACCGAGGTCTCCCGTATGAACCCACGTCAGACCGTCAACGTCGGATTTTCTTAAAGTCTGAGCCGTTTCTTCTTCGTTTTCCCAGTAGTACTGCATGTTTGTCGGTCCGGCAAGCAGAATCTCGCCTTCAGTTCCGTAAGGGACTTCAATATCAGTATCAGGTTCTACGATCTTGATGAAGCAGTCAGGGAACGGAATACCGATAGATCCTTCCTTGTACATTGTCGGAGGAGTCAGACAGCAGGCCGTAACGGTCTCTGTGGTTCCGTATCCTTCTCTGACCTGAATCGTCGCATGATGGTCGTAAAGGAACTTGTCGATCTTCTTTTTCAGTTCGATAGACAGTGAATCACCGCCCGAGAACATGCCTTTGAGGAATGACAGATCCTTGCCTTCCATGGCCTTGTTTCTAAGAAGCGCTTCAAACAGGGTAGGAACACCCGCGATGAAGTTACACTTGTTCTTAAGAATAGCCTTGGCATAGGATTTCGGTGTGAATCTTGGAAGCAGGATGACTCTGCCGCCCTGAGACAGCAGAGAGTGGATGCATACGCCAAGTCCGAAACCGTGGAACATCGGCATGGCTGCAAGCATCTTGTCGCCAAGTCTGTACATCGGGTTGGTGGCAACGATCTGCTCGCCGAGATTATTGAAGTTGCTGTTGGAAAGGACGATGCCTTTTGTCGTACCGGTAGTGCCGCCGGAATACAGCATGACTGCCGGATCATCGCCTTTTCTCTCTTTCTTGTAGTTGTAGAAACAGCTGTTGGCGATCTTCATAAACTGATTCCATCTGATGATCGGAGCATCCTCAGGAATCGGCTTAATCTTCCTTCCTTCCGTCAGCATGTATCCGGCTCTGATCGGTCTGGACAGTTCATCTCTGATGGAAGCGATGATAATGTTGACAACACAGGTATTGGCTCTGATGTTTTCAAACTTATGATAGAACTGGTCCAGAGTAACGGCCGTTACGGATCTGGATGCATTCAGATAGTGTTCGATTTCTTTCTCGGCTGAGAGCGGATGGATCATGTTGGCGATACCGCCGACCAGGTTTACCGCATAGAACATGTATATGGCCTGCGGACAGTTCGGCAGGGCAATCGTAACGCAGTCGTTTTCTCTGACACCGATGGTACGTAAGGCCTTTGCGCAGCGGTTGATCTCTTCAATCATCTTTCTGTATGTTGTCGATCTTCCCATGAAGTCGAAGGCGATCGCATTCGGACGTTCTTTCGCTATTTTTTCTACGGCTTCATACATGGAACCTTCAAAGTAATTCAGGGTAAGCGGAATGCCGCTGTTCTCCGAAGCTTTTCTCCAGGGTATTCTTTCAGTGATCGGTGTATCGAAAACCTGTTTCGTTTCTTTTGTTTCTTCTTTCTTTGCCATTGGTCATAAACCTCCTAGTTTCTACAGATAACGGAATGCATATCTGATTGGCAACGTATAAATTATACATTATATTGACTTTATTTTGTCATCTTATTCTTCACAAAACGCCTGAATGCATCATGAATGTACTATAATGAACTTATGAAAAACGAGACAGATAGAATCCTTGAATTACGAAAGATACTGAAAGAATACAGCTATCAGTATTACATTTTAGACAGACCGACAGTACCGGACAGCGAGTATGACCAGCTGTTCAGAGAACTGGAAGAACTGGAAAAGAAACATCCGGAGTTGGATGATCCTGATTCCGTAACAAAAAGAGTCGGCTTTGGCGTTCTGGACGAATTCAAGAAGATCACCCATGAAAAACCGATGCTTTCACTGGGAGATGTTTTTTCCTATGACGAATTAAGAGAATGGTCATCGAAGATCACGAATGTCTACAAGGATGTGGAATACTGCGTTGAATACAAGATCGACGGTCTGGCGATGTCTCTGGTTTATGAAGACGGACTTTTTAAACAGGCTGTCACAAGAGGGGACGGAATCACGGGTGAAGACGTGACGATGAATGTCCGTACCGTTCACAGTGTTCCGATGTCTATTCCTTACAGACAAAGATATGAGATCCGCGGTGAAATATACATGCCGAAATCATCTTTCCTGAGAGTCAACAGGGAAAGGATTGCCAATGGCGAAGAGGAATTCGCCAATCCGCGTAATGCTGCGGCAGGTTCGATCAGACAGCTGGATTCCAGGGTCTGTGCCAGCAGAGGACTTGACGGTTTCTGGTATCATGTCCCGGATGACGTGAATTCCGATACGCACTACGGGTCGCTGGAATATGCCCGTAAGCTGGGATTCAGAGTCAACGATGCGACCGTACTGTTTAACAATATCGAAGATGTAATTGAACATATTGATAAAACGGAGAAGATCCGTCATGATCTGCCGTATGAAATCGACGGCATGGTAATTAAAGTAAATTCCTATGCGCTGCAAAGAGAGTTGGGATTTACTTCCAGGATCCCGAAATGGGCCATTGCCTACAAGTTCCCGGCAGAAGAAGTAAGGACTGTGGTAGAGGATATTTTCATTACCGTAGGAAGAACAGGAAAATGTACCCCGAACGCCAGGCTGAGACCTGTCAAAGTCGCAGGTACGACCGTGGGATTCGCTACGCTTCATAATGAAGACAACATTAAGGACAAGGACATCCGTATCAACGATACGGTCATCATCAGAAAAGCCGGAGATATCATCCCGGAAGTCATCCGTTCCATTAAAGAGAACCGTGACGGCTCCCAGGTCAGATACGTCTTTCCGGATACCTGTCCGGTATGCGGAGGCAAACTGTACCGTTTCGAAGATGAAGCGGCACATTACTGCGTCAACAGTGAATGTAAGGCCAGACTTGTCTATTCTATCGCTCACTTTACCGAAAGAAACGCAATGAATATCGACGGACTTGGAGAAAAGAGGGTAGAAGCCTTCCTGAATGCCGGTCTGCTGAACAGCTTCGAGGACATCTACAAGCTCCATAACCGCAAGGATGATACTCTTCAGCTGGAAAAGTTCGGTGAGAAGTCATTCAACAATCTGATCGAAGCCATCGAAAACTCCAAGAAGAATTCTCTGGAACGTCTGATCAACGGATTGGGTATCCGTCAGGTTGGCGAAAAAGCCAGTAAGGTCCTGGCGGCCTATTACGGAAACATGGACGCACTGATGCACGCATCGTTTGAAGATCTGAGTGCGATCAGAGATGTAGGACCTGTCACAGCAGAATACATCAGAGATTTCTTCAGTGAACCGGATAATGTCGAGATGCTTCAACAGCTGAAACTCTTCGGCGTAAATATGAATTACATTGACAATAGTATCTCAAGTGATTCCGTATTCAGCGGAAAGACAGTGGTTCTGACAGGAACTTTAGAGAAGTACAGCCGCAACGAAGCGACTGAACTGCTGGAAAACCTCGGTGCTCATGTTTCCGGATCGGTATCATCTAAGACAGATTATGTCATTTACGGAACAGAGGCAGGTTCTAAACTGGATAAGGCCAGACAGCTGAACGTTACGACAATTTCTGAAGAGGAGTTTGAGAAGCTGTTATAAAGTATGCTAGAATAAATACTGGAGAAAATTTATGACTGATATGAAACACGGAAAACCGGAAGACGAATTCGGTATAAACAGTACAGCGGAACTGTTTCAAAAGATAGAAGACAAAGATCTGGATTCATTCGTGCTTCAGGAAAAACCGGCTACAGCCGAAGCTCCTGTGCACATTGAAGAAACAGCCCGGCCAGCAGCCGTTGAACCGTTTGAACCCGTTAGAGAAGAAACGGCGGTTCATGCTGACGAGAAACAAACAGATACAAAGGAAATCATACAGCCGGTTTTAAGTAAAGAACCGGAAAAGAAAAGAGTAAAGGAAAGACCATTGAAAAAGGATAGAACTGCAAAAAGAGAAAAGAAACGCATGTCAAGATCTGCACTGGTGCTGATCATTGGCATTATCATTATTGCTATTCCTGTATTGATTTTTGCAGGTATACTGGGTATTTCAGCGTTGCAGACCGGCACACCGCGTATCGGTTCGAGATTTGACGGCGACCTGCAGCCGGCTATTACGGATAATGATGTTTCAGCGTTAAAGACTGAGCTTTCTACGATTGGTTCCGTTGAAAATGTTGAGGTTCTTCTGGCTCAGGGACAGTTGAAGATCTTTATCGATACCGTTGATTCTCTTTCCGAAGAACAGATCGACAGTATTCTCATGTCTGCCTACAACAAGGTAAACGGGAAGCTTCCTGTTGGAACCTACTTTACCGGTGATGAAAGCAAGAAGATGTATGATCTGCAGATCAATGTCTATACCTCGCCAAACGCTTCCGCGATAGGCGATGAAAACGGAAGACAGTACAAACTGCTGCACAAGAATTCCACTGAAGAGACATACGGAATTGACGATATGGCTCATCCAAAAGATCCTGCGCTGGCCGCTGAACTGGAAGGTCTGACACCTGAGCCTGTTCAAGAAGAAACAGAAGAAGGAGATGGCGAATAAGCTTCATGGAAACATGAAGTTTTTATTATGAAGAACGATATCATTAGATGCCGATGCATCGACATGTCGGTAGAAGGATTGGGAATCGCCAGAGCGGGTAATCTGGTTATTTTCGTCAAGGGTATGATCAAAGGCGAGGAAGCCGATGTCAGGATCATTGCCGAAAAGAAAAACTACAGTATCGGGATTATCGAAAAGATGATCGTTCCTTCTCCTAATCGTTTGCAGTCGGACTGCCCGATTGCCTACAAGTGCGGCGGCTGTGACTACAGGCATATTCAGTACGATTATCAGCTGAAACTAAAGAAAGAAGTCCTTGAGAATACACTGAAAGGTTATGAGATCAAGGACATTGCTGCTGCCGATAATCCTTTCTATTACCGAAACAAGGTGCAGATCCCATGCAGGGATCATAAAATGGGATTCTACCGCAGGTTTTCTAACGACATCGTAGAATTCGACGACTGCCTGATAGAATCAAGGACTGCCAATCAGATTATTTCTGATCTTAAAGTACTGCTTTCTGATAAAGATGACAGCGATAAGATCCGACATATTGTCATTAAGCACGCCCAGGGAACCGATGAAGTGATGCTGGGAATTGTCGTGAACAGTTTCGATATCGATTTAAACGACATAACAGATACAATATGTCACAAATATCCCCAGATCCAGTCGGTGATTCTAAATCTGAATGACAAAGAAACCAATGTCATTCTGGGAGATGAAGAGAGAGTCCTGTATGGAAGAAATCATATCTTTGATGTCTATGACGGCATCAAGGTAAAACTGTCGCTGAAATCTTTCTATCAGGTCAATTACTGGCAGATGCTGAAACTATACGCCAGAATAAAAGGACTTGCCCAGGTTAAAAACAATTCCAGGATTCTGGATCTGTACTGCGGAATTGGAACGATCTCTCTTTATCTGGCCAGAAATGCCGGACATGTCACAGGAGTAGAGATTGTCAAGGAAGCGGTAGAAGACGCAAGAGAAAACGCAATGATGAATCATCTGAATAACACGGACTTTATTCTAGCGGATGCTTCTAAAGGCATGGATAAGTATCTAAAAGACAAGAATACCGTCATTGTCGACCCGCCAAGAAAAGGTCTTTCGCAGGAACTGATAACATCTTTGTGCAACAGCAGAGTTGAAAGAATCGTCTATGTTTCCTGCAATCCGGCTACTCTTGCACGAGATCTGGAACTGCTAAAGGAAAAATACGATGTCGGAACGATACATCCCGTTGACATGTTTCCATATACCGTTCATCTGGAATGTGTCGTAGCACTGCAAAGAAAGAGTTGAGATAGAAAACGCCTTGTGTTACTATCTTTATTACGAAAAAGAAGGGACAGCTATAATCAATGAAGAGAGTAATCGTTAAGTCAGTCTATGATGCGTTTGAGTATGTAATGGATCACTATTACCCGTATGGGCTGGAAGAATTGGCAAGTCGTAACGATACTTATGCAGTGATATCCATACAGGATTCGCATACCGGAGGCTTTGGCATACGTTTCGAGAAAAGCCAGTGCTGCAAAGATGTTCTGACGCTTTACTTTGATGATATAGAAGATACAGTGGAAGGCGCCGTTCTTTTTAATGAAGAAATGGCCAGATCCATTATCGATTTCATAAACGATAACCGTTCTGTCGATACACTGTTGCTACACTGCTACGGCGGTCTTTCCAGATCGAAGGCGGCAGGCGCTTTTGCCGTATGGATGCTGGGAGGAAACAATGAACAGTATTCCGAAAACGGATCTTATAATCAGCATGTTTACGCAACCTTAATGAAGGTTTACCTGAATGAATACATCAATTCACAGACTTCTTAATTGAAATAAAATCATGTAAAATAATAATAGATGGAGAATTCAGAAAGAACATATCTGGCGATAGATCTGAAGTCCTTTTATGCGTCTGTTGAATGCCGGGAAAGGAATCTGGATCCGTTAAACGTCAATCTTGTCGTGGCAGATGAAAGCAGAACCGATAAAACCATCTGTCTTGCCGTTTCTCCGGCACTCAAGTCTTTTGGCATACCCGGGAGACCCCGTCTTTTTGAAGTAAAACAGAAAGTCTCAAGGATCAACAAAGAAAGAAGAAGAATAAACAGAGGCAGGATCAAAGGAGAATCCGTATATCTTAATGAACTGACAGATGATCCGTCTTTGAATATATCTTTTCTGACTGCCGTACCTAGAATGGCACTGTACATGGAATACAGCCGCAGGATCTATGAGATCTACATGCGTTATGTTTCCCCGAATGACATTCATGTTTATTCAATCGATGAGGTGTTCATTGATGTCAGCGAATATCTGAATACCTATAAGATGACAGCCAGACAGCTGGCCATGACGATGATCCGGGAAGTGCTTGCGGAAACGGGAATTACGGCTACTGCCGGTATCGGAACAAACCTTTATCTGGCAAAGGTAGCCATGGATATCGAAGCGAAACATCTTCCTGCCGATAAGGATGGGGTAAGAATCGCCGAACTGGATGAATATACTTACCGCAAGAATCTCTGGAACCATCAGCCCTTGACGGATTTCTGGCGTATCGGCAAAGGCATTACCGCTAGACTGGCAAAGCACGGTATCTATACAATGGGAGATCTAGCCAGGTTTTCTTTAAAGGCTGACGGTGTTCTTTATGATGAATTCGGCATCAATGCGGAGCTTCTGATCGACCATGCCTGGGGATATGAATCCTGTACGATGAAAGACATCAAGGCTTATAAGCCTGACAATAATTCCCTTGGTTCAGGGCAGGTACTGATGGAACCGTATACCTACCGTAAAGCTGAAGTCGTTATCAAAGAAATGATCAATGATCTGGTTCTGGATCTGCTGGAAAAGGATCTGGTAACCGATCATGTGAGTCTGATGGTCAGTTACGATGCGGCCAATGAACTGGAAAACTACGACGGAAAGATCGTATCCAACTGGTACGGCAGAGCTGTCCCAAAACCCGGAGGGGGATCCGTTCAGCTGAATGACTATACAGCATCGCACAAGGTAATTACCGATGCTTTCATGATGATATACAAAAAAACCGTTGATCCGCATCTTCTGATCAGAAGAATCAATATCTGTGCAGACCATGTTTTACCTTATTCTACCGTTTCTCAGAAAATCAGAATCGAGCAGACAGATCTATTCAGCGATCCTGAAAAAGAGCAGGAAAGAAAAGAAAAAGAAGCTTCCGATAGAAAGAAAGAGGAACAGATTCAGAAAGCTATACTACGTATCAAGAAAAGATATGGGCAGAATGCCATATTAAGCGGTACAGACTTTGAAGAGGGCGCTACCGGTATTCAAAGACACGAACAGATCGGAGGACATCGCAAGTGAACGAAAAACATAATTACGACGATATCATCGATCTTCCGCATTTTGTCTCAAAAAACAGACCTCATATGTCCATTTATGACCGTGCTGCGCAGTTCGCTCCGTTTGCCGCACTGACCGGTTATGGTGAAACCATCAAGGAAGCCGCAAGACTGACGGAATCGTTCAAGGAACTAAGCGATACTGAGAAAGAGATCCTGGACATGAAACTCTCAATACTGCAGAATCATCTTGATAAAACGCCTGAACTGCGGATCCTGTATTTTGTTCCGGATGAAAAGAAAAAGGGCGGATCATACATCGATAAACTGATCTGCGTTAAGAAGATCGACATTCAGAAGAAAGTCATCATCTCTACAGAAAAGGAAGAATTCGAAATCAGAACGATCCGTGATCTGAATGGAGAACTTTTTGACCGTTATCTGTAACTGCTATAATAATAAATGTATGAATAGAAAAGGGCTTAACAAGGATATATGTCCTGTAGCAAAATACTGCGGAGGATGTCAGCTGCAGGGTTTTTCCTATGATAGACAGCTGGAGATAAAACAGAAAAAGGTAGAAGAGCTTTTAAAAGGGTTTCATAAGGTAGAAAAAATCATCGGCATGAATGATCCTTATCATTACCGCAATAAAATACAGGTCAGTTTCGGTTACGATGACCGTCATAATATCATCTGCGGCAACTACGTTCAGGGAACCCATCAGATCGTCGAAATAGAAAAATGTATGATCTGTGATGAAAAAGCGAATCAGATCATTGTGACGATAAAAGATCTGATCGTGAAATATCATATCTCTATATTTGATGAAAGAGCCATGAAGGGTTGTATTAGACATGTCATGGTACGCTGTTCCGCTGCCGGAGAATACATGGTAATTCTTGTCACAGGATCGCCATCCATTAGAAACGGGGAACAGCTTGTCAAAGATCTGCTGAAAAGACATCCGGAAATCAAGACCGTCGTTCAGAATATCAATTCCCGTCATACTTCCATGATTCTGGGAACCAAAAACGTGACACTGTACGGAAAGGGTTATATCACTGACGAACTTTGCGGTCTGAAATTCAGAATATCACCGTCATCCTTTTACCAGGTAAACAAGAGACAGACTGAAATCCTTTATACAGAAGCGATTAAAGTCGCTAGACTGAAAGGAAATGAAGTACTGATCGATGCGTACTGCGGAACAGGAACGATCGGTCTGTACGCTTCAAAATCCGTTAAAAAGGTGTTCGGTGTTGAACTGAACCGTTCGGCAGTAAAAGATGCCGTCATTAACAGGAAACTGAATCGTATTGAGAATGCGGAATTCATCTGCGAAGATGCCGGTAAATACATGGAATATCTGGCAAAACAGAAAACTCATGTTGATGTCGTGATCATGGACCCTCCTAGAACCGGATCAGATAAAAAGTTCATGTCCAGCGTGTTTGCGCTAAAACCGGAAAAAGTCGTTTATGTATCCTGCAATCCTTTAACTTTGAAAGACGACCTGAACTACCTGACCAGGAACTATGAAATCAGAAAAATTCAGCCAGTTGATATGTTTCCGTTTACGGAACATATTGAAACAATTGTTCTTCTCGAGAGAAAGATACCGAAGGAATAAGAGGTGTAAGATATGCAAATGAAATGGCAAGGCGATCCTATCATTAAAGTAAAGATAGAAAGAGACTGTGCGCTGATATCAGCCAACAGGGATGGGCTGCTGTCTTTGGCTAAACAGCTGAATGAACTGGCAAATCAGAAAAAAGGAACGCACATTCACTATGACCAGTACAATTCACTGGAAGAAGGATCCGATGAGCTTATCGTTGAGATAATAGAAACGGAAGAATAATAGAATGATACTGATTGTTGAAAGTCTAATATTATGTGCGGCATTTACGCTTATGGTTTATCTGATTTCCAGAGAACCGATCAAGATTCTGTACAATTATCCGCCAAGGATACAGGAAAGAGTAAAGTCTCTTGAAGAATACAAGGATAAGATACCGACACAGAAAAACAAACTCTCAGCCAAGTTGACGGCTATACTGCTGTTTACCGCTGTATTTGCGATAATCCTGAGATTTGTAAATGGATATACGACATTCTTGCAAGGATTCGGATACGCTTTTCTGTTATGGACGATCGTCAATCTTTATGATGCAATCGTTCTGGATATCATCTGGTTCTGCCATGATCCTCATTATGTATTCAAAGGAACGGAAGACATGACAGAGGATTATCACGACTATCTCTTCCACATCAAGGGTTTCCTGATCGGAGAAGGTCTTGCTCTAATCGTTTGTGCTGTCGTAGGTCTGGTTGTTAAGATACTCTAAAGAAAAAACCGTCTTATAGACGGTTTTGTATTCTATGGCGTGCCTAGCAGGACTTGAACCCGCAACCTTTTGGTTCGTAGCCAAACACTCTATCCAGTTGAGCTATAGGCACATATCGATATTATCTTATCATCTATTTAGGGAATTTCAATATTGAATTTATAAAACAAAGATGTTAACATAGTTATGCTGTCCATGTAGCTCAGCTGGATAGAGCATCCGCCTTCTAAGCGGACGGTCAGGGGTTCGAGTCCCTTCATGGACGCCATTAAAAACATAAGCCGCGATCTGATATCGCGGTTTTTTTATACAGCCAATTTCCTAAAATTACAACATTTCATTGTTCATTTGTCCCATCATTGTAATCTTGCGTTGATAAAATTAAAATGTAGATGAAATATGTAAGCGTATACATGTGTCGCAATAAAGGAGAGATAATGAAAGGAATTCATGTTACTAGTGAAATAAAGCCTTTAAAGAAGGTTTTACTTCATCGTCCGGGAAGAGAGCTTTTGAATCTCACTCCGGATTCACTGAATGAACTGCTGTTTGATGACATCCCGTATCTGAAAGTCGCGCAGGAGGAACATGACGCTTTTGCCAAAGTCTTAAGAGACAATGGCGTTGAAGTCGTGTATCTGGAAGATCTGATGACGGAAGTTCTTGATCTTTATCCGAAACTGATTGAACCGTTTGTCTATCAGTGGCTGTCAGAAGGAAACATCAAGACCAAGAGATGGCAGGATAAGCTGTATCAGTATATGGTGAAGCATTATCAGGGCAAGGATCTGGTTCTGAAGACGATGGAAGGCATTACGATGAAAGAAATGGAAGAGGAAATGGGTTCTTCCGTAAAAGCCTATTCTTTACAGGACAGGATCGCACCGGATGATGATCTGATCGTCGATCCGATGCCTAACCTCTATTTCCAGAGAGACCCGTTTGCTTCAGTAGGAAACGGCGCATTCGTACACAGGATGAAATTCCCGACCAGAAACAGGGAGACCATCTATGCGGATTACATCTTCAAGTATCATCCTGATTTCGCAGGTCTGGTAAAACGCTACTACGACCGCGACTATCATGCGAACATTGAAGGCGGCGATGTATTCAACCTGACGGATACTGTGCTGGCGATCGGTATTTCACAAAGAACATCGCCGGATGCCATCGAAATGGCAGCGCGTAATCTGTTCAATGATCCGGACTGCAAGATCCGTACCGTATTGGCATTCAAGATCCCTGAATCAAGAGCGTTCATGCATCTGGATACGGTATTCACAAGGATCGACTACGACAAGTATACCGTTCATCCGGCCATCATCGGACCGCTGGAAGTCTACGAAATCACGCCTTCTACCAGAGAAGACAAGAATCCTGACGATCTGCATATCGAACGTCTGGATATGAAGCTGGAAGATATTCTGGAGAAGTATACCGGTGTCAAGAACGTTGAACTGATCCAGTGCGGCGGAGACGACATGATCGCAGCCGCCAGAGAACAGTGGAACGACGGATCCAATACGCTTTGCATCGCTCCGGGAACGATCATCTGTTATGAGAGAAACGATGTTACCAATGCGATTTTAAGGGAAAAGGGACTGAATGTCATTACCATCCCTAGTGCAGAACTGTCAAGAGGAAGAGGAGGCCCTAGATGTATGTCTATGCCTCTGTGGAGAGAAGACTAATAAAGGAGTAGAAAAATGGGAGTTAATTTAAGAGGACGTAGTTTTTTAAAACTGTTGGATTTCACACCTGCTGAGATCCGTTATCTGCTGGAAATGGCCAAAGAATTCAAGAACATGAAGAGAAACGGCATTCCGCATGATTATCTGAGAGGCAAACAGATCGTACTGCTTTTCGAAAAAACATCTACCAGAACCCGTACTTCATTTGAAGTAGCCGGCAGAGACCTGGGCATGGGCGTTACTTATCTGGATCCAGGATCATCACAGATGGGCAAGAAGGAATCCCTGGAAGATACCGCAAGAGTACTGGGAAGAATGTACGACGGTATCGAATACCGTGGATTCGACCAGTCTATCGTTGAAGAACTGGCCGAGAAGTCCGGTGTACCTGTATGGAACGGTCTGACAACGCAGTTCCATCCGACTCAGATGCTGGCAGACATCATGACGGCAGAAGAGAATCTAGGTGACATGAGAGGCAAGAAACTGGTATTCATGGGCGATGCCGGAAACAACGTCGGCAACTCGCTGATGGTTGTCTGTGCTAAGCTGGGTATCAACTTTGTTGCCTGCGGACCGAAAGAGCAGATGCCATCTCCTGAACTGATTGCTCAGTGCAAGGAAATCGCCAAGGAAAACGGCTGCACCATCACCCTGACGGAAGATGTCAAAGAAGGCACTAAGGGCGCTCATGTCATTTATACCGATATCTGGGTGTCTATGGGTGAACCTGACGATGTATGGGCTGAAAGAATCAGACTGCTGGAACCTTACCGCGTAACCAAAGAAGTCATGGCAAATGCCGACAAGAACGCCATCTTCATGCACTGTCTGCCATCCTTCCATGATACGAATACCACGATCGGTGCGGATATCGCCAAGAAGTTCGGCGTAACCGAGATGGAAGTAGCCGATGAAGTATTTGAATCTGAACAGTCAAAAGTATTCGATGAAGCAGAAAACAGAATGCATACGATCAAGGCTGTGATCTATGCCACGATGAAATAATCATGGGCAAAAGACTTGTTATTGCGCTGGGCGGCAATGCGTTAGGCAATACGCCGCAGCAGCAGCTGGAACTGGTTAAGACAACGGCTGCTACGATCGTCGATCTGGTTGAAGAAGGCTATGACGTTGTTGTCGGACACGGTAACGGTCCGCAGGTCGGCATGGTCAACCTGGCTTTCGAGAATTCTCACAACAAGGTCGGCGGTACACCGGAAATGCCATTCCCGGAGTGCGGAGCCATGACCCAGGGATACATCGGCTATCATCTGCAGCAGTCCATTGGCAAAGAACTGAAGAAAAGGGGAATCAACAAACCTGTCGCTACTGTCGTAACGCAGGTTGAAGTAGATAAGTCGGATTCCGCTTTCCAGAATCCTACGAAACCGATCGGTTCTTTCTACACCAAGGAAGAAGCGGACAGGATCGTTGAAGAAACAGGCTATACCTTCATTGAGGACGCAGGAAGAGGCTACAGGAGAGTCGTTCCATCGCCGAAACCTGTATCTATCGTTGAACTGGAAACCGTTGAGAAACTGGTTTCTGAAGGCTGTATCGTCATAACGGTAGGCGGAGGCGGCATTCCGGTCGTTAAATCCGATGACTGGTTCGAAGGTGTCGCTGCCGTTATCGACAAGGACAGAGCTTCATCTAAGCTTGCTCTGGATCTGCATGCGGACATGCTGGTGATACTGACGGCTGTTGAAAAGGTATCGATCAACTTCAACAAACCGAATCAGATCGATCTCGATGATATGTCTCTGGAACAGGCCAGACAGTACATTGGAGAAGGACATTTCGCAAAAGGAAGCATGCTTCCGAAAGTCGAATCCTGTATCGAATATCTGGAACATACACAAAACGGTCAGGCTCTGATCACTTCTCTGGAAAAAGCCAAAGAAGCTTTACAGGGTAAGACCGGCACTATCATCCACCATTAGTGGAACAAGGTAATAACGTGACCTTTCGGGAATACGGATCACTTATTATAAATTGATTAAAACTATTTCAAAGGGGGAAATATGGAAAAGAAAGAAAGAAAGATGCTGACATCTTTCACTATTCTGGTACTGATGATCCTGGCACTTGCTGTGCTTTCGTGGATCGTATCTGCTGCTGTACCTGGCAGCGATGTAGTACCGGCTTCATTCGCCATGATTATCAGATCTGTTGTCGACGGTTTCTCTGATGCCGCAGGCGCAGGTGCTGACCTGATTGCCTTCATTTTCTGCATCGGCGGATTCTTGGGAATCGTAAACTCTACCGGTGCTCTGGATGCAGGTATTGCTACACTGGTTCGTAAACTGAACGGACGTGAAGAGATCCTGATCGCTGCTGTCATGTTCGTATTCTCCATTGGCGGTACGACATACGGCATGTGTGAAGAGACTGTTCCGTTCTATATCATGCTGGCTTCAACTATGGTTGCTGCCGGTATGGATACTTTAACAGGTGCTCTGGTTGTTGCTTTAGGTGCAGGTGTCGGTGTATTAGGTTCAACGATCAACCCGTTCTGCACGATGAACGCTGTCGGCGCATTACAGGATGTAGGTATCAATGTTGACGTAGGTAAGATGATCGCATTGGGTGTTGTACTGTGGATCTCATCTTATCTGATTGCCTTATACTTCGTTTTGAAATATGCGAAGAAGGTTAAAGCCGACAAGGGTTCTACCTTCCTTTCACTGCAGGAACAGAAAGTACAGGAAGAAGAATTCTCTAAAGGATTCGTTGCCGATGCACAGCTTACCGGCAAGCAGAAGCTCGTTCTTTGGATCTTCGGTATGTCATTCGTGATCATGATCTGCGGCTTCCTGCCTTGGGAAGACTACGGTGTTATGGCATTCTCCGGCTGGTCCGAGTTCATTATGGGTGAAGGTATCCCGATGGGCTACTGGTACTTCGATGAAGGTGCTGTACTGTTCTTCATCATGGCTATCGTTATCGGTCTGATCGCCGGCATGAAAGAAGAAGAATTTGTCAATAAATTCATTGCTGGTTCTGCCGATCTGATTTCTGTTGCGTTCATTATCGCTGTCGCCAGAGGCGCAACGGTTCTGATGGGCAACACCGGTTTAGGTCCATGGCTTGTCAATGTTATTGCCAATATTCTGGAAGGCGTTCCGGGCTTCATCTATGCTCCGCTGGCTTATATTCTTTATCTGCCGCTGTCATTCCTGGTACCTTCGACTTCAGGTCTGTCAGGACTGTCTATGCCGATCATGGGTCCTGTCACATCACAGCTGGGCTTCTCTGTAGAAGTTCTGATTCTGATCTTCTCTGCCGCCAACGGTCTGATTAACCTGTTCGCTCCGACTGCCGGAGCACTGATGGGCGGTCTACAGACGGCTAAGATCGAGTATCCGACATACATGAAGTTCGCTTTGAAGCCGATCATTGTCATCGGTATCGCAAATATCATCATTGTCACAATCGCAATGATGATCCTATAAAAAATCATTGTATATTTCATAACTTATTCCCGAACGGTTCGGGCAGAAATGTCCGGATCCCTAAAACGCCTCGTTCTTTCTGAATGAGGCGTTTTAGGTTATAATAGTGAGGTATGAAAAACAGAGAACTGCAGGAGATTCAGGAACAGTACTGTTCCAGTTATGATAAAAGGAAGCTTTGCAGCTATGATGTGGAATACATCGACAGTCCAACCAAACCACTGATCCATCAGTCATCCCGGTTCTGGTTTTTTCTTTCGGGCAAGGCAACCATGGTCATCAACGGCTATCAGTATCCAATCAAACAGAACTCATTTGTCGCCATCCTGCCTTGGGATACGACGACCATTACTAACGTAAAGGAACCGCTGCATTTTATTAAGATCGTATACAACAGCGAATTCCTTTCCGATATCCGCTACAACTACAATACCTCCGGTGAATTTCAGAGTCTGATCAATCCGATCGCAGAATGTCCGGTCGCTCAGCTTAACAAGGAAGAAGTCAGCAATATTACTTCAATCATGAACGAAATCAAGACGGAAGTGGGAACGGAATCTCTTTATGATGTACCGAAAGAAAGAATTTTGAGCGATATCTATATTTCCAATAAACTCATTGAACTGCTGATTACCTATGTCAGGATCATATCCAAATCTGATATGAAGAGGATAGACGGGAAGTCCATTAAGCTCGATGACAGGCCGGCTGTCTTCAAGTACATTTATTCACACATCTCTCAGAACCTGACTCTGAAAATCCTGTCGGAGATTTTCTACATGTCGGAATCATCCATATCCAAATACATTACCGATGTGACCGGCATGTCTTTTACCGATCTGATCAACGAGATGCGTATCACCAAGACCGTAGATCTATTGACTTATACCGACTTGTCGCTCAATGATATTGCCGGATTTGTCGGTTTTGCGGACGCTTCCCATCTGATCAAGGTGTTCACCCCAAGAATGAATCTGTCTCCTGCCCAGTACAGAGATATCTATAAGGCAAAGGAGCATATCTTTAAAGAGAAAGACAAGTCGATCAGTTTCGAGATTCTTTCCTACATCAACAATCACTACACGGAAGACATCAGGATCATTGATGTCGCGAATCAGTTCAACATCAGCTACATCGATGTCAACAGATCGCTGCTGTATCTGGTAGGAAAGAACTTCGACGATCTTCTTCACTACTTAAGAATCAACAAGGCCTGTGAACTGCTTCTGACAGGGAATGATGCGATCATTGAAGTGGCTACTGCCGTGGGCTACAACAATATCAAGACATTTACACGCAATTTCATCCGTTTGAAGAACATGACGCCGGGATATTTTAGAAAGAATATCAGTCTGCAGAAAGAAAGCGAAAGCGAAGCTGCTGAATAGGTTATAAGACGATGGACAAATGCATATACGAGCTGTTTGAAAAACTGCACAATAATCCTGAATGTTCAGGAAAAGAACATAAAACAAAAGAACTGATCACGGATTTCATGAACCGTAATACTTCCATGACTTATCATGAATTGCCGGGAGGTTTTTATTATGAGCACCGGGGCAACGATTCACCCGGAAGCATCGTTTTAAGAGCCGATTATGATGCGGTAACAGTAGATGAAGGAAAAGCACTGCATCTGTGCGGTCATGAAGGCCATAGCGCAAGTCTATGTCAATGTGCATTAAGAATAGAGAAGGAAGGTGTAAACAATAACGTTAAACTATTGTTTCAGTCATCTGAAGAGAATGGACAGGGAGCTAAGAACTGCCTTGAAGCTTTAGATGAAGATGACATCATATATGGTCATCACAACCTTCCGGGTTTTCCTTTCGGGAAAGTGTTTACTTCCATGAATACTTTTGCCTGTACGTCATGCGGGCTGATTCTTGAACTGAAAGGAAAAAGTTCCCATGCTGCATATCCCGAACTAGGTGTCAGTCCAAGCCTGGCGGTTTCCGATATCCTGCAGCTATGCGAAAGATACAAAACCCTGGATCAGATGATTACCGTTATCGGCATCAGAATGGGCGAAGAAACTTTCGGTGTCATGGCTCATGAAGCTAAGATCTATCTGACATTAAGAAGCAAGACAGATGAAAAACTCCTGTTGCTTAAGAAAGAGATCATTGACCATATCGACAATGGAAAAGGAAATCTTGAATTCACTTATCATGAAGTCGACTATTTTCCTGCGACCGTAAATCATCCTGAACAGGCTGGAACAGTATTAAAAAAGCTCAACGGCGAACTTCTGAAAGACCCGATGCGCTGGAGCGAAGACTTTGCCTATTATCTGAAAGATCACAAGGGAGCGTTCTTTGGGATTGGCGCAGGAATCGATTATCCGGGGCTTCACACAAGTGAATACTGTTATCCTGTTGAACTGATTGATATCACTGCCAAATGTTTCTATAATTTAGTTAAATGAACTACAGAATCGCCGAAATAAACGAACTAGAAAGACTTTACGAGTTCTATAACGAGATTATCGATCATCAGAAATATGATGTTTATGGTGCTTCCTGGACAAAGGACGTCTATCCTTCAAAGGAAGACTTAAGGAAACATCTGGAAGATGATCTGTTTTATGTGATGGAAGAAGAGGGGAAATATGCCGGAGCAGGATGTATCTCTCTGCATGAAGATGAAAACTACCTGAATGCTCCATGGAGTCTGAAACTGAAAGAAGACCAGATTGCCGTTCTGCATCTGCTGGCGATACACCCCGACTATAGAGGAAAAGGTCTTTCCAAGATGCTGCTGAAGCATATCATCGATGATACGGCAGGTAAAGTGAAAGCCATTCATCTGGATGTGATCGGTGGAAACGATCTGGCAGTCAGGATGTATGAAAAAGTCGGTTTCCACTCCATAGGACTCTATGAAGTCTACTATGAAGATACCGGAAATGTGATGGTCAATCTGATGGAATACAACTATTAAAAAACTGTAGATGATTCTACAGTTTTTCTTTCTTGTTGTTGATATCCAGAATTCTGATCTGATTCTCTCCGCCAAGATTCTGGGTAATCAGATCTTTAAGTTCGTTAAGAGCTGCCAGGAATTCCTCGGTTCTGCTTTGATCTACCAGTTCAATGATCATGAAAGCGTTCTTCGTATTTTCTGTCAGCATCGTTCTGACACCTTCACGCCAGTTCCAGCATCTGCAGATCGCACCCTTATCGTCCTTGTAGCAGATTTCTCCAGGAAGCGGTGATTCGTTCTCGTCCTCTCCGCCGTAGGTAATGAATTCTTCGTTACCGATTGCCTTTGTCAGACAGATATTTCCTACGAACTTATCGATGTCTTCACCGCCGCAAGGAAGGGCATATTTCAGCGATACGGAGTTGTAGATGTCAACTAAAGGATTGATATTGCCGATCTGATTTCCCTTATATACACGCTTTAAAAGGGCTTCTATGGAAGATCTTGCACCTTTCTTGGTCTTGAACTTGGAGAATGCGTCACGCCATACAGCGATGACTCTGTTCTTGGACAGTTCAGAATCAGGAAGATACTTCATGCATTCCTTTTCGCCGTCTCTCAACAGTCCGGAATACTGCTGCTCATCTTTAACGGTATTATCGATACCTTTACAGATTATGATACCGATCTTGGCATCCGGGAAGAGTTCCCAGAAATCATCCTTTACAACGAACTTCAGTGATCCGTCATCTTCTTCCGGTTCTTCAATTACCGGAACATCCTTTACCGTTTCAGCCTTGATTTCTTTTACTGTTTCCTTTGTTTCTTCCTTAACCATTGTTTCCGGAGCACTGACGCCTAAAAGATATAAGGCATTCTTTAACGTGATCCTGGTCGCATCGGCAAGCGCGAGACGTTCATTGGTCAGTTCAGGATTGGATGGATCATTGATCTTACAGGCACCGTAGAAGGAATGGAAATAGGTAGCCAGTTTCTGAATGTAGTTACAGATCTTGTTCGGGCTTCTTGTCAGCGCAGAATCCGCAACGACATCAGGGAAAGAAGCGATGTGTTTCAAGAGATCTACTTCTTTCGGATGATTCAGCAGGGTATAGTTATCCTGTTTATGATAAACGTTTTGTGCCTGTCTTAAGACAGAACAGATACGGGCATAGGCGTATTGCGCATAGTAGACAGGATTGTCGTTGGTTTTCGTTCTGGCAAGCGTGAGATCGAAATCCAGATGCGTATCTAAAGCCTTAGACAGGAAGAAGTATCTTGCGGAATCGATACCGATATCGTCGATCAGCTCTCTTAAGGTGATCGCATTACCGGTACGTTTCGACATTTTGACTTCCTGGTCGTTTTCAACCATTCTGACCATCTGGCAAAGGTCTACCTGCAGGTTTTCACGCGGATAGCCCAAAGCTTCCATGGCCGCTTTCATTCTCGGAATATAGCCGTGATGATCGGCACCCCAGATATTGACCAGAAGCTCATATCCTCTATCGTACTTATGAATATGGTTGGCTATATCCGGTGTCATGTAGGTGTAGTAGCCGTCGGATTTCTTTAGAACACGGTCCTTGTCGTCACCGTATTTGGTCGCTTCAAACCAGATGGCCCCGTCTTTTTCATACAGAAGACCCATGGACTGCATCTTTTCGACCGCTTTTTCAACCATTCCCTGATCTACGATCCACTGTTCCGAGATCCAGGAATCGAATTCACAGCCATAGTATTCCAGGTCTCTCTTGATTCTATCAAGTTCCTTGGCTCTTCCGACTTCCTTCAAGGCAAGCACAGCTTCCTCTTCCGGCATCTTCAGATATTTGTCGCCTTCCTGTTCCTTGATTTCCTTAGCGATCTCAATGATATCCGGTCCGTGATATCCATCTTCCGGCAAAGTGAAATCCAGGCCGAACAGTTCCCTGTATCTGCCTAAAATGGATTTACCCAGATTCATCATCTGCGCACCGGCATCGTTGATGTAATACTCTCTGGTAGCCTGATATCCTGCAGCATTCATGATCCTGACGCAGGAATCGCCCCAGCAGGCGCCACGCGCATGTCCGCAGTGCAGCGGCCCGGTAGGGTTGGCACTGACATATTCTTCCAGGACTTTCAGACCCTTTCCGGCATCGGAATGTCCGTAGTCGTCCCCTTTATCAATGACTGTATTGATAATGTCTGCCATGGCATCTTTCTTCAGCCAGAAGTTAATAAAACCTGGACCTGCGATATCGATGCTCTGAACATCATCCAGCTGTTTTAACAGTTCTTCTTTGATTTCCTGCGCGATTTCTTGAGGACGTCTTCTCAGGATCTTGGTTAGACGCATGGCGATATTCGTGGAATAGTCGCCGTTGCTGTTGTCTTTCGGAATCTCTACCATGATCATTCCGTTTTCAGGAGTAATGTCGTATTTTTCTTTTACGATCCTGGTGATCGCCTGTACCAGTTTTTCCTCAATATTCATATCTTTTCTCCTTATATCTTTATTATTCTAACATAAATAATTTTTTTTGAAGTGTAGATGAGGAAACTGCTATAATGATTTAAAGCATATCTGCCTTTAAAGGCAGGGAAACATATACATGAAGAAACTCATCATTCTGGAAATCATTGTTCTTATTGTCTGCTCGGTTTTTACGTATGTATCATTTGATAAAAACCGTTCTTTTAAGGCTTATCTGGAACAGAAAGAAACGACTGTCGAACAAAACGTGGCTGCATTAAAGAATCTGGATGACGAGTATAATAAGCTTTCGGAAATGCTGGAAGAAATAAGAAGCAGAGACGACTCGAAACAGCTGGATCTATGGAGAAGAAGACTGGAAACGTTAAAAGAAGCAATGGATTGATCCTGATTGCTTCATTGTTAGGTGTCCTGATCATGATTTGCGGAATCATGAGTTTTTTGTTGCTGAAAGAAAATATGGCTCTGCAAAACGAGATTCATCATCTAGATCAGCTACTGAATACAGAGAAAACATCGCTGGAGAACAGAAAAAGTGATCTGCAACAGTTGGAAGATGAATATCAAAGTTATACGAATGTAACGGATGAACTGATTAAGACCAAAGATGAATACTTTACCTTGGCTTCTAAACTGGAGAAGATGATCCGTAACGGTGAAACAAACGTTAAGATAGCTTATTTGACATTTGATGACGGTCCGTATATTCTTAGTGAAAGCTTTCTGGATGTTCTGGAGGAATATGATGTTCCTGCGGCTTTCTTTTCGTTGATGAAGTGTACGGAAACGGGCTATGCGGAACAGAATGAGATCTATGATGATATTTATAGAAGAATCATTGAAAGCGGACATACCTTAGGAAATCATACCGCATCACATAAGCTAGGCGCAGAGGGGATCTACCAGTCTATCGAAGTATTCATAAATGATCTGTTAAGAAACAGAAAATTCATCTATGACCGCTACGGCTATACCACGACAGTTATGCGTTTCCCTGGCGGAACCGGGACGGCCTATCGTATTCCGGAAGTAAAGCGGGAAGTACTGAAATACGGATATGCCTATGTAGACTGGAATGCAGCGACAGGGGATGGAGGTGCCAAGCTTCCGTCTGATGTATTCTGTGCCAATGTTCTGAACAATACACAAGGTAAGGACATCCTTGTCGTTCTGATGCACGACTATTCCCAGAATACGCTGATTGCTCTCCCTGATATCATCGAAGGGCTGCAGAAACAGGGATATATCTTCCTGCCTCTTTTTCATGATTCGATCATGTGCATTTCTGAATGAAAATATTTTCAGAAAATAATTGTTGACATTTTTACATTGTTTTCATAAAATGTAATCAGTTACAAACTTTGAGGTAAACAGTATCACTGATGCTTTACTGTAGAGAGGCTGTGTCTGGTGAAAACAGTTGTGAAGGTCAGCTGAGAATACATTACTGAGTGAATATCTGAATGAAGTAGGATATTACGGGGAGTCCCGTTACAGGCTAAGGCCATGCTGGTGGCTGAGCGAGGCTGATATAGCAATATATCAGTGAAAAAAGGTGGTAACACGACTGGATCGTCCTTGTATGGGACGTTTTTTTGTTTAAAGGAGAGAGTTATGAAAAAAGCATTATGTATCTTATTGTCAGTATTGTGTGCGTTTATGCTGTTTGGCTGTCAGAAAAATGAACAGCCGGTAGACGGTGATGGAAGCGAAAAAGTATTTAAAGTAGGTGTCGTTCAGCTGGTCCAGCACGAAGCGCTTGATGCCGCTACCCAGGGGTTTAAAGATGCTTTGGAACAGGAACTTGGTAAAGACCATGTTAAGGTTGATGTTAAGAACGCTTCCGGTGAGCAGACTAACTGTTCAACAATCGTTAACGGTTTTGTATCGCAGAATGTTGATTTGATCATGGCCAACGCTACCCCTGCATTGGTTGCGGCTGCTTCTGCTACAGCAGACATTCCAATTCTTGGCACAAGTGTTACCGATTATGCATCTGCTCTTGAAGTAGACGACTGGAACGGTACTGTAGGCGGCAATGTTTCCGGAACTAGCGATCTGGCTCCGCTGGATTCACAGGCTGCCATGATCAGGGAACTCTTCCCTGAAGCAAAGAATGTCGGTATTATCTTCTGTTCATCAGAATCCAACAGCGCCTATCAGGTTCAGGTCATAAGTGAAGAACTGAAAGCTCTGGGATTTGAAGTCAAAGAATTCTCGTTTACGGATACCAACGATATCGCATCAGTAACGCAGAATGCCTGTGATAACAGCGATGTCATCTTCATTCCAACAGACAATGCTGCAGCATCCAATACGGAAACGATTGCCAATATCGTCCTTCCTGCGGGTGTTCCGGTAGTGGCAGGAGAAGAGGGTGTCGCAAAAGGATGCGGTGTCGCAACACTGTCGATCAGCTACTATGATCTTGGCTTTGCTACAGGTCTTCAGGCCGCAAAGATCCTGACCGGTGAAGCGGATGTTTCAACCATGCCGATCGAGTACGCAAAAGAATTCACGAAGAAATTCAACGAAGCCAACTGTAAGGCTCTGAACGTCTTCGTATCAGAAGAATATGTACCGTTACCGATAGACTAAGATTGCTTATAAATAAAGGCAGGCTAAAAAAGCTTGCCTTATGCCGTTAGAATAGAGGTTTATAATATGACGTTATTAAATGCCTTACCGGGAGCCATATCACAGGGAATGCTGTGGGGTATCATGGCAATCGGTTTATACATTACATTCAGAGTTGTCAACATCTCCGACCTTACGGTAGATGGTTCTTTGGCAACCGGCGGAGCAACCTGTGTCATGCTGATCAGATCAGGCATGAATGTCTGGATCGCCATCCTTCTGGCTACGTTTGTCGGAATGATGACAGGACTGGCTACAGGTCTTCTGCATACCAAATGCGGTATCCCGGCCATTCTTTCTGGCATTCTGACTCAGCTTGCGCTTTATTCGGTCAATCTGCGGATCATGGACAGCAAGGCGAATCAGCCGGTCAGTGTTGACAAGTATCATCTGCTGGTATCTCAAAGATATGTCAGAGAACTGTCGTTAAGAAATCCGCTGATCCTTCTGACGATTATCATTGTTTCACTGATTGGATTCCTTTACTGGTTCTTTGGTACAGAAAAAGGCAGTTCGATCCGTGCTACCGGTGCGAATCTGAACATGGCCAAGGCACAGGGAATCAACACCGAAGCCAATATCAATCTATCTCTTGTTATTTCAAATGGACTGGTTGCCTTTGCCGGTGCGCTGCTGGCACAGTTCCAGGGTGCTGCCGATGTATCGATGGGAAGAGGGGCTATTGTCATAGGACTGGCTGCCATCATTATCGGCGAAGTGCTGTTCTCAAAAATCTTCATCAACTTTGCACTGAAACTGTTCAGTGTTGTTATCGGAGCGATCCTCTACTATATCGTTCTGCAGATCATACTGATGATGGGATTGAATACGAACGATCTGAAGCTGTTCTCAGCGCTTATTGTTGCGGTATTCCTGTCGGTTCCGTATTTTAAGGAAAAGTTCTTTAGAAAACCTGTGATTCCGGGAAAGGAGGCAAACTAAAAATGCTGGAAATCAGACATGCATATAAGACATTCTTCCCTGGAACGATCAATGAAAAGATTGCATTAAGCGATTTAAATCTTTCAATTGAAGATGGTGAATTCGTTACTGTCATCGGCGGAAACGGAGCAGGCAAGTCGACAATGCTGAACATCATTGCCGGATCATTAATGGTAGATAGCGGTCAGATCATCGTAGATGGTCAGGATATCACCAGATTGCCGGAATATAAAAGAGCCGCCAACTTCGGAAGGGTATTCCAGGATCCGATGATGGGAACCGCTCCAACCATGCAGATAGATGAGAATCTTGCGATCGCAGCCAGAAGAGGTGAAGTCAGAGGTTTAAAATGGGGTATCGATAAAGAAGAAAGAGAAAGATACAAAGAACTGCTGAAAGAATTCGATCTTGGTCTGGAGGACAGACTTTCCGCAAAGGCAGGACTGCTTTCCGGTGGACAAAGGCAGGCTCTGACGCTGCTGATGGCTACATTGAAGAAACCAAAGCTTCTCCTTCTAGACGAACACACTGCTGCGCTTGATCCAAAGACGGCACAGAAAGTTCTGGATATTACAGACAAGATCGTAGAAAAGTCCAGACTGACGACTTTCATGGTCACACACAACATGAGAGATGCGATCCGTCACGGCAACCGTCTGCTGATGCTGAACGAAGGAAAGATCATTCTGGATATCAAAGGGGAAGAAAAAAAGAAAATGACAGTTGAAAAACTGATTAACCGCTTTGAAAAAGCCAGCGGCGAAGTGTTCGCCAATGATGCCGCAATATTGGGTTAAAAGAAATGCACCATTCGGTGCATTTTCTTATTCGTTGGTATAATTGTCGAAATATCCCTGGACCAGTACGACCGGTGTTCCTTTATCTCCGGAACCTGATGTCAGGTCACATAGAGATCCGATTAGATCGGTGAGCTGTCTAGGCGTAGTTCCTTCAGATACCATCTTGCCGACCAGGTTGGAATCCTTTTCTTTGATTGATGCCTTGATGGCTTCTTTCAGCTGTTCTCCTGAAAGATCTTTATAGTCGTTATCTGCGAGATACTTGATCTTGACTTCGTTCGGTGTACCTCTTAATCCTTCGGTAAAGAACGGCGATACGACAGGATCAGCCAGTTCCCAGATCTTGCCCTGCGGGTCCTTGAAGGCACCGTCTCCGTAGATCATGACTTCCATATGCTTTCCTGTTTTTTTCAGAAGCTTTTCCTGAATCGCATCTACAAGCGGCTGCGCGTCTCTAGGGAAGAGCTTTACCTTTTCGTCAGTAGCTTTATTGGAACCAAGCAGACCGTATTTTTCGTTGTATCCGCTGCCGTTGATCGATTCAGACATGATGTCATCCAGACCGTAGACATTCGCTCCCAACTGCTTCAGGATCCTCTTGGATCTGAATCTGGTATGGATGTCGCAGCACAGTACGTTATTCGTATAGTTCAGGATCGTTTTTGCCTGATTCGCAAAAATGATCTCACATTCACAGTTTTCCTTCTCGATCAGTTCACGATAGTAATTGATATAGTTAACACCGGTAAACTCATGAACCGGATCGCCGAACAGTTCATGATACTTTTTCTCATCCAGAACATCGGAGAAAGGATTGATTCCTTTTTCATCCAGTTCATCATAAGTAAGAAAGGCATTACCGACTTCATCGGAAGGATAGGAAAGCATCAGATAGATCTTCTTCGCTCCTCTGGCAATACCGCTTAACAGGACCGAAAAACGGTTACGGGAAGTAATCGGAAATACGACGCCGATATCGTTTCCTCCCAGTTTTCTCTTCACATCTCCCGCAATATCATCGACCGTGCAGTAATTGCCTTGTGAACGGGCAACGATTGATTCCGTGACTGCAACAACATCTCTGTCGTGCAGAAGAAAGCCTTCTGCCTCGGCTGCCTGAATGACAGAATCAGTAACGATGGAGACTAGATCGTCTCCTTCTTTAATGATCGGGCAACGGATGCCTCTTGAAACTGTACCTGTTAATCTTGACATAATACTTCACCTCTAACGGAACTATTATAGAACATTTTTTGTCGACTTTATTTATTTTTTGATTAAGTTATAATAGTGTTGTTATGGGTGAAGTGAAATGAAGAAATATGATGTTGCGATCGTCGGTGCAGGACCCGGCGGTATTTTTACGGCCTATGAGCTGACCAAGACGGCTCCGCGGCTAAAAGTTGCGATCATCGAATACGGAAACCGCTTGGAGAATAGAAAATGCCCGATCGACGGCAAGAAGATTACCAGATGCGTCAAATGCAAAACCTGTGCAATCATGAACGGATTTGGCGGTGCTGGTGCTTTTTCTGACGGCAAGTACAATATTACCAATGATTATGGCGGAACTTTGTATGAACATATCGGCAAACAGAACGCACTGGATCTGATGCATTATGTCGATTCTATCAACATGGAGTACGGAGGAGGAGATACGAAACTGTATTCTACTGCCAATTCAAGAATCAAGACGGAATGTATCAGAAACGGTCTACATCTTCTGGATGCGAAAGTCAGACACCTGGGTACAGATATCAACTATGAAGTTCTAGGCAATCTTTATGATTATCTGAAGGACAAAGTAGACATCTATTTCAATACAGAAGTAAAGAGTGTCAGAAAGAATGAAGGAGAATACGATCTGATTACCGATCAGGAGGATTTCCGTTGCAGATACTGTGTCATTTCCGCCGGCAGATCCGGCAGCAAGTGGATGGAAACGGTATGTAAGGAACTGGATATCCCAACTATTTCCAACAGAGTCGATATCGGTGTAAGAGTAGAACTTCCTTATGAGGTATTCAATGACATTACCGATGAACTCTATGAAGGAAAGATCGTCTACCGAACATCAAAATATCAGGACAGAGTCAGAACCTTCTGCATGAATCCGAAAGGACTGGTCGTTAATGAGAATACAAACGGTATCATTACCGTGAATGGTCACAGTTTCGAGGATCCTAGCAAGAAGACGGAAAATACCAACTTCGCTCTACTGGTATCGAAACACTTCACAGAACCGTTTAAGGATTCCAACGGATATGGTGAATCGATCGCCAGACTGTCAAATATGCTGGGAGGGGGCGTCATCATACAGCGATTTGGTGATCTGATCAGAGGCAAACGTTCCACGGTCGACAAGATCGAACACTCTTTCATCAATCCAACTCTGAAAGCAACCCCGGGAGATCTCTCTCTGGTCATTCCAAAGAGAATCCTGGATGACATCATCGAGATGATCTACGCCCTGGACAAGATCGCTCCGGGAACGGCAAACGATGAAACGCTGCTGTATGGGGTAGAAGTCAAG
>CAZGZT010000016.1:0-40010 GCA_964529805.1 uncultured Solobacterium sp. | reverse complement strand
TGAAAGCAATATAACAAACGCAATGTCTGCTGCAACGTCTGCAAAATCGAATATTGATTTATCTGAATATGAAGCAGTTGAAGGACATGCAAAAGAAATAGAACTGATTCTTCAAAAAATTGCTGATAAACAGACATTACTTTCTTCTGGAATTCTAAAATCGCATGAAATTGCTGAAACGGAAGCCGAAATTGAAAAACTTGAAAATAGATTGCATAAGTTGTTAGAAGTAAAAGAAGAAGTAGAAGATACAGAAGAAGCTAAAAAAATCATAGCAAATACTGATGGTATTGTTAAAGGTGTTAAAAGTGTTTTGCTTGGCCTTATTGGAGTAAGGGGTGTTTATTCGAGCATTAGACGGGCAATGTCGGCATATCTTGCACAGAACGACGAACTGAAAAGCAAGATCAATGCGTGCTGGTATGCTTTGGGATCTTTGTTTGCTCCGGTCGTAGAATATATCGTAAACCTGTTCGTCAAACTTGTTTCGATAATCAATGCTGTTGTTAAAGCGCTTGGATTTGCTGGAATCAATATGTCCAAGTATGGTAAAGCCGGAGCAAAAGCAGCAAAGCAGCTTGCACCATTCGACGAGATCAACAATTTATCAGATAGTGGTGGCGGTGGTGCTTCTAATCCATTCGGTAATTTTGATCTTGGAGACAAATTCAAAGATTTTGAAGCACTGATCAAAGGAAACATTGAACTTTTGAAACTGATTGGTATTGGAGCAATGTTTGGAATCGGTGTTGCTTTGCTGTTTACAGGACACCCTATGATTGGCCTGGGAATGATCCTTGCAAGCGGAGTTTTGGCATATAAGACTATATCTGAAAATTGGGATTATATTACAGAAAAGGTCGGAGGAGTCAAGAACGCAATTATGGCACTTGTAGCCGGATTCGCTATTGGTTTAGGACTTATTTTATTGATGAGTCCTGCCACTTTGGGATTTGGTCTTGCTCTTTTGCTTGCGGGTGTATCTGTTGCTGCAATCCAGATAGACTGGAGCTTTCTTTCTAAAAAAGTAAGAGAAACGATTTCTGATATAACTTTCATTATCGGCCTTTCAATGCTTGCAATAGGTTTTATTATTGCAATGTTCAATCCTGCAGTCGGTCTTGGAATGATGATCGCTGGTGGTCTTATGTCATATGCTTCATCAGCAAGTATAAGTGAAGGTGCATTATCTGATTATGCAGAAGAAGAACTAGATACTACAGAGAAAACTGTCGATGAAGGAATGAGCAGTATTCAAGCTTCTATGCTTGATAGCTTAAAGCAGATGAAAACTGACAATAAAGACATGTGGGGATCTCTTGACGGCTTTGCTGATTCTGGTCTTGAAGCAATCTTGAAAAGCCTTTCAAGTTTCTTTTCAAGCATGAAGCAGAAAGTGCAGAAAGAAATAAAAGATACGATAAACAAATATGTCGTAGATCCGATCAACAAAGTGATAAGCTGGATAAACGAAAAGCTTAATTTTAGTTTTGGAGGACTGACCATTGCTGGCGAACAGGTTATTAAACCATTTAACTTCCAGCTATTTAAATTGAAGTCTATTCCGCAACTTGATTTCGGTACAAATTATGTACCAAATGACATGCTTGCAATGATTCATCAGGGCGAAGCAGTTGTTCCAAAGAAATTCAATCAGAACGATATGTACGGACAGGTTTCTGAGGAAGAACTGAACCTGTTATCCTCGATCAATGAACAGCTGATAGAACTCAACAGGAAAGAAACGACAATAAATCTCGATGGTACGAATATCGCCGAAAGAATCAACAATAAGATTCAAGATCTGAATTACAGAAACGGCGAAAGAGTATTTGCGGTGGCAAGATAAGGAGGACTTATGCTTAAAGTTTGGACTGATACGAACACTACAAAGGTAAGCCTCCCTGTGCCTGCCGACTTCGAGTTTTCATTTTCCGATATTGACAAGAACTCAGGACGTAATGACTTGGGTTTAATGCAAAGGAACAGACTAGGATCAAAAAGGAAGCTTACGATTTCATGGATTCCTTTAAAGGATCCGGAGGCCCATCAGCAGATGATTTCCCTGTTAAAGAGCCTGCCGCCATTCTTTTACTGTCAATATCCCGATCCTGACGGCACGACAAAGACGATGGAATGCTATCGTGGAGACATCAAGACAAATATGTTCAGATACGATGCCGTAAACGGCAATATGTGGAAAGAGACGACCTGTAATTTCATAGAGAGGTAATTATGATTGAGACAACGCAAGCGTTTTTTGACAATTCAATATATAAATATCGGAATACGCAGTCGTGGATCACGATCAATCTTTTCGACTTTACAGCAAAAACGGACATAACGTCTGTTTCCGTCTCAAAGAACAGAATGTTCAATGCGTCTCAGATTTATGACGGTGTTTATTATATCTACAATTACGCAACGCTTGAACAGAACGAATTTTATCTTGACGGATCGATGACGTTAATGCCTGATACGATCACAAACGAACAGATCGGCTGGTGGACGCAGTTGTCGAAATCTGACGGAACATTTACGAATACTCAAGAAATAACCGTTGAACTTGATAACAGACATTCAACAGCCGGTCTGACGATCAATTACGATCAGTTTTCATATCCGATCAATTCTACGTGCAAATGGTATCAGGGAAGCACATTGCTTGATACTGCTACTCTGACAGATCAGACAACGAACATTCAGCAGTTTGTCAATTCTGTTGACGGATACGACAAGATCGTAATTACGATAGACAAAGCAAAGAATTACGCTTACGTCAAAATGTCTGAAATCGATTATGGTCTGATTCAGACTTTTACAGCGGATCAGTTGCAGGGTGGAACGGTCAGAGAACACGTTTCCTTGTTGTCGAATACGCTGTCTCCCGATGAACTGACATTCTCGGTCATCGACTATGACAACACATACAACGTATTCAACCCTGAAGATTTGTTCAAGTATTTTAAAGTCGGTCAGCCTTGTCGAGTGACAGGCGGCGTACTGAACAGGGAGACAAACGAATATGAGACTATCTCGATGGGTATTTTCTATATCAATAACTTCGATATTGAGAACGGTCTTTTGAAGATCAGCGCATATGGCGTATTGAACATCTTAAATGCTTCAACATTCTATTCGCCGTTCTATATCAACGAAACGATCGAAAACATAGCAGGCGATATTCTTGACGGATACGAATACTATGTTCATCCAAACGTTGCAAGCAAGACACTGACAGGCTATATTCCTTTAGGATCGAAAAAAGAGGCTTTGAAGAATCTTGCGATTGCCTGCGGTGCAGTGGTAAAAGAGGGCAGAGACGGAAAAGTATATCTTTACAGAAATACGCCTGAACTTTCATCGAATCAGGTTCTTTCAAGCGAAACGGAATTTTTCCTGATGGGTTTATGTGGTCAGGCAACGTGCAACGAACCGATAATGCCTATTGAGATCGAACCTGTACCTTACATTTTTACGGTCGAAAGACAGCAGAGAATGTCTGACATCAAGTCATCGATGATTGGCTTCTACGAAGAAGTCGATGTGACGTATAAAAAATATACGCAAGGTGCAAGCGAAACTCTGTTCGATGATGACGTTATCACAGACGACAACGGAATCGGTCTTATCAAATACAATTCGCCTGTAAACGTGACATCTGTTTCCGTGACAGGCGCTACATATCAGAACTTTGCTGACTGCACGATCATTACAGGAACAGCAAATTCAGTCTATTCCGTATTCGTGACAGGAAACAAGTATGAGATTTCTGAATACACGATGAAATGTCTGTCTCAGATGCCGTCTGACGCTTACGATGACGCTAAACTTACGATGGAACTCAATTCCTGCAATGAATTGGTGACGAGTCCAACGCTTGCAAAAGAGATCGGAGACTGGTACTTGTCGCAGTTGCAGAGAAGAAAAGACATCGAGTTTGATTGGTGGTCTATCGCTACTACTGAGGCAACTGATTATGTCGATGTTATCACGTCTTTTGATGATAAATTCGAACTTGAGATTAGTGACATTGAGTACGATCTTTACGACTTAATAGCTAAGGTGAAAGGAATTGCATAATGGCTTTTGATTATACTAACTATTACAGGCTAGAATACATCGGCACAACAGGAACGTCATATGGTGCGAGAATCAATACGAATTACTATCCAACAAATAATACAAGGATATTTTTCGTTGCTACCGTTTCAGATAATGCTTGGGGTTTTGGGTGCAGATCAAGTGGTAATACAAAAGGATTCTATACTGCCGCTTTTAATGGTGATAGCGGAAAAGTTAGATTCGGATACAACACAACGAACAATGTGAGCAGTACAAACAGAACGGCTATGGTAGGAACAGACGTGTTCTTTGATTTTAATAAGAATATATTTTCTGCTACATACGGAAATACTACGCTGTCTTATACATTTACCGCTGGAACGTTTACCTGTGATTATTCGTTCTATTTTTTAAGTTTGAATAGTTATGGCGAGTTCTCAAATACGCAACCTTGTACCATCAAATATGGTGAAATCTATGAAAGCGACGTATTGCTTCACAGATATTATCCAGCCGAGCGTAAGAGCGATGGTGAAATAGGTCTATATGACGATATTACTGATAGTTTTTTGACAAACGCTGGAGATTTGGAATTTACAACAGGCGATCGAGTTTCAGAGGGATTTGATAATAGCCATTACTATGAACTTGAATATCTACGCACCGATGGCAACGCCTATATAGACACATACTATGTTTATAATGGGCATAACCTAAAGTTTGATATAGATTTATCGGCGTCTCAGAATCCAAGCGGATATAAAACGATTTTAGGTATGTATACATCATCAAGCAATGGAAAACCGTTCAGTATTTGGACAGAGGGTGAAAAATACTATTTTTATGACGCTTCAACAAGCCCGCAGACACAATATCAATATGCTTATGACGGAACAAGACAGAATTTTGTTTTTGAAAGTCAGGGAAGAAGTGGATCGGCATATAATCTTTATCTTTTTAAAGCAAATAAACAAGGCGGTACTACTTATGGTGGCTTCAATGGCTTCACGATCTATACTTGCAAGCTGTATGATAATGACGTATTAGTTGGTGATTACGTTCCAGCGAAAAGAAAATCTGATAGTGTATTAGGTTTATATAATACCGTGACAGGTATTTTTCTTACCAATGTTGGTTCAGGAACATTTACAGGTGGTAAAAGAACATCACAGGATTTTGACTACAACGATTATTATGAGTTGAACTATTTGCAATCTGATGGCGGACAATGGATAGACTCTGGTTTGGTAGCAGGAAATGGCATTGCATTTGAATCAAAAGTTATTTATACAGAAATTATCACTGACGGTCAGAATATTTTAGGTGTCAACGCCTCTAGTGCGAGAATGTATGCTGGTATTGGCGGTTCTGGTTCAAAAGAATTTGTAATGGGATATGGTGGAAACAGAAACACATATTCATACAGCACACTCGATACGGGTGTTCAATACGCCTACGATTGTTCATTTGTTAAGGGCAATATTTACTTAAAAATCAATGGCGAAACATTGATGACAGCCACAACAAGCCCATCATATTCAAATTACACCATTTATCTTTTTGCCGACCATCACCAGTCGAACGGTGCTGAAGCAAAGTGCAGAATGAAAATGTACTATCTGAGGATTTATGATAGTAATTATGATTTGATTAGGGATTGTGTTCCAGCCGAACGTAAAAGTGATGGTGTATTAGGGTTGTTTGATGTTGTATATGGTATTTTCTATACAAATTCAGGTAGTGGCTCATTCATATCCGGTGGAAGAATCCAATACACTATAACAACAGCAATATCTCCGACAGGAACAGGATCTATAAGTGGTGGTGGCACGTATTACAAAGGCGAAACAGCGGTATTGATAGCAACAGCCAATTCGGGTTTTGGTTTCTTAAAGTGGAATGATGAAACTACAAATCCAACAAAAACATTCGTGGTTTTTGATGACGCTTCTTATACTGCATATTTCTATGCTCTTATAGTCATTACTTTGACTTATGATTCAAGACTTGGATCTGCTTCATATACGTGGAACGGAGTTGATAGCATAATCTTAACGGCAACGCCAAACAGGTATGGATCATTTAACGGCTGGTACATTAACAACGTTCTGATAAGTACGAGTAATCCATATACATACACGGTGACGCAAGACACGACAATAGAGGCAAGATTTTCCGTCGCTTATGATTGGATCGATCCAATCACAGATAGAACACAAGCTGATATTACCGCAAAGAACAGCAAGGCATATATCAATGCTACCGATCTGAACAGGATCGAGAAAGACACGATCTATCTTTGCTATCTATTACACGAAGAATATCCGGCTTTGGATAACCTGACAGTCAAGACAAATTGGGTGAGAACGGACATTCCGTCTGTCAACAATATGGAAAGGATCAGGGCAAACGCCGAGACTATTTTGAGGACGTTGCACCCTACAAATTCTATTCAGACATTCGGAAATCAGTTTAACTATGAAAACGCAAACGACATAGAGGGCGCTTTGCTGACAATTTACGAGGAGGTAAACAATGCCTAATCTTAACAGCTTTGAAGATTCAACAGGTACTACTTTAAACAGGTACAAAATTACGCACTCTGATACGACGGAAGAAACGGTCACTATTGACTATTATCCGTCGTCAGATTACGTTCAGGGAACGCAGTTAAATGCGTCTAGTTTCAACCCGATCATAACAGACGTGAACACCTGTACTGCGGCGATCGGAAACCTTAAATTTGTCGCATTGTCTCAGGCTTCCTATGACGCCCTGCCGACAAAAGATTCCAATACATTGTATTTCATTTATTCGTGAGGTGATTTATGCCTAGTAATACAGTAGATGTATCAGGAAGTAATCAGCCTTATTCATTAACACTAACTAAGAACGGAACATCGTGGTCGTTGGTCGTTACGCATACGAATGGTGCAACGGCCTACGGTGCTTATGGCACTGCGACAGGCACGATTTCAGGCGCAAGTGCTTCACCTAGTTCTTATTCAACAAGATATGATTTCAGAAGCACAAACTCCGTAACGGTTGCTTCAGGTTCTTGTTCGCAATATGGAACCATCACAGCAACATTCAACGGAAATAACTCACCGTATATCGGGTCCGGTAGTGTATCGGTCACGGAATCTCAGCCGACACCTACATATACGCACACTGTGACGTATGACGCAAACGGTGGTACAGGCGCGCCAAACTCTCAGTCATCAACAACAACGACACAAAATTCATTTACTGCCACTTTAAGTGCAACGGTTCCAACAAGAGACAGATATGAGTTTCTAGGCTGGTCAACGTCAGCAACAGCAAGAACGCCAAGTTATCAGCCGTCGATGTCATATACTTTCAATACGCAGAACGTAAAGTTATATGCTGTATGGAAGAAAGTCTCGAATATTGATATATATCTTGGCACGACTCATATCGAAAGCGTGTATTTGGGCGAAGAAGAACTATTGGTAAACTTAGGAGATATTAACCTATGAAATACTGCATATTAACCGACAAAGATCACTACATACTAGAGATCAAATACACAAACAATCCGATTCGTGATCTGTATGAATTGGATTTAAGTCAGTATGATTTTTCCGGTAATAAGAAGCATTGTTGGAAACTGATCGGTGATTATAAAACCGATTTTTCTTTAGAGTTTGACGAGCAAAAATATGAATATCTCGAAAGTCAGGAAGAACCGCTTAGAAAACGTCAGAGAATCTTGGAACTCAAGGCCAATCTTGATGAAACGGATTATATTATGGCTCAGACGGTTGAAAATCTTTTAGGCTGTTCAACACTTTTGCAGATCATTTCTGTTTTCTCGTCTACTTTAAAGGATTACAAAGAGGTGATCAATCAGAGAAAAGCTTGGCGGCAAGAAATAAGGGAATTGGAAAATGGTTAGAGCAATGCTTGAAATAATTTTGCTGTTTCTTTATTTACCGGTCGCAATCTTGGCCGGTTTGTTTTTTATTGACATCTTAGGAAATCTGTTTGAAAGGAGAAACAAAAGGTGAAACTGAACAACAACGTTTACGATCTGTTAAAGAATTGGATTCTGCCGTTATTGACAGGCGGTGCAACATTCGTCATCACTTTGGGCGAACTATGGGGTATTCCATATTCCAAAGAAGTAGCAGGTACGATGACTGCTTTGGCAACGCTGATCTCATTCGTATTGAATCAGTCGTCAAAAGCGTATTTCTCTGATAAAGAGATCGTTGATGCCAATGTGGTTGATTACAACGAGGAACAAGGATAATGTTTCTCCAGAGAATGAGTAAGGTGGGGATGGATTCCTCACCTTACTATCAGAGTAAAGAGTTTAACAAAGCGAAAGGCACAATCACGGATCTTCCAAATTGCACCTGTTTCTGCCAATGCCGATCATACGAAGCGTTGGAATTGACTGGTGCAATACCGATGTTCGTAGGCTATAGTACAGGTGGCTATCCAAACGCTAAAAATTGGTACGATAAGACCACATTCCCAAAAGGCAAGGAACTGAAAAGCGGATCTATTGCCGTATTTGATGGGAACTACGGTCATGTCGCTTTTGTAGAGCAAAAAATTGACAGCAATCACGCTTTAATATCTCAAAGTCAGTACGATGACAACAAGAGTTTAAGAAACTACAAATACTATGAAAGCAAAGTAGTGGAACTCACGGTAGGGAAAGCCACATTGAGCGGAATAGGGAAGCTGATCGGCTTCATCTATCTTCCAATAGAGGATATTCGTACCAGCAGAAACACGCTTACAGACCAGATTGAGATCATTGAAGAAATGGTCAATGTCAGAACAGAGCCAAACGGCGATTTACTCTGTCAAGGATGCTATGCACCTACAGGCATTTACAATACTACAGGAAGCCAAAAAGTTGAAGGGTATTATTGGTATAAAGTAGAGGAAAACGCTTGGATTCGTGAGGGAGAATGGCTTAAATTCTATCCTGGAGAGGAACAGAGCGATTTGGAAAAGGAGAACGCTGAACTCAAAGAACAAGTAGCCAATCTTGAAGCAGAATTGATTCTCGCAAATAGTAAATTAGATGATATAAAGAAGATTATAGGAGATTAGATTATGAGCGAAACAATTATTACAGCTGTAATTACTGGTTTAATTACTTTGATTGGTGTATGGGTACAGAACAGCAAAACAACAGCTATCATTGAAACAAAGTTGCAATATCTTGCTGATGAAGTAAAGAAGCATAATAATTTTGCTGAAAAGATTCCAGTCATTGAAGAACAGATCAAAGTAGCTAATCACAGAATTGACGATCTTGAAAGAAAATGAAAGTATCAGTAATAATTCCTGTTCATAATCGATCTGAAAATACTAAGAAAATAATTGAAGAGTTATTAAGGCAGAAAAAGAACTATCCTCAAACAGAAATCATTTGTGTTGAAAATGGTTCTACTGAAGATATGTCTTTCTTAGAAAACTATGATATTATTCTTAAACATTGCGAACCAGGAGTATCAAGAGCCAGAAACTTAGCGCTGGATATAGCTACTGGAGATTATTTCTGTTTTATTGATAATGATGATTGGATACCTGGCTATTATTTAGAAACAGTATATAATTATATTCAATCAAAAAAAGATTGGTATATTTGGCAATGGTATTCTGATCAGACATTCGCTTCAATGAAAAATCTCGACATAAACAATCCATTAAAAGAACAATGGGCTTTATGGGGATATTGCTGGAACAGACATATGTTTGATGGAGTTCGATTTGATCTTAAAGATATTGGTGGAGATCTTAAAGTATTTGATATAATTACAAAAGAAACTCAGGGTGAATTTATAGAAAAGCCAATGTATTATTATTGGTTCAATGGAAATGATCAATCAATAAGCCATACAAAGAATAAATAGAGGTGGAAAAACCACCTCTTTTTTTTATGTTTAGAGACACGTAAATAAAAGGATGATATTTTATTAATCATCCTCTTTGACATTTCCTAGAATGTCCCAGATTTATTCCAATATTAATCCTTATATATCCAAATAAGTATTTTCATATAATCTGCTGCTTCAATTGAATCTACTAAATAGTCTTTGTATTCTCCTTCGTATTTCTCATCAGCTTTTTTAATATAATCTAATTCTTCTACTTTGTCATAATACATATCATTGCCAGTTCTAATTTCAATTCTATTGTCCCATCTGTTTATAACTTCTAATAATTCTTTTAATTTCATTTTATGCCTCCTTAATCCAATAACCATATACTGCTCTTCTGTCATTTATGCAGATATTGCCTTCATCATCTAGGTATTCTTTTTCTGAACTGTTGTATGTGTCATAAATAACTCGATCTTTAACACAAACTAAGTGTTTGCTTACTTGTACAATCAATGTTCCCATTGGAAGTTCTTCTTCTACTAAATGACAACTGACTCCTTTTCCAAATCCGCATGTTGAATGCTTTTTCCATCCAAGATCTTTAAGGTAGTCTTTCCAAGTTTCTTTAAATACTCCATTTCTTGCTGAACTTCTTTTTCCTCCTCTGTGATGTTTCAATTGGGTTGATGTTTCCTGCTTTGATCTTCTCTGAATCTCATTGTAGACTTCTAAATAGTCAATTCCAGTAGCTATTGAAATAGCTCTTGTGACGCAGTCTCCAACGTGCTCTGTTTTGAAGTACTTTGATCTTCCTCCATCTTCATAAATCCATTCCATATTTTTCCTCCTTATATTTCTAATGCCTTTTTAACGCTTTCAGTTAATAACCATCTATCTGGTCCATTTCTATATTCAATATAGAGATATTCGTTATTTTTAAATGTCTTAATATAGCAATCAACAATATAATCTTTATTTAAGGAATATGGAACATACCATCCAATAAATGCCCATCTCCCATTTGGCATTTTGCTTTCATATTGCATATGATAGTGGTGCCAACAATCTGTACCTTTTAAATATTCGCTTTTTTCTTTTAATTGGATTAACTTTTCTAAATCAATTTTTCTTTTCATGTTTTTTCTCCTTTTTTTTTAAATGGTGTTTTAAGTGTTATCGCCTCACTTTTTAATTATTTAACTTTGATTGGTAAGTATTCTCTATTGAGAATGATCTTTGAATCTGTGATTGAAAAGTATTTTACCGTTGTATTAAGGAGAGTTTTACATCTATGCCCGAATAAGTAATTTACTTCTCCTTCGAATGTGATGTTTCCAATCTTATCAATTATAGTTATTTTCTTATTATCAATATGAAGTCCATAATCTTTAATTGTTTCTTCTAATGAAGGGAGTCTATGTTCTTTTTTTGCGTCTCTTGCAAAGAAATCTTCGTTTGCTTCTAATGCCATTGCTTCTGTAAGATCTTCTTCTTTTGTTTCAGCTGCTTCGAACCAACCTTTTTCGAATCCAATTTCTGAAACGTCTGCATCTTCTTCAAATAATGAATCAATAACATCTTTGATAAATTCTTTTCCAGCAAATCTCATTTCTTTAGGAGCTGTGCCACACTGATACCATCCTTCACCCGCTGTATTTTCTAATGCATCTGAATAAATTAATTCTTTTGCTTCTTCTTCTGTATCAGGAATATATTCTGGGCAATTATCCTGAATGCAATTGTACCAACCTCCAACATTCCAATTGAAGATACCTTTAATGTTTCTGTAAGCAATTTTTTCTGTTCCATTCATTTCATTTAACTTTTTCATCTTTAATTTCTCCTTTGTATTTACAATTCTATTCTACAATACATTGATAACAATGTACATATATTTTGTGCATTTTGTTGACAAATTGTCACTTTTTGCAACATTTTTGCAACATTTTTGTGCATTTTTTCAATCAAGTTTGATTAATTTTAATTATTTTTAAATAATATTTATTATTTTAATCAATATATCTAAACTCCTTTAAATACTTGTGTTTTTCACTATTTATGCTACTATTTTTATAGAAACATCGGGGCAAGGTGTAATTCCTTGATCGGCGGTATACCCCGCGAGCGAGAGGCAGAACCTGTGGGATTCAGGTGGCGACTGTACAGTCAGGATGAGAGAGGTTTTTTATTTTGAAGAAGTATTTGAGTGTTAAGAATATCTGCAGTATTGCGATATTGGGTGCATTGGGTGCTGTACTGATGCTGTTTGACTTTCCGATTGCCATCGCTCCAAGCTTTTATAAGCTGGATCTTGGCGATCTTCCTTGTCTGATCGGGGCGTTCTCTCTGGGACCTGTTCCGGCGCTGCTGATACAGATCGTGAAGATTCTGATCAAGCTTCTGCTGAAACCGACATCTACTGCATTTGTAGGTGAACTGGCAGCGTTTATTTTCTCGACTGCCTACTGTGTCAGCGCAGCGTATATCTATGGTCTCAACAAAAACAAGAAACAGGCTGTGAAGGCTCTGATCATCGCTTCCATCATCATGGTGGTAACGGCAGCAGCCGGAAACTATCTGTTTATCATCCCGTTCTATGTCCGTTTCTACGGGATTCCCATGGAAGTGATCATCGGAATGGGGAAGGCTATTTTCCCGATCATTACGGATAAACTGACATTCGTATTGCTGTGTGTCGTACCGTTCAACGCAACAAAGGCGATCATCATTGGCATCCTGACAATGCTTTTATACAAGCGTATCTCACCATTATTAAAATAAATTACTTTAAAATCTATAAAAATGATATATTCTTGCCTGTTTATATTTACTGGTATATATGATATAATCTTAAGGTAAAAATTTGGAGGTTTTGTTATGGCTAAATTAACAAGAACACAAAAATACGCGGATTACAGAGACTCTCTGACAAACGATAAAGAGTCTTCTTTATCCACGAATGATTTATCAAACTATAGAGATAGACTGGATAACTTAACGGGACAGTATCCGGGCTCTCAGCCGACACAGCAAGTCAGACCGGAAGATCCGAAGTATAACTGGGTCGATTTTGAAGAAACGCCGATCGAACAGCTTGTCAGTTCTTTTGCGAATGAAGCAGAGAGCAACGGCGGTTCCTTTGTCTGGAACGATCTGCAGGAGATGCCCCCCAAAAGCGACAACCAGCAGCCTCAGGCAAAACCTGCCGAAAATCCTTACGTCTCTTATAGCAATCCGAATGCTCAGCCGGTTTATCCTGAAGCACCGCAGCAGGGATATGACAACAGAGGAGGATACAACCCTCAGGTAAATCCGCAGATGGCACAGTTTGCGGAACCGGTTAATGTCAATCCTGCGCCGCAGAACAGCGCACTGGTAAATGACGGTACACGTCCTTATCCGAATCAGGGCTATTACAATGCACCGAATCAGCCGCAGTATCCGAATGTTCCAAATCCTCAGATGCCATATCCGAACGCAGCTCCGCAGAGCGCTCCTAACTACGTGCCTCCAGTGGATAATCATGCAATCGATCATAGAACGGATGCGGACAACTATTATCTGAATGAAACGATGAACGATGTCGCTGAATACAATCGTGTCAACGGAGGACAGACGATCTCTCAGCTGACCAACGACATGATCAATGAAGTCAGACATCCTGGACAGGAAGCTCCTGTAGCACCTGCTCCTGTTGCGGAACCGGTTAATGAGTATCCGGATTCTGACGAAGACTTCTCCAGCACTGTATCCATGGAAATCAACAAGCTCATGGATGAGATGGCTGGCATGGATACGATCGAAGAAGAACCGGAACTTGAACCGTTAAGAGATACGGTCGAGGAACATCCTGTTCTGGCTAAAGCTCTGGAAGAAGAAAAGGAAGAAGAAGTCGTTGAGATCAAGAACCTGAAGGAACTGGAAAAGGAACAGATTAGAGATACTGTTTCTGAAACCATTCCGTTTGTCGTATCTGCAACAGACACAGACGATTTGCTGGATGACGATGAAGAAGAAGGTTCCAATACTGTTTTGAATATCATTCTGATCATTTTGATCATCATTCTGGTTGCTGTATTGGGTCTGATCGTATTCTATATCTTTAAGACAAAAGGAATATTCTAATGAAGATAAATATTGCCATAGATGGACCAAGCGCTGCCGGGAAGTCGACGATTGCCGATATTCTGGCAGAACATTTAGGGTATACGCATCTGGATACAGGTGCGATGTATCGGGCTGTTGCCTATGAAGCATTCAAGAAGCAGATTTCTCTGGATAACGAAGAGAAAATCGTAGCCATGATCGAAGAAATGGATCTGCAGATGCTTCCGGATGGCAGAGTGATTCTGGATGAGGAAGATGTTTCCGATGAGATCCGGACCAATGAAATATCCATGGGAGCTTCGGATGTATCGAAGCTCGAAGGATGCAGAAAGGCTCTGGTAGCCATGCAGCAGAAGATCTGTTCGGAAGGCGGTTATATTCTGGATGGCAGAGATATCGGAACTGTAGTATTAAAGGATGCTCCGGTAAAGATCTATCTGACCGCTTCCGCTGAAGCACGAGCACAAAGAAGAGTGCTGCAGAATCAGGAAAAAGGCCTGGAAGCGGATTATGAACAGATCCTGGAAGATATCCGCAAGAGAGACTATCAGGACATGCACCGTGAGTTCTCTCCTCTGACTAAGGCGGAAGATGCGGTCGAGATCGATACTTCTGACTTGAATCTGGAGGAAGTCACTGCCATAGTCCTGGAGATCGTAGCAGAGAAAACAGGAGAATAAAATGATAGATGGAACTGTCGCAATCGTTGGGAGACCCAATGTCGGTAAGTCGACAGTTTTTAATCGTATGCTGCAGGAGCGTGTTTCTATTGTTGAAGATACGCCGGGTGTAACCAGGGATAGGATCTATGGAGACTGCCAGTGGCTTTCCAAGACTTATCGTCTGATCGATACGGGAGGCATTCAGATCGAAGATGTTCCTTTCCAGAAAGAGATTAATGCCCAGGTTGAGATTGCCATCGAAGAAGCAGATGTCATTATATTTCTTACCGATGGAAGAAGCGGTCTTACTGGAGATGACGAGTATATTTCAAGGCTTTTAAGAAAGTCAAAGAAGCCGGTTATTCTAGCTGTCAACAAAATCGATGATATCAGTAAGATCGACGATATCTATGAATACTATCAGCTTGGGATCGGTGATCCGATCGCAGTATCCGGTGTTCATGGCATCGGCATAGGAGATCTTCTGGATAAGGTCGTAGAACTGATGCCGGAGAAGCAGATCGATGAATATGAGGGTATGATCCGTTTTGCCGTGATCGGTAGACCGAATGTCGGAAAATCATCTCTGACAAACGCATTCCTGAAACAGGACAGGGTCATTGTTTCGGATATTGAAGGAACAACCAGAGATGCGATTGATACAGCTTTCAAGGCAAATGGCAAAGACTATGTCGTTATCGATACTGCCGGTATCAGGAAGAGGGGAAAGATCTATGAGAACGTAGAGAAATACTCTGTTCTGAGAGCGAAATCGGCAATCGAACGCAGTGATCTGGCTCTGGTACTGCTGGATGGCTCTACGGGAATCATTGAGCAGGACAAGCACGTAGCCGGTCTGGCGCACGAAGCGAAGAAGGGCGTGATTATTGTCTATAATAAATGGGATCTGGTTGATAAAGACGACAAGACGATGTCTAATATCACCAAGGAGATCAGGAAACAGTTTGTTTATCTGGATTATGCGCCAATCGCCTTTGTATCCGCTAAACAGGCAAAAAGAATCGAAACACTGCTTCCTTTGATCGACCAGGTATATGAAAACCTGAACAGGCATATCAAAACCAACGTCTTAAATGAAGTCATCCTGGATGCCCAGCTTGCCAATCCGGCAAAACCGCACAACGGCAAGAAACTGAAAATCTACTACGCATCTCAGGTATCTACCGCTCCATGTACGATTGTACTGTTTGTGAATGACCCTGAACTGATGCATTTCTCTTATGAAAGATATATTGAAAACTGCTTAAGAGAAGCGTTTGATTTTACAGGAGTACCGATTCAGATCATATGTAGAAAGAAACCGGAAAAATAAAAGAGATTCGATTGAATCTCTTTTTTATTGAGCTACAGCATTCAGTGTAACACATGCCTGCGATCCGCCTGAGCTTGGAGATACACAGACTTTCGCTTTTGATCCTCCGGATGTGCTTTCATGGATAGAAGTATCGTTGGTTGCTCCACTGATGACCTCTCCTGTATCCATGGTGATTGTATAAAGATATGGAGGCGAAGCTGCACCGGTATAGACTGCAGTCCAGTGAGGGAACCAGATCCTTCCGGCTGCATATGTCGTCTTGCCGTAAATATTCGTTGTGGATAGGTCGCAGGAATCACCTGTACAGGTTCCGTTTTCTCCTGCTCCGGTACCAAAGACTACATAAACATCTTTACCGTCGAAAGTACCACCCAGATTGGCAATACCGCCGCTGATATACTTTTTATACGAAGTACCGTAGGCATATGCCGTCGAAGGGGAAACAAGCGGATGCTCTTCCAGAGCCTTCTGCGAAATCCAACCGGTAACAGTAGCATAACCGCCGTTGGAGTAGGCATAAGGATAAGCGCCTCTAACATGGGTGATGGAAACAACGGTATCCGGTCTCTCTAACGGAGTATGCGGATCGTATTCGCCGGTATAGTGCGTTTCCAGTTCATTCAGAATCTTGGTAACGATTTTGCTCTTGGTATTGGCCTGATACTCGGCAGTCGAGAAATAGGCGCCTTTTTCCAGCTGGTCATAACCGGTCCAGCAGGAAATCGTATACTTGTTTGTCTGCATGACCAGCCAGCTGTCTTTTGTCGCGCCGGTAGGGATACCGTAATCTCTTCCGGAATTACCCCAGTCCGTCGTACCCGTTTTGCCGTATAACGGGTAATCTACATATTTTTTGCAGTACCACATCAAGGAGGAATAGGAACCTGACATGTTGTATTCTTCCAGATAAGCCATCATCCAGGCTGTTTCCTTGGATAGACGCTGTACACCTTGTGTATCGGCGACAAAGTTTCCTCTGCCATCGTTGTAGACGATGTAGTTGATTGTATGCGGCTTGATGTATCTTCCGCCGTTTATGAACATGGCATGGGCTGCCGCAAGCTGCAGAGGAGTAACCGTGCAGCGGTTTCCGCCGATTGCAAACTGCAGGTCGAAGTCGGAATAGTCGAACTTGAATCCGATCGAATTCAGATAGTCGATGACAAACTCTTCGCCTTTTTCTTCTACGACTGCAGCCAGTGCCTGAACGGCAGGAGTATTCTGCGATCTTCCTAAAGCTTCCGTCATCAGCATATCTCCGTAGTACTGATGGTCGTAGTTGGAAATCAGAACGCTTCCTCCGTAGAGGTAGTACGGCATATCGGTAAAGGTATGCGAAGTAGCATAGCCAAGTTCTTCAAGACATAAAGCATAGTCGACGATCGGTTTGAAGGATGATCCCGGGTTCAGATAAGCGCTGGTAGCGCGGTTGAACTGCCTTGCGGAATCCTGTTCACCTCTTCCTCCGCCCAAAGCTTCTACTGCACCGTTCTGATTATCCATGACAACGATCGCACTCTGACACAGCTTATTAGGGAAAGTAATGCCGATATAATCCGCTTCATTCTGCATGTCATAGATGTATTCCTGCATGTAGGCATTCATGTTTGTATAGATCTGCATGCCTGTATCATAAGGGCTTTCACCGGTCGATTCGATGACCTCATCAATAACCGCATCGATGTAAGCCTGATACTTTTCGTTCATTTCCGTGAAGCTGACATCAACGCCGACCAGAAGATCTTCCAGTCTGACTGATTTGGCCAGATCGGCTTCCGCTTCCGTAATATATCCGTGCATCAGCATCAGATCAATAACTTCGTCTCTTCTGGCTGTACCGGCTTTCAGATATTCGGAATCCGGGTCCAGATAGTAGTTGTCGTTCTTATATAAGTCGTTGTAAGGGTTATAGGTATTCGGAGAGTTGATCAGACCTGCCAGGAAAGCCGATTCCGTAAGCGAAAGATTCTTGGCATCCTTACCGAAATAGTACTGGGCAGCCTTCTGTACGCCACGGATGTTGTTGCCGTAGTTGACTTTGTTGATGTACATGGCAATGATTTCCTGCTTACTGACATCGGTCTTCAGTTCAAGTTCCAGAGCCAGTACGATCTCCTGCATCTTACGTTTGATACCGCCCATGCCTTCTCTCTCGGCAATGGTCGACTGATCATCCGCATCGATAGAATAGTAGCTGTTCTTGATCAGCTGCATTGTAACTGTAGAACCGCCCTGGGAGAAGTCACGGGTTCTAAAATTCTCTATTGCCGCCTTGGTGAAACGCGGAATATCGAATCCGAAGTGTTCAAAGAAACGGGAGTCCTCTATCGCCAGGAAAGCATCGATCAGGCAGTTCGGCATATCCTGATATTCAATATTCTCACGAAGATACATGCCAAGTTCCATGATCTTGTTGCCTTCATTGTCAAATACGGTCGTTGAGTCCGGAGAAACCAGATCTTTAACATCCAACGTTGGTTTGTCTTCGCAAAGCTTGTAGGCAAACACGAATGCGCCAGCTACACCGCAGATGCCAAGGAACAGAACAATACAGGTCAGTATCGCTAAAGCCAAAGTAATTCCTTTTGCTTTTGGTCTAGGATTCTTTTGTTTTTTTTCCTTTTTCTCCTTTTTCTGGAAATTGAAAACCTTCGAAGTTTTCTTTTCTTCCTTATTATCGAAAGGTTCTTTGATTTCAACAGGTGCTTCTGTTTTTTCTTCTAATTCAACAGTTTCTTCGATTGCAGGCTGCTTTTCTTCAACTGCAGCCGTTTCGATTTCGGTTTGTTTTTTCTTCTTTTCAGGCAGTTTGATTTTACTAAGAAAACCTTTCAGCCTGCTGTTTCCATTATCTATTTTCTCTTCGACCTGAATATCCTCTACGATTTCCTCAATTCCTGTTTTTTCCTCTTTCTTTAAAGGCGTGATCGGTTCAAAAAACTCCTGCATATTCATGCTGTCGTTCTTTTTTTCTTCAATCACAGGCTGAACAGGAAGCGGTTCTTCCGTTTTTTCTTTCTTAGGAAGGGTAGGAATCAGTTTTTTGAGATCAAAGTGTTTCTCTTTCTTCTCCATTGTTTCAGCATCCTTATTGATGTGGAGAAGTTCTTTCAAACTCTTTTTTTCTTTTGGAACATCTTCCGTTTTCTCGATAGGAACTTCTACAGATACCTCTACCGGTTTCACGATTTCCTCATTTAGAGGCAGTCCGCGCTGTTCCTGATGTTTCTGCGCTTTTCTACGCACTTTGTTCAGATTTCTTTCCTGTGATTTGTTTAGTTCGATTTCCTGTCTCATACAACTTATTATTATACTATATAAAACAATAATGATAATATAGAGTTATGATAAAAAGAAGATTAACAGTATTAAGGTCTGCCATGCAGAAAGAAGGAATCGATCTTTACTATTTCAACACTTCCGACTATCACATGTCGGAATATGTCCCGGAATACTTCAGAACGATCGAATACTTTTCGGGTTTTACCGGTTCTCTGGCGACGCTCCTGGTATCAATGGAAGACGCTTGGCTGTTTGTGGATGGCAGATACCATACGCAGGCCGACCTGCAGTGTCTGAAATACGACATCAAGGTCGTAAAGCTGGGAACCCAGGGTGTTATGGAACCGCTGGAGTTCATCAGGAAAAACTTTGCCGATAAAACGATTGGACTGGATGGGAAGAGAACCAGTATCCGTTTTGCGAAAGAACTGATCAGAAACGGGATATTCGTTAAGAGCGTTGACATATACTCCGATCTGATCGAGAACCGCGCACCTTTAAGCAAGGGTCCGGTCTATGAACTGCCTGTGGAGTATACCGGGCTGACACGCAAGAGAAAGATCGAGATGATCCGCCATGTTCTGAAAGACCGTGTCCATATCATCAACAATCTGGAATCGATCGCCTACCTTCTGAATCTAAGAGGAAACGACATTCTTCATACGCCGGTATTCATGGCTTATCTGGTCTTTATCAATAATGACGTCTACCTGTTTACCGATCTGGAGAGATTCTCTGAAGAAGTTCTGGATCATCTATATGAAGACGGTGTCATCATCAGGCCGTATGCTTCCTACTACAGCTTCCTCGAAACGATCAGGGGAAAGAAAATCCTGATCGATGAGACCAAGGTGAATTACGAGACTTACGTAAATATCGCCAAAGGCCACAATACTATTCAGCACATGCGTTCGATCGTAGAAGACATGAAGGCCATCAAGAATCCGATTGAGCAGCGCAATGTCCGTTTGGCGCATATCTATGACGGGGTAGCTGTTCTGCGTTTTCTGATGTGGCTGGATTCTTCCGATAAGTCAACATTGACAGAATATGATGTCAAGGAAAAGATCGATGGATTCCGTAAGGCTTACAGGGCGAATGATCTGAGTTTCTCATCCATCGTTGCCTACAATGAGAATGCTGCGGTGGTGCATTATACACCTGATCCGGAAAATTCGGCAAGACTGGACAATAAAGGCATACTCCTGTTTGATACGGGAGGACAGTACAGTGAAGGTACGACCGATGTGACCAGGACGGTTGCTCTGGGTGAAACATCTGATGAGATCAAGAAGTACTTTACTCTCGTTCTGAAATCAATGTTTAATTTAAGTGAACTGAAGTTCCTGCAGGGACTGAGCGGAAATCAGATCGATGTTCTGGCGAGGAAAGATCTGTGGGAACTGGGTGTCGATTACCGTCACGGAACGGGACACGGTGTAGGATACAACCTGGCGGTCCACGAGTCTTCTCCAAATGTCCGTTACGGTAAGACGGAAAACGGCGGTGAACTGGCAGAAATCAAGCCTGGCATGGTATTCTCCGATGAACCGGGTGTTTATTTCGAAGGAAGATTCGGAATACGCTGCGAAAACCTGCTGCTGTGCGTGAATGACGAAAAGAATGAATACGGACAGTTTTTGAGATTTGAAACCCTGACCATGATTCCGTTCGATCTGAAACTGATCGATCCGCGTTATCTGGATGAGCGCACAAGACATATCCTCAATGCCTATCATGACAGGGTATACGAAACACTGCTTCCGTATCTGAATAATGAAGAAGCGAATTTCTTAAGAAAGCTGACGAGAGAAATATGAAACTGATAAGCTGGAATGTGAATGGTTTAAGAGCGGTGATGTCTAAAGGAGAACTGCTTCCTTTCCTGGAAAACGAAGATCCCGACATTATGGCTTTTCAGGAAACGAAGATGCAGGAGGATCAGCTGTTCTATATTTTTGACGGCTATATCCGCTACATGAATTCGGCCGAAAAGAAGGGCTATTCCGGAACGATGGTTCTGACCAAGAAAGAACCTCTTTCCGTATCTTTTGACATCGAAGGAGAAGATCATCCTAGAGAAGGAAGAGTCATCACCCTGGAATACGAAGATTTCTATTTCGTCTGTGCCTATGTGCCGAATTCCAAGGACGGTCTTAAGCGCATCGATTACAGAATGCACTGGGAAGACGACCTGCGTGCCCATCTGATGAAACTGGACAAGAAGAAGCCGGTCATCTATACCGGAGATCTGAATGTGGCACATAATGAAATAGATTTGAAGAATCCGGATGAGAATCATTTTTCTGCCGGTTTCTCCGATCAGGAGAGAGAGAAGTTCGGAAAGCTTCTGGACAGCGGTTTTACCGATTCATTCCGAAAGATCTATCCGGATAAAGTGAAATATACATGGTGGTCATATCGGACCAGAGCCAGAGAAAGAGGCGTAGGTTGGAGGATCGACTATTTCGTTGTATCCGATAGACTGATGGATAAAGTAAAAGACAGTGTGATTTACGATGAGATTCAGGGCAGCGATCACTGCCCGATCGGACTGATTATGGAGGAATAGAAGATGCAGGTAAAAGAGTTTATTGAGTCGAATTTTGAAAACATGAAGGCGGATCTGAAGGAACTGGTGTCTTATAATTCAGTACTTGCCGATGATGAGAAACCTTTCGGTTCTGTTAACAGGAAAGTGCTGGACAAGGCATTGCAGCTGATGGAAGAAAAAGGCCTGAGAACCGAGAATGTCGATTATTACTGCGGTTATGGTGAGACCGGTGCAGGGGATAAACTGATCGGTATTCTGGCTCATCTGGATGTTGTTCCGGCAGGAGAAGGCTGGAATACGGATCCGTTTGAAATGGTTGAGAAAGACGGTTTTGTTTACGGCAGAGGCGTATCGGATGACAAGGGCGGAGCGGTTGCTTCGATGTATGCCCTAAAGTATCTGATCGACGAGAAATATCCGTTCAAGAAAAGAGTCAGACTGATCCTGGGATGCAACGAAGAAACCGGTTCAGCCTGCATTGCCCACTATGTGGAAAAGAAGGGACATATCGATTACGGCTTTACACCGGATGGAAATTTCCCTGGCATCTATGCCGAGAAAGGCATGTACATGGCTCTGGTCGCGGCACATGGCAGCAGGATCATCGATATCAAGGGAGGAGAAGCTTCCAATGTCGTATGCAAGAAGGTGAATGCCATTGTGCCGGAAGGTTCTTTTGATGAAGAAAAGTTCAAGGCCTTCCTGGATGAACATAACGTAAAATACGATATCGTACACGACGGTGATGTAAAGATCACGGTCTACGGTGTCGCTGCGCATGCCTCCATGCCTGATCTGGGTGTCAACGCCATTTCCCATCTGCTGGAAGCACTGTATGCGGCAGGCTTCGAGGACAGTTTCGTCAAATGGTTCCATGAACATTTTGCACTGACGGTCCATGGTGAACTGGCGGATTTTGAAACGATCAAGGACAAGGTATCGAATACATCCATCAACTTCGGCGTCATTTCCAAAGAAGGCGACGAAATTCATATGAGCCTTGACATGCGTTTCCCGGTCATGACCACAAGTGAAAAAGTATGCGAACTGATGAACTTTGCCGATGCAGACAACGAACTGCTTGTCGAGGAACTGGTTGAACCGCTTTACTTCGATATCAATGCTCCGATGATCAAGGCTTTGAAGAAAGCGTATGAAGACATTACCGGAGACAGGGAAAGCGAAATGGAAGCCATCGGTGGCGGTACGTATGCCAAGGCCATCCACAACTGTATCGCTTTCGGCTGCGAATTCGCAGGTGAAGACAACCACATTCATGACGCCAATGAATGCCTGAATCTGGAGAATTTCAAGAAGCAGGTTGAGATCTACGTTGAAGCGATCAAGAATCTGAACGAAATAGAGGACTAGTCCTCTATTTTTTATTTACTGATAGAAACAACAGGTACCTTTTTTGGTATAATAGAGACGTATGAAAAACGGAAAACTGGCACTAATCTACGACTTCGATAAAACCCTTTCTCCAAGAGACATGCAGGAGTTCCATTACATTAAATCTTTGGGTTATGAAAATCCTGCCGATTTCTGGAATGAATGCGGCGTTTTTTCGCAGAAACACAACTGCGATGCCATTCTTTCCTACATGTACATGATGATCAGAAAGAATCCGGATCTGACCCAGAAACAGCTGATCGAAGAAGGAAAGTATGTTGAACTGTACAAGGGAGTCAAGACCTGGTTCAAACGTATCAACGACTACGGGAAGAAGCATCATGTGGATGTGGAACACTACATCATTTCTTCCGGTCTGACGGATATCATCAAGGGTACGCAGATCGCTTCGGAGTTCAAGAAGATCTATGCCTGCACCTATGCCTATGATGAGAAAGGGAAAGTCCTGTGGCCATCCAGAACCGTCAACTATACGATGAAAACACAGTATCTGTTCAGAATCAACAAGGGCGTTTTGAAAGAAACCAACGACGAGGATCTCAACAGTTCCACCCCGGAATCGCAGAAATACATTCCTCTGGAAAACATGGTCTACTTCGGAGACGGAAGTACGGATGTTCCTAGCATGAAGGTCGTTCAGCAGAACGGCGGTACGACCATCGCCGTATTCGGAGATGATTCCAAACGCAACAGGGCAGAAAAACTGTATACGGATAAACGTGCGACTTTTGCGGTAAAAGCCGATTATTCCAAGGGCAGCAGGATCGAAAAGATCGTCATGGGTATCATTGATTCCCTGGAAGCCAAGAATAAACTAGAAGATTATCGATAATGAAAGAATATACGATCAGTGATTTCAATATCAGGACTTTAGGAAGCATATATCAGCCGGATAGGACAGTTTTTAGAGTTTTTGCTCCGGAATACGAAAACATGGAGCTTGTGATCAGAAACCATGGCTATCAGATGCATAGAAACGGTTATGTTTTTGAGATTGCCTTAGGCGGTGATCTGGAACTGGAAAGATATCATTACCGGAACGAGAAGGGCCTTAGTTTTAAGGATCCTTTTGCGTATTTATCGGACGAGAACGATTCGATCGTCCTGAATCCTGACAAATTCATCAAAGAAACAGTAAAACCGGAAGAATGCCGTGACAGGATCATTTACGAATGCAATGTTAGGGATTTTTCCAGCAGTCCTTCCTATACCGGAAGATATCCAAGGAAGTTTCTGGCTTTTATGGAAGAAGGTTTAAGATACGAAGGAGAAGCGATCGGACTGGATCATCTCATTGAATTGGGGATCACCCATCTGCAGCTGATGCCGATCCTGGATTTCGACAACGACAAGACCGAATACAACTGGGGCTACAATCCTTTGGCGTACAACTACGTGAAGAAGGACTATGTTTACGATCAGGGCGATCCGTATGCTTATGTCAATGAACTGAGACATGCGGTCAATGTCCTGCATTCCCATAACATCCGTGTGGTGCTGGATGTGGTGTTCAATCATGTCTACAGTATTCACCGCTTCGATCTTGAAAAGATGCTTCCGGGTCATGTTTTCCGTTACATGGAAGACGGCAGGCTGGCACAGGGTTCACTGTGCGGCAGTGAGATCAAGTCGGAAGATGTCTTTGTCAGAGAGTATCTGAAAGAGATGACGTTAAGATATCTGGAACTCTTTGACATCGATGGAATCAGGATGGATCTGATGGGGATTCTGGACATTGAGACAGTCAATCAGATCAGAAACCTTTTGTGCTCTTACAAGGAGGATTTCGTCGTCTACGGCGAAGGCTGGGATATGGGTGATGTGCTGCCTGGAGATTTAAGAGCTTCCATTCCAAACGCCAGAAAACTTCCGGATGTCGCGATGTTCAACGACTATTTCCGGGATACAATGATCCACTATGTTTCCGGAAACAGAGACATCAGAAGCAACGTGATCAAATCTCTGTGCTGCGATATGCACTACCTGAGTCACAACCAGTCGGTGAATTACGTGGAATGCCACGATGACCATACTTTCTTCGACAGGATGATGCTTTACAAGTCCTCCGATCCAAGATGGATCAACGAAAAGAGATGTACGCTGGCTTTAGGCCTTGTGCTGATTTCCAGAGGCATTCCTTTCATCCATGCCGGAGAAGAGTTCTACCGGACCAAGAACGGCGTCAGGAATTCCTACAATTCCCTTGATGCCATCAATCAGCTGGATTGGCAGCTGAAAGTCAGAAACAGCGAGAACTGCAGATATATTGCCGATCTGATTTCTTTCAGGAAGCAGCACAGCTGTTTCACGGACGATGATGCCGATTTCCGTTTCGAGGAATTCGATGACTGTCTGATTTATCATCTCAACGATCTGATTATCTTTATTAATCCGTTCGAGAACGACTACGTATTCGCGGACGGCAGGAATTACGAGATCCTTTTTGATGAACACGGACGATACATCGGAAGATCACAAAGCATAGAAATATCGGCTTATTCGATAGTGATATGCAGGTCTGATGATGTATAATAAAAATAGTATTAAGGAGTATTCCAATGAAAAAGAATAATATGGTAGCGATGATACTTGCAGGAGGCAGAGGTTCACGTCTTTTTGATTTGACCAAAAAAGTCGCAAAACCTGCTGTACACTTCGGCGGTAAGTATCGGATCATCGACTTTGCACTTTCAAACTGTGCAAATTCGCACATCTCGACTGTCGGCGTTCTGGTACAGTATGAATCCATTCTTCTGAGTTCCTACAGTGCCAGAAGCTCAACCTGGGGCCTGGATTCCAACGGCGGCGGTGTTTATGTCCTGTCTCCTAGAGAAAAGGATGAAACAGGTCTGGGTCTGTATAACGGTACGGCTGATGCGATCTATCAGAACCTGGACTTCCTGGATCAGGAAGAAGCCGAATACGTTCTGGTGCTTTCCGGTGACCACATTTACAAGATGAACTACGAAAGCATGCTGCAGAAGCACATCGATTCCAAGGCGGATGCAACGATCGCCGTTATCGAAGTACCGATGAAGGAAGCAAGCCGTTTCGGTATCATGAATACGGATAAGAACGACAAGATCGTTGAATTCGAAGAAAAACCGAAACAGCCGAAATCCAATCTGGCTTCCATGGGTGTCTACATCTTTACCTATAAGACACTGAGAAAGTATCTGAAGGATGACGCCAAGAACGATGAATCATCCCACGACTTCGGCAAGAACATCATTCCTGCCTATCTCAACGACAAGCTGAAACTGCAGGCTTACCGTTTCAAAGGATACTGGAAGGATGTCGGAACCATCGACTCTCTCTGGGAAGCCAACATGGATCTGCTGAAAGAAAACAGCGGTCTGGATCTTTTCGATCCGGACTGGAAGATCTATACCAACGATGCCAGCGCAACGCCGCAGTGTATCGGTGAGAATGCCGTGATCGACAATGCCTTTATTACCCAGGGCGCGATCGTCAATGGAAAAGTCTCTCATTCTGTCATATTCTCAGGTGTAGATGTCAGAGAAAATGCCGTCGTAGATCAGTCGGTAATCATGAACGATGCCGTTATTGGTAAGGGCGCCAAGTTAACGAGATGTCTGGTTGCTGATGATGTCAGGATCCCTGACGGCATGGTACTGGGAAAGAAGGATTCAGCAGAAGTTCTGCTTGTATCAAAAGCCCTGATAGCAAAGGCAGGTGAACAGCATGAGTAAGGTATTAGGTATTCTGAATTTTGAACCTTCCTATGTCCATGTCAAGGGACTGGAAGATTTCCGTCCGATTTCTGCTACTTCTATCTTAGGCAGATACCGTGTTCTGGACTTTATGCTTTCGAACTTTACCAACTCCGGTATTGATTCCATCAAGGTATATATCAAGAACAGAGAACGTTCTGCCGTAGAACATATTACCAGAACAAGCTACAACATCAACTCCAAGAAGGGTAAGATCCACCTTCTGCACGGAGACAACAATTTCAATAACAACGATCTATTTAATGTCGATATTCTGGCTTTCAAGACCTACATGGAATTTGTCGACGTAGAGAATCCTTCCTATGTCGTCATCGCTCCATCCCACTTCATCTTTAAGCAGGATTTCTCGGAACTGCTGGAATACCACATCAAGTCCAAGAACGACATTACGATCCTGTATCACAATGCGAACAATACGGATACTTCCTATTTGATGGGAGATATCCTGACCATCGATGAGAAGAAGAGAGTAACCGAGTTCCATAAGAACCGCGGCAAATACAAGAACGGAAACGTATCTCTTGAGACCTACGTCATGTCTACTTTGACATTCAAACAACTGGTCGAAGAAGCAAGCACGACTTCCAGCCTCTATTCGCTGTCGGATATCATCGCCGACTGTGTCAGAGTCATGAAGGTCGGCGCCTACCAGCACCGCGGATTCTGCGCGTGCATCTCTACACTGAAGGCATATTATGATGCCAACATGCAGATCAAGAACGAGAAGGAACTGACAAGGCTGATCAACGAAGAATGGCCGATCTATACGATGACCAACGACTCCTGCCCGACATTATACAAATCGGGTGCGACCGTTAAAGGTTCTATTGTAGCCAACGGCTGTCAGATCGAAGGAACCGTTATCAATTCCGTCATCGGCAGAAATGTCATCATTAAAGAAGGTGCAGTCGTCAAAGACTCTATCGTTCTTCCGGATACATTCATCGACAAGAATGTGAAGATGGATCATGCGGTTGTCGACAGGCTCTCAATCATTACACACGTGAAAGATCTGCGTGGTACAGAAGAAGAACCGATTTATATTAAACGAGGAGACCGGATCTAATGATTAAAGTACTGTTTGTTTCTTTTGAATCTCTGCCATTTGTGAAAACCGGCGGTTTAGCCGATGTCGTTTATGCTTTGCCTAAGGCTCTCGATAGAGAGAACTTTGAAGTACGGGTTGTCATGCCTATGTTTAAGACGATTAAAGAGAAGTACTTTGAAGGCATGAAGTATCTGGATCATATCGAAGTACACAGCGGTTATATCAATGAAGAAGCAAACATCTACTCTTATATCAATGAAGGGGTAGAGTATCTGTTCATTGAGAATGATACGTATTTCTACCGTGACGGTATCTACGGCTATGCGGATGATGCCGCAAGGTTTTCTTTCTACAACTGTGCCGTACTGGAAATGATGATCAAACTGGATTACTATCCGGACATCTGTCATGAACACGACTACCATGCGGCTGTTCTGCCTGCTTTGTGCAAGATCAGATACAACGGGATCGAATCCATCAGGAAAATCAAACATGTTCTGACGATCCACAATCTGGCATATCAGGGAGAATACGACAAGAAGGTCCTGTTCGATTATCTGGCATTTGATTACCATTACTACGAGAACGGCGATCTGCGTTTTAACGACTACTGCAACTTCATGAAGATCGGTATCGTCTTTGCGGATTATGTAACAACCGTCTCTAAGACTTATGCCCAGGAAATCCAGTCTCCGGAATACGGCAACAATCTGGATGTGATCCTGCGCTACCGCGGTGCGGATCTGTACGGTATTGTCAACGGCATCGATACGGATTCCTTCAATCCGATGACCGATAAGAGCATCCACTACAACTACAGCATCAGAAACTATCTGAAAGGCAAGAGTGAAAACAAGAGATCTCTGCAGTATCAGCTGGGTCTGGAAGAGAAACCGGATACACTGCTGATCGGCATGGTTTCGAGACTTACTTTCCAGAAGGGCGCTGATCTCGTGCTGGGTGCCATTCAGGATATCCTGAGGAAAGACGTACAGGTGGCCATACTTGGTACAGGCGAATCCAAGCATGAATACTCCTTTAAGATGCTGGAGAACGAAAACAAGGGCCGTTTCGTGTACTACTGCGGATATAATGAAGCGCTTGCCCACAACATGTATGCGGGTCTGGACATGCTGCTGATGCCTTCACTGTTTGAACCGTGCGGCATTTCTCAGCTGATTTCCATGCGTTACGGTACACTCCCGTTTGTCAGAGAGACAGGCGGTCTGAAGGATACGGTTGAACCGTTGAATGAATATGAAATGACCGGAACAGGATTTACGTTCGGTCCTTATTCCGTTCATGATTTCCTGAATGCTTTCAACTACGCCTACACGCAGTACTACGAGTATCCTGAAAGATGGAAGATGCTGATTAAGAATGCGATGAAATACGATGTTTCATTCGCTAAATCGGCAAGAGAATACGAAGAACTTTATAGAAGGGTATTGATAAAATGAATCTGGACTATTTCTTCTTAGGTATTGATACACAGGCCTACAAATACATGGGCTGCCACAAAGTCGGCGATGGCGTCGAGTTTTATCTGTGGGCTCCTCATGCCGCAGGAATTGATGTATTCATGTCCAGAGAAGGATTCCAGGTATTCTATCCGTTTGAAAAGGTGGATGACAGAGGCATCTGGCATCTGATGATTCCGAACTGTGAATGTATCTATTCCTACCGTTTCAGGATCTATCACCATGATGGAAGTTTTTCTGACAAGTCAGATCCATACGCTTTCTACAGCGAGAGACGTCCATCCAATGCCTCGGTCATGTACGACCTGTCCCAGTATCAGTTTACCGATCAGGAATACATGAACAGCAGGAAGTTCTCCTATGAGAATCCTTTGAATATCTATGAAGTACATGTCAACGGATTCAAGCACGAGGGAGATCTTACGACTTACAGAGAGCTGAAGGAACAGCTGATCCCTTATGTGAAAGAAATGGGTTATACCCATATCGAAATGATGCCGATCGTTGAACATCCGTTCGACGGTTCCTGGGGTTATCAGGCGACAGGATTCCTGTCCGCTACCAGCCGTTACGGCACGCCTTGGGATCTTATGGACTTTGTCAACGAATGTCATCTTAACAATATCGGCGTCATTCTGGATGTTGCCTATGTGCATTTCGCAACCGACGGCTTCGGTCTGGGTAATTTCGATGGCGAGCCGTGCTATGAATACAAAGATCCGAAGATTTCCAGATCGCAGTGGGGTTCCTACCAGTTCGACCTGGGTTCCGGACCGGTTATTTCCTATCTGATGTCTTCAGCGAATATCTTCCTAAATGAATATCACTTCGACGGATTAAGAATGGATGCCGTGTCCAATATCATCTTCTTTGACGGAAACAAGAATCTGGGAAGAAACGAATCAGGTCTTTCATTCGTGAAACGTTTCAACTATTCTATCAAGAAGGAGCATCCTGATATCATGCTGATAGCGGAAGACTCAACGGACTTCCCGAAAGTTACTGTTCCTACGGAATATGAAGGCCTTGGCTTCGACTACAAGTGGGATCTGGGATGGATGAACGATACCCTGAAATACTACAAGATGGATCCGGAATACCGGCAGTATCATCACAACCAGCTGACCTTCTCAATGGCCTACTTCTATTCCGAGAAGTTCATCCTGCCTCTGTCGCATGATGAAGTCGTTCATTCCAAAAAGACCATCGTCGACAAGATGTGGGGCAGCTATGAGGATCAGTTCAAGCAGTGCCGCAATCTCTTCCTGTACATGTTTACGCATCCGGGAAAGAAACTGAATTTCTTAGGGAACGACATGGCGATGTACCGGGAATTCGATGAATCCAGAGGTCTGGACTGGCATCTGCTGCAGTATCCGGCTCATGATTCGTTCAACAGACTGTTCAGGGATCTGTGCCACATTTACATTTCTTACAAGGCATTCTATGCCTATGATTATGATACTTCGTCATTCAAGTGGATCGATGCGGACAACTACAAACAGTCCGTCTATATCTACACCAGATATGACGAAGAGAATTGTTTCCTGATCGTTTTGAATATGAAGCCGATCTCCTATACCGATTATCGGATCGGCGTTCCTTTTGCCGGAACCTATACCGAACTGATCAATACGGAAAAGGATATCTATTCCGGCTGCAACATGTGCAACTTCAAACCGGTCAGATCAAAGAAAGTCAAGGCACATGGTCTGCCGAATTCCATAGCCATCGATCTGGCGCCATATGCGGGAATCATCTTCTCGACCAAGATCAAGAAGAAGATTGCCAGAGCCGAAAACAACGATCTGCTGAAACAGATCGGTATACAGAAATAATAGAGGAGATCAATGGATCTCCTTTCTTTTACTGTGTAATATGCTTACCATCACCAGAGAGAAATGATAGAATATAGCCATGAGAGAACTGGCTTTCAGATTAAGAAGAGGGAGCGATCTTCGTCAGAGTATTGAAGAGAAGTGCAAAGAACTGAGTGCCAATACTGCTGTTGTCTTAAGCGGTGTAGGAAGTCTCTATCAGGCAAGGATCCGTCTGGCAAAGGCAACCGAATATCTGGAAAGAGAAGAAGACTTTGAGATCGTTTCTTTGACCGGTACGGTATCCAGAGGCAAGGCCCACATTCACATCTCTCTGGCGGATGAAAAGGGAAACTGTCTCGGCGGTCACTTAGAGAAAGGCTGTCTTGTCAATACGACCTGTGAGCTGGTTCTGGGTATTCTGGAAGAATACGAAACAAAACGGGAATTCGATTCTGAATCAGGATACGATGAGATCGTTTTTACAAGGATAAAGGAAGGTGAAGGCAATGATTAATGTTTATATCGTTTCAGGTTTCTTAGGTGCAGGAAAAACTACTTTTATTCAGAAACTGCTTAAGGAGAAGAAATTCGATAAAGTCATGCTTCTGGAAAATGAATTCGGTGAAGTCGGTGTTGACAGCGTTTTTTTTGACAGTTCACTGAAAATCAGAGAAATAAACAACGGCTGTATCTGCTGCTCGCTGCAGGGTGATTTCGAGGATGCTCTGGAAGAGATCGAGGATATGGGTGTAACAGATCTGCTGATTGAACCTTCGGGCGTAGGAAAGCTTTCGGAGATCATCAATGTTATCCGCAGAGATGACGATTTCCGTATCGTTTCCCATATCTGTATCGTTGATGTCAAGACCTGCAGGAAATATCATCTGAATTTCAAGGAATACTTCGATGATCAGGTCAAGTCTGCAAATGCGATCATCCTTTCTCATACCGATGTAGCGGATGAAGAAACTGTAAAGAACGCAATTGCAATCGTAAGAGAACTCAATCCTGACGCTCAGATCGTTTCTGAACCTGTCGGAGATTATTCGATTGAAGAGCTTTTGGATATTATCGTATCCGGCGGAGATCTGCTTCCGGAAATAGAAGAAGATGATCACGATCACGAGCATCATCACGAGCACCATCATCACGATCACGACCATGAACACCATCACGATCATGATCACCACCATCATCATGACGATGACGACGATGATGAACCGTTCAAGAACATGATTCTTCATCCGAAACACCGCTACAGCGAAGAAGAACTGGCTCAGGCCTTAAGTGATATACCGGAAGATATCATCCGAATCAAGGGATATGTGTTCGGTACAGAAGGAATGCTGTATTTCAACTATGTGCTGAATGAGTATCACATTTTCGATGGAACAGAGAAAGAAGAAGCATTGGTATCAATCATCGGTACAGAGATAGATCATGAACTCTTTGAGGAGCTCTTCCATGATTAAACCGGTATATGTCTTTTCCGGTTTTCTGGATTCCGGCAAGACGCAGGCGATTAAGGAAACGCTGTACAATCCCCGTTTCAACGAAGGTGAACCATCTCTGATCATCTGTTTTGAACAGGGTGATGTGGTTTATGACGAGAAGTTTCTGAAAGCCACCAATTCCCAGATCATCTACATGGATTCCATCAAGGATCTAACGATTGAAAAACAGAAAGAAATAGACAGGAACTACCGTGTCGAGCGGATTTTCCTGGAACTTAACGGCATGGAGGATGACAACATCCTGTATGAAACAGGATTCATCCGCAACTGGGAGCTGGCACAGACACTGACGACAATCGATGCTTCCAAGTTCAACATCTACATGACCAATATGCGTCAGTTCATGTACAATCATGTAGTAAATGCGGAAGTGGTAATTCTTAATCGTTCCGATGATGTCGACAAGCGTTATCTGCGAAACAATCTGAAGTCGATCAATCAGTATATCGAACTGATTTACGAAGACAAGGACGGTAATGTCACCAACAAGATCGAAGACGAACTGTTCGATACTTCCAAGGATCTGGATATCAGTGATATCGACTACGGTCTCTGGTTCATGGATGCGATCGACAATCCACAGAAATACGATCACAAGAAACTAAGCATTAAAGTCAGATATGTCGGAGAGATTGAGGGATATCCGGATGTTCTGATGATGGGAAGAAAGGCGATGGTGTGCTGTGCAGCAGATACGACCGATATCGCCTTGCCTTGTTTCAATCTGAAGAAAAAAGATATCGACGAAAAGAAATACTATTATCTCAGCGGAACTGCCCGCTGTATTGAAAACGAAGAGGGGATCAGGATGTGCGCTTTGGATGTTAAGTCATGCAAGGAAGCTCCTGCACCGGAAGAAGAATACGTGAATTTCAATTAGGAGAGGGAAGATGAATTTTATTAAGGCGATTATATTTGGAATTATTGAAGGTATTACGGAATGGATGCCGATTTCTTCAACTGCTCACATGAAGATCCTGAATGTCTTCCTTCCTTTAGAAGTCAGCAGTGAATTCTATGAAGTATTTGAAGTCGTGATTCAGCTGGGAGCTATTCTGGCTTTGCTGCTGGTGTTCTGGAATAAAGTATGGCCGTTTGGCCGCAGCGAAAATCCTTTAGGGAAGGGCGCTTTAGCCGATATCAAGAAGGATAAGTTCTTCCTGTGGCTAAAGATCATTCTGGCCTGTATGCCTGCCATCATTTTTGAACTGTTCCTGGATGATAAATTCAATTTTGTAAACGAAAACAACGAGATGAAAGTGATCGGTATTTCTTTGATTGTTGTCGGTTTTGTGTTCCTGTTTGTTGAGATGACTGTTAGAAACAAGAAGTTCACGGTTACCAATACAAAGAAGATTACCATACTGCAGGCAATCGTTATCGGTCTGGCTCAGCTGATTGCTGCAATCTTCCCGGGTGTATCCAGATCCGGAGCCACCATTATCGCCGCATTGCTGATTGGCATCTCAAGAAGCGCCGCTACAGAATTCACCTTTGAACTGGCGATTCCTGTCATGTTCGGTGCAAGCCTGATGAAGATCCTGAAATACGGAATGGCCTTCACTGCTGCCGATATCATGCTTCTGCTGTTTGGCTGTGTGAGTGCCTTTATGGTATCGCTGTTCATTATCCGTTTTGTACTGAATTATATAAAAAGAAATACCTTTACGGTATTTGGCGTATACAGGATCCTGATGGGTCTGATTGTACTGATATTTCTGAAATAACATGAATTATTCCTTACTGGCCGGTGTTTTTCTGGAAGGGCTTCTGTCTTTCCTTTCTCCCTGTGTCTTACCGCTTCTGCCGCTGTATCTTTCGTATTTAGCAGGGGATGGAAAGAAAACGGATGAAGAAGGCAATGTCCATTACGATCCGGTTAAGACATCCGTATCAGCACTGTTTTTTATCGGCGGGATCGCTCTGACATTTGTCCTGCTGAGTTTTTCTGTCGGTTTTATCAGTAAGTATATCAGCAGTTATTCGGAAATCATTTCTTTGATCGGAGGAACAATCCTGATCGTTTTCGGTCTACATCAGACGGGTCTGATCCATATCGATATCCTGGAAAAGGAATTCAAGATTAAGGCTAATCTTCATCTGGAAAAGATGAATGTGTTCAAGGCCTTCCTGCTGGGATTTGTTTTCTCTCTGGGATGGTCTCCTTGTATCGGACCGATGCTGGCGAACGCCATCCTGCTAGCGGCTACATCATCAGAAGGGTATCTCTATATCTTTTCCTATGCTCTAGGTCTGATCATTCCTTTCCTGACTGCCGGACTGTTTACTTCCGCTTTCCTGAACTGGTTAAAGAAAAAGAAAGACCTGTTTAAATGGGTCTTGAAGATTGCCGGTATAGTAATGATCTGTTTTGGATGCTATATGATTTATAACGCTTCAAAAACCATAATGGCATTAAAGGAAATTGAACCGGTAAGCAATCAGGAAGAAAGCATAAATGATATAGAGTCTTATCTGACCAATTATGAATTCAAAGATCAAAACGGCAATACCGTTAAACTGATCGATTATAAAGGAAAGTATCTGTTCCTGAACTTCTCGGCTACCTGGTGTACTTACTGTCAGGAAGAAATTCCGGTCTACAAGGAATTCTCTAAGAATGAAGATGCCGTCTGTCTGTATGTCATGTCTCCATTGAATGAAGATACCGATAACGCAATTGATAAGTACCTGAAAGAAAACGAGATCGCCTTACAGACGATCATCGATGAGAATGGTTTATTGCTGTACTACTTAAATATCCAGGCATATCCAACTGTTTTCGTTCTTGATCCGGACAGCCATTTTTCCGCCTATTTTGCCGGAGCACTATCTGAAGATGGTTTCAACAGCATGCTGGAATACGCAAAGCAGCACTACGAAGAGTAGGGTTATTTGTCCGGAATAAACGAATCAAAGATGAAGCACTGATAGTGCTTTTTCAGTTTCTCCAGTTCTTCCTGCGACTTGACGGTCCAGGCTACACAGAAACCTTTGATTAATCCGGAAATGATGCGGAAGGATAGATTACGGTAATTCACGCAGTCATAGGCTACGTAATCCGGTCGGGTATAGAAATTCAGCAGCAGATAGGTCAATACGAATCTGATGATAAAAGAGAGATCACAGTTTTCATCCTTTATATAATTGTAGGAGAGCTGTCCTCTGATGATCTGCGGCTCATATACTCTTAAGTATCTGACAACCTTAGGATTAAAGGATTCCATGTTGTAGAGCCCCTTGTAGTCCCTCATTATTTCTACGGTCTTTTTTGTGGTATCGATATATCTTCCTTCCGGCTTTATTTCAATGATCAGACGTGTATCCGGCTGAAGCACTTTCAAGACATCGGAAAACAGAGGGATCTTTTCATCCGTATCCAGCAGGTGATAAGTAAGCAACTCCTCATAGGAACAGTCCGTCAGGTTCTTGTCTATTCCCGTCATCCGGTACAGGGAAACATCATGGAATACAACAAGCCGGTCATCGGTAGTCAGCTGAACATCCAGCTCGATGCCATAGCCGCTCTCTACGGCTTTCCTGAAAGCTTTCAGCGAGTTTTCCGGAACATCCTTGTTATTGAACAGACCGCGGTGGGCAACGTATCTTTCCGTATACGGTTTTAAAGCCTCTTTTCTACTGATATTCGGAAAAATCAGAAACAGGTATAGAAGAATGAATACAATCAGAATAATCACTATCGTTAACATACTTTTATTATAGCTTTTTTAACAAATAAAAACCCTCCGTTTCCGGAGAGTTTTATTATCATGAAACAATTTATCAGTTAGTAATTATTTGATGATTTTTGTTACAGAGCCTGAACCAACAGTTCTGCCACCTTCACGAATAGAGAACTTAGTTCCTTCTTCGATAGCGATTGGAGCGATCAGTTCAACTTCCATTTCAACGTGGTCACCAGGCATAACCATTTCAGCACCGCCTAAACCCTTGACGATACCTGTTACGTCTGTTGTACGGAAATAGAACTGTGGACGGTAGTTAGCTACGAACGGAGTATGTCTGCCGCCTTCATCCTTAGTCAGTACGTAAACCTGCGCATTGAACTGAGTATGAGGAGTAACAGAACCCGGTTTTGCTAAGACCTGGCCTCTTTCAACTTCGTTACGGTTGATACCACGAAGCAGAGCACCGATGTTGTCGCCGGCTTCAGCCTGATCCAGCTGCTTGTGGAACATTTCCAGACCGGTAATAACAGTATTTCTAGTTTCTCTTAAACCAACGATTTCAGCTGGGTCGTTCAGGTGGGCAACGCCACGCTCAACTCTACCTGTAGCAACAGTACCACGGCCTGAAATTGTGAAGACGTCTTCTACTGACATCAGGAATGGCTTATCCATTTCTCTTGCTGGAGAAGCGATATAGCTGTCGCAAGCTTCCATCAGTTCATCGATTGCAGGAACCCACTGAGGATCGCCTTCCAGAGCCTTTAATGCAGAACCACGGATGATTGGAGTATCATCACCTGGGAAGTCGTATTCATCAAGAAGTTCTCTAACTTCCATTTCGACCAGGTCGATCAGTTCAGGATCGTCGACCATGTCGCACTTGTTCAGGAATACTACGATATAAGGAACACCGACCTGTCTAGCCAGCAGGATATGTTCACGAGTCTGAGGCATCGGTCCATCGTTTGCAGCAACAACCAGAATAGCACCATCCATCTGTGCAGCACCGGTAATCATGTTCTTGATATAGTCAGCGTGTCCCGGGCAGTCAACATGGGCATAGTGTCTCTTCTCAGTCTTGTACTCAACGTGAGCAGTGTTGATCGTGATACCACGAGCCTTCTCTTCCGGAGCGCTGTCGATCTGGTTGTAGTCTCTGAAGTCAGCCAGACCCTTTTCAGCAAGTCTCTTGGTAATTGCAGCAGTTAAAGTTGTTTTACCATGGTCGATATGACCGATAGTACCAATATTGACATGTTCCAGGGAACGGTCAAATTTTTCTTTTGCCATCTTAAGTTTCTTCCTCCTAATTTAACATTATTATTTTAAGATAAAACTCTCTATTTAGCAATTGCTATCAGAAGTTTTTCTTGGCAATCTCTTCCGCGATGCTGGATGGTACTTCTGTGTAGTGATCCATCTGCATCATGTAGTTTCCACGGCCCTGTGTATTGGATCTCAGGTCCGTAGCATAGCCGAACATCTGTGAGAGAGGAACGAATGCTCTGATCACTACGGCATTCCCTCTTTCTTCCTGGTCTCTAATCTGACCACGTCTCTTGGTGATATCACCCATGACAGTTCCCAGATATTCGATAGGGACAGTAACTTCGACATCCATGACCGGTTCAAGAATGACCGGATCACATTTCTTGGCGGCTTCTCTCAGCGCCAGACTGGCTGCTGTTTTGAAGGCCATTTCTGAAGAGTCAACTTCATGAGCGGATCCGTCAAACAGCGTTGCCTTGATGTCTACGACCGGATAACCGGCAATCAGTCCGTTTTCCAGTGCGGCTTTCAAGCCTTCCTGGGTCGGTCTGATGTATTCTTTCGGAACAGTTCCGCCTACGATCGCATCGATGAATTCAAATCCTTTTCCTTTTTCGTTCGGTTCGAATCTGATCCATACGTGACCGTACTGACCGTGACCGCCTGACTGTCTGACAAATCTGCCTTCGCAGTCGGCTGCCTTCCTGATCGTTTCACGGTAGGCTACCTGCGGTTTACCCACGTTGCATTCTACCTTGAATTCCCGTTTCATACGGTCCACGATGATATCCAGATGCAGCTCTCCCATGCCGGCAATGATGGTCTGACCCGTTTCTTCATCCGTATAGGTCTTGAAGGTCGGGTCTTCTTCCGCCAGCTTGGCAAGCGCAGCATCCATTTTCTCGGAATCGGCTTTCGTCTTCGGTTCTACCGACATCTGAATGACCGGTTCAGGGAATATCATGGATTCCAGGATGATCGGATGTTTGTCGTCGCAGAGCGTATCGCCTGTCGTCGTATTCTTCAATCCTACGGCAGCGGCAATGTCACCGGCATCTACTTCATCGATATCTGCGCGGTGATTCGCGTGCATCTGCAGGATCCTGCCGAATCTTTCCTTGGTATCCTTGGAGGCATTGAGCACATAGCTTCCTGCCTTGGCTACACCGGAATAGACACGGAAGTAGGTCAGTCTGCCGACGAACGGATCGGTCATGACCTTGAAGGCCAGAGCGGCAAAAGGTTCCTCGTCGCTGGCATGTCTGATCGCTTCTTCACCGAAGCGGTTCACTCCTTTGATTGAAGGAACATCCAGCGGGGAAGGGAGGTATTCAACTACCGCATCCAGCAGCAGCTGTATTCCCTTGTTCTTGTATGCAGATCCGCACAGTACCGGAAAGAATTCCGCCGAGATGACCGCTTTTCTGATGGCCTGCTTGATCAGGCTGACTTCCGGTTCATCTCCGTTAAGGAAGACTTCCATCAGTTCATCATCATAGTCGCAGAGTTTCTCGATCAGTTCGCTTCTCAGTACTTCCGCTTCATCCGCATACTGATCTTCGATATCCATCTCTTTAATGTCAGTCCCCTGATCATTCGGATAGATATACTGTCTTTTTTCAACCAGATCGATGATTCCGCGGAAGGTATTCTCAGCACCGATCGGCATCTGTATCGCAGCGGCATTGGCAGCGAGTTTGTCTCCGATCGATCTGACAGACATCATGAAGTCTGCACCGGTCGCATCCATCTTATTCGCAAATACGATCCTAGGAACTCCATAGGTCGACGCCTGTCTCCATACTGTTTCCGTCTGCGGTTCAACACCTGCCTTGGCATCCAGCACCGTAACGGCACCATCCAGAACTCTCAGTGACCTTTCAACTTCTACCGTGAAGTCGACATGACCTGGAGTATCGATGATGTTGATCCTGGTGTTTGGAAGCTGAGACTTAGATCCGTGCCAGAAGGTGGTCGTAGCAGCCGAAGTGATGGTAATACCTCTCTCCTGTTCCTGCTCCATCCAGTCCATCTGGGCCGCACCGTCGTGTGTTTCACCGATCTTGTGTGTTTTACCGGTAAAGAAAAGGAATCTCTCAGTACAGGTCGTCTTACCTGCATCGATATGCGCCATGATGCCAATAT
>CAZGZT010000015.1:0-42947 GCA_964529805.1 uncultured Solobacterium sp. | reverse complement strand
ACGGACCATCTCTTATCATCGCTTACTGTCCATGTGAACTGCATGGCATTAAGGGCGGTCTTTCTAAACAGCAGCTGGTTCAGAAGCAGGCAGTTGAATGCGGTTATGTCACGCTTTACAGATATGACCCACGTAACGAATCTCCTCTGACAATCGATTACAAGACTCCTGACTTCGACAAGTTCCAGGATTTCCTGATGGATGAAGCAAGATACAACAACCTTGTTAAGGTCAATCCGGAAAAAGCCGAAGAACTTTATGAAAAGGCTAAGAATGACGCTAAGAGAAGATTTGAGAATCTCCAGGCGAGAGTAAAATAATTCATTCATGAATTAAAAGAACGCTTCCATTTAACAGGAAGCGTTTTTTTATGAATTGATGAAATCTAAAAGTGCTTTACGATCAATTTACTTGTAAATAAAGACTCTTATTTTATAATCAAATTATGATTAAACTATATTTGCTTCGTCATGGTGAAACAGTTTATAATGTTCAAGAAATCGTTCAGGGATGGAATGATTCTCCTTTAACATCTTTAGGTATATATCAGGCAAAATGTACCGGATACGGAATGAGAAATACTGTTTTTACAAAAGCATTTTCCGGTGATTCAGCAAGACAGATCAATACAGCGGAAGTGTTTATGAAGGAAAATAAATGTTCAGTCGAAATTGTAGCTGATCAAAGATTGAGGGAAATGTGTTTCGGTGAATATGAATACGGCACATATGTGGAAATGCTTGAACCGATCTACAGGAAATTTAATTCTGTTTATGAAGGTCACGATGGACTTTATAAGTATTTAGATGAATTCGGAATTGATTCTGAACTGTATCATTATGATGAGACTGGAAAATATGAAGGTATTGAAAGGCTGTGGGGAAGACTTTCTAATATTTTGAATGAAATATGCGAAAACTATGATGATGGGAATATACTAATATCAACGTCAAGTTTTGCAATTAACACGATTCTTTTAAAGCTTTTTCCTGATCATAAACTAAATGGTCTGGTCTCAAATGCTTCTATTACTGAAATTCTTTATGACGGTTCATTTCATCTTTTAGATCTAGACAATATTGAATATCGTAAAAATGGCGAACAGCATTATTCGTTCAAAAGTTTAGCTGATAAATTATGATAATTTTTCTCTTCATGTAGAGATTATACTATTGATATGAAAGTAGAAGATTTCTTAGAGAAACATCAGATAGAGATAAAGGAAGAAAAATATCCGATCAAGAAGATAAAGATCATGGAAGACTATGTAATGATCTTCCTTGAAGAAGATAAGATCATGATCCCGATAGAAAGTTATTTTTCTTATGGAATCAGGAATCTGAAGGGTCTTGATGATAATCTTTTAATAAAAATAAAGGATGAAGAGATCTATCTGAAGGCATACCGTTCTTGTTTAAGAAAGCTGACGGTAAAAGATCATACAATTAAACAGATCAGAGATCACTTAAATAAATCTGAACTGAATGAGGAAAAGAAAAAAGAAATCATCGATAAACTGATTAGTTACGGGATGCTTGATGATGATAAATATACTGAAAACAGAATCATCTATTATGACCGATCTAATCTTTCAAACAGGCAGATCAAAGAAAAACTGAAAAAAGACGGAATACAAGAAGAAATAATAAACAGATATTTACTGAAAGATGAAAATAGAGAAAGAGAGAAAGCTTGTACAATCGCCGAAAAATACGCCAATACATTAAAGAATAAATCATTAGCAGGCAAGAAGCAGTCTATCCTAAATAAACTAGTAAATTCTGGATACAGCTATGAAGTATCAAAAAACATCATTAATGAATTAGATTTAAAATGTGATAATGAGATAGAATTATTACAGAAAGAATACCAGAAAGCAAAGAAGAAATACGAAAAGAAGTATTCTGATTATGAGCTTAGGCAGAGAATATACGGTTTTCTATTAAATAAGGGATTCAACAACGATGATATAAAGAAAGTTATGGAGGAATAAGATGGGCAAGAAAGTAAAAGATTTCAATGAAGGCGAAAGAGTTACAACCAATCTTTTAATTGCGCAGATACTTAGAGGTACGACTAATTCAGGTGCGCCATATCTTACACTTACGCTCCAGGATTCAAGCAAGTCGATTGATGCAAAGCTATGGGATGTCAAACCTGAACTTGAAAAGGAACTTGAGGTTGGAAAGATCTATGAATTCGACTTGGAAGTCATCAAATACAGGAATAATCTTCAGGCAAAGATCCTGAAAGTACTTCCTATCCCTCAGGGAGAACTGAAAATGGAGGAATTCGTATTTAAATCTCCGATCTCTAAGGATGATCTGAGAGGCAATATTCAGGAAGGGATTAATCTAATAGACAACGAAAACATTGCCAGAATCGTTTCCAGTGCCTTGAATTACTATGAAAATGATGTATATGAATACCCGGCAGCCGCAAAGATTCATCACAATTTTATCGGTGGTCTTGCGACGCATACAGCCGGTATGATCAAGGTCGCTGTAGCACTATGCAACATATATTCATCCATCAATAGAGATTACCTTCTTGCGGGCGTAATCCTGCATGATTTAGGGAAAATTGAAGAACTGACATCTCCGGTTGTAACGGAATATACCACGCAAGGGAAGCTATTAGGCCATATTTCTATCATGGATGCCAGACTTCTTGAAATAGGAAAACAGTTAAACCTGGAAGACAGCGAAGAACTGATGATTCTAAGACATATGGTACTTTCTCACCATGGTCAGCAGGAATTTGGGTCTCCTGTTAGACCAGAAACCATTGAAGCGGAAATGTTGAACCTCATCGACAATATCGACGCCAGAGTAAACATCATCGAAAAAGCTCTTTCTGAAATAAAAGAAGGCGAGTTCACTCAGAAGATATTCGCTTTGGATAACCGAACATTCTACAAACACAAATAAATCACTAAAAAGCCTTGAAATAAGGCTCTTTATCTAGTAAAATATTTAAGCATGTGGAAGGAGAGCAACGCTCCGTTATACCCACAACCATAAGGAGGAAAATATGGCAAAAAAGAAAGTTGCAAAAGTCTGCAAATTAAACTTCATGGCCGGCGAAGCAAAACCGGGACCGGCTCTTGCTTCTGCAGGAATCAACATGCCTCAGTTCTGTTCTGCATTCAATGATCAGACAAAAGACAGAAAGGGCGATATCGTTCCTGTAGTCATTACTGCTTACGAAGACAAGTCATTTGATTTCGTATTAAAAACTACTCCGGCTGCATTCCTGTTAAAGAAGGCTGCAGGTGTTGACAAGGCTTCCGGAGAACCGAACAAGGTTAAGGCCGGCAAGATCACGAAGGCTCAGCTGAAGGAAATCGCTGAATACAAAATGCCTGATCTGAATGCCAACGATGTTGAAGCTGCAATGAAGATCATCGAAGGTACAGCAAGAAACATGGGAATCGAGGTGGCTGAATAATGAAACATTCAAAGAATTATAACAGCTCCAAGGCTCTGATCGAACAGGGCAAGAAGTATTCTCCTGTTGAAGCATGTGAACTTGCAAAGAAGACTACTACCGTTAAATACGATGCTTCTATCAGAGCATCCTTCAATCTGAATGTTGACCCTAGACAGGCTGACCAGCAGATCCGTGGCGCTACCGTTCTTCCAAACGGAACAGGCAGATCCCAGAAGATCCTGGTTGTCACGCAGGGTGCGAACATGGAAGTTGCCAAGAATGCCGGTGCTGACTATGTCGGCGACAAGGAAATCCTGGAAAAGGTAAAAGGCGGATGGTTCGATTTCGATATCATCGTCGCTACACCTGATATGATGGGCGAACTTGGTAAACTGGGTAAACTTTTAGGTCCTAGAGGTCTGATGCCTAACCCAAAGACAGGTACTGTTACGCAGAATATCGCACAGGCTGTCGAAGAAATCAAAAAAGGTAAGGTTCAGTACCGTGTCGACAAGGAAGGCAACATCAACTGTCTGATCGGCAAGTCTTCATTCGATACTGAGAAACTGGCTGAAAACTTTGACGCCCTGCTGGGTGTCATCAACAAGGCGAAACCAGCTGCTGTTAAGGGTACATATATTAAATCATGCACCATTTCCAGCAACATGGGTCCTGGAATCAAGGTAGATATCGCTTAAGAATCGCATAAAGAAGACCAGTAACTGATCTGTTCCTGTTTCAGAGAATGAACAATATGCTGCGATGTTCTAACATGAAAATCAGTGAATTCACTTCTTAGCTGGACCAATACTCCACGTGTCATTCGCGTTAAGAATAAGAGTTACAAATAAAGGTGGTAACGCGCTTATAGCGCCCTTAGGCCGCCTTTTTTATTTTAAGGGGGAGAATTATGCTTGATCTAGAATTGCTTAAAAACGAGGCTTTAAAAGCCATTTCTGAAGCAGACAGCAAGTCTTTGGAAGAACTAAGGATAGAGTATCTATCCAAAAAGGGTAAGATACAAGGTCTGATGGCTCAGATGAGAGATCTATCGGCGGAAGAAAAACCAAAATTCGGACAGATGGTCAATGATCTAAAGAATGCCGTATCTGCGGCTATCGATGAAAAGAAAGAAAAACTGGATCAGGAACTGTTGAATGCCAGATTGAAATCAGAGAAGATTGATATTACGCTGGACGGCTATTCTGCTAAAACCGGAACGATGCATCCTTTAACACTGGTTCAGAAGGAACTGGAAGATGTCTTCATTGGCATGGGATACAATGTAGCGGAAGGTCCGGAAGTCGAAACAGATCTGTATAATTTTACCCGCGCAAATACACCCGAAGGACATCCGGCCAGAGACATGCAGGATACTTTCTATGTTGATCCAACACATCTGTTAAGATCACAGACGACAGCAATTCAGATGCGTGTACTTGAACATGAAGCAAACAGTCTTCCAATCAAAGTCATCTGTCCTGGAAAAGTATATAGAAGAGATGATGACGATGCGACGCATTCTCACCAGTTCATGCAGTGTGAAGGACTTGTTATCGGCGAAAATATCACCGTTGCCGATCTGAAAGGCACACTGGAACTTATGATAAGAGAACTGTTCTCAAAAGATGCGAAGATCCGTTTCAGACCTTCCTACTTCCCATTTACAGAACCGTCATTTGAAGTAGACATGACCTGTCATATCTGCGGCGGAAAAGGCTGTCCTACCTGTAAAGGAACAGGATGGATCGAAATCCTTGGATCAGGAATGGTTCATCCAAACGTACTGGAAATGGCTGGAATCAATTCTAAGAAATACACCGGATTCGCATTCGGTGCAGGAATTGAGAGAATTGCAATGCTGAAATACGGTATTACGGACATCAGAGATCTGTATACCAACGATATTAGATTCCTTGAAGGATTCAAGAGATAGGAGGTCTTATGAAACTAAGTTTAAAATGGCTAAGCTCATTCATGGATATCAGTGATCTTTCTGTTGAACAGATCGTTGATCAGATGGTGAAATGCGGTTTTGAAGTTGAAGAGATCATCAGACTTTCTCAAGGCAGTGATCTTATTGTAGGTAAAGTCATTGAATGTAAGAATCATCCGGATTCCGATCATCTGCATGTTACGAAAGTAGATATCGGATCAGAAGTGCTGGATATCGTCTGCGGCGCTCCGAACTGTAGAGAAGGTTTAAAAGTAATCGTTGCTCAGGTAGGCGCAAAGCTTCCTGGCGGCGAGATCAAGGCCAGCACGATTAGAGGTGCTGCATCTAATGGAATGCTGTGTTCCTTAAAGGAATTAGGCGTTGATGAAGATCTGCTGCCGGCAGATTCCTGTAGTCATAATGGTATCGAAGAACTGGATGATAGATTCGAGATAGGAGATACCGATATTCTGGATAAACTGGGATATGACGACACGATCCTGGATGTTTCCGTATATGCCAACAGACCTGACTGTCTGTCCATGTTTGCGATGGCAAAAGAAATGGGAGCGATCCTCGACCGAAAAGTCACACTTCCTGAATATGAAGGAAAAGCAGATATCGGAACAAAATCTTCTTTCAGACTGACTTCTGAATCAAAAAACTGTCCGCATTTCCTTGCAAAAGTAGTCAATCATGTAGAAATCAAGGAATCTCCGGAATGGATGAAGCAGCATCTTCGTGCAAACGGCGTGAAATGCATCAATAATCTTGTTGATATTTCCAACTATGTCATGCTGGAAACGGGACAGCCGCTGCATTTCTATGATTTAAGAAGCAATCCTGCTATGGAAATCACTGTAAGAGATGATTATTCCGGACCATACGTTGCTTTGGATGGAATTGAATATCAGATTGAAAAGGGAGATCTTATGATTACATCTGAAGAAAAACCGATCGGTATTGCCGGTATCATGGGCGGTGATAATACAAAGATCCTCGATGATACTTCTGCCTTGATTATTGAAGCGGCTTTGTTCGATCATGCCCAGATCAGAAGAACTGCGAATAGATTAGGACTGCAGACAGAAGCTGCCGCAAGATTCTCGAAAGGATTAGAACCTCTTTCACAGAACAAGGCAGTAGACAGGGCTGTTCAGCTGCTGATTGAACTGGCTGATGCGAAAGATTTCGAAGAGACTGTAGAATACGGAAAGCCTGACTATGAACCATATCAGATCAAGGAAACACTGAGGCATCTTAATGCTTTGATCGGTAAAAATTACACTATGGAAGAAGCTACTGATGTCCTGAGAAGACTGGATTTCAGCTATACAAACGATCAGGAAGCCTTTTATGTAGACATTCCGTCTTATCGTTCAGTAGATTTAAGGATTCCGGAAGATATCGATGAAGAAATCGTCAGACTGACGGATTTTGATGACCTTGTATCAACGCTTCCGCTGATGCCGCAGACCGTAGGCAGACTCAGCAATATTCAGAAGATACGCAGAGTCATAAGAGAAACTCTTACTAATCACGGCATGTTCGATACGGTAAACTATACTTTAGTATCAGATAAATACATTAAAGAAGCAGTACTTCCAAAGGGTGAAGCAGTAGAACTCGTTTCACCGTTATCCGATGCAAGAAGATATGTCAGAACCTCATTAATGAATTCACTGCTGGAAGCTTTGTCCTATAATCTGGCACATTACAATGAGAATGTATCTTTATTCGAGATCTCCAAAGTATATGCAAAAGATATTGAAGAAGAAAGACTTGGCATAGTCATGCAGGGAAACCTGATCGACAATAAGGTAAAACATATCAGTGTAGAATCAGATTTCTATGTCATGAAAGGCATTCTGCTGCAGATATTGTCGAAGCTTGGATTTGAAATGGGCAGAATTACTTTAAGAGAAAATGATCTGGATACTGTTCATTTTCATCCTTATCAGTCTGCGGTTCTGTACATGGACAACGAAGTATTATGTATCTTCGGTAAACTGCATCCGAACTATCTGAAAACATTTAAACTGAATGATGTCTGCTATGCAGAAATGATTCTTAGCGTTCTTGATCAGGCAAATCCTGCTAAAGTCAAGGCCCCTGTCTTAAGCAGATATCCATCTGTTTCAAGAGATATTTCCCTGCTTCTAGATGAAAACATCAAGGCAGCCGATCTGCTTGCTGAAATCAAGAAAGCCGGAGGAAAGCTTGTCAAGAAAGCTGAAGTGTTCGATATCTATCAGGGTGAACATATCGAAGAAGGAAATAAGTCAGTATCTTTGAATATTGTTTACGAAGATAAAGAAAAGACACTGAAAACAGAAGAAGTCAATGAGATCCATGAAAGGGTTCTGAATGACCTTCTAAGCCATTTTAACGCTGTACAGCGCTGATTACAGGAGAAAACGATGATTTATACTTGTACGACAAATCCGTCTCTAGACTACTTTATTACGCTTCCTGCAATAGAAAGAGGAAAGAACAACAGAACCGACATGGAAATGTTCGATGCAGGAGGAAAAGGTGTCAATGTTTCCATTGTTCTGAACAACTTCCGTATCCCATCGGTATGCCTTGGTTTCCTTGGAGGATTTACGAAGGATTATTATTTAAGTTTTATCGGCAATTATCCGAATATCCAGCCTCTGTTTACATCAATCAAAGACAATACCAGAATCAACATCAAGATCATGGACGATCAGCATGAGACAAGCATCAATGCAAAAGGTCCTCATATCACCGATGAAGAATTCAATAAATTCAAGTCCAGACTGAACAACATCTATTCTGATGATATTTTCGTTCTTTCCGGAAACATTGAAGAAGAGATTAAAGACCGTATTATTGAACTTGTTCACGACTTAAGCGATGAAGATGTCAGGATCGTTCTGGATACAGACAGAGATATTCTGGATAGATGTCTGGATACTAAACTGTTTGCAGTAAAACTGAATGACACAAATCTGGCAGGAGATGATCTGAAAGAATACGCAAAGAAACTTACGGAAAAAAACGTAAAATATGTTCTTTACAGTGCACCGCATAAGTCTTCCTACATCTTTACGCAGGAAAAGTATTACAAATGCGGCAATCTTAAGGATTCCTTGGTTAATACGACAGGTTCAGCAGATTCCATGGTTGCGGGATTCTTATACGGTGTAATCAGAGGCGCTGATTGTGCAGAATCATTCCGTTATGCCAATGCGGCATCTCTTGCTACCTGTATGAGCAATGACCTTGGTTCGAAAGAAAAGATCGAAGAAGTATTCAAGAACATCGAGATCAAGGAGCATGAATGAAGAAGTTTCTGACTGTTGTGATGCTTCTTTTATTACTTTGTTCCTGTAAGAAAGATAAACCTGAAGAAACAGAGATACCTGAATATACATTTGAGATACAGTCTGAAAAAGTTGATATGTCCGGATATGAAGGTGTAACTTCAACAAAACACAATTTCCGTCTGATTAAGCTTTCGGAAGTATTCCGTACTATCGATGAAGGATCTTCTGGCGTGTTTTTTCTTGGAAGAACCAACTGCGGATGCTGCCAGGAAGTAACAAGGATCTTGAATGAAGCGGCAATTGAATCAGATGTAACGATCTACTATATTGATCCATATGATGAAGATTTCAATCTTGTTTCTGATACGGAAGTTCGTGAAAGGACTTTGAATTATCTCTATGATATCTTAGGTGAAAACGAAGAAGGCAACAAAGATTTAATGACCCCTCATGTTTTCACTGTAATCAACGGCCATTTCGGAGATTCTCAGGTATGCTTCGATTATATGAAAGTAGATAACTATGATCCGGATAAAAAAGCTGAAGCGTTAAAATCACGTTATCTGGAGATGCTTGAACCGTTTAAAAATCAGAAATAATTATCATTTCTTAATCTGAAAGTCAAGACTAGTAAATCACGAAAAATATATTTATAATGAAATTACCTAATGGGAATATTGAAATTCCTACATGATATTTACGGACTGTTGATCATTAGCTGCCCTTGTTGAAGACCTTAATCAGGGATCCTGAAAGCAGCTATAGACGGACCACCTTTGGAGAAAAGGGAAATTTCTCACCCATTAGGCCCTGTTAGACAAATATCGGTTTTTTGTTTAAAATCGATGTGTAAGGAAGGTGTGTTATGAATCCATTTGTTACTTCAATTCTATATTTCGTCGGTGGAGGCATTATTGGTGCAATCATTGCTTATTTTGTTACCAGAAAGCAGTTTGAAAAACAGCTGAAAGAGAATCCTCCGATTAATGAGAAGATGATTCGTGCGATGTATGCCCAGATGGGAAGAAAACCGTCAGAGGCGCAGATCCGCGCAATCATGAAATCGATGGGACAGTAAAAAGCTAGAAATAGCTTTTTCTTTTTATGCATGAAAAAGCCTTCAGTATAGAAGGCTTTATTTTTTATTTACTTTAGGTTCCGTTCCTTGAATGAGCCTTTGGATATTTGCACGGTGACGGTATATGACAAACAGTGCCAGTAAAAGAACCATCAGTCCTGTTTTCCGACTCACAAATATTGTAATCAGCAATCCGCCGGATAGTACACTCAGCATCGAAGCTAGAGATACATAGCCGATGAGATATTTCACTGCAAAATACACACACATCGGAATTATTAATGTAAATAGGAATTCATGATGGATGAAACAGGCCAGTCCTAAAAGAAAACCATACGAACAGGCAACGGCCTTTCCGCCTCTGAACTGCGCAAATAAAGGAAAACAATGGCCGATACATACCGCAAGTCCGCATATGATTTCACAGTCGTTCTTCAGCAAATGACACAAAAGCATCATCAGAAAAGTCTTTAATCCATCTAAAAGAATAACCAGATGTCCTACATTTCTGCCTAAAACTCTGCCGGCATTTGTACCGCCTAGATTGCCGGATCCATGTTCTCTGATGTCGATATTGAAAAACTTTTTCCCGATGATCAGACCCCAGGAAACAGAACCGACAAGATAACCTAAAATGATCCAGAATAATTGTTCTAACATTGTAATTTCAGTGCTTTGTTTTTCTATCTGGATTATAACACATATCCATCTTGTGTTATAATTTTAAAGGTTATGACACAGAGATACGATGACAGCAGCATAGAGATACTGGAAGGTCTGGAAGCCGTCAGAAAAAGACCCGGCATGTATATCGGATCGGTTGACGCTAGAGGTCTGCACCATCTGGTATGGGAAATCGTTGACAATGCGATCGACGAAGCATTGAACGGTTTTGGCAATGAGATCATCATTGAAATCAATAAGGACGGATCTTGTACGGTAACTGACTATGGAAGAGGTATGCCTGTTGGTATGCACAAATCAGGCAAAAATACGTTACAGGTCATTTTTACCGTACTGCATGCTGGCGGTAAATTCTCCGATCAGGGAGGATACAAGACGGCAGGCGGTCTGCACGGTGTCGGCGCTTCCGTTGTCAATGCTTTGTCGGAATGGCTGGAAGTAGAAGTATGCAGAGATAAAAAACGTTATCTGATGCGTTTTGAAAACGGCGGGAAGAAAGTATCGAAGCTGCAGGAACTTGGCCCTACCAACAGAACCGGTTCTAAGGTCACTTTCATGCCTGATAAACGTGTTTTTCAGACTACTGTATTCAATTATCAGACAATCCTGGAAAGAGCGCAGGAAGAAGCTTTCCTGCTTAAGAATGTAAAACTGACTGTCAGAGATCTTCGCAGCGACGAGGAACAGTCTTTTCTGTACAATGATGGGCTGAAAGCTTTCATGGAATACCTGCATGAGGATAAAGACGTCCTTCATGAAACAGTCTGTTTCCATGGTGAGAAAGACAGGATTTCAGCGGATATCGCATTCCAGTACACGGACGGATATCAGGAAAACACGTTCTCTTACGTTAATCTAGTCAGAACGTCAGACGGCGGCACACATGAAATAGGGTATAAGACTGCCTTTACAAAGGTAATCAATGAATTTGCCAGAGAAAACGGACTGCTGAAAGAAAGGGACAAGAATTTTGAAGGCAGCGATGTCAGAGAAGGACTTACTTCGATCATTTCCTGTTCCATTCCGGAATCCATCCTGCAGTTTGAAGGCCAGACAAAAGGAAAACTGGGTACGCCGGAAGCAAAGACCGTCATCGACAGCATCGTTTCGGAACAGCTGACTTACTTCCTGCACGAGAATAAAGAAACAGCCTTGCAGCTGATTAAAAAAATACAAAGAGCTTCTATCGCCAGGGAGGCTGCCAGGAAGGCAAAGGACGAAGCCAGATCTGGCAAAAAGTCATCTTTGAAGAGTAAAGAAATCTTAAGCGGTAAACTAGCTCCTGCTCAGACCAGAGATTCTTCTAAGCTGGAACTTTTCCTGGTAGAGGGTGATTCTGCAGGCGGCAGTGCCAAGAAATGCAGAGATTCTTCATTCCAGGCCATTCTTCCGTTAAGAGGAAAGGTACTAAATACCGAAAGAGCTTCCATCAGCGAAATAGAAAAAAACGAGGAGCTGAATACCATCGTACATTGCATCGGAGCAGGAGTAGGACCTCATTTCAATATCGACGACATTCATTACGATAAAGTCGTTATCATGACCGATGCCGATACTGACGGCGCACACATTCAGGTTCTTTTACTGACTTTCTTCTATCGTTTTATGAGAGAACTGATCGAAACAGGCCATGTCTATATTGCCATGCCTCCTCTTTACGGCGTAATGAAGAACAAAGAAAGAATTTATCTCTATTCCGATGAAGAACTGAACGAGATGAAGAGGGAACTTGGAGACAAAGTCGATATACAAAGATACAAAGGTTTAGGTGAAATGGATGCGGATCAGCTATGGGATACCACCATGGACCCGGAAAGAAGAACTCTGATCCAGGTTTCTATTGAAGATGCGGCATTATGTGAGAGAAAGATATCTGTTTTAATGGGCAATAATGCCGAGATCAGAAGAAAATGGATCGACGACAATATCGATTTCACCTTAGAAGAAGATTATAGAGTAACTAGAAATGGCTAGAAGAAAAAAAGAAGAGATCGTAGAGAATTTTGTCAATGAAACGTTAGACGATATCATGTCTGACCGTTTTGGCAGTTATTCGAAATATATCATTCAGGAAAGAGCTCTGCCTGACGCCAGGGACGGTTTGAAGCCGGTTCAGAGACGTATTCTTTATTCGATGTATATTGATGGGAATACATATGAAAAACCGCACAGGAAGTCCGCAAAGACTGTAGGAAGCGTTATGGGAACCTTCCATCCGCATGGCGACAGTTCTATCTATGAAGCCATGGTCAGAATGTCTCAGGAATGGAAAATCAACGTTCCTTTGATCGACATGCACGGAAACAACGGTTCTATCGATGATGATCCGCCGGCAGCCATGCGTTACACGGAAGCAAGACTTGGCAAGAGTGCTCATCTTCTGCTGGATGACATCGATTATGATGCCGTTCCGATGACCAACAACTATGACGATACCCATCTGGAACCAACCGTTTTACCGGCAAGATATCCAGTTTTACTGGTTAACGGTTCTACCGGTATCGCATCGGGATATGCAACCAATATCGCACCTCATAATCTGAATGAGATCATTAATGCCTGCATCTACCGGATGAAACATCCATCCTGTTCGATTGAAGAACTGATGCAGTTCGTAAAAGGACCGGATTTTCCTACCGGAGGTATTGTTCAGGGCAAGAAACAGATCGCTGAAGCTTTTGCGACAGGAAAAGGAAAAGTAGTAGTCAGAAGCAGATGCGAGATAGAAGAAGGAAAAACATCTTCTCAGATCGTTATATCCGAGATACCTTATGAAGTGATTAAATCACAGCTGGTCAAGAAGATTACAGACATCTATCTTTCTAAGGAAATCGATGGAATCGTGGATGTCAGAGATGAATCGGGGAGAAACGGATTAAGAATCGTTGTTGAATGCAAGAGAGATGCCAACTGTCAGCTTATCCTCAACTATCTGTATAAGAATACCGATCTACAGGTAAATTATTCCTACAATAATGTCGCGATCGTGAATCATAAGCCTGTCCTGATGTCTTTAGGCGATGCTTTAGACGCATTTATAGAGCACAGGAGAAACGTTGTTTTAAATAGGTCTATTTATCTTAGAGACAAGAAAATGGCCCGTCTGCACATCGTAGAAGGACTGATAAAGGCTGTTTCGATTCTGGATGATGTTATTGCATTAATCAGAAGATCGCAGGATAAGAAAGATGCCAAGGAAAAGCTGAAGGAAGCTTTCCTGTTTACTGAAGAACAGGCGGAAGCGATCGTTTCTTTAAGACTCTATCGTCTGTCTTCAACGGATATTATGGTTCTTAAGGAAGAGAATGCGACTCTTATTAAAGAAATCAGTGAACTTAATGCGATCATTTCTTCTGCGGATGTTCTGGATTCCGTTCTTGTTAAGGAACTGAAAGAAATCGATGAAAAGTTCGTTACGCCAAGAAAAACGACGATCGAAGATGAAGTAGAAGAAGTTGTGATCGATAAACTGGCAATGATTTCCAACGAAGCCTGCTATGTCTGTGTATCGAGAGACGGATATCTGAAGAGATTCTCCGAGAGAGCGTTTAATGCGAACGAGAATCAGCTGCCGTTTGTTAAAGAAGGGGATGCGTTAATAGGCATTAAGTCCTGCGATACGCTGGATACGCTGCTTCTGTTTACCAATAAAGGCAACTATGCCTATGTTCCGGTATATAAGATCGAAGAATGTAAGTTTAAGGATCTTGGAAGACATGTTTCCCATTATGTCAAGATGGAAGGAATGGAGAAGGTCGTAGGAGCTGTCGTAGTGAAGAATTTCGATACTTATGCATTCCTGATCACGGCAACCAGAAACGGCATGATCAAGAAGACTTCATTCCCTAGACTGAAGGTTGAAAGATCTTCCAAGGCTTTAACGTGCATGAAACTGCGTGATGATGATGAGCTTGTATCAGTAAGCGTATGCTATCAGGGGGATGATCTTATTCTGATAACCAAAGACGGCTACTGCAACCATTATTCTTCCGATATTCTATTAGATCTTGCTCCTAAGGCATTAGGCGTTATTGCTATAAATGTCAAGAATGATGAACTGGCATCTGTAGTAACGGACAGACATGGCAGTGAAGAACTTTTGTTGTGCTCTAATAAGGGCGGTTTCAAGAGAATTCATAAGGAAACGCTGGAACTGACTTCCAGAAATACAAAAGGTTACAGAGTATTTAAACAGATTAAATCGAATCCGCATTATATCTACAGATCGATGATGGTATCCGGTTACAGCAATCTTTACATATGCAATGAAGGAAAAATGAATGAAATCCCTGTTTCGAATATTCCTTTCATGGATCTTGAACAGTCTTTCTCCGTTCCTTTAAAGCTCAAGAACGGTTATTTCGTTGTAAGGAAAGACATGTCGGATATATCAGATGTAGAGATTATCGATCTTCCTGAAGGCTATTACGACAGTGAAAAAGAAGAGGAGCAGACATCACTGTTTAACTGATATGGCATTATTTAGACCGAAACAGATCCTGCCGATCTTTACCGATTTTGATGCGAAGTATTATAGAGAACGCGGTTTTGATACCGTTTTTCTTGATATAGACAATACGATCGCAATACCGGATACCGGAACCTGCGATATAAGAGCAGAACAGTTTATTAAGAATCTTAGAGAAAACGGATTCAAAGTTCTTATTTTTTCAAATAATAATCTGAAAAGAGTAAAAATGTTTATTCGTGATATCGATGCGGATATCTGGTTCTGGGCAGGCAAACCTTTGCCTTTTGCCTACTGGATGGCCTGTTTAAAGCTAAAAACCAGACCTTCAAAGACGATCGTTATGGGTGATCAGCTTTTGACTGACATTCTGGGCGCGAATCTGAGCGGATGTTACGGAATATACTGCAAGCAGCTGCAGGAAGAAGATACGCCTGTTACAGCAAGAAACAGAAAGATAGAGAAAATCATCTGGAAGAGGTTACTACATGAAGAAATGTAAGGGATGTGGAGTAGAGCTTCAGCATAAGGACAGAGAAGGAGTCGGATATGTTGCCGACATGAATCAGGATTACTGTCAAAGATGTTTTAGACTGCTACATTACGGAGATACCACTCATTTCAAGACGAATTACGTAACAAACGAAAAAATCATAAAGATATTTCAGAAGTACGCAAATGAATTATTCGTTGTAATCATTGATATACTGGATGTTTTCTGTCTGAAAGATGATGATCTTCTTGATATGTTCAAGGATTATGACGTTCTGCTGTTGATTAATAAGACGGATATTCTCCCCGATAATGTAAGCGATGTCAAAATCAATAAGATTCTTAGCAGGGTTTTATTTGACTTAAATAAAAAATTTCCAAATATTAAAGCTGCTATGATGACGAATAAGTTCGAAATCGTATTTAATGATCAGTTCTACCAGATATTATCGGAAATGGAGGCAAAAAGAGTCGTATTCTGCGGATGGGCGAACGCCGGCAAGTCTTCGCTGATCAACAAGCTGCTTCATTCTTCATCATTGACAGCTTCTATGTATCCTGGAACTACTCTGGAAGAGATACAGATCGATTATAAGGACTATCAGTTCGTTGATACACCGGGTCTTGTTGATATGAATAATTATGCGACATATCTGAACCTAGAGAAGTACAGGCTATCCAAGATCGATAAAACAATAAAACCGCAGGTATTTCAGCTGAACGATCCACAAAGCTATTTCTATGACGGTTTATTACGGGTAGATGTAATTCCTGAAGAAAAGTCGTCCATTACATTCTATATCAACAGTCAAAACAAGATTCATCGTACAAAATATGATCATGCGGATGACTATTATCAGCAGCACTACTGTGAGTTCGTTCTTAGAATCAAGCCTTTAGGAATCACGGAATATAACATTGATGGTAAACAAATGTTCATTATTAAAGGATTAGGCATGTTTAAGGTCAATGGAAAGTGTAAAATCCGAGTTCATACTCTGAATAAAGTGAAGATATTTGAAAGTGAGGTCGATATCTGATGTTGAACGGAAAACAAAAGAGATATTTAAGAAGCCTGGCAGTGAATGAGAAAGCATTGTTTCAGATTGGAAAAGAAGGATTATCACAAAATCTTTTTAATTCGTTGAAAGAAGCTCTTAAAGCAAGAGAGCTTGTAAAAGTTTCTGTTTTGAAGACCTGTGAACTTTCCATGAATGAGATATCTATAGATCTTTGTGCCAATACCGGGGCTGAACTTGTACAGAAAATCGGCAAGACGCTTGTTTTGTATAAGCAATCTAAAGAGAAAAAGATCGTCCTGCCATGAATTATGATGTATTAACATTTGACAGTTTCATGTCACTTGATTCAAAAGAAAGAAAGAAAATGCTGAATGATCCGGAACTGCTGAAACCGTTGATCAAGAAGAATCTGAAGCAATCCAGATACGAACATTCTCTTTCTGTAGCAGAAACTGCAAGAAATCTCGCTTTATGTCATCATGTTTATCCGGATAAAGCTTATATGGCAGGCCTTCTGCACGATGTCTGCAAAGGCTTTGAAAAAACAAATCCTGCTTTATTGGAAAACTATCTGACTTTTTATGATCATGATAAGCTGAATGGTATTACAGGTGCATACCATGCCTGGGTTGCTCCATATTATTTAAAGGAAATGACAGGATTCCACGATAAGGATATCCTTAATGCAATATATAATCACACCATATGCAATTCAAAAGACAAGTTGTCTTTGATTCTGTATATTGCGGATAAAAGGGAACCTTTACGGGGAATAAACGATGATATTATTAATATAGCCCGCAGAGATCTGTATCAGGCATACAGACTGCTGGATCATGATGTAGAGAGGTACATTAAAGAAGTAAAGAATGAAAGATTTATTGAGAATCGCCTATGATGCCATGGATGAGAAACAGGCTTCTGATCTGACTGTGATCGATTTTAGAAAACAGTCTCCTTATATTGACTATTTCATTATTGGAACAGCCAGAAATGCCCGTATGGCAAAATCCATTATCGAAAATGTAGAAGATAAAGTATTGGAAGCAGGATTCAGTGTGAAGCATATTTATGCGGAAAACACCACAAAATGGTTTCTGATCGACCTGGATACGATACTTTGTCATGTGTTCTATGACGGCGAAAGAGAGCTGTATAATCTGGAAGGACTATGGAAAGATCTGCCGAGAGTAGAAATGTAGGCAATTATGAAATGCTTGCTGAATATTATGATATGCTTCTTCAGGATGAAGAAGCTTTGTCGCTTTGGCTGAAATACATCGAAGAAGAACCGTTTACCAGCGTTCTGGAATTGGCTTCAGGTTCAGGTGTAATGGCAGGTATACTAAAGAGAAAAGGTTATGATATAACGGCTTCTGATATCTCAGAGAAGATGAAAGAAGTATCTGCCAAGAACTATGACGGTGAATACCTGATCCTGAATATGACGGATTATCATCTGAACAAGAAATACGATCTCGTTCTTTGTATCTGCGATTCGATTAATTATCTGTATGAAGATGAATTAGACGACTTCTTTCACTGTGCTTATGAACATTTGAATGAAAACGGGAGACTGATATTTGACATGCACCATATGAATAGACTGGAAGAATTCAAGGATCAGTATATCGAAGAAGGATTTGTCTGCGATGTTCCGTATCAGTGGACCATCATGTCGGAACCTGAAGATAAGGAAATCAGTGAGCACTTTACTTTCTATACCGATGATGGAATGATACAGGAAAATCATAATCAGAACGTATTTGAGATAGAAACAATAACAAAACATATGGAAGATTTGTTTAATATTCGAATCATAGAAGATTTTATAGAAGATGAGAAAGTTCTCATAGAGGGGTACAGGAAATGATTACGGTATTATGTGCGATGCAGGAAGAACGTGACGCTTTTTTAAAGTTGATGTATAATGCGGAAAGACTGGATAGTGAGACAGTCTACTATCATCAGAGAGTTTTAGATAACGAGTACTATATCGGAAAGATGAACGGAAAAGACGTTGTTTTGGGAAGATGCGGCGTAGGAATGATTTACGCAACGATCAATACGATGCTGATGATACAGAAATTCGATCCTGAGCTGTTAATAAACTGCGGTGTTGCCGGATCCTTGAATGAAAACATTCATGTCGGAGATATTGTTGTAGCAAACAGAGCTGCCGATTGGAGAATGGACGTTCCAGGATGGGAAAGAAGTATCTATTCGGATAAGTTCTCGTTTACCTGCGACGATAGAGTGCTGGAAATCGTATCAGACAATGAAAACATTAATGTTGGCGCAATCGTATCAGCCAACGAATTCATCAAAGATAGGGAACAGCTTGAAGTAATCAAAAAATTCTTCCCAGGAGCACTGGCAGGCGAAATGGAAGGCGCTGCCGTAGCTAATACCTGCTATGCATTAGGAAAGAAGTGTACCATTATCAGGTCGATTTCCGATGAAACGCTGATTCAGAATAATTTTGAACAGTTTGATTTCAATCTTCAGGAAAACTGCGACAAAGTTGCTGCTTTGTGTAAGGAAATCATAGAGAGGTATTAAATGAAAAAGTGGTATAAGGAATCCTATTTTGACAGAAAAAACTGGATACTGGAAAACTTTGACCGTCTCAATCTTAGTTCTGATGAGACATTATTAATTCTGATTATTGAACTGTGCAGAATCAACAGAAAACAGATCAGTTATGAATATCTCTCTTCAAAGATGAATAAGTCAGTTAAAGAACTTGATCAGATCATTGCTTCGCTGGTATCAAAACACTATCTGAAGCTTTCTACCAATGCAAAAGGACTTGTTTTTGATATTGATGGAATATTTGAATTTGATCCTGAAAAGTATGAAATTGCAGAAAACAAGAACCTTTTCGATACAGTTGGAGATATTTTCGGTAAACCTCTGACACCGATACAGCTGCAGAAAATGAATGATCTACTGGAAACATACGGGCAGGAGAAGTTTACGGAAGCATTGAGATTGGCGGAAGCGCACCGTAATCTCAGCATGTCTTACATAGAAGGCATTTTAAGAAATGAAAAACAGTAAGAAGATAATAGATGGATTAGATCAACTGTTTCCAGATGCATACTGTCAGCTGAATCATAGAAACAGTTTTGAACTGCTTATTGCAGTGGTTTTATCTGCTCAAACTACTGATGAAAGGGTCAACAGCGTAACAGGTGAGCTTTTTGCGAAATACGGAGATGCCAATAAGATTGCAAACGCTAACCAGGATGATATTGAAAACATCATTAGACCAATCGGGCTTTATAGGATGAAAGCTAAAAACATTATCTCTTTGGCCAAAGTTCTAGTCGATCATTTTAATGGAATTGTTCCGGATAAAAGGGAAGAACTTGAAAGTCTTCCGGGAGTTGGAAGAAAAACAGCCAATGTCATTTTAAGCAATTGTTTTGATGTTCCTGCATTTGCGGTGGATACACATGTATCGCGCGTATCTAAAAGACTTCAGATCGCAAAAAAAGATGATGATGTCGATACGATAGAAGAAAAACTGATGGCTGCTTTCCCGGAAGAACTATGGGGAAAACTGCATCATCAGTTCATATTCTTTGGCAGATACAAGTGTAAAGCCAGAAATCCGGAATGCGGAAACTGTCCATTTACGGATATTTGTGCTTATTTTGAGTGATATAGTTTTTTGGTCTGGTAGATCGGATCCATGGTGAGATTCATCCCCAGTTTCTTGAATACATTTACATCAACCTGTGAAAGGATGACGGAGGAATGTACTTCGCATCCTTTTAATTTTTCCAGTGCTTTCAAAGCTCTGTCGCAGATATCGGATGTAATTGAGTCGACAGCTAAAGCAATCAATACTTCATCGGTATGCAGTCTAGGATTATGACCTTTAAGATACTGCGTTTTCAGTTCCTGAATCGGTGTAAGTACTTTTTCTGAAAGCAAATGTATATCCGGAAGCTCTGCCGCTGTTTTTGCTGCATTTAGAAGCGCTGCAGAAGCCGCTCCCATGAGTTTTGAAGTCTTACCTGTTATGATCTGTCCGTTGTATTCGATCGCTACAGCAGGCTCATTTGTCTTCTGAGCGAGTTTATTGGCTGCTACAGCAACCTTGCGGTCTTTCTTGGATACACCGGCCTTATTCATGATGGTTTCCATCTTAAACAAAGAATCTTCGCCTAAAACGTCTTTTCTGACTTCGATTTCCGTATCGTAGTAACGGCGAATGATCTCTTCCTTGGCAGCCTGCTGACAGACTTCATCGTCGATGATGCAGTTGCCAACCATATTTACACCCATATCGGTAGGAGACTTGTAGATCTGTTTTCCCATGATTCTGACTAGCAAATCGTTCAGTACAGGGAATACTTCAACATCACGGTTATAGTTAATGGCAATCTTCTGATAGGCTTCCAGATGGAACGGGTCTATCATGTTGACATCGCTAAGATCTACGGTTGCCGCTTCATAGGCCAGGTTTACTGGATGATTTAAAGGCAGATTCCAGATCGGGAAAGTCTCGAATTTGGCATAACCTGACTTAAGACCGTGCTGGTTGTCATGGTACATCTGCGAAAGACAGGTAGCCATTTTGCCCGAACCAGGTCCCGGAGCAGTAACAACAATGATCTCTCTTGTTGTTTCCAGATATTCATTCTTTCCGAATCCATTATCGGAAAGGATATTGTCTACATTATTTGGATAGTTTTCGATCGCATAGTGATAGGCGACAGAAATCTTTGATTTTTCAAGATTCTTTCTTAAACGTACAGCTTCCGGCTGCTTGTTGAAATGAGTAATGACAACGCCGCCGATCTGCAGTCCAACCACATTAAAGGAATCAATAAGCCGCAGAAGATCTTGAGAATAGGTGATACCCAGATCAGAACGCATCTTGTTCTTTTCAATGTCATTGGCATTAATGACCAGTACGATTTCTACTTTATCCTTCAGTTTCAGCAGCATCTTAATCTTCGCATCCGGTTCAAATCCCGGAAGAACTCTTGATGCGTGGTTGTCGTCAAAGAGTTTTCCTCCGAATTCCAGATAAAGCTTACTGAATTTCTTTACTCTGCGGGAAATGTTCTGAGACTGTAGTTTTAAGTACTTGGCGTTATCGAATCCTGTTTTTTTCATATGAAATGATTATATAACATTTTCATTCATTTTCTACTGATAATTTATGGATATTCTGCATTTACTTGGTCTTTACGAAGTACTAGGTCAATATGATATAATTTTCATGTCAAACAGTTCATGTTTTTTATAATGAATCGATGTTTTGTGACAAGTATAGGAGGATAAAGATTAATGGCTCATTTACAAGAAGCGGCTGTTAAGCAGATTACTGAGATCTGCGAACGTTACAAAGACGAAACAACACCGCTTATGATGATTCTGAGTGACATTCAGAAGGAATACGGCTATATTCCTCTGGAAGTGCAGGAACTTGTTTCTGAAAAGACTGGTATATCTGTCGCTGAGATTTATGGCGTAGTCACATTCTATTCATTCTTCTCTTTGAAACCAAAAGGAAAGAATGTCGTAGGATGCTGTCTTGGTACGGCATGCTATGTCAAGGGTGCGCAGCAGGTTATCGACAAGTTCTCTGAACTGCTGGGTATTAAGCCGGGTGAAACATCTGAAGACGGTTTGTTTACACTGGATGCTTTAAGATGCATCGGTGCCTGCGGTATTGCTCCGGCAGTACAGATCAACGGAACGGTTTATCCGAAGATGTCTGTTGATAAGGTAGCACCGCTGATCGAACAGTATAAGGGGGAAAATGCCTAATGACAGAGATGATCCGCAGTTTTGAAGATCTTCAGAATAAACAGGCAGTCTGTACGAAATGCCTGGATGACAAATATACAGGTAAGGACGGCAAGCGTCATATTGTATTGTGCGGCGGTACCGGATGTCTGTCATCGCATTCTGCAGAGATCAGAGAGAAATTTGTTGAAGTGATCAAAGCCGTAGGACTTGATGACAAGGTTACAGTCAATCAAGTCGGCTGTTTCGGTTTCTGTTCACAAGGTCCGTTCGTAAAGATCTATCCAGAAGATACGCTTTACAGAATGGTTAAGATGGAAGATGTCGAAGAGATCGTAGAGAAAGATCTCAAGAACAATGAGATCGTAGAACGTCTGCTTTATGTAGATCCTCAGACCAATCAGAAAGTCACAAAACAGGATGATATTGAATTCTACAAGAAGCAGATGCGTATCGCCCTGCATGGCTGCGGTGCGATTGATCCGGAGAACATCGACGAGGCTTTAGGCGCAGGCGCTTTCGTAGGTCTGGCTAAAGCATTAAAGATGGATAGAAAGGCCGTTATTCAGGAAGTTCTGGATTCCGGTTTAAGAGGAAGAGGCGGTGCCGGATTCCCTACGGGAAGAAAGTGGTCGTTTGTTCCGGATGTTGAAGGTCCTAAGTATCTGGTATGTAACGGTGATGAGGGCGACCCGGGCGCATTCATGGATAGATCCATTCTGGAAGGTAATCCGTTTGCGGTTATCGAAGGTATGATGATAGGCGGTTATGCGATCGGTGCTCAGAACGGTTATTTCTATGTAAGAGCGGAATATCCGATTGCTGTTCAGAGACTGAAACTTGCGATTAAGGCAATGGAGGACGTGGGACTCCTTGGTGACAATATTCTTGGAACCGATTTCTCCTTCAGAGTTCATATCAGACTGGGTGCCGGTGCATTCGTCTGCGGTGAGGAAACAGCTCTGCTGAATTCCATTGAAGGCAAGAGAGGCATGCCTAGACCTAGACCTCCATTCCCGGCTGTTAAGGGTCTCTGGGGCTGTCCAACCTGTGTCAACAACGTTGAAACACTGGCAACTGTTCCTTATATTCTGAGAGAAGGCGCAACGAAGTTCGCGTCGATCGGTACAGAAAAGTCTAAAGGTACGAAAGTATTCGCTCTTGGCGGCAAGATCAACAATGTAGGTCTGGTCGAAGTACCGATGGGAACTACCTTAAGAGAACTGATTTACGACGTAGGCGGCGGTATTCCGAACGGTAAGAAGTTCAAGGCGATTCAGACCGGCGGTCCTTCCGGCGGATGTCTGACGGACAAGGACCTGGATACGCCGATCGACTATGACAACCTGATCGCTGCTGGATCAATGATGGGTTCCGGCGGTGCGATCGTCATGGACGAAGACAACTGTATGGTTGACGTTGCGAAGTTCTATATGGAATTCATCTGCGACGAATCATGCGGCAAGTGTTCACCATGCCGTATCGGTACAAAGAGAATGCTGGAAATCCTGACCAGAATCACTGAAGGCAACGGTACGATGGATGACCTGACTGCATTACAGGAACTGGCCAGCAATGTTAAGACAAATTCTCTGTGCGGTCTTGGTCAGACTGCTCCAAACCCGATCCTTTCAACCATGGCTTCGTTTATGGATGAATACATTGCACACATTAAGGACAAGACCTGTCCGGCTCATGTATGTAAGAATCTGATGTCTTACGTCATTGATAAAGACAAGTGCTTCGGCTGCAAGATGTGTACGAAGGGCTGTCCTGCCGATGCGATCCACATGATCGAACCGGAATACATCGCTCCGGGTAAGAAACTGCCTGCAATGTTCATTGATACCAACAAGTGTGTCAAGTGCGGTGCTTGTATTGCGACATGTAAGTTTGGCGCAATTTCTAAACAGTAGGAGGGAGACAGGATGGAATTTGTAAATATTACAATTGAAGGTCAGGCCTATCAGGTCGAAAAGGGTCTAACGATCCTGGAAGCTGCAAAGAAATGCGGCTATGATATCCCTTCATTATGTGCATTTAATCACGGTGAGTGTTCTCTGGCTTCCTGCCGTGTCTGTCTGGTAGAGGCACAGGAAGGCAAGGGACCTTATAAACTCGTTGCTTCATGCGTATACCCTGTATCGGAAGGCATGAATGTCCTGATCGGTTCGCCAAAGGCTACGGCAGCAAGAAGAACTTCAGTAGAACTTCTGCTTTCTAACCACAACCGCAACTGTCAGGAATGCGACAAGAACGGAAAGTGTGAGCTTCTCCATGTTGCTCAGCTTACCGGTGCAAGAGAAAATATGTACGAAGGTGCCAAGACTCCTACGACAGTAGATATGCTTACGCCTTCTATCAAGAGAGATACTTCTAAATGTATCCTGTGCGGCAGATGTATCGCCAGATGCGGCAGCGCTCATGGATTATCTGTACTGGGCTTCGAAAAACGTGGTTTTAATACCATCGTTGGACCGGCTGAAAACAGATCGTTCCTGAATTCTCCATGTATCCTCTGCGGTCAGTGTACGACAGTATGTCCGACCGGAGCTCTGATGGAAGTTTCTGAGATCGACAAGGTTGATGCCGCCTTCAAGGCCGGCAAGCATGTTGTTGTACAGGTTGCTCCTGCTGTCAGAGCTTCACTTGGTGAAGAATTCGGCATGAAGATCGGTACTCCTGTAACAGGCAAGATGATCGCCGCTTTAAGAAGACTGGGTTTCGAAAGATGCTATGACGTCAACTTCGGTGCTGACCTTACCATCATGGAAGAAGGTACAGAACTGTTACACAGACTGACAGAAGGCGGTGTTCTGCCGATGCTGACATCCTGCTCACCTGGCTGGATCAACTATGCGGAATACTACTATGGAGATCTTCTTGATCATCTGTCATCCTGCAAGTCTCCTCATCAGATGCAGGGCGCTATCATCAAGTCCTACTGGGCAAAACAGAAAGGCTACGATCCAAAAGACGTATTCGTCGTTTCCATCATGCCATGTGTTGCCAAGAAGTTTGAAAAAGACCGTCCTGAGATGGAAGTCGACGGAATCAGAGATGTCGATGCTGTACTAACAACAAGAGAATTAGGCAAACTGATCAAGAGATCAGGCATCAACTTCAATAAGCTGCCTGATGAAGAATGGGATCAGGATATCATGGGCGAATACTCAGGAGCCGGCGTTATCTTCGGTGTAACCGGCGGCGTCATGGAAGCTGCGCTCAGAACTGTATACTTCAAGCTGACCGGCAAGGAATACGGCAAGATCGAATTCACAGAAGTCAGAGGCAATGATGCCGGTATCAGAGAAGCTTCTCTGGATATCAACGGTACTGTCGTTAACGTAGCGATTGCTTCTGGCATGAAGTCTGCAAAGGTTCTGCTGGATCAGATCAGAGAAGGCAATTCCAAGTATCACTTCATCGAGATCATGGGCTGCCCTGGCGGCTGTATCAACGGCGGCGGTCAGTCTTACGTAAAACCTTGCTTCTTACCAAATGAAGACGATGACATTCTCGATACCTACAAGGCCAAGAGAGCAAATGCGCTGTATTCAGAAGATGAGAGACAGGTCGTACGTCAGTCTCATAACAACAAGCAGATTCAGGAGCTTTATGAAAAGTTCTTAGGTGAACCGAATTCACATCTGGCTCACGAACTGCTGCATACCCACTACAACAAGAACCGCGAGAGATTCGACTAGGATCAAAATAAAAAGCTTCATTGAAAAATGAAGCTTTTTTTATGCTTTCTGTTATACTGATGGAGATATGAACTACTATGATGAATTAATTGAAAAGATTGAAAACCTACTGAAAAAGGAAGACTACGAAAATGCGAAGTCTTTGATCGATGACGAACTGAAAGTTGCGTATGTTCCTAGAGATGTAGAAGAAAAGCTTATACAGTATCAGAAGATTGTAAAACAGAACACATTAAAGAATAAATTCTTAAGCGATGAACAGATCGAAGAATATCTGAAACTTGATGAAAATCATCAGCTTCTGGCAGTAGATGAATTAGGAAGAAAGAACCTGAGAGATTATTATGATCTCTGCAACCGATATTTGCATTCGAACGGATACAGGAATGCAAAAGTACTGCTTATTGACTCGTTAATTAGACAGGAGATCAATAAAGAATACTCATATACTGACGGAGAAACCAAGGTTCAATTCAATCCATACAGATTAAAAGTCATAGAAGAAACGGATGGATTTAAGTCGGCAATGAATGATCTTCAGGAAATCTATCTCAAAGAGCCTTCCATGTTTCTGATGTCGCAGGATCTTCTATTCAAAGAATGCATGTTCGCATTACCACGCAATCTTAACGAAGAAGAAGGAAATCAGCTTGCTTTGAAAATCAGCCGTTTTATCGATAATGCGTTTAACGCTGATAAATAAGTGCTAAAAGCGGCTTTTTTATAGAAATTAAAGAATAAATAATGTTAAAATTAGATGGTTTAAAGGAGTATAAACATGTCTGAATATAAGAAAATAGAAAACGCAAAAGCAGAACTGACCTGCACACTGGAAGGTGATTCCTGGAAGAAAGCGAAAGATTCCGCATTCAGGAAACTTGCTTCTAAGGTAGAAATAAAAGGATTCAGAAAGGGGCAAGCACCTAAGAATCTGGTTGAGAAATACATCAGCAATAACGAGGTACTGCTGGATGCTGCCGAAGCGCTGGCTCAGGAAGCTTTGAATAAAGGTGTTGAAGAACACGATATTACTCTGATTGATAGACCGGAACTTAAGATTGACGAGATCAATGACGATAAATGCGTTATGACATTTGTATGTCCGGTTCTTCCTGATGTAAAACTCGGCGATTACAAGAAGATCAAGTATAAAGTTGAAAAGTCCAAGGTAGAAGACAAGGAAGTTGATGATCAGATCGCAGATCTTTTGAATAGGAAAGCTGATCTGGAACTGAAAGAAGACGGAGAAGTTGAAGATGGCGATACTACTGTTATCGACTTTGAAGGATTCCTTGATGGTGTACCGTTTGAAGGCGGAAAAGGCGAGAACTACGACCTGGTTATCGGATCGAACTCTTTCATTCCTGGATTTGAATCGCAGCTGATCGGCATGAAGTCCGAAGAAACAAAGGACATTACCGTTGAATTCCCGGAAGATTACCATGCTGAGGATCTTAAAGGAAAACCTGCTGTATTCAAAGTAACGGTTCATGAGATCAAGAAAAAGGTTCTTCCTGAACTGAACGACGAGTTCGTTAAGGAACAGAAGATCAAGAATGTTTCTACGGTAGATGAATTAAAGAACTATACGAAAGAGAATCTCTTAAAGAAAAAAGAAGAAAAAGCTAAAGAGGAAGCTGAAACCGCATTAATGGATAAACTTGCTGAACTGACGGAAGTAGAGATTCCGGAAGTCATGGTAAAATCCGAAGTAGATTCAATGGTTCAGAACATGGAACAAAGAATGATGTCTCAGGGTCTCTCTCTTGCTCAGTTCTTGCAGATTACCGGACAGAATGCTGAACAGTTTAGAGATTCTATGAAGGATGAAGCAAATAAGCGTATTAAGATCAATCTGGCTTTACAGGAAATTGCGAAAGCCGAAAAGGTTGAGGTAAATGAAGAAGATCTGAATGCGGAATATGACAGAATGGCCGAAATGTACGGCATGCCTGCGGAAGAGATCAAGAAGTATGTTCCGGAAGGGACTTTAAAAGATGATCTGAAGCTGCAGAAAGCATTGGATCTGCTGAAGAAATAATGAAAGACGCTTTGCGTCTTTTCTTAAAATAAAGGAGGTCGTTATGAGTAAATACTATTACCCTTTATTATGTACAAGAGGAGCTGTAGTGTTCCCGATGCAGGATCTGGCTGTCGAAGTTGGCAGACAGGCTTCTGTTGATGCGGTAAACTATGCGAATGCCTATCTTACGAATATTGTTCTGGTATCCCAGAAGGATCTTACCGTTGATCTTCCTGGACCGGACGATGTCTACAATTTTGGCACGATCTGTCGTATTAAGACATCCAGAGAAAGAGACGATCATCTCAAAGTAATCTTTTCCGGTATAACCAGATGCCGCATTCTGAAGCATTTCATTAAAGATGATGTCAACTTCGTTGAAATTGAAGAAGTTCACGACTATGTAGAAGATGAGTCTTCGATTGAAGAATTGACAAAGAAAGCTTTGGCTGAATTCAATGTTATCGCTCAGAAGTATGCCAGACCCGGTTTCCCGATCAGACAGCTGACCGTTTTTGATGCTTCTCTGGCATCTGTCATGGTTGATACCTTTGCCCAGATCTATATCCAGAACATCGAAGACAAACAGCTATTCCTGGAAGAAGAAAACGTAAACAACAGGCTGAACATGATGCTGAAACATATCGAAAAAGAGCGCAACATGGATCAGATCGAGCAGGAGATCAATGAAAAGGTCAAGGAGAGCGTTGAAGGAAGCCAGCGTGATTATTATCTAAGAGAGAAACTAAAGGCTATTAAAGACGAGCTTGGAGGCTCTGAAGGAGGTTCTGATATCGATGACCTCAAGGAAAGAGTAGAAAACGAACCATATCCTGAGAACGTTAAGGCAAAAGCCAGAGAAGAATTCAAGCATTACGAAATGCTTCCTCCTACTACAGGAGAGACGGGTGTTATTAGAACTTATCTGGAATGGCTTTTGAATGTTCCTTGGTATCAGAAATCTGAAGACAAGAACGATCTGCAGGAAGCTTCCTGTATTCTTGATGAAGACCATTACGGTTTAACGAAAGTCAAGGAAAGAATTCTGGAATATCTTGCAGTTAAACAGATGACCAACTCCTTGAAATCTCCAATCATCTGTCTTGTAGGTCCTCCAGGCGTAGGTAAAACATCTTTAGCGAAATCCGTTGCCAGAGCTTTAGATAGAAGATTCGTCAAGATTTCTTTAGGCGGAGTTAGAGACGAAGCTGAAATCAGAGGTCATAGAAGAACTTATTTAGGATCTATGCCTGGACGTATCATCCAGGGCATGAAGCGTGCAGGAACGCTGAATCCTGTCTTCCTGATCGATGAAATCGACAAGATGTCTTCGGATTATAAAGGAGACCCTTCAAGCGCCATGCTGGAAGTACTGGACCCGGAACAGAACATGCAATTCTCCGATCATTATCTGGAAGAGCCGTATGATCTTTCCGACGTGCTGTTCATCTGTACTGCAAACTACAGGGAAAACATTCCGGCTGCTCTACTTGACCGTCTAGAAATCATCGAATTGTCCAGCTATACGGAAATAGAAAAACTGAATATCGCAAGGAAGCATCTTTTAGGCAAGCAGATCAACATTAACGGTCTGAAAGAATCACAGATTTCAATTTCTGACGATATGATCCTGTATATTATCAGGCACTATACCAGAGAAGCGGGTGTTAGACAGCTGGAAAGAATTCTAGGAACGCTTTGCAGAAAGACAGTGCTTTCTATTCTGAAAGAAAAGAAGAAAAAGATCACTATTACCAAGAAACAGGTTAATGAATGGCTAGGGCATGAAATCTATGACTACGGAACAAAAGAGAAGAAGAATCAGATCGGTGTTGTTACCGGGCTGGCATATACTTCGTTCGGTGGCGATATTCTGCCTGTAGAAGTCAATTACTTCGAAGGCAAAGGCAATTTGATCGTTACCGGACAGCTTGGCGATGTCATGGTTGAATCCACAAAGATCGCTTTAGACTTCATTAAAGCAAATACGAAAAAATACGGGATTCCTATTGAATTCTATGAGAAACATGACATTCATATTCATGTTCCGGAAGGTGCTGTTCCAAAGGATGGACCTTCTGCGGGTGTAACGATAACAACTGCGATCGTATCAGCATTAACAAACACGCCTGTAAAGAAAGATCTGGCAATGACCGGAGAAGTTACCTTAAGAGGAAACGTTCTTCCGATCGGCGGACTGAAAGAAAAATCTCTGGCTGCACACCGCAACGGTATCAAGACGATCATCATTCCAAAGGGAAACGTAAAAGATCTAGACGATATTCCTGAAACAGTCAAAGAAGAAGTGACTTATATTCCTGTCGAGAAAGTCGATCAGGTTATTATCGAGGCATTGGTCCGTGATTAGTTTTATCAAAAGCGCTAAATCGGCGAAAGATTTTCCTGCAACCGATAAGGAAATCGTCTTTGTAGGTAGAAGCAATGTCGGAAAATCGTCTCTGATCAACTGCCTGTACAAGAAAGATCTGGCTTATACCGGTAAAACGCCTGGTAAGACCAGAATGATCAATTTCTTCAACATCAATGACTTGTATACCGCTGTCGATGTTCCGGGATACGGCTATGCCAGAAGATCACAGAAGGAAGCAATTGAATACGCTTCAATGATGGACGATTATTTTGACAGAACTGAAAAGATCCGTTTAGTTGTACAGATCACAGACGTAAGAATAGGTCTTACGCAGGACGATATCGACATGGAAGAATATTTGAAAGACAAAAAACTTAACTATGTCATCATCGCCAACAAGATCGACAAACTCTCTAACAATCAGCTGACCAATGCCAGACATAAACTTTACAAAGATCGAGATAATGTCATCTTCGTATCGGCAGAAAAGAGAAAGAATATTGAACAGGTAAAAGATTGCATCGATAGATATCTGACTGACTAGAATTTGCCTTTATCAGAAAGATAATCTATAATTTAAAGGACGCTGAAGGAAAGAAAGTAATCCTGATCGGGAACATAGAGATATAAGGGTTGGTGGAACTTATACTGGATCGGATGAAAATGTTGTTCCGGAGTCTACATTCGTACGTACGTCTGCGTTAAAGACTTAAGTAACAAGTTAAGGTGGTACCTCGCGATAAGCGACCTTTTGCCACCTTTTTTCTTTAGGAGGATAGAAATATGCTGGAAAGTAAATATGTAGCAAAACAGGTAGAGGAAGGAAAGTATCAGGAATGGCTGGATCGCGGTTATTTTGAATGCGGCGACATGTCAAAGAAGCCGTACTGTATCGTCATTCCGCCACCTAATGTCACAGGAAAACTTCATTTAGGTCATGCGATGGATAATACGATCCAGGATCTTCTGGCCAGATACAACAGACTAAAGGGATATGATGTCCTCTGGGTGCCAGGCATGGACCATGCCGGCATCGCAACGCAGGCGAAAGTCGATGAAAGGCTGAAGAATCAGGGCATATCCCGTTATGATCTTGGCAGAGAAGGCTTTCTGGAGAAGGCCTGGGAATGGAAACACGAGTATTCCGATTTTATTCGATCACAATGGGCAAAACTCGGCAACTCTACCGATTATAGAAAAGAAAGATTCACGCTGGATGAAGGTCTTTCAGCTGCCGTAACAAAAGTATTCGTTACCTACTACAAGGAAGGTTTGATCTACAGAGGCAAGAGGGTCATTAACTGGGACCCTGAAGCCAGAACAGCTTTAAGTAATATAGAGGTCATTCATAAGGATGTTGATGCATACATGTACTACATCAGATATCAGCTGGAAGACGGCAGCGGTACTTTTGAAGTCGCCACAACCAGGCCAGAGACGATGTTCGGCGATGTATGTATCGTTGTGAACCCGAATGATGAGAAAGTCAATCATCTGATCGGTAAGAAAGCAATCAATCCTGCCAATGGTAAAGTACTTCCGGTCATTGGTGATGAGTATATCGAGATCGGTTTTGGTACAGGTATCATGAAATGTACGCCTGCGCATGACCCTAACGACTACCAGATTGCAATTAGACACGGTTTAGAGATGCCTGTATGCATGAATGAGAACGGAACAATGAATGAACTGTGCGGAGAATTCAACGGTCTGGACAGGTTTGAATGCCGTGAAAAGCTCTTAGAGAAATACAGGAACGAAGGAGCTTTCGTAAAAGCTGAAAAGATCACGCACTCCGTAGGTCATTCTGAAAGAACGGGTGTTATGGTTGAACCGTATCTTTCCAATCAGTGGTTCGTTAAAATGAAACCACTGGCTGATGCCGTACTGAAAGCACAGGAATATCCTGATACAAAGATCAATTTCTATCCGAAAAGATTCGAAAAAACCTTTAATCAGTGGCTGGAAAACATTGAAGACTGGTGCATATCCAGACAGCTTTGGTGGGGTCATAGAATCCCTGTCTGGTATCACAATGAAACAGGTGAAGTTTATTGTGAATGTGAACCTCCGAAAGACATTGAAAACTGGCATCAGGATGAAGATGTCCTGGATACCTGGTTCTCCAGCGCCTTATGGCCGTTTACCGTTTTAGGATGGCCTGATGAGACAGAAGATTACAAGCGTTACTTCCCGACATCCTGCATGGTTACGGGTTACGACATCATCTTCTTCTGGGTTGCCAGAATGGCGTTCTCCGCCAGACATTTCTGCAACGATGTACCTTTCAAGGACTGTCTGATTCATGGTCTGATCAGAGATGAGAAGGGCAGAAAAATGTCTAAATCCTTGGGCAACGGTATTGATCCGATCGATCTGATCGACAAGTACGGTGCTGATGCTCTTAGATTATTCCTGTCCACCAACTCTACGCCTGGTCTGGACATGAACTATTCTACGGAAAAGATGGAATCCGGCTGGAACTTCATCAACAAACTCTGGAACGCTTCCAGATACGTTCTAATGAACAGGGATGAATCCTATGAATACCACATACCGGAACACTTATCCGATACCGATCACTGGATCCTGAACAGGCTGAATCAGGTTATTGATTCCGTTACTGCCAATCTGGATAAATATGAACTGGCGATTGCCGGAAACGAGATCATTTCCTTTGTCTGGAACGATTTCTGTTCCATGTTTATCGAGTTCACAAAATCAGCATTAAACGGGGAAGACAAGCAACTGAAGAAACATACTCTGGATACCTTGATCTATGTTCTGGAAGCCATCCTGAAGCTCCTGCATCCTTTTATTCCGTTCGTTACGGAAGAAATCTATCAGAATATCCATTCAAAAAATGATTCAATCATGAAAGAAACATGGCCGAAGATCTTCAATGAAGTAGATAAAAAAAGAGCAGAAGCAATCGACAAGCTGATCGAGATCATCGTTCAGTCCAGAACCATCCGTATGGAAAACAACATCAAGCCTTCCAAGGAACTGCATATCATGGTAGAAGGACTGGAAGCGGATGATTCGATCCGTCAGATCCTGTACAGGATGACCAAACTGAACATCATCGAATCAACCGGTGAAGAAACAATCGTAAGACCTACTACTTACGGTAAAGTGACATATATTATGAACGAGATCGTCGACAAACAGGCAGAACTGGAAAAGATTGAGAAGGAACTGACCAGACTGGAATCAGAGATCGAAAGATCAAAGAATATGTTAGGAAACGAGAGATTCATATCGAAAGCACCGGCAGAGAAAGTCGAAGAAGAAAGAAAGAAACTGGTTAGCTATCAGAATTCTTATGAAACACTTCTGGAAAAGAAAAAGGAACTGAACTAATGGACAAGAAAAAACTAATTGCGACACTGGGTGTTACAACAGGTATATCTTACCTCTCCTATAAACTGATCAGCGAAGAGATGTTTAAACGTGTCTTCTTAAGCAGAAATCATGATTCTTTTCTGAAACCGGAAATCAAGAATCTGATTGATTCATTTGATATCAAGAAGATTCAGAAAGAATCATTTGACGGATTAAAACTGTATGCGGAGGATATTCACAATCATGCGCATAACCGTTATATCATCATGGTTCACGGTATCTGGTCAAGAAGAGAAAACATGTATGAGAGGGCTATTGAATTTGATAAGCTCGGATACAATGTTCTGATCGTAGACCAGAGAGGTGCAGGAGAATCGGAAGGTAAGTATTATACTTACGGATTTAAGGAATCACTGGATCTTCTGATCTGGATCGATTATCTTATTTCAACATACAGCGATGTACAGATCTGTCTGTACGGTTTATCCATGGGTGCATCTACTGTTATGATGTCTACTGCAAATCAGCTTCCGGACTCCGTTAAATGCATCGTAGAAGACTGCGGTTATTCTTCTATGAAAGAAGAGCTGGATCATGTCTTAAAGAAAGACTATAAGCTTGCCTATACAGGAATCGTACTGAAGCTGATCGAAAACAGGATGCAGGAAGAATTCGGTTTTACATACGAAGATGTCAATATCAAGAAGTTCCTGGAAAGCAACAGTATTCCGATCTTGTTTATCCACGGTAAAGCCGATGAATTCGTTCCTTACGACATGGCTAAGATTCTATACAATCATAACCAGGGCTCCAAGAAGTTCTATCCGGTAGAAGGAGCGGGCCATACGGAAGCAAATACTGATCCTGATTACTATAAGAACATCAATGGTTTTATCAAAGCATATCTTGACTGATTTGTTGACAAAAGACTCTTAAATATCTATAGTAGTTGATAGAAACAGCGAATAAGACACGACTTTATGGATATTGTTTCTAGAGAGACTGTGGCTGGTGTAAACAGTTAATGATTCCATACGGTTACTACTTAGGAGTTTCTCCTTAATCGGAAGACGTTACTCGCGTTAAGAGTTTAAGTAAGAAAATAGGGTGGTACCTCGCATTACGGCGACCTTTGTGCCACCTTTTTTATAGGGAGGATTATTATGATCAACATCAAGGAAAACGAAGAGTTAAGTGTTTTGAACCATTCCTGCGCCCATCTGATGGCTCAGGCTGTGAAACATCTCTTCCCGCACGCCAAGTTCTGGGTAGGCCCGGTCATTGAAGAAGGCTTCTACTATGATATCGACCTGGGAGAAGATGTTATTAAAGATGAAGACATCGAAAAGATCGAAAAAGAAATGAAGAAGATCGTCAAGGACGGAAAGAGGATAGTCCGTCATGAACTGAGCAGAGAAGAGGCTCTGGAGATGTTCAAGGACGATGAATACAAGATCGATCTGATTAACAACATGGATGATTCTACAGTCATTTCCTGTTACACGCAGGGAGATTTTACCGACCTTTGCAGAGGCCCGCACGTAGAATCCGTCAAAGAGATCAAGCATTTCAAGCTCGTCAAGTATTCCGGTGCTTACTGGAAGAACGATGCCAAAAACAAGATGCTGCAAAGGATATACGGCATTGCTTTCTACAATGAAGAAGATCTGCAGGCTCATCTGAATGAACTGGAAGAAGCGAAGCAGCGCGATCACAGAAAGATCGGAAAGGAACAGGAACTGTTCATGAATCATGTTCTGGTGGGTTCGGGCATGCCTTTATGGCTTCCTAACGGCGCTATCATCAGGAAACAATTGGAAAACTACATCTATGAGAAGGAACAGAAGCTTGGATATGAGCATGTATATACGCCTTGTGTAGGTACTGTTGATCTTTACAAGACTTCAGGTCACTGGGATCACTACAAAGAAAACATGTTTCCGATGATGAAGGTCGAGAACGAAGAATTCGTATTAAGACCGATGAACTGTCCGCATCATATGCTGATCTACAAGAACAAGCTGCATTCCTACCGTGATCTTCCGGTCAGGATCGGTGAATTCGCTACCGACTTCCGTTATGAAGCCAGCGGAGCCGTAAAGGGTCTGGAAAGAGTCAGATGCATGTGCCAGAACGATGCCCATCTGTTTGTTACTCCGGAACAGATCGCCGATGAATTCAAACGTGTTGTTACCCTGATCCTCGATGTTTACCGTGATTTTGGCATAAAGAACTATAAATTCAGGCTTTCTTTAAGAGATCCGGAAGATAAAGAAAAGTATTTCGACGATGATGACATGTGGAATGAAGCCGAGAGCAGATTAAGAGAAGTTCTGAACGGCTTAGGCGTAAAATACTTTGAAGCCATAGGTGAAGCCGCGTTCTACGGTCCGAAACTGGATGTTGAAGTTAAACCGGCCGTCGGTCCGGAAATCACGCTTTCAACCTGTCAGCTGGACTTCCTGCTTCCAAGAAGATTCGAACTCAACTACATCGATTCCAACGGCGAGAAGCAGACTCCGGTCGTCATTCATAGAGCGATATTCGGTACATTCGACCGATTCACTGCTTATCTGATTGAAGAAACCAAAGGTGCATTCCCGCTCTGGCTGTCTCCGAAGCAGGTATCAGTCATTCCTGTTCATTTCGAAAAGCATATGGATTATGCCTATAAGGTATGTGATTTGCTGAAAGAAAAGGGCGTAAGAGCCTATGTAGACGACAGAAACGAAAAACTCGGCTACAAGATCAGGGAAGCACAAATGAGTAAGGTTCCTTATCAGCTGGTCGTTGGAGACAATGAAATGGAAAATGAATCCGTAAACATCAGAAGATACGGTGTAGAAGGATCGGAATCCATGAAACTCTCCGATTTCGCCGAAAAGATCCATGATGACATCGTAAACAGAAAGTAATAACAAAAAAGGTATAGCACTGAGCTATACCTTTTCTTTATTTCAGTTTTTTGATGATCTGATCCAGCGTTAGTTCCTGAACTTCCGTATCTTTTCTTCCTTTGAATTCGAAGATTCCTTCTGCGGCTTTCTTTCCTACGGTAATTCTGTAAGGAATACCGATCAGTTCTGCATCATTGAATTTGACGCCAGGTCTTTCATCTCTATCATCCAGAATGCATTCGATTCCAAGTTCATTAAACTTTTCATACATCTCATTTGCGATTTGACACTGTTGCGCATCTTTGGTGATCATGATCAGGATGATTGCCTTGTATGGAGCGATGTTTTCCGGCCAGATAATGCCTTTATCGTCATGATTCTGTTCCACGACTGCAGCCATTGTACGACCCAAGCCGATGCCATAGGAGCCCATCCAGACATCCTGCAGCTGATTCAGTTCATCAGCATACTGAAGATTCATGGCTTTAGAGTACTTCGTGCCAAGCTTGAAAGTATTTCCGACTTCGATTCCTTTCGTAAACTTCAGCGGCTGACCGCAGATAGGGCAAAGATCTCCTTCCTTGGCATTGACGATATCTCCTGATAGATCATATTTTATATCCTTCAGATTTACATTGATGCAATGGAAACCTTCCTTGTTTGCACCGCAGCAGAAGTTCTTCATATGCAGTACTTCATCATCAATGATGGTCTTGCAGTTAAGGCCCAGAGGCCCGCAGTATCCTGCAACTGCATTCGTCCTGGCAATCAGTTCATCATCTGCAAAATTGATCTCTGAAGCATCCAGAAGTTTCAGAACCTTGCTTTCATTCAGTTCCCGATCTCCTTTGATGAAAAATACGACTGGTTCGCCATCGACATTCATTATCATGGCTTTGACCGTATTCTTAATATCAAGATTCAGATACTTTGCAACATCTTCAATCGTCTTGCAGTTCGGTGTAGCTACTTCTTCGATGTCTTTCAGTTCAACATCATCTTTTTCATATGCCGGAACGACTTTTCCGACTTCCAGATTGGAGGAATAGGAACAGCTGTCGCAGTAGACTACCGTATCTTCTCCTAATGGAGCGATTGCCTGGAATTCTTCTGACAGCAGGCCTCCCATGACGCCTGTATCGGCTTTTACGATTCTGTAATCGATGCCGATCTCATCAAACGACTTTTTATAGGCATCGAACATCTTCTGATATGATACATCCAGTCCGGCTTCATCCTTGTCGAAAGAATAGGCATCTTTCATAACAAATTCCTTTACTCTGACAAGTCCGAAACGGGCTCTCGGTTCATCTCTGTATTTTGTCTGAAACTGATAGAGGTTAAAAGGCATGTCCTTGTAGGAACGGATCATGGATTTTGCGGCATACGCAAAAAGCTCTTCGTGTGTCGGGCCTAGAACCATGTCTTTGTTGTTTCTGTCTTTCAGTTTGAAAATGGAAGGCCCAAAACCCTTCATTCTTCCGGATTCTTCATAGTATTCCGCCGCAATCAAAGCAGGCATTTTGACTTCCTGCGCTCCTGTAGCGTTCATGTGCTTTCTAATGATATCCTCGATCTTGTTCTGAACTCTTAAACCCATCGGCAGCATCATATAGACTCCTGCAGAAGTCTTTTTAATATAGCCGGCCTTCACCAGCAGATTTCCGCTAACGGAATCCTCGTCACGGGCATCTTCTCTCAATGTATAGAAATAAGCGTCTTTCAGTTTCATATCCGAACCTCTCTAATCTCAAATATTATAGCATTACCGGTAATTGTCGAAATTTTTAAAATGGAGTTTCGCTACCAGTCTTAGTTTATCTCTTCCGTATCTCTTTACAAATTCCTCTGTCGTTTTTGCGATCTGTTCCGTATCGGATGAACCTTTCGGAAAGACCATATTGAATCTTTTCTCCATCTGATCCATCTGCAGCAGGAAGGCATAACGGCTGATGACTGATCCGATCGCAACGGCTGGATATTTTTCTTCTGCCTTTGTTTCGAATATAAGATTACGATATATATCCGGCTCTTCAAACAGATAGTGGAAGTAGTCGTCAACACTGCAGAACTGATCCACATAGGCAGCAGAAGGGATATCGTATCCTTTCTGAAGCATGTTCAGATAGGCTTTGTTGTGCATCTTGGCCTTGATCGCATTCAGATTGTTGTTCTGATGAACCTGATTGTATTTTTCATTGTCCAGGATCAGCAGGGAATGCTTGAATTTTTCCATCAGTTCCTTGCCGATCTTACGTATGTAATTGTCGTTAAGCTGTTTAGAATCGGTAATGTGATTCTCTTCGATGTAAGGATAGTCGTCTTCTTCCACGATCGCCGCGCATACGACGATAGGACCGAAAGCGTCTCCGGTTCCAACTTCATCGGATCCAGCCTGTCTTTTCTTTACCGGTTCCAGATATGCGGAAGCATAAAAAAAGGCATCATTTCCCTGAAATACTACTTTCCTGGTCTTGTATATGGTGATCGTCAGATCTTCTTTCTGAATAAAAGTATCCACATACTCGTTGCTGTTCGGCCTGATGTATTCCTTGAATGTTTCCTTGATCCTGGCGATCTTATCATCATCTAAACGAAAAGAAAAATTACTCATACAATAAGTATAACAAAGTTGGCGATATATTGATAAATGCGATAGAATTTATTTATGACAATACCTGAGAACTATTTTATTTACATTTCTATTCTTATTGCGGCGATCTATCTTGCCTTTATCATTATCGGCTACCACAAAGGTTTTTTATATGAGCTCGTAAACATGGTCTATACCGTACTGGCTCTGATAGCCGCCTGGTTCGCATCGCCGGTATTTGCGAAAGTATTCCCGCTGATCGATCTGAACAAGGTCAGTACTGAAACAATGATGCTGAATAAACTGATGGATCTCAATCAGACCGTCAACATCATTGCCTACTTCCTGATCATCTTCCTGGTTCTGAAAGTCCTTTATATTTTCATCTCCATCCTGATGAAGTCCATCAACAAGATCCCTGTACTAGGCAAGTTCAATCAGACATTAGGCTGCCTGACCGGAATCTTCAATGCTACGATTGTCTCTCTGGCAATCACGATGCTTTTAGGACTGCCGTTATTCAAGAACGGTAAGGATGCGATTGAACACTCCATTCTGAAGTACATCAGCAGTTTTTCCCGTTCTGCTCTGACTTTTGTATCAGAGAAGATCACTAGTGGAAATCTTTCGGATAAACCTGCTGGATTCGACATCGAAAGCTATCGTGAAGAATTCCAGAAGTGGCTGGAGTCCTTTTAATGAACGATTTCTCTAATCTGGATCTGGACGTCATAAAACAACAGATCTGTAAAGGTGCAGCAATCAAGGAAGCTAAAGACCTTATTCTTAATGAAGAGGTCTCTTTTAATCCGCTGCAGATCCGAAAGAAGATCACCGAGACTTCTGAAGCCTTAAAACTCCTGAACGAAGGATTTCTGATCAGTTTTGATGGCATTGAAAACGTAACCGATCTATTAGAGAAAGCAGATAAAAACATGATGCTGACAGGACAGGAACTAAAGAAAGTCCTGGTTTTTCATCATCACTGCAACCGTATTGCAAAACTGTTTGTTAAGTTCAATCACGAACTCTCCATCTGCGATTATTCCGATTCCATTTCAACTAACGATCATGTCTTTGACAAGATCGAAAGATGTATCGATTCAACCGGAGAAGTAAAAGACGACGCTTCCGATCGGCTGAAACAGATCAGAATGCAGCTGGAACAGTGCGAGAAGGATCTCTATAACAAAGCTTACTCTTTTATCGACAAGCATGGCGATTCATTGCAGGAGAGTTCCATCTATCTGCGTAACGATAGAATCACTTTCCTGGTAAAGAATACCGATAAGAACAGATTCCAGGGCTATACCTACGGCAGCAGCGCCAGCGGACTGGCGTTCTATGTAGAACCTTCTTCTTTTATCGATCTGAACAATAAGAAAATCCAGCTGATACAGGACAGAGACGACGAGATTGAGAGAATTCTTATCGAACTATCATATCTGGTTTCATCCGTTTCCGATCTTTACTATCATAACTTTGAATCGCTGATGCTGCTATGTACCATATTCGCAAAAGCTGAATATGGGTTCAGAAGAAACGCCATAGTCGCTACGGTTGAAGGGGAAAGATACTTTGAGTTCAAGGATCTCTGTCATCCTCTGATCGATGAAAAGAAAGTCGTATCGAACAGCTATCGTCTATATCCGCCATATCAAGGTATTGTCATATCAGGATCCAATACCGGAGGCAAGACCGTTTCCTTAAAAGCGATCGGCTTGTCTGTTATCATGACTTATCTGGGTATTCCGATCATTGCTTCTGAAACAAAAGTTCCTTTCTATAAAAACGTCTACATCGATATCGACGACAATCAGTCCATTCAGGACTCTCTTTCGACTTTTTCTGCACACATTACAAATATCAATTCTATTCTTAATGATGCGGATGAACACTCGCTAATTCTGATCGATGAACTGATCAGCGGAACCGATCCGAAAGAAGCCCAAGCGATTTCTTTAGCTATTCTTGATCAGATCAAGGAAAAGAAATCCGTTTTCATCATAACGACCCATTTCGACGATATTAAGAAATACTCCTACGAAGATAATGAAATCCTTCTATCTTCCGTTGGTTTCAACATGAACACGCTGATGCCTACCTACAGATATCTGGAAGACTCCATCGGATCTTCCAATGCGATAGAAATCGCATCGCGTTATTTTGACAATTCCAAAATTATTGACAGTGCCAAGAATTATCTGAAAAAGAACCAGACTGATCAGGACGAACTTCTAAACAGGCTTTCCAGACAGATCGATGAAAATGAACTGGAAAAAGAAAGACTCCAGAAAGAGAACCAAAAACTGGAAACCATGATTAAGGAGTATGAAGCGAAGATAGCTGAATTCGATCAGGAAAAACAGAAACTGAAAGACAAGTATCTGGAAGAACTCAATGCCTATATCGAAGAAGTCAAAGAACAGGCAATCGAAAAGCTTGAAAGCATCTCTGACAAGAAGCAGAAAGAAGTCGTAAATGAAATTGAAGAACTGGCTGTTGCACCTGTCGAAGTAAAAGAAGAACCTGTTGAACTGAAGGTAGGGGACCACGTCCGTATTTCCGGCAATGAGCAGATCGGTGTCATTACTTCCATCAACAAAGAAAACGCTGCTGTAGATATCCGCGGCATTACCGTTAAAACAAAGCTTTCTGACCTGACTCTGATCCCGATTACACAGAAACAGGAAACAAAAGTCTACGCCAAGAAATACACGCGTGTCCCTTCGCAGATCAATCTGGTTGGTGAAAGAGTAGAAGACGGTCTTGTCTTAATGGAAGAATATCTGGATAAGGCAAATGCGGCCCATATGAGCTCTGTTAAGGTCATACACGGTATCGGAACGGGTCAGCTGCGAACTGCGCTTAGAAACCGCATGAAGAAACTGTCATATATCAAATCATTTAAAGACGGCGACTATTACGACGGCGGTAGTGCAGTGACAATCGTGGAGTTCAAGTAATGGAACTAAAAGAGAAGTTAAAGACACTTCCGAAAAAACCGGGTGTTTATCTTCATAAAGACAAAGACGGAACCGTGATCTATGTCGGCAAGGCGATCAACCTTTTTAATCGTGTCAATTCTTATTTCAAGGGAGCGCATGATTACAAAACAACAAAACTCGTCAGAAATATCGCGGATTTCGAATACATCGTTACTTCATCAGAAAAGGAAGCACTGATTCTGGAATACAACCTGATCAAGGAATACGACCCGAAATACAATATCGTCTTCAAAGATGACAAATCATATCCTTATATCCTGTTAAAGGATTGTGATGAACCTTATGTATCTGTCGTCAGACTGAAAAAGAAAACCAGATACAAAGAAAAGATCTACGGTCCTTTCCCGGATGTCGGCGCTGCCAGAAACATGGTTGAACTGATCAACAAGCTGTATCCGACAAGAAAGTGCGATACTTTGAAAAAAGACGTCTGTCTTTATTATCATTTAGGCCAATGTCCTGGATATTGCAAGTATCAGATCGATCCAGAAGAAAACGAAAGGGTTAAGGATCAGATCACAGAATTCCTGAACGGTGATAGTCGTAAGATTATTCAGAATCTTAGAAATAAGATGAACGAAGCAACAGAATGTCTGGATTATGAAAATGCGGCATACTACAGAGATCTGATCGAAGACATCGGACAGACCAATCAGAAACAGAACGTCCAGAAAAACAACCGGGAATCCTTTGATGTGTTCAATTACCATGCGGAAGACGGTTATATTGCCATCACCGGTCTATTCATCAAGAACGGCAGACTTCTATCATCCGATAAATTCATCGATTTCCTGGTCGGAGACCCGGAAAACTTTGTTTCTTCCTA
>CAZGZT010000014.1:0-43266 GCA_964529805.1 uncultured Solobacterium sp. | reverse complement strand
TTGCTACAGCACCATTATCGATCGCCTGGTCAATAAAACTGTGACCGTCATTGATCTTGCCTTTCATGGCAAAAAAGATCGAATCAGGATTCAGTTTTCTAGAATCAAACATGATCGACTTGATTTCTTTATCTAAATTGGTATCAAATACTTTCTTAATATTCATAATTCACATTCAGCTCATAGAAAATATGCAGCCTATCTTGGACTGCATATGCTTCTTCTCTTGGAGAAATAATCTTCATCAAATATCAGATAAGAGATCTTGATCGTATTCTGAACGTAAGTGTTCGTCTTCATGATCTGGTTCTCATCCGGTGCGTTGTTTGGATCGGCAGGCGTAAACTTTTCGGTAGTCGCATCATAAACGCCTGTTTCATTCAGCCAGTTTCCGCTTGGGAAGATTACAGTATTGTTGCCGTTATAGGCGTCGACGCCCATGTACAGTCTTGGATCATAGTTCAAATCAAACAAGTTAGCGATCGTCGGAACATGGTCCAGCGTTGAACAGTAGTTGTAGCAGACGTTCTTAGGCGTACCTTTACAGTAAATGACGAACGGTGAACGATACTGGCCGTATTCTCCGCTGCGGTCCGGATTGATCCATTGCGTATACTCCATGATTCTGTCATATGGAGTATCCCGATAACTGATCCAGTAAGGACGATGATCGCAATAGAAACAGATGACGGTATTCTCGGCGATTCCTTTCTCTTCCAGATAATCAAGCAGAATCTTCATACCGTTATCGAAATCCATGCACTTGGACATATAACGTTTATAGTCGTATGGCCAGTCAGGATGTACTTCATTAACTTCATCAATATAATAGTCTCCCCAGTAGGAAGATTCATCATAAGGGAAATGCATGACGGAAGTGATGATATCGCAGAAGAACTTGCCGTTTGTTTCTTCCATGTGCTTTATCGCCTGTTCAATCAGCATTGTATCGGATTGCCATCCGTTGGTATGCTTGATTGAAGTATCCTGCCAGATGTCATCGATGTCGTAGAATTCATCAACACCTAAGGCAGGCAGAATGATCTTACGCTCATAGAATTCATCTCTCCAGTTATGCAATCCGAAGGTTTTATATCCTTTGTTCTTGAACAGATACGGCAAAGCCTCATAGAACTGAATGCCGGCAACATAGTTCGGCGTACAAACGTTAACATACGGGAAGATAGATGTATATGATACGAATTCCGATTCGCCGGTAGCGCAGGAATAGACAGGCGTGTAATGGTTATAGAATGTCTGTCCTTCACTGTACATCTTATACAGAGTCGGAGTAAGTTCCTTATCGATCATCATGTAGTCTCCGGCTTCTACCATGAAATAGATGAAGTTGTACCCTTCAAACATACCGGTCATATCATTCGGCTGGGTAATCGATTTGCTCATCAGATACTTGTCGATCGTCTGCATGTTGGAATTCTCTTCACTCTCAGCGATTTTTTTCCATTCTGTATCATCGATCTTTCTGGTCTTTACGACAGTTTCCGGAACTTCCGGTTCATCTGGCTCATCAGGAATTTCGATAACGATCTGTTCAGGTGCTTTGTATACTAGTGCAGTCAGATCTCTGAAAAAGAAGTGCTCGATTCCTGTCTTATCGATCAGAATATCCTTGTTTGAGAAAGTGTCGTAAATCGTTGATAACGGTGTCATTCCGCTTCCCAGATTGAAGATTGGAATCATCAGCAGGAAAGAAAGAATGCAGATGATCAAAGGTAGCTGGAAAGGTCCTTTTTCATTGAATTTTGCGAATTTAAACAGCAGGATATAGATCAATATCGTCAGAAGACAAAGATAGAATATCGGTTTCGCATTAGAGACGAAAATAAAGGCATACTGGGCGATTCTTGCGGCTCCATCGGACACAGTACCAAAAGAATAGAAATCACCCATGAAGTTCTTAAAAATGAGTTCTACAAAAGTATATATACTGAACCATGTTACTACAATCAAACCGACGATGTAGTATACCTTACGGCTCTTAAATCTCGTACAGATATAACAGATCAGTATAGAAAAGAACTGAACAAACAAAAACATTCTTAAAATGTTGAAGATATCATAGCTCTTAAACTGGATCAGATGAAAAACAAGTTCCAGATAGAGCAATGGAATCATTAAATACAGAAATCTTAAATCTAATTTGTATTTCTTCATTTTGCGTGTGGATGCGCCTTTTCTACCGCTTTCTTCAATCTATCAAATGTCAGATGGGTATAAAGCTGAGTCGTAGAAAGATTCTCGTGTCCCAGCAGTTCCTGCACGGTTCTAAGATCTGCACCGTTATCCAGCAGATGTGTTGCAAATGAATGCCTCAGCATGTGCGGATGGATATCGACCTCAAGACCTGACCTGGTTCTGACATCTTCCAGAAGGAGCTGAACACTCCTAGGTGATATTCTACCACGGCGGGTTGAAACAAACAAATACGGAAAATCATAATCGGCATATTTACTGCGGTATTCTCTCAGATACTTAATTAGAATGTCGTTCAAAGCAGGATAATACGGAACCATTCGTTCCTTGTTTCCTTTACCGATCACTCTTACCAGCATCTGACTCCTGTCAACATCATTCAGTTTCAGGTCGCAGCACTCCGAAATACGCAGTCCGCAGGCGTAAATCATCTCGATGATGCATCTGTTTCTTATTTCCAAAGGATCTTCCATGTCAAAAACATTCAGGATCCTGTAGATCTGATCGATCGTCAGTACATCAGGAAGATGTTTCTCGACGTGTATTTTCTTAAAACTTAAGAACGGATTCTTGCTGCAGATCTTTCTTTCACACAGATATCTGTAAAAAGATCTTAATGAACTCATGTTTCTGGCATATGTTGAATTCGTGATCTTTCCTCTGGTGATCTTACCGGATCTTAAATCGGAGATATAGTCAAAAACCGTATCTTTTTCCACTTTAGAAAAGTCATCAATTCCATTGGAATCCAGATATTCAATAAACCTGCGGATATCTCTTCCGTAGGAATCGGCAGTCGCATCAGAACCGCTGCCTTTGTCTTTTATGTAAACTATAAATTCGTCAAGAAGTTCATACATGTTTAGCAAACTCCTTCACGGCATTCAACGCGTGTTCTACATAAAAGGCTTTTTTATCCTTCTTGGAACCGGAATACTCGCAGCGGAATATACCGAAATTGGCATTCATCGGTTCAAGTTTTGTGATGTTCTTATCGGAAATGTAATTTGCCATAGCTCCCATCATCGTATCTGAACCAAGTTCGCAATCAGGTTCCCCTTTCAGATAACGTGAAAGCTGTATTGCAGCATATAGTCCGCTGGCTGCTGATTCAACATATCCTTCTACACCGGATATCTGACCGGCAATAAACATATTCGGATAGTTGATGAACTGATATCTATTGTTGATGATTCCCGGAGAATTTACGTAGGTATTACGATGCATAACGCCATACCTTACAATACGAACATCGTGCAAGGCAGGAACTTTCTTTAAAACTTCTTCCTGTGCCTTAAATGTAAGATGTGTCTGAAATCCTACTACGTTATATAAAGTATCAATCGCATTGTCTTTTCTTAGCTGTACGACCGCATAAGGACGTATACCGTCATGCTCAAGTCCAACCGGCTTCATCGGACCGAAAAGCAGCGTTTTTATGCCTCTTCTTGCCATTTCCTCAAAAGGCATGCAGCCTTCAAAATACTTTTCATCATCGATTTCATGTACATCGATCTTTTTTGCTTTAATGATGGTCTGGTAGAAGTCTTCGAATTCTTCTTTTGTTAATGGACAGTTGATATAATCTCCTACATTTTCATCATCATAACGGGATTTGTAATAGGCATGATTAAAATCAATCGAATCTTTTTCAACGATCGGAGATACAGCATCATAGAAATGCAGAAAACTGTTTCCGCAGAGTTTTCCTAATTCTTCCGCAAGCTTTCCTTCGCACAAAGGTCCGGCAGCAATGATTGTCGGAATTCTTGGATCGATTTCCGTTATTTCTTCATGAATAACACTGATGTTTTCGTTTTTTTCGATCTGATCAGTTATGTATTCTGAAAAACCGTTACGGTCTACGGCTAATGATTTTCCTGCAGGAATTCTGTACTTATCGGCAGCAGACATGATTAAAGAATCCAGAATCCGCATCTCTTCTTTCAGAAGTCCTACCGCATTATTCAGATCATCGCTTCTTAAGGAGTTCGAACAGATCAGTTCCGCAAACTTATCGGTCTTAAAAGCCTCATGTCTTTTGACAGGTTTCTGTTCATAAAGATCTACCTGTATCCCTCTTTTTGCCAGCTGATAGGCTGCTTCGCATCCTGCCAGACCGGCTCCGATGACTCTAACTTTCATTCTTTCTTCTTTTTGAGTATCTTTTGTTTTCCTGTCCTTCAATCGACTCGATATAGCTGCATTCCGGATATCCGGAACAGCCGATGAAGTAGGTTCCGTATCTTGATTTACGTTTCAGTAACGGTTTCCCGCACTTCGGACAGCTTCTTCCTGTATCTTCCGGTGTTTCTTTCTTGACTAAAGATTCATGCCACCTGCATGTCGGATAATTGATACAGGACTTGAATTTACCGTATCTTCCGTTTCTGATCACAATATCTCCGCCGCATTCCGGACAGATCTCTCCTGTCTTTTCCGGCTGCAGTTTTTCCATGGAATCATAGGCAGAATCAACCAATGGCTGAAATTTATCATAGAACTTGCTTAAAGCTTTCACATTATCCAGTTTATTTTCGGCAATCTCATCGAGTTCAGATTCCATCTCTGCCGTATATTTGACGTTAATGACAGATTGGAAGTATTCTCTTAGTTTTTCATCCGTCAGAATGCCCTGCTTTGTCGGGAAGAAGAACTTCGTTTTACCGGAATCGCTGGCTTTCTTCAGTTCTACATAGTTTCTCTTAACGATCGTATCAATGATCGTAGCGTAAGTAGAAGGTCTTCCTACACCCTCTTCTTCCAGAGCCTTGATCAGACGAGCTTCCGTATATCTTGCCGGAGCTTCCGTAAAGTGCTGAAGCTTTTCGATCTTCTTCGCTTTGAATACATCGTTCTTGTTTAATTTAGGTAGAATAATATCCTTTGACTTGTCATAATCGCTATAGATTTTAAGGAAACCGTCAAATTCCATTTTTGATCCTGAAACAGTAAACAGATATTCATTATTGTCAAATGAATATGTAACGCTGCTGAATACCGCATCAGCCATCAGTGAAGCTAGCGCTCTGATATAGATGAACTTATACAGGCGATACTGATCGTTTGTCAGATAAGGTTTTACAGACTCCGGATCATTGGAAAGACTGGTAGGTCTTATTGCTTCATGGGCATCCTGAGAACCTTCATCGTTCTTTACTCTATAGAAACCTTTGTATTCCTTACCGTATTCGTTTTCAATCTTATCCATCGCAGCAGTAATGAATTCTTTTGAAAGTCTCGTAGAGTCTGTACGCATATAGGTAATCAAACCCTGTGCACCGTTCTTCAGTTCGACACCTTCGTATAAAGTCTGAGCTACCATCATCGTTTTCTTTGATCCAAAACCAAGTTTAATGGATGCTTCCTGCTGCAGTGTAGACGTAATAAAAGGCAGGAATGCGGAACGCTTCTTTGACTTTTCAGAGATATCTGTCAAAACAAAATCAGGTCCTAGGGAATTCAGGATCTCGTCAGCCTGTGTTTCATTCTTGATTTCAAGCTTTTTGTTCCTGTATTTCGTCAGTTCCGTATCAAGACCGTTATCCAGTTTGGCTGTAATCGTCCAGTATTCTTCCGGAACAAAGGCATTGATCTCTTTCTCTCTGTCACAGATCATTCTTAAGGCAATGGATTGCACTCTGCCGGCAGATTTGGAACCGATCTTCTTCTGCAGAAGTTTAGATAGCTTAAAACCGATTATTCTATCGAGGATCCTTCTTGTTTCCTGCGATCTGACTAAAGCCATGTCAATCTTGTGCGGTTCATTCAAAGCATTGATGACCGCGTTCTTGGTGATTTCATTGAACACAATACGGTTGTTCTCATTCAGATCCAGTCCCAGCTCTCTTGCCAGATGCCAGGAAATTGCTTCTCCTTCTCTATCCGGGTCGGTTGCCAGATATACAAAATCAGCATTTTTGACCTGCTGTTTGAGCTGTTTTACAACATTCTTTTTATCTTCCGAGATCTCATAAGTCGGTTTAAAACCGTTCTCAATGTCTACTCCCAGTCCTTCCTTACCTCTCGTCGCAAGATCACAGATATGGCCTTTGGAAGAAGTGACAGTAAAATCTTTTCCGAGATACTTCTCAATCGTTTTTGACTTAGACGGTGATTCAACAATTACCAGATTCTTCATGTTTTTACCTTTAACAATTCCCTATCTTTACACAATTTAATCTAAAATGCAATTTCTTCATACCTGATCGGCTGCGCTCCTTCATAGATCAGATTATTGTTGTTTCTGCCGCGGATATGAAAGATGTCGTAAGGCAGAACTCTGATGTCCTTGCCTAGTTCCAAAGCTGCATTGACAGTCGTCATTGTTCCTGATTTCAGATCTGACTGCATGATATATACCTTATCCGATAGAGCTGCAATCAGTCTGTTTCTAAACGGAAAGTGATAAGCGATCGGCTTGACATTGAATGGATATTCCGATAGTAGCAGTCCTTCTCTTTCTGTTTTATAAAACAGTTCTTTATTACACTTCGGATAAACATAATCTATCCCGCATCCCAGTATACCTATCGTTTTAGACGCATAGAAATGGCTGCAGGCATCGATTCCTTTTGCCATACCTGATACTACTGTTTTATCCTGATTCGCCTGTATCAGGGCTCTAGTGGCTTCTAATGCATAACTGCAGGGATCTCTTGATCCTACTACGGCTATCATATTCGTTTTTAAGAGATTTATATCTCCTTTGTAGTACAAGACAAAAGGAGGATACTTCAGATCCTTCAGTTTATCCGGATAAACATCATCCAGTATTGTTATGGCATTCTCTACATATCTATCGGGAACGGATTCCTCTTCCCGAATCGCATTCAGGATCTTCTGATAGTTCCCGTAATAACATAAAGAATACGAGATCAGCACTTCTCTGTCCATTCAATACATTATTCCCGAAAAAAACGTCAATTCCTAAATGAAATTAAAATAACTTGAGCTGTCTGTCTTTACAAGGTTTATAGGAATAACGATATATCTCATTTAAACCGTATTCATCCATCAGTTCCAGATGTCTTTTTGTACCGTAACCCTTATGGTTTCTGTACTCATATTGAGGATATAAAACATCATATCCCAGCATGATGTGGTCTCTTAAAACTTTTGCGAGTATGCTTGCGGCTGCTATGGATATGGACTTGGCATCGCCTTTGATAATGTCAACAGTATCATAACGGTGTAATGGCATTGCATCGGTCAGCGTAACGGAATGGATCTTAGTGGACTTGCTTAGTTCATCCATGGCTTTCTGTGTCGCATGATAGATATCCAGTTCATCGATCTGTTTCGGAGAAACGATGCGGAATTCAAAATGGTGGGCATCCTTGATGATCTGTTTAAACAGTTCTTCTCTTTTCTTCTCTGTCAATTGCTTAGAATCGTTGATCTCTTCATTCATGTAATTGATAGGCAAAACGCAGCAGGCCACAACCAAAGGTCCGCACAAAGGCCCCCTTCCTGCTTCATCTATGCCCATGACATACTGATCCATGGACCAGTATTCTTTTTCATATCTATTCTCCAGCACTTTGCCAGCTTATCCTTCCCAGTTTACTGTTTCTTATGTCTTTCAGGATCATGTCGATGGTTCTTAATCTGTTAACTGTTCCATTCTGATCCAGAAGCTGTTTCTTTCTGCCGATTTCCTCCAGAAGATCTTCACAGCCTTCATCTATTCCATACCTATTTTGTATAACTCCAGGATATTCTTTCTTCAGATAATCCAGAGCATACAGGACAAGATCTTCTTTATCAAGGATATCATCCTTGATCGAACCAAGCAGAGCAAGCAGTCTGGCATCGTCCTGATTCTCGAATTTCGGCCACAGTACGCCAGGAGTATCCAGCAGTTCTACGTCTTCATTGATTCTGATCCACTGTAGGGATCTGGTTACACCTGGTCTGTTTTCAGCCTTGGCGGCTTTTTTCTTAACGATATTGTTGATAAAAGTAGATTTCCCGACATTCGGTATACCTGCTACCATCGCTCTTAAGACTTTTTTCCTGATTCCTCTGGCTTTTGCTTTTTCCAGCTTATCCTTCAGAATTTCCTTGACTTTATTTACGACTTCTTTATCGATCGGTTTACCAGTACTTTCACAAATAAGGCAATGTTCAAAACGATCCTTCCATAATCTATTCTGATCAGGATCGGAAAGATCGGCTTTGTTTAATATGACAAGAACAGGCTTGTTTTTTGACAGTTCACCGATCAAAGGATTCGCTGAAGCATCCGGTATTCTGGCATCTCTTAGTTCAATGACGATATCTACGCTCTTCAGCTGTTCCTCCATTTGTCTTCTGGCTTTTGCCATGTGACCCGGGAACCAATTTATATTTGTCGCTTTTTCACTCATTCAGGTATCCTTTACGATTCTATTTTATCTAAAAACCCTGTAAATGCCATATAATTAGATTTGATGAAAAAACTGACAAAGAAAAAACAGATCATCCTGATCTGTGTCTTATCGTTCATACTACTGATTGCCGGAGCATATCTTTTCGGTCTGATATATTTCCGTTCGCATTTTCTTCCGAATACTTTTATCAATGACATTGACGTATCAATGCTGAACAAGGAAGATGCGGAAGAACTGACTTCAATGATTCCTTCCAAGATCTACATCATTGAAAAGGATATCAACGGTACAGACGAATACAGAGACAAGATCGATCTTACCAACGAAGCGTCCGCTAAACTTTCTCATGATCTGTTGCCTTTGATAGAAGCACAGGATACTACTCTTTGGTTTACTTCGTTCTTTCAGCCTCAGCAGCTTGAAAGCGTCAGTGTTTTCGGAGAATACGACAAGGAAGTATATCTCAAACTGCTTGATAATCTATACTGCTTCAAGGATGAAAACATCATTAAGCCTACGGATACGCACATTGAGTATTCAGACTACCGATTAAGGATCGTCGACGGAAACGACGGCTGTTATATCGACAAGGATACCGCTGTCAATAAGATCCTGGAAGAAACGGATGCTTTTGTAAATGGTTCAGGGATCAATGTGATTGATCTGAGAGATCTTTATCATAAGGCTGAATCCAATACCAGTGCCGAAGATCTGCAAGATCAGTTGAATTCTTTACAGAAGATCCTGGATAAAACCATCACTATCGTTGTCAACGATACAACGGTATTCTCTTTACAGGGCAGAGAATTCGGAGATCTTCTGATTCTGGAAGATAATGATTTCATCTGTGATGATGTTAAGATCGAGGAATACAGTCATACGATCGCCGAGACATATAATGTATCGGACACGGAATACATCAACAGGAATGCCTTTAAATCGGCTCTCAGAAAGATTTTGCTTAGCACAAGAGATTCTACTCTCGTCATCGAATGGATCAATGATACCGTAGATACAAGCGATAAACTGATCGAAGTGTCCTACGGCAAGCAGAAACTCTACTACTATGAGAAAGGAAATCTGATTTTCAGCTGCGATGTCGTTACCGGAAACAACGACTTTGCTCCGGATTCAGAAGCTATCCCGGAGGGATCCTATACGGTACAGTACAAAAAAAGAGGCGCTACACTGGTAGGCGCCGAATATACGGAATATGTGGAATACTGGATCGGATTCGGTTCTCCAAGCTACTACAACGGCGGTCATGTGATCGGATTCCATGACGCTTCATGGAGAAGTGAATTCGGCGGAAACATCTGGAAGAACGATCCTTCCCACGGCTGCATCAATATGCCTACGGATATGGTCGCAAAGCTTTATGAAGCAGCAGATATCGGTACGCCGATCAATATCTACTACTAATTTACTTAAAACCCATATCCTTGAATGGATACAGAACGAATAGATGCGTTGACAGAATAATATCGGAACTGAAAGGCCCGTAGTATCTTGAATCACGAGAAATGTTTCTGTTGTCTCCCAGACAGTAGTATTCATTATCGGAGAGCTTTATTTCAAGATCTGATGTATTAACGTTCTCCTGCAGGAACGGTTCTTCCACATAAACGCCGTTCACATACAGTTTATTGTCTTTATAGCTGATCTGTTCTCCAGGCAGACCGATCACTCTTTTGACAAGGAGTTTTTCATCCTTGACTTTGATTACCGCTACGTCAAAACGGTTAACGTTAATATTTCTGGTAATAATAAAAGAAAAACCATAGTCTCCATCATGCAGAAAAGGAAACATGCTGTCGCCCTGCACAACGCAGGGAAGCAGAACAAAACGCATCAAAATGAACGTAATTGCCGCTACGGAGAATACAAATCTAACCAGTTCCCAGAAAGAATTCTTTTTCATCTCTACCATTATAGTATAAAAAAGCTGCTTATCGCAGCTTTTCAGAATTATCTGATCTCTTTCAGTTTCGCGGACTTGCCGGAACGCTGTCTCAGATAGAACAGTTTCGCTCTTCTGACCTTGCCTCTTCTGACAACCGTGATCTTATCGATGATCGGTGAATGAACAGGGAACGTTCTTTCAACACCAACACCGGAAGATATCTTTCTAACGGTAAATGTCTGTCCGATACCGGAACCCTGTACCTTTACAACAATTCCTTCATAAGCCTGAATACGTGACTTGTCGCCTTCCTTGATCTTAACGTCGACACGAACAGTCTGTCCTGGACGTAATTCCGGAAGATCGGATCTCATCTGTTCTTTAGTGATCTCGTTTACTAAATTTAAGTTCATCTTTTCTCCTTTACACAATATAGACATCTGTTCATAATCATATAGAAAAGCGGAACAGCGCTTAATTAGAATAACATAAGTGAGTCATTAAATCAAATACTTCTTATAGTTTTAACAGTAAAACAGATCTTTTATTCGTTTATCTGCAGTTCATCCTTAATCTCTTCCAGGAGCTTTGATTCTTCTTTTGTTAATTGTCTGTTTTCCAAAAGATCTGGACGGTATATCAGTGTTTCTTTAAGAGCCATTTTCAGGTTGTATTTTCTTATTTCCGCATGGTTGCCGTTCTGCAGCACTTCAGGAACCTTTTCTCCGTCGTATTCGACAGGTCTGGTGTACTGCGGGTATTCCAAAAGACCGTTGTTGAAGGATTCTTCCTTTAAAGAGTCCGATGATATTCCTTCATCCAGAAGGCGCAGTATACCGTCGATCAGCACCATGGAAGGAAGCTCTCCTCCGGTCAGGATGTAATCTCCGATACTTACTTTCTCGTCTAAGTATTTCTCTATCCTGTAGTCTATACCTTCGTAATGGCCGCAGATGATCAGGATCTCTTCTTCCTTGGATAGACGGATCAGATCTTCCTGTTTCAATGGGCTTGCTTTAGGTGAAGTAAGAATCACATGAGTATTATCATTACTGTTTTCTTTAATGGCATGATGTACGACATCCACTTTCATCAGCATTCCCGCACCGCCGCCGTATGGCGTATCATCTACATGACGGTGTTTGTCGAAAGAATAGTCTCTGATATCGATTATTTCGATTTCTGCGAGCTTTTTCTCCAGGATACGATGAATGATCGAGACATTGAGAAAACCCTTGTACATGTCTTTAAACAGCGTCAGAACCGTTATTTTCATAGAAGTCCTTCCATCTTGATCACATCGATACGTTTTTCTTGAAGATTAACATTCTCGATGAATACCGGCAGGAAAGGAACCAGACATTCTTTCCCGTCTTCTTCTTTCTTGATACGAAGATTGTTGTTACGGATGCCTTCTTCTACTTTCAGTACTTTGCCTTTCAGTTCACCTTCTACATAAACATCCAGTCCAATCAGATCGGAGAAATAGTATTCCCCTTTCTTTAAAGGCTTGATGTCTTTCTTAGCCTTGTATATGAGCTGGTTCTTGTATTTTTCTACAAGATTGATGTCTTCGTTATCTTTAAACAGAACCAGAAGGAAGCCCTTGTGTTCCTTATATGACTTGACAGTAAAAGGAATGTGCTCATCGGAAACATAGACGGCAGAACCCTTCTTAAAGCGTTCCGAAACAAAATCCGTGTATGCAGCTACTTTAAGCTCTCCCTTGATACCGAATGTATTGACGATTTTCCCTATTTCTACAAATTCCATGCCTATATTATATAAAAAAAGAGATGATTATTCATCTCTTATAAAGCCTCAAACTTGATCGAAATATGTTTGTTCTCGATTTTTGAAGCAACCTGTAACATTTGACGAATCGAATTAGCCATTAAACCCTTCTTTCCGATCAGTCTGGCAATGTCTTCACTTGGCGCATAGACATACAGCAGCAGTTCATTGGCATTCAGACTTTCCATCTGTTTTACCGTAACCGATTCACTGTCGGAGCATAAAGGCTTAACGATATTCAGCAATACTTTTTCCAGATCGATCATTTATTTGCTTTTCTTCGATTCCAGGAATTTCTTCATGGTACCGTTCTTCGATAACAGACTACGTACAGTATCAGTAGGAACAGCGCCTTTATTTAACCAGTTCAGTACTTTTTCTTCATCAATGTTAACGATTGCAGGCTGTTTTGTCGGATCGTAAGTTCCAACGGTTTCGATATCTCTGCCGTCTCTGCGCGCTCTTGCGTCAGCAGCAACGATACGATAGAAAGGCACTTTCTTGGCACCCATTCTCTTTAATCTAAGCTTTACCATCTTCTTCCTCCTTTGATTACTCAACTATCATGACACAAAACAAAATGAGAGTCAAGTATTTTTACTTGACTCATTAGAATAATGTGATTTCTTCATCGATGTTTTTGATGTTCAGTTTCTTTTTCTCGAATACCATATCTTCATTGTGGATGTATTTCAGCATTTCTTTCTGATTCATGATGATCGGCATGCGGTCATGAATATGTCTAAATTCATCATCAGCACTTCTGGTCAGAATCAGCAGTTCTTTGTTTTTGTTGAAAATGCAGGCAAGATAGACGTATTCTTCATCAAAACTGACATAGTGTTTATTCTTGTTGCTGTCCCATTCATAGAAGCCGTTGCAGATGACGGCGCATCTGTTTCTTTTCATTTCATCGTAGGAAGGTTTATCGTTTAAGGATTCCACTCTCGCGTTGATCTGTAGAGACTTGTTCTTGATCCCCCACTTCATGGTTGCAAGATCTACCTTGTTTTCAACAGGAATGATACATAATACCTGATCAGTAGGAAAAATCTCGCCTTCCTTGTAGACGAGATTCAGTTTTTCCGCTCTTTCCTTGATCTGCTTCCCTTTCTTGTCGGGAAGGATTCCGAAATGATATCTTCCGCACATCTTACATCTTGAACATCGACTGTAAAGAAGACAGATTCCTGAACATCTTCTTCATCTTGTCGTACTGATTACATAGTTTATTAACCTGATCAACGGTCGTACCGGAACCCTTGGCGATCCTTCTTTTGTGAGAAGAACGCATAATGGATGGGTCTTCTCTTTCCGCAGGTGTCATGGACTGAATGATGGCTCGGATGGACTTGAGTTCCTTGTCGGCATCCTGATCATTGATCGCATTGGCCATGTCGGACATTCCCGGCATCATTCTCATAATGGATGATAGAGGTCCCAGCTTTCTGGACTGTTCGATGGAATTGAGCAGATCATCCATTGTGAATTTTCCCTGCATCAAACGGTTGGCGGTTTCTTCCGCTTTCTTCATGTCCATCTCTTCCTGCGCTTTTTCAACGAAAGAGACAACATCGCCCATGCCCAGGATCCTCTGGGCAAGACGTTCCGGATAGAAGGTCTCAATATCGGTAATCTTTTCGCCTGTTCCGGTAAACTTGATTGGAACACCGGTTACAGCTTTTACGGATAAGGCTGCACCGCCTTTGGAATCGCCATCAAACTTCGTCAGGATCAGACCTGTTACTTCTAATAGATCGTTAAAGGCGTTCGCTACATTGACGATATCCTGACCGGTTAAAGCATCTACGGTCAAAAGGATCTCCTGCGGATGGATGGAATCCTTGATGTCCTTCAGTTCTTTCATCAGAACTTCATCGATCTGCAGACGTCCTGCGGTATCGATAATGACGGTATCGTAGCCTTTCAGCTTAGCATGTGAAATACCATTCTTGATCTGGGTCAATACCGAAACATCGAGTCCTTGTGAATAAACTTCAACATTGATCTGTTTTCCTAAAGACTGCAGCTGTTCAATGGCGGCAGGACGAATGATGTCTCCGGCAATCAGGATCGGTTTTCTGCCTTGCTTCTTCAAAAGATTCGCCAGCTTGGCAGCCTGCGTCGTCTTACCTGTACCCTGAAGACCGACAACCATGATCAATGTCAGACCTTTTTCGTTGAAATGCAGAGAATTGTCTTCATCTCCCAGCAGTTTTACGATCTCGTCGTGAACGATCTTAACCAGAAGCTGCCCCGGTTCTACGGAATTCAGAACATCCTTACCTATGGATTCTTGTCTTACTCTTTCCAGAAAGTTCTTAACGACAGTATAGTTGACATCGGATTCCAGTAAGGCAATACGGATCTCCTTCAGAGTTTCTTCCATGTTTCTTTCGGAAAGACGACCCTTGCCCTGGATGTTTCTAAGCGATTTTGTTAGTTTTTCCTGTAATGAATCAAACATAGCTTCATTATACAAAAAAACCCTGTCATAAGACAGGGAATCATCTAGTTTCCGACAAATGCGACAGCATTGGCCAGAAGTTTGGCATTGTAATAGTAGTTTCCGTCTTTCTCGTAATTGTTGGCCTGAAGCTTGCCGTTGACTGCCAGATACTGTCCCGGTTCATAGCTTTCTTCCGCCAGTGAACGGAACATCACGATTTCATAGACTTCATAGGTCTCGCTTGAGTCCTTGCTGTTCTTCTCCACGGCGATTCTAACCTTGCATAGCTTAATTCCGTTTGCCGTTTCCAGTTTCTCAGGCTCTTCAATGATCCTGCCGACTAAATAAAATGCATTCATTCTCATCCTTTCTATTACCTGCATCTTTAATCTAACACTGATCGCTGATAAAGAATTCTCATGTTTTTATCAGAAAACTTCATTTTTTTATCACTTGAAGACATAAAAAAGGATACATTTCTGTATCCTATTCTTCATCTTCCTTGATATATACTTCTCTCGGCTTTGCACCGTTTGCCGGTCCGATGATTCCTCGATCTTCCAGCGTATCGATCAGTCTGGCGGCTCTATTGTATCCGATACCGAATCTTCTTTGCAGTAGCGAAGTAGAAGCTTTCTGCTGGGCTTTTACGAATTCTACGACATCATCATACAAAGAATCGTTTTCATTCGCATTAACGCTTCCTGCCGCCATAACAGTCGTACCGTTCATATTGGTCAGGAATTCATAATAGGAGTCTTCATATTCCGGTTTTGCCTGCGATCTGACATAATCGGTAATCACATTGATTTCTCTATCTGTCACAAATACGCCCTGCAGTCTGATCGGAGCTGTTTCTCCCTGCGGGTAATAAAGCATGTCTCCGTTACCTAACAGTCTTTCAGCGCCAGTCTGATCCAATATCGTTCTAGAGTCGATAGAAGACGCTACAGCGAAGGAAATCCTGGAAGGTATATTCGATTTGATCAGACCGGTAATGACGTCTGTGGACGGTCTCTGTGTCGCTACGATCAAATGAATGCCTGATGCTCTGGCAAGCTGAGTGATACGCTGTATGGATAGTTCTACATCCTTTCCTGCAATCGCCATCAGATCGGCAAGCTCATCGATGATTACTACCATGTAAGGGAGTCTGTTCATCGGGGAATCGCCTATCTTAAGATGTGCATTGTGTTCATCTGCCAAGGCATTGAAAGCATCGATATTTCTGACTCCTGCTGCGGCAAAAGCTTCGTATCTTTCCTCCATGATCACGACAATCTTCTTTAGCATGTTTGCGGCCATCTGCGCATCGTCAATGATTGGCCACAAGAGATGCGGAATATCCTTGAATGAAGTGAATTCAACTTTCTTCGGATCAACAAGAACCAGCTTTACGTTATCAGGATGTACTCTAAGCAGCAGTGAAACGATGATGCTGTTGATACATACGGACTTACCAGATCCGGTAGCTCCTGCGATCAAAAGATGCGGCATCTTGGTCAGATCACAGTAAACGCCTTGTCCCATCAGGTCTTTTCCTAAAGCGAACAGCAGTTCATTCTTTCTCTTTTCCTTTGGAATGTTTCTGATCAGATCCAGCATTCTTACCGGAATCGGTTCAACGTTCGGTATTTCGATACCTACGGCGCTTCTTCCTGGGATCGGCGCTTCAATACGGATGTCCTTGGCTGCCAGTTCCATCTTGATGTTATCGGAGATGTTCATGATCTTGTTGATCTTTACGGAACTGTCCGGTTTGATTTCAAACTTGGTAACGGATGGTCCGATATAGGTATTCAGCAGTTCTGAACTGATTCCGAAGTTCTTGAGTATTTCAATGACTTTCTCGCCTTTTACGGCTGCGGAAGTCTTGTTGATGCTTGAAGATTTCGAAGATACCGTTTCCAGATAGTCTTCGTAAGGTTTCGGCAGATGATAGGCGCAGTTGGTCTTTTTGACTTTTAATACTTTAGGCGTATTTTCAGAAGAAGTTCCCGGAATAAAAGTTTCTGTTTCGTTCTTTACCGGAGTGTTTTCTTCCGGTTTCTGATCGCCGTAGATCTCTTTTTCATTCAGATTGATGAAAGTCGGAGATTTGGAAAGGATCCTTTCTCTTTCTTCTCTTTTTGCTTTCTCTTCTGCTTCTTTCTGTGCTTTTTCTTTGGCTAATTTTCTTTCTGCTTCCTGTCTTTCCAGCTCTTTCTGTCTTCTTTCTTCTTCCTGTTCATTGAGTCTGGCCATTTCTTCAGCAAGCTTGGCGCGTTTGAGTTCTGCCTCTTTCTTGGCTGCGGCTCTGGCGGCTTCGATCTTCTTCCTTCTTTCCTTGCTTTCTTTGACGATCGTCGTCTTGGCGCTGCTGTATGTGCTTCTGAAAACATCTGCTGGAATCATCAGGATCAGTGAAATGACGATCAAAGTAGCAAGCGTGATCAATGTACCTTTCTGTGAAACCATTGATACCAGGCCAAGATAAAGAACATTTCCTAGAATTCCTCCGGATAAAGGAAATCTGTCTTCAGCCAGCAGCTGTCCTTTAAAACCGCTAAGATAAGCACCGAATTCACTGAAAGAGCTCATTTCTTCTGCAAGGTAAGCAGACAATAGAACGACTGAAACATTGAACAGAATGATTCCTGTGATCGTTCTGGAAGTCAGTTTTATCTTCTGTCCAAAGAAAAGAACATATATAAAATATCCCAAAACAGTCAGAATAGGCACGATATAGAAAGAACCCAACAGTATCGTAAAGAAATTATCGATAACGATACCGGCTATGCCCATTCTGGTAAGCGCAAAAAAGATCAGAAAACCTGATATGACGGAACATATGCTCCAGATCAGCTGTCTCTCTTTCTTTGTTCTTTTTGATCTGCTACTCTTCTTTGCCACTTGTTTCTCCTGTATTGATTTCTATGATAGCCGGCAGTATCATCGGCGTTTTGCCTGTTGATTTCAGTACATAACGGGAAATCAGCTCTCTGGCTTCCATCCTTGTCTGCATGTTTTCGTAGGAATTCTCGGCTACGTTTTTTTCGATCGTCGATACCAGAATATTTCCTATTTCATTCAGTATGTAGTCGGCATCCTTCAAATAGATGACGCCTCTGGACTGTACGTCCGGACCGCCTATGACTTTCTTTGTATTGAAATCAAGGACTACGCCGCAGATGATCGCACCATCTGTCGAGAGCTTTTCTCTGTCTCTAAGAACCATGCCGGATACGTCACGCATGTCCGAAGCATCGATAGCCTTGTCTTCCAGTTCGATCTGATCGGAAGTAGAAGCAAGTCTGCCGTTCTCGAAGGTTGCGAACTGTCCATTGTCTAGAATGATGATCTTATCCGGAGTATAGCCCATTTCGACGGCGATATCTGCATTGTTGATGAGATCGGAATACTGTCCCTTGATCGGCAGATAGTACTTCGGTCTGATCAGATAAAGCATCATTTTCAGATCCTCTTTTGACGCATGCATCGAAAGGATCTCTTTTGCGTTCAGTTTGACAATGGATATTCCGGCCTTATACAGATCGTTTTCCATTGCGGTTGCGTCTTTCTCCGTACCTGGTACTACCGGTGAAGCGATGATAACGGTATCGTCATGTCTTAATTCGATCTTCCTGTCTTCGCCGATCGCAATGTTGTTCATGAGCTTGAATACTTCATTGCCTGAACCTGATACGATACAGATTACATCGTTTAAATCGTTCTTGAAGTCTTTTTCATCCAGTATGATGTTTCTTGGGATCTTGTAGTAATCCAGCGAATCGACATCATTCAGCAGTCTGATGTGTTCCTGATCATAGAAATAGACCTTCTTGTTGTACTTGGCAGCAAGTTCCAGAATCTCCATGATCCTGAAGAGATTCTGTCTGTATAAAGTAATGATCAGACGCTTGTCTGTTTCTTCGAAATAGTGCTCAATGTGATCCGTGATCCTGTGCTTTGGAGCGGTATAGCCTCCTCTGTTGGATCCTACGGATTCCGACATCATGACCAGAACATCCTGCTGTCCCATCAAAGACAAGGCATTGATGTCCATGGAGAAAGCCTTGTTCAGGAAATCATAGTCGAAAACGTACTCCGAAGTATATACAATCATGCCTGAATCCGTCTCAAAAGCGAAGCCCACCCCGTCAGCGATCGACTGCATGACCGGGAAAGTATGGATCACATAATTGTCTACCTTAAACGTATCGTTTCTCTTAACCACATGAATGTGCTTATTCTTCAGTTTATGTTTCTTGAATTCTTCATTCAGCAGTCTAGCGGTTAATGCTGTTGCATATATATCAACATCGATCTGATTCAGCAGATGCCCTATTCCGCCCATCACATCGTCATGTCCGTGCGATATGAAAAGACCTTTGATTCTTTGCTGATGTTCAATCAGATAAGTAAAGTCCGGGATGATGTATTCAATGCCCAGCTGTTCGGATTCACTGGGATATTTCAGTCCTGCATCAATGATAAAAATATCGCCGTCTATTTCAACCAGGTACATGTTCTTGCCGTCTTCATCAAGACCGCCAAGTGCCATTAATCTAATTTTCTGCACCTATTATTTTCCTCCAAAATTCATATGTAATTATATGTTAAATAACAGATATTTTCAAATACCGCAAACGGCACTTAACATGACAAAAAAGAGTATGCAAAAGAAGGAAAAGCTATTCTACGAGAACACCGTTCAACGAGAAAGAGAGTACTTCTGTTATTCTCACTTTTACGATATCTCCGATATGTATACCCTCTCCGGTAAAGTTCACCAGCTTGTTTTCCGGAGTATATCCGGAATAGACGGAACTGTTACGCTTACTTAAGCCGTCCACTAGAACTTCTACGATCTGATCCTTAAAACGCTGGTTGTTTTTGTTGGCGTAATATGCTACTTTCTCATTCAGCCGCTGCAGTCTATCTTCTTTAACTTTTCGATCAATCGAATCTTCCATCAAAGCCGCAGGAGTGCCTTCTCTTTTGGAATAAATGAATGTAAACGCATTGTCATATTGACAATGATCAACTGCACTCAATGTATCTTCAAAGGCTTCATCCGATTCGTTCGGGAAACCTACGATAATGTCTGTCGTAAAAGCAAACCCAGGCAATTCTCTTTTCAACTTGTCATAAAGTGCAAAGTATTCTTCTCTGGTATATCTGCGGTTCATCTTCTTAAGGATCTGGCTATTTCCCGACTGGATCGGAAGATGAATGTAAGGCATGATGTTGCTGTTGTTCTTGATGGCATCGATCATCGTGTCATCGAAATCCCACGGATGGGAGGTCATGAAACGGATCCTAGGAATGCCGGTCTCAGCTACATCATTCAAAAGATTACCGAAGGTATAGTCCTGATTCAGATCTTTTCCATAGGCATTGACATTCTGTCCGAGAAGGCATACTTCCTTGTATCCCTGTTCAATCAGCGTATTGATCTCGCTGATGATGTCTTCCTTCTGTCTTGATCTTTCTTTTCCTCTTGTGTATGGAACGATACAGTACGTACAGAACTTGTCGCAGCCGTACATGATGTTGACCCAGGCCTTGTGGGACATGAAACGGCTGACAGGAACGTTTTCAACAATTTCGCCCATCTTGGAGAATACTTCAACCTTGCGCTTTTTATCAGTATAGATTTCGTACAGAAGCTTCGGTAACGACGTGATGTTGTGCGTACCGAAAATCAGATCAACCTGTCTATACTTTTCAAGAATCAGCTGAACTGTCTTTTCTTCCTGTGCCATGCATCCGCATATTCCTATCAGTAGATCAGGATTATAGGTCTTTAACCGCTTTAAAGCACCGATCTCTCCAAGAACTTTCTCTTCCGCGCCCTGCCTTACCGCGCAGGTATTGATAAGGATCAGATCGGCATTCTTTTCATCATCGCATGGCACATATCCCATGGAATCCAAAATACCGGCTATCGTTTCGGAATCCCTCTGATTCGCCTGACAGCCGTGTGTAACAATATAGTATTTCTTATTTTTACCTAGTTCCTGATACTTTTCATCAAGCGAGAAATCCAGTTTTTCCGATATCTCTCTGTTTCTTCTTCTGGCATCATTCAGTGAAGGCAGAACATAGTCTTTTTTACTCATAACACCATTCTAATGAAAAGTATTAAAAAAACCAAGTTGGACTTGGTTTTATTGTGACAGAGCTTCTACCGGGCATGTAGCAACGCAGGCACCGCAGTCAACACAGGTTTCTTCGTTGCATGTTGACTTGCCTTCTTCATCCAGTTCCAGAGAACCGGTCGGGCAAACACCTGTACATGCGCCGCAGCCAATACATAAATCACGATCAATCGTTACTGGCATTTCAATACCTCCTATAATACTAAGAAAATTATAACATAAATCGTTTATCAGAAGTAAATACCCTGAATTACTTTTCTTTGATTTCCAGTGCGAGGAAGTCCAGCTGATCCTGGTCTACCGTGTTTGGCGCATCGGACATCAGACAGTAGGCTGTAGCGGTTTTCGGGAAGGCTACGACATCCTTGATGTTGTCTGTGCCTGACAGGATCATGATCAGTCTTTCCAGACCGATGCCTACACCGCAGTGCGGCGGAGCGCCGTAGTCGAATGCTTCAATGAAGAATCCGAACTTGTTCTTGATCTGTTCCTTGGTCAGACCTAAGGCGTCAAATACTTTTGCCTGCATCTCAGAATTGTGGATTCTTACAGATCCTGAAAGCAGTTCATAGCCGTTCAGTACCAGGTCATAGGCTCTGGAATAGCAGTTTGCCTGATCGCAGGTAAGCTTATCGATGTCTTCATCTCTAGGGGCGGTAAAAGGATGATGGGCAGAGACCCATCTGTTTTCTTCTTCGGAATACTCGTACATCGGGAATTCAGTGATCCATTCAAAACAGTACTTGTTTTTATCGATGAGATCGAGTTCTTCTCCCAGTTTCTTTCTAACGGCTCCCAGGGCTGTTTCTGCGATGTTTTTCTTATCGGCGATCATCAGAACGACATCACCGTTGTCAAGCTGGAGAGCTTCTTTTAAAGCCTGTTTCTCTTCATCCGGCAAAGCGTTGTTTACGGATCCGGAGAATGCATCATTGTCGTATTTCAGATAAGCAAGCGCTTTTGCCTTGTAAATTTTAACAAACTCATTCAGTTCATCGAACTTCTTACGGGAAAGCTTGTCTGATACATTCTTGAATACCAGTGCCTTTACAATACCGCCATCGGCAACGCAGTTCTTGAATACCGCAAACTGCGAATCCTTGAACAAATCAGTTACATTTGACATCGAATTGCCGAAACGGAGGTCAGGTTTATCTGAACCGTACAGATCCATGGCATCTACATACTTGATTCTAGGGAATTCCAGATCAGTGATTCCTTTTGTTTCCTTGAAAATCGCCTTCATGACCTTCTCTACTTCCGTAAAGATGTCTTCTTCATCGGCAAAGGACATTTCGATGTCTATCTGCGTGAATTCCGGCTGTCTGTCGGCTCTTAGATCTTCATCCCTGAAACATCTGGCGATCTGGAAATATCTGTCCATGCCGCCGATCATCAGAAGCTGCTTGTACTGCTGCGGAGACTGCGGTAAGGCATAGAATCTGCCTTTGTACAGTCTGGATGGAACCAGATAGTCTCTTGCACCTTCCGGTGTCGATTTAGACAGGATCGGCGTTTCAACTTCAACGAAGTCATCATCGTGAAGGACTTTTCTGACAATTGTAGTAACCTTATCTCTTAACAGAAGTTTTTCTTTGATCGGATTCCTTCTGATATCAAGATATCTGTATTTCAGTCGCAGGTCTTCCAGCGCATCCGTTTCATCCGCAATGATCATCGGTGTGGTTTTGGCCGTAGATAAAACCTTGCAGCTGTCCGCAAGTACTTCGATCTCTCCTGTTTCCAGCTTCGGATTTGCCGTTTCCTTGATACTTACTGTGCCTTCTACTTCAATAACATACTCGTTTCTGACATCTTTTACCAGGTCGGAATGTGATTCGTCGAAAGTGATCTGGGTAATGCCGTATCTGTCTCTTAAGTCAATAAAAACGATGGAACCGAGATTTCTTCTTTTTGCGACCCATCCGGCCAGTCTGACATGTTTTCCTTCGTCTGTTCTTCTTAATTCACCGCAGGTATGATCTCTATTCATAATAATCCTCCATCAGCTGCTGTATCCTTTCGGATACTTCTTCTTTCTTAACTGTTTCCTGAGCCTTTGTCAGGGTATCTTTCAGTGTAACTGTTTCCTCTTTAACTTCATCCTCTCCGATGATCAGCACAAATCTGGCGTTCTTTCTTTCGGAAGACTTGAACTGCGCCTTCAAGGAACGGCTGTAGTAGTTCATTTCCGTCACCAGATTGCTATTTCTTAAATCATTGACGATCTCGAGCATGTAATCGGGATCCTCATTCAGGTTGATCACGTAGCAGTCTATTGAAGGATTATATTCCTCGAATATACCTTCGGCTTCCGCAAGGATCAGCAGTCTTTCTACGCCGATCGCAAAACCGATGCCGCTCATATCCGGACCGTCCATTTCCTTGATCAGGTTGTCGTATCTGCCTCCGCCGAAAATTGTAGCCTGTGAACCGGAAGCCTCATTGGTGCTTACGACTTCAAATACCGTATCCGTATAGTAATCAAGACCTCTTACCAGCTTGTCATCGATCTCATATGGAATACCCATAATGTCAAGATAGTGCTTCACTTTATCGAAATACATCTGGGATTCTTCATTTAAAGCCATTTTAGGGGCATTTGCGATGAGTTCACTGTCATGATCGATCTTACAGTCGAGTATCCTTAAAGGATTCTTGTAGAGCCTGTTACGGCAGTCAGCACAAAGCTGATCCTGATGCGGTTCAAAGTAGGAAATCAGTTCATCTTTGTATTTCATCCTTGATTCATTATCGCCAAGAGAGTTGACAAGTACTTTTACACCATTTAATCCAATAGCCTTGATATAGAAATAACCCAGTGCGATGACTTCCGCATCGATCAGAGGATCCTTTTCTCCCATGGCTTCAATGCCCATCTGGGTAAACTGGCGCTGTCTGCCTTTCTGCGGACGTTCGTGACGGAACATTTCTTCGATATAGGCCAGCTTTACAGGCATTTCAGCAGTACCGTACATCTTGTTTTCAACGAAGCTGCGGACAACACCTGCCGTTCCTTCCGGTCTTAAGGTAAGAGAATCCTTGCCGTTTGGAGAGAAAGTATACATCTCCTTTGTGACCATATCAGAAGTATCGTTTTCCTTCTGAAAGACACCCGTGTATTCAAATACAGGCGTTTTAATTTCCTTATAGCCGTAAAGTTCCAGAAAATGACGGAACAGATCTTCAAGATCCTGAAACTTCAGCAGCGTTTCAGGTAATATATCGTAAGTTCCCTTTACTGTCTGATATGCCATAACAATTCCTCCTTAAATAAAATAAAACGTCCTCTCTAAGGACGTTAATAACGCGGTACCACCTTAGTTCATATCTAAAGACATGCGCTTTAAGCTTTAACGCAGCATCTGCGGCTTATTCTCATAAGCATCAAGGAAGTGTCCCTCTATATCCTTCATGAAGCCTTTCACCATACGCTTCTCGCTGAAAATCAGGATAATGATTCTTTTCCTTATCGATAAAAGAATTCTAGCACTATTTGATCGCTCTTTCAACCGAGATGACGCTTTCGACTTTTCTCAGGTTAGCCATGATGTTTTCCAGATGTTCTTTATCGGTAACCATGAAAGACAAAGAGGTCGTAGCGGTCAGATCTTCATTGTTGGCGACACTGTTGACAGCGGTAAGATTGGCCTTGAACTGGGCAACAACGGTTACCAGGTCGGTCAACAGGTAAGATCTGTCTTTTGAAAAGATCTTTACCGACGTCTGGTACTTGATATCCGGTTTTTCCGGATCCCATTGTATATCTATGAGACGTCGCTCATGGGCGATATTCGGGCAGTCGCATCGATGGACTTTTATACCCTGTCCTTTGGATACGAAACCTTTTACATCATCGCCATATACAGGTGAACAGCAAGGCGACAGGGCGATTTTCATCGAGTTGATGCCGGTTACTACAATGCCGGTCCTGGATACGAACTGATTTCTTTCGGAATTTTTCTTGGCGATTCTTTCAAGCAGTGATAAATCGACTTCCCTCTTACCCAGTTTTGTGAGCTTTTCAACAACCGCAATCGGCGTCATCGACTTGCATCCGATGGCATATAAAAGATCATTCGCATTCGGCAGCTGGAAAGTACCTGCGACTCTGTCCAGTTTCTTCATGTCGAAGTATTCATCCAGATCAAGACCGTGTTTTCTGATTTCTTCTTTCAGAAGGTTTTCACCGTTTTTGATGAACGCCTCTTTATCTTCCATTTCCTTCTTCTGGAAATAGGCCTTGATCTTGTTTCTGGCGTGGTTGGTCTTAACGATCTTCAGCCAGTCTTCCGAAGGAGTCGAATTCTTGTTGGTACGCAGTTCAACGACATCGCCGGTCTTTAACGGGGTATTTAAAGGTACAAGTACGCCATTTACAAGAGCTCCTACCGTCTGGTTTCCAACTTCCGTATGAATACGATAGGCAAAATCGATCGGTGTAGCACCTGCAGCAAGGTCAATGACTCTTCCTCTAGGAGTCATGCAGTAGATATTCGCATTAAAAATGTCGTGCGTAATATCGTTCATGAATTCCTTGGCATCCGAATCTGAATTCTCTTCAAAAGCCTTCAGCCACTGCAGTTCATTCTGCAGATCTTTCTGTGAACGTTTCTTGCCTTCCTTGTATGACCAGTGGGCAGCGATACCTCTTTCTGCGATTTCATCCATTTCTTCCGTACGGATCTGAACTTCATAAATACGTCCATCCGGTCCGACGATCGTCGTATGCAGAGACTGATACATATTCATCTTAGGCATGGCGATATAGTCTTTCAGTCTGCCTGGGATCGGTCTGTAAACGGCATGAATATAACCCAGTACTTCGTAGCAGTTTGTTTCCGTTTCGGTCACAATACGGATGGCCAAAAGGTCCAGGATCTCGTCAAAACGCTTGTTCTTGGTGACCATCTTCTTGTTAATGGAATAAAGATGCTTGGAACGTCCGAAAATCCTGAACGGGATGTTGTGCATCTTCAGGACAATGGAAATATCCTGGATCATGATTTCGATCTGCTGGTCTCTTTCGGATTTTTTGGATTCTACCAGTCTGGCGATCTCATGATATTTTTCGTTATCAAGATAGTAGAAAGACAAGTCTTCCAGTTCGTTCTTGATCTCTGCAATACCTAATCGATGGGCAATCGGCGCATAGACATCCAGGGTCTCTCTGGCAATCCTTTTCTGCTTGACTTCCGGAAGATATTCCAGCGTACGCATGTTGTGAAGACGGTCAACCAGCTTTACCAGTATGACTCTGACATCCTTGGCCATGGCGATCAAAATCTTTCGGTGATTGACGGCCTGATATTCTTTTTCATCGGTAAACTTCAGGTTGGAGATCTTGGTTACGGCTTCAACCATCTCATAGATCTCTTCACCGAATTCTTCAACAAATTCTTCTTTCTCTACGCCACAGTCTTCCAGAACATCATGCAGGAGTCCGGCACAGACGGTATTCGGATCGGTTTTCAGTTTTGCCAGTTCATATGCCACATTCAAAACATGCACAAAGTAAGGTTCGCCTGAGGACCTTTTCTGATCCTTGTGCTTTTCATAGGCATAGTCGTAGGCTTTTTCAATCAGATCAAGCGAATCCTTGTTCTTGATGTACTTGCCGATCTCATCAAAAAGCTCTTCTTTTGTTGAAATAAGATTTACCATGTTTCATATATTAAAACCGAAGCAAAGCTTCGATTCTAACTTAATATTTCAGTAAAGTGAAAACGTTATAGTCCTTCAGCTTCTCTCTGCCGCCCAGATCTTCCAGTTCGATCAGGAAAGCGCATCCGGCAACTTCACCGCCCAGCTGTTCAACCATTTTAATGGTAGCTTCAACGGTACCGCCGGTTGCCAACAGGTCATCGATGATCAGGACTTTCTGTCCCGGTTTAATAGAATCCGCATGCATGTGCAGTTCGTTTGATCCGTATTCCAGATCATACTTGTAGGATATTGTCTTTCTTGGCAGTTTATTCGGTTTTCTGACCGGAACAAAGCCGATCTTCAGCTCATAGGCGACCGGACAGCCGAAAATGAATCCTCTGGATTCCGGACCTGCTACGACTTGCGCATTGATTTCTTTTGCAAAATCGATAAGCTTGTCGCAGGCTTCATGGAATGCCTCGCCGTCAGCCATTAAAGGCGTGATGTCTCTGAATAAGATGCCTTCCTGCGGAAAATCAGGAATAGATGCAATATAATCTTTTAAATTCATAACGTTCACCTCTGCAAATACATATCAATTATAGTAAAACTACATTGTTTCTTCAATTACAAACAAGAGTTTAGAGTTATGATAGTCATCCCTTTTTACTTTACCGATCAGCATGGAATAATTACTATCCTCTTCCTTAGATCGGAAATCGATAGCATCCAATGTTTCACTAAGCGTGTACTTCTTGAATCTGCCTGCGGAACGGTAGGTTCTGATGATTTGTGGATCCTGTATTCCTAACAACGGTTCAGGTAAATCCGGACCGAAAGGTTTCAGTTCATCAAGTTCTTCCAATAAGTCGAAATCGATCTCTTCCTGATCCAGAACGATGACATCCTTGATCTGTTCCTCCATCGGTAGATCATGGCTGAAGATATAATCCATCAGATCCTGCAGCCTATCGGCATTCAACGATAAACCGACTGCCTGCTCATGTCCGCCGTATGTTAAGAACAAGTCTTCTGTCTGTTTCAGATACTGATACAGATCGCTTCCATTCGGACTTCTTCCGGAACCTTTCAGTTCGTTTCCGTTCTTTGCCAGGACGATAACAGGCTTCTGGTATTCATACATCATCCGGTTGGCGATCAGACCGCACAGTCCTTCCTTAAAGGCTTCCGAAGATACTACGATTACCTTCTGATCCTTATTCATCAGTCTTTCAGCAAGCGAAGACATCTGTCTGGTCAGATCTTTACGGGTTTTGTTGATTTCTTCTATCCTGTTCAAATAAATCAGACAATCATTTGTATTATCCAGCAAATACTTAACAACATAATTAACATTCATTCTGTCATCCATTCTTGATACGGCATTGATCTTTGGAATGACCTGGAATGAAAGCGTATCGTAATCGATGTTTCCGCTTCCGGCAAGATATTTGATCGGCAGTATATCTTCCTGATTCAGCAGATTTATCGCTTCTTTCATCAGATAACGGTTATATCCGAATACGGAAACCATGTCTGCAAGTGTTGCCAGTCCGCCATAAACAGTAGTCAGAATGTCATAACGGAAACTGTTTGACAGCAAGGCGCACAGTCCTCCGGCACACATGTCGGCATACTCTTCAGGGAAAAGATCTGGATGCAGGTAGGCATCCGCTTCAGGAGCTTTACTGTATTCGTGATGATCGATGATCAGAACCTTAAGCCCAGCCTGTCTAGCTAATGAAAGTTGTTCATTCGCAACAATGCCGTTATCGACACATAATATGACGTCAAATCCATTCTCTATTGCTGTCTGTACGATTCTCTCGTTTATCCCGTATCCGTCCCTGCTTCTGGAAGGTATATAGTAGTTATTCGTTATCTCTAGATCATCAAGAAGCCGTTTTATGACCACTGTGGCACATATTCCGTCACAGTCGTAGTCCCCAACAATAAAAAACCTTTTATCTCTGTACGATAAAAGTACCTCTTTAAAACTCTTTAATACTTCCAGATCATATTCAGGAAGGAAATCCGATGTATTCAGACGCATTGGATCGATGCTGTTGATCCGGCATATTCTTTCCTTTAGACTTAGATCATCTGTATTGAATCGGTATTTCATAATAGCGATATACCGATGAATAATCCTATTATTGAAAGTACAAGCTGTACCAGATAGAACATCAGAACGATCTTTGTTTCTTTATATCCTTTAATAACAAAAGCGTAATGTATTGGCGTATAGGAGAATACTCTCTTATGGAATACTCTGACCATGAACTGCTGCAGGCAGACGCAGAACATCTCTATAACAAATACACCGCCAATCACAAACAAGGCAATGCTCTGATCCATCAGTAGTCCAAGAGAAGCAAACAGAGCGCCCAGGGCAAGCGAACCGCTGTCACCCATGAAGATCTTTGCGGGGTGGAAATTGAAGCGCAGATAACCTAAAAGGCCTGCCAGAATACATATCAGGAACAAAGCCAGATGTTTATCATTCTGCAAGAACAAAAGGACAACAAAAGGTATCAGTGCAATAAAAGAAACACCGGCACACAGACCGTCCATTCCGTCGGTAAAGTTCACGGCATTTGCTTCGGCCATGTAAAGAAGTACCATGAACGGCAGATAGATATACCACTTTAATGGAATGACAAATGAAGTAAACGGAATGCTTACCTGCATTGGCAAGACATCCCGAAATATGAAGAATAATCCGGTGGAATATACCAGTTCCATGATCAGTCTTGTTTTTGGAGAAAGACCGTCGTTTTTGTGACTGGCAATGATTAAAGAATCATCTATAAATCCTACGGAACAATACAGAATATAGGATAGCAGAACAAAAAGGAATCTTTTATCGAAAATACACTCAAAATCAATGATAAGAAAAACGATCACCGGTATAACCACAAAAAGCAGTCCACCCATGATCGGGGTTTTATCTTTATTCTTGAATTCTTCCAGTGCATATTCAGAAGCGATCTGTTCGATGTTTCTGTTTTTCAGATATCTGATGAAAACAGGCATCACGATCAGCATTAATACAAAAGTCAATACAGCTGCAATACAGCAAACAAAACTAAAATCCATACCAAAATATTATACACTATTCGTCTGTTTCTGTATCTAAAATTTCTTCAGTTGATTCTGGATAGTGAATGTCACGAAGTTTCACGGTTATTTCCTGTTTCTTGTCAGTTATGCTACCCTGTGGAACAGACTGTTCATATACGACACCGTATCCATCCATAACGATCGGAAGTTTCGTCAATGTCCAGTAGCTGATAAGATCTTTTCTTGTCCATCCAGTGAAATCAGGAACATAGATCGTATTTCCATCAGTTAGAAGGAATACCCTTTGACCGGTGTATAGATCATCTCCTTTTTCCGGGATCTGGGCAACGATCCTGTCTCCGTCTCCGATCAGATACAGATCTGCACCGTATTCATCAAGAATGTCTTCCGCTTCATTTCTGTTTAATGACAGCAATGAAGGCATTTCATATTTTCTAAGATAGATCCCTGATTCAGATGAACCGTCTGGAATCGTCAGATTCTCTAATAAGGCAATCCTATCAATTAAATCTGGAATCGGTTTGATTTCATAGTTGTAATAGACGGTTTCAGGAGATACATAGGCAAAATAGACCATATACTTCGGATCTTCATAAGGGAATCCCAGCATACATGAAATGATATTGTCGTCTTCCGCATAAGTACCGTCCATCGGAATCTCGGATGTGCCGGTCTTGCCCATGACTTCAACGGTCTTTGCGGCATAGTGTCTGCATGTTCCTTCCGGATCGGAAACAACTCTTCTTAAAAGATCCTGCATCTGCTGCGCAGTGCTTTCTGATATCGGTGTATCTGCAACCGTTCTTCTTCCCTGATAAACGGTCTTATCGGTATTAGGATCAACGATTTTATCGATGAAATAAGGTTTTACCATTTCACCGTTTCCAAATATTGCAGTATAAGTCTGCAAAAGTTGCAGCATAGTCGTAGATGAACCCTGGCCGTAAGTTGCGGTGATCTTATCGATCGGCGAATTGTCGTAGTTGGTATATCCGGCTATTTCATCGATACCGTCCGTGTTTACTCTCTGATAAAGATGGAAACGGTCAAGATAGTTACTGTAGTTGTCAATGCCGACATATTGTGAAAGAAGCGTTGCAGTCGCAACATTGCTGGAATAGATCAGACCGTAGTCAAGAGGAATATTACCCCATTCTCTAAATGATACGTTATGAATACAGCCAAGCTGATTGCCTGAATAAGTTCTTCCGGTAGTTGCCGTATAGCAGTACGATGACGAGTCAAACAAGGCATCGCCGTCATAGACGCCAAGATCCATGGCTGAAGCATAGATGACCGCTTTCATGACAGAACCGGGTTCATAAGCAAGCTGTGAGCCGAAATTGACTTGTGTATCGTCTGATGTCAGATGGTTTGGATTGTATGTCGGATACTGCCCCCATGCCAGAATCTTTCCGGTGTTGATCTCTACGACCGCGCCCCATGCTCTGCTGGCGTTCTTATATTCAATTGTAGTATTCAACGCTGTATTCAGAGCTTCTTGAATAGATAGGTCGATAGTCAAATAGATATCGTAACCGTTGATTGCATTAACTGTTTCATCGTACATGCCCGGCAGAATGAAGCCGTGCTTGTCCTGCTGATAAGAATGGCTGCCATCCGTTCCGGACAGTTCATCGTTCAGATAGGCTTCCAGGCCCAGTTTTCCTACCAGTCTTCCGGTATTGTCGGATTGAGCGAATCCTAGCAGCTGCGGTGAAAAGACATCGCTGTAAGGGTAATATCGTCTGTAGGAATTACGGAAACCGATACCGTGCAGGTCAGGTATCGCCAGAATGGCGTTCTTCTGTTCTTCTGAAAGATTTCTGCCGTTGGCTCCCAGTTCTGTCTGATACAGACCTTTGCTGGATGTCAGAATATCATAAATATCCTGGGCGTCCATTTCTAGGATCGGTGCCAGCATTGATGCGGCATAGGAAGGATTATCGACGTATGCTACTTCGTTGCCGCTGGATAGACGGTCTTCATCAAGGAAACAGATGATATCGTATGTCTGTACATCCTGGGCAACAATCGTTCCTCCTGCTTCATAAATGTTTCCTCTGGAAGCGAAGATCTTTTCTTCCACGTTTGATACGGAATAGATATAGTCGTCCAGAGACGTTCCTGATCTTAGATGCGTCTTACCTATCGTAACGAAAAAAACATTACCGATGACGATAAATACAATGGTTAACAAGATGAAATAGAGAAAACGAAGTCTAAGATTACTTCGTTTCATTTTAGTTACCTGTTACAGATATGATGTTTTCTGTTATCTGATCCATATTTGCAGCCTGCGCTACTTCATAGACCCTGTCTTTGTTTTCAAGGGTCTGTATTTCATAGTTCAGGGACTGATTTTCATTCTTCAGCATGGCCAGTTCTTCAGACATGGTCTGGATCTTCATTGTCAGTGAAGTGTTGATCGTATTGACCAGAAGAGTCGTGATCAGCCAGGCGATCATGGAGAATGTGAAAACGATCAGCGCAAAGCCGTTTAAACTTAATCTTCTTCTTTTTCTCTTAACGATTTTTGCCATAATCCTTTTCTACTCCTCTGATGATTGCGCTTTTTGAACGGCGATTCATCGCTATTTCTTCTTCACTGGCCTTATCGCCATGATTCAGCAGTCTGTAGTCTGCTTTCTTGACATCTTCCGGTCTGACGGCGATCCGTTTGCCGTCGTCGACTGTCGTCAGTTTCTTGAAATACTGCTTTACGATCCTGTCTTCCAGAGAATGGAAAGTAATGATTACCAGTCTTCCATCTTCGTTGAGGATCCTGTCTGTTTCTTCCAGGAATTTCTTTAGACTGTCCAGTTCCTGATTTACTTCGATCCGGATGGCCTGGAAACTTTGCTTGGCCGGATGACCTTTTTTGTTCAGGACTTTTGCCGGCAGGGCTTTTTTTATCACATCGACCAGCTGTAGGGTCGTTGAGATCGGTCTGTTTCTGACGATTTCCGCTGCGATTCTTCTTGCGAATCTTTCTTCACCGTATTCCCACAGGACTTTTTCCAGTTTTTCCTGCGGATAGTTGTTTACGACATCGTAGGCGCTTAAATCGTTGTCTTTGTCCATACGCATGTCCAGCGGTCCGTCATAACGGTAAGAGAAACCTCTGTCTCCTTCATCGAACTGCGGCGAGGATACGCCCAGATCCAGAAGGATTCCGTCGGCATGTTTCACATAGTTCGAAATGTTCTTGAAGTTGTCGTGGATGAAGACTACATTGTCATAGTCTTTCAGAACCTCTTTTGATTCTTCGATCGCTTCTTCATCCAGATCGAAGCAGTAGAGTTTTCCTGTTATCAGCTTTTCCAGTATCCTTTTGGAATGTCCTCCCCTTCCCAACGTTCCATCCACGTAGATGCCGTCTTCTTTCACGTTCAGCATCTCTATGGCCTTTTCAGGCATTACACTGACATGTTTATTCATTGTGCAGCAGATCGTTCAGATTCTCGGCTACTTCTTCAAAACTGTTAGAAGCATCCAGATAGTAGGAATCCCAGGTTGCCTTGTCCCAGATCTCGATATGATCGTTGGCACCGATGACGACACACTCCTTGGTGATATTGACCGGTTTGGACAGGAAGGCCGGGATCTGAATTCTACCCTGATTGTCCAGAGTGCATTCCGTCGCTGTACTTGTCAGCATTCTGATGTACTGTCTTGCGGCTTTTTTGGTAGTAGGCAGCTTATCGATCTCTTCGAACATCTTGTCCCACTGTTTCAGAGAATAAATTGATAAACATCCATCCAGTCCTCTGGCCAGAATAAAGCTTTCGTGAAGCTCTTCACGGAATCTTCCAGGGACGACAATACGTCCTTTGGCGTCCAGATTGTGCTGATATTCACCAATAAACATCTACCACTTTCCCCCACAAACAGCCACTTTCTACCACTATTATGGCATTTTGAGTATAAAAAGTAAATAAAAAAGTGCAGTATTTTCTGCACTTTTCTGTATTTTTTACTGTATTTGTCTGTTTCTGATGATTAAAAATGCATCAGATATCGGTCAGATCCCATAGAAAGAAAAAAACCGGATCTCATTCCGGTCGTTAAGCATATAAAGTTCCTCTATACTTATTTTGCGCCGCAGTTCGGGCAAGCGCGGTGAGCCAGCTTGTATTCGCCGCATGAAGGGCATTTTACCATAGCCGGGGTCATTAATTTATAATGGGTTCTTCTTTTTGCTTTACGTGTCTTTGAATTTCTTCTTTGCTGAACAGCCATCTCAATCTTCCTCCTCGAATTTGTATTCCATAAGCTTCTGTAGACGCGGATCTATTTCATCTTTTCGGGACGATTCATAGTCTTCCTCGGATACAAAAGACCAGCTATCCCCACTAGAATACTCTATTTTTTCTTTTTTTTCAACTTTTATCGGAACTTCCGGTAAAACGATCTGCAGGACAGCTTTTTCCAGCTCTATTGCGTTATCCAGGAAGAATCCTTCTTCGTTCTGTTTTGTGACCACCTGATCGTCGTCATTCAGTTCGAACGGAACTCTGACATCTTCCAGAGAGAAAGCGCAGGGACAGATGAAATCGCCTGACAGCGAGTAGTTGATCCTAAGATCATCCGCAGGTCCATAGTAGAAACTGATATCCCCTGACACGTTTTCCAGTCTTCTAAGGAAGAGATTGTCTTCTACTTCATAGTGCTCGATATCCACCGGGTAGACTTTTTCATCCGCAATGTTCATCAGATCTTTCAGATAGATTTTCATAAGAGTATTATATAATATTCATATGAAAATTACAGGCATCATTACGGAATACAATCCGTTTCATAACGGCCATGTCTATCATATACAGAAAGCCAGAGAGCTGACCGAACCGGATGTTCTGGTGGCGGTGATGAGCGGCAACTTTAATCAGCGTGGCGATGTTTCAGTCATGGACAAGTTTCTCAAGACCGAAGTCGCTTTAAAGCATGGTGTGGATCTGATCATAGAACTTCCTTTTATCGATACTATACAGAATGCCTATGTCTTTGGAAAGAAAGCCGTACATCTTCTTGATCTGATGCACGTGGATCATCTGGTCTTTGGATCCGAAACCAACAATCTTGAAGAACTGAAGAAGTACAGCGAACTGGAGGTTGATGTAACAAGACTGAAGATGCTGCTTCATGACGGAAATTCATTTCCGAAATCCTATGGCTTGCTTTCAGGTTCTCTGTACCCCAACGACATGCTTGCGGTGACCTATCTGAAAGCGATGAAGGACACTTCCATGGAACCTGTCTGCATTCAGCGTACCAATGACTACCACTCTACCGATCTGGAAATCATATCTTCTGCTACAGCCATCCGCAAGGCTCTGCAGGAAGGAAAAGACGTATCTCAGGCTACACCTGTTAAAATAAGCGATCCGATATTCAATTCGGATCTGTATCCTTATCTCAGAAAACTTCTGTTTACAACAGCAAAAGAAGACCTGCAGAAGATCTTCATGGTATCGGAGGGCATCGAAAACATGCTGATGAAGAATGCCGTGGAGTGTGAAGACTACGAGGATTTTATAAACAGCTGCATTTCCAGAAGATATACAAGGTCAAGGATACAGAGAACTCTGCTTCACATCGCCTGTCAGATCAAAAAGGAAGATATTGAAAGTCTTCCGGAAAAGGATTATATTCGCGTACTTGGATTTAATGAAAAAGGAAGACAGCTTCTGAAGGAACTGAAAGATGAAGTAAACATTATCACCCAGTTCAAGAATCTTCCTGATAAACATAAAAAGATCGAATGGAAGACTTCTCTGATCTATGCATCACTTACCAAAGATCTGCAGGCTTATTTGAAGAAAGAACTGCAGGGTCCGATCATCGTCTAAGAAAAAGGGATCGTTTAATCCCTTTGTTTTATTATCTGATTTTATTGATCTTCCAGATGTCGTTTGCGTATTCTTCGATCGTACGGTCGGAAGAGAAGTACGCCGATTTAGCGATATTTACCAGACACATTCTAGCCCATTTCTTTGGATCGGCATAGCACTGGTAGACCTTCTGATGCGCTTCGACATAGTCATCGAAGTCGGCCAGAACCATGTACTCGTCGTTTCTCAGCAGGAATTCATCGGCAATATCCTTGAAGTCTGCTGGGTTGTCGGACCATGTTCCATCGGTAAAGGAATCGATGATCTGCTTCAGAACAGGGTTCTTCTCGTAGTAGGCATATGCATCGTATCCATACTTCTTTAGATGTCTGATTTCGTCCTCATGGAAACCGAATATGACACAGTTGTCGTCCCCTACCAGTTCTCTGATCTCAACATTGGCGCCGTCCAGTGTTCCAAGCGTTACTGCACCGTTCATCATGAACTTCATGTTTCCAGTTCCGCTGGCCTCCTTGCCGGCAGTAGAGATCTGTTCCGAAATATCCGATGCAGGCATCAGTTTCTCAGAAACGGTTACTCTGTAGTTCGGAATGAATACGACATTGATGAATTTGTTTACATCCGGATCGGCATTGACTTTCTGAGCGACACAGTTGATCAGTTTGATGATCTTTTTGGCAAAGGTGTAGGCACTTGCGGCCTTGGCGCCAAACAGGAATGTCGTCTTCGGCATTGTGAATTCCGGATTTTCCTTGATCTTGTAGTACAGAGAGATCACGTACATGATATCCATGAGCTGTCTCTTGTAGGCATGCAGACGCTTAGCAATGGAGTCATAGATGGAATTTGGATCGATGTCCAGATCGTAGTTCTTCTTGACCCAGCGTGATAACTGTTCCTTTTTGATCTGTTTCACAGCCAGGAATTCTTTCTGCAGTTCTTCGTTGTCGACATGATTCATCAGATCTTCGATCCTTTTGAAATCATAACGGAAGTCAGGACCGATGTACTTTTCCAGCAGCTGACAGAGTTCAGGGTTGGCGTACATCAGCCATCTACGCGGCGTAATGCCATTGGTCTTGTTGTTGAACTTCTCCGGATAGATCTCGTAGAAATCGCGGAATGTATCGTTCTTGATGATGTTGCTGTGGATCTTCGCAACGCCGTTTACCGAGAAGGATCCAACGATGGACAAGTATGCCATACGGATATTTCCTTCATGAATGATACAGACGGAATCGATGAAGTTGTGCTTCTTGCCCATTTCGATCAGTTCACGTTTGAACTGGTTATCGATCTCTTCAATGATCATGTAGATTCTAGGAAGCAGTTTCTTGATATAGACAACAGGCCACTTTTCCAGCGCTTCCTGCATGACGGTATGGTTGGTATAGGCAAATGTATGGGTAACGATGTTCCAGGCCTTGGCCCATGGTATATGATAGGAATCCATAAGAATACGCATCAGTTCCGGTACAGCAAGAGCCGGATGGGTATCATTGAGCTGGATTACTACCTTTTCCGCAAAGTTATCCAGTGTTCCATAGACTTTCATGTGGTCGTTGATGATGGACTGCAGTCCTGCCGCTACAAAGAAGTATTCCTGTTTAATACGCAGATACTTGCCCTTCTCGGTTGTATCATCCGGATACAGGTTCAGACAGATATCGTCGACATCACTCAAGTATTCACGGTAGTCTCTTCCCTTTGGCAGGTCATCGGAAGGTTCTGCACTCCACATTCTCAACGTGTTTGATGTTTCCGTATTGTATCCTACGATAGGCATGTCATAAGGTACAGCCAGAACGTGTTCCGTATCTTTACGGTGGAATTCCAGTTCGCCATTGCTGTCACGGGTCACATCGACATAGCCGTAGAAACGGACATCAACCGTCTTATCGGCTTTTCTGATTTCCCACGGGTTCTCGATTCTCAGCCACTGGTCAGGAACTTCTACCTGTTCATTGTTGATGATGAACTGCTTAAACAGACCGCTCTGATAACGGATCGTATTGCCTGAACCGGGATAGTTCAAAGTAGCCAGCGAATCCAGGAAACAGGCTGCCAGTCTTCCCAGACCGCCGTTGCCAAGTCCTGCATCCGTCTCGATCTCTTCCAGATCATCCAGTGATACGTTCAGATCTTTCAGTCCGTCTTTTACGACATTATAAATGCCTAAGGACATCAGGTTGTTTCTCAGCATTCTTCCCAGAAGGAATTCAAGAGAGAAGTAATAGATCTGTTTCCTGTTATCCGTTCTTACGATGTATTTTGTTTCACGCCAGTCTTCCAGCATGAAGGTTCTAACCATCTTTGCCAGAACGACGTATTTTTCGATCATGCCTGTTTCCGACAGGTCTTTTCCAAAATAAATATGTGCAAAATAATCGAAATATTCTTTAAAATTCTCTTTATTCTGAAACGCTTCGTTTCTATAGTTTCTAAAATCGTTTGCCATAAGCTTTTTTACCTCGACTTTTCAATTATACAATATCTCATCGATTTCTTTCATAATTTGTTCATATTCAGACTTTTTTGCCTGCTTATTAATCTCCTCCAAACGTCTTCTTTTATCCTGCAGATACGCAACAAAAACTTCGTCCATTCTTTTCAGCAGTATCGGTCCGTACTTGATTTCCATCTCGCTGTAAGGTTCGTGCATGTCGGCACTGAAACGAATAATCTCGTAATAGAACCCGTCATAGACAACTCTTTCATCTTCAATGGTATAGTTCTTTTCTGACAGATATCTTCTTAGCAGATCACTGTCGGTATTGGACTGCAGCAGGAAATACTGATACCTGCTGACATCACAGCTTTCCAGGATGTGTCTGATGGTGTGATAGCCCATGCCTGAAATTACGACGATGTCGACATCATCAGGGGCTTTTGCCAGACCGTCTGAAAGAATCGGAATCACTTTATCTTCCAGACCGTATTTCTCGATATTGACTTTTGCCTGATTCAAAGGACCAGGGGCGATATCCCCGGCATAGACTTTATTACTGATGCCGTTTTCAACCAAAAAACAAGGCAGCAGGGCGTGGTCGCTTCCCACGTCGAATACTACCTTATTCTTTTCTATCAGCATGGCGATCTGTAATAGTCTGGCTGAAATCATTTATTTCTTGTCTTCCAGGAATTCCTTCAGTCTCTTGCTCTTGGTCGGATTCTTCAGCTTACGTAAAGCCTTTGCTTCGATTTGTCTGATTCTTTCACGTGTGACATCGAATTCTTTGCCGACTTCTTCCAGCGTACGTGTCTTTCCGTCTTCCAGCCCAAAACGCAGACGGATCACCTTCTCTTCCCTATCCGTCAATGTAGAAAGGATCAGATTGATCTCATCCTTTAATAATTCGTTATTTGCATACTGGTCCGGAGACAGAGCGTCCTTGTCTTCCAGGAAATCTCCGAGGTGAGAATCATCTTCTTCGCCGATCGGCGTTTCCAGAGAAACAGGATCCAGTGCGATCTTCTGAATTTCTCTGACTTTGTCAGCACTCATGCCGGAACCCATCTTAGAAGCGATCTCTTCGGCGGATGGATCTCTGCCCAGTTCCTGTACCAGCTGTCTCTGGATACGGGTCATCTTATTGATGGTTTCAACCATGTGTACCGGAATACGGATCGTTCTTGCCTGGTCGGCAATGGCTCTGGTGATAGCCTGTCTGATCCACCAGGTAGCGTATGTAGAGAACTTGAAACCCTTGGTATAGTCGAACTTGTCTACCGCCTTGATCAGACCCATGTTTCCTTCCTGAATCAGATCCAGGAACAGCATGCCTCTTCCGGTATACTTCTTGGCAATGGCTACAACCAGACGCAGGTTGGCACTGATCAGTTCATTCTTGGCATCGATGCCGTCCTGTACCAGTTTCGGATCATCCGGATTATTAATGCCGTTTTCGATCCTCTTGGCGATCAGAATCTCTTCATCCGCCTTTAACAGAGGAACTCTGCCGATCTCCTTCAGATACATCTTGACCGGGTCGTTGACCTTGGTATAGGCGGAAGCCTGTTCATAGTTGATGACGATGTTCTTTTCGGAATCTTCGTCTTCGTCTTCATCGCTTTCTTCCGTTGCGAGATAATCGTCATCTTCCAGCTCTTCTTCGTCATCCGATTCATCGATCAGATCGATATTCACACTGGAAAGCCAGTCGTAAAACTGGTCGATCTCATCGTCGCTCATTTCGAACCTATCAAGAGCCGCAACAACATCCGCCTGTACAATATCGACACCCTGTTTATTCAGTTCAAACAGATCGTTTTTCAGATCTTCGATATCGTTGTATTTCTTCTTGAGACCCAGCGAGGATTTCTTGATGGATTTCACGGCCTTGATTGCCTTTCCGTCAGAACCGATGATCTCTTTTACATTCTCAGCCTTGTTCTGGGTCTTCTTATCCTCTTTATCGTTCTCATTGAGAGAGATATCGTCAAATCCTTCTAAACTCAGCTGTTCATTTTCTGTATTCTTAGCTTTTCTTGCCATTTGTACCCCCTAACTCCCTAATCAGTTCTTCATATTCCCTTAAGTATTCAAAGGATCTTTGCGGATCCACGACCGATGTCTTGGATATCTTCTCTTTCAGATTCTCCAGTTTTTTTCTTTTAATCTCCAGCTTTACCTTTTCAATGGCTCCGCTTAGAGCGTTTTCATCATAATCCGAAGGAAGCGTCTCTACGACAGCCAGAGAAGTAATTATGTTTCTGACTGTCTCATCATCGGTCTGATCATAGATCCTGGACAGGGAACAGGAACCGTTTCTACGATAATCGTCAATGATCATCATAGCCAGCTTCTGATCGTTATCATCCAGCAGGCATCCCAGCTGTCTCTGGTAAATATCCAGCGCTTTCCGGGATACTGCCATCTGGGTCAGTATCGTATACTCGGCTTTGGTCAATCCATCGACGGTAAAACCGAGTTCAGCCACTTTACTATTATACTCTACTTTTTTATCTGTCTGACTGACTCTTTTACGTATTTTCGTCAGTTCGTAGAGTTCATTCGCATAATTGTCTCTGTCGTATTCGTCCGGAAGCTTTTCAATCAAAGAAGATACTTTTAGAGTCATTTCCTTGCGGTCGTTGTAGTTTTCCAGATTATAGCGTTTCTTGTAGTAGCCGATCGCATAGTCGATGAAGGAGATCTGTCTGGTTTCAAGGTCACGTAGAGCGTTCTTTCCGAATTGGGAGATGATCTCATCCGGATCCAGGTCCGTCTTGTTGTCGACGACCAGAACAGTTAATCCTTCATTCAGCAGGATCTCGCCGATCTTAAGATTGGCATACTGTCCGGCATTGTCTCCGTCATAGGACAAAACGATCCTGCATTTCAGTTCCTTCAGCAGTTCGATCTGTTTCCTGGTACATGCTGTTCCAAGGGTCGCTACGACATTGTCTTTTCCTGCACGGTAGTAGGCAATGACGTCCATGACACCTTCGCAGACGATGACATATCCGGCTTTTCTGGCTGCTTCTTTTGCCCGGTGATAGTTGTAGAGATGGTCTCCCTTGGTATAGATCAGGTTCTCTGCCGAGTTGATGTACTTGGAATCGGAATTCCCGGTAAAGTCTCTGGCAGTAAATGCGATCGGATTTCCATCCCTGTCATGGATCGGGAAAACGATACGGTTGTAGAAGACATCGGCCATGCCGCTGTCCAGCATCCTGCAGATCCCCGTCTTGATCATGTCTTCATCGGAAAAATGATGATTGTTCAGATACTTGTAGATCATGTTGTTGGACGGATTAAAACCGATGCTGAAGTAGTCTATTGTTTCCTTATCAAGTCCCCTGTCGTTCAGATAGGCCATTGCTTCTTCTCCTGCCTTGGATGCGCTTAGAAGATAGCGGCAATAGGCAATCATCGCGTTCAGCAGATCATAGTACTTCTGATAAGGGGATACCTTTTTTGGTGCAATATCGATCTCAATCGGCTTGCCGATGATATCTGCTACTTCCTTTACCGCTTCCGGGAAAGAGATCTTCTTGAAGTTCGATACAAAAGAAAAGACGTTTCCTCCGTTGCCGCAGACAAAGCACTTGTAGATCTGTTTGTCTTCACTGATGGACAATGACGGATCATGATCATCATGAAAAGGACAAAGCGCAGTATAGCCTTTGCCTTTTTTGACCAGAGGAATATAGTGCCCGATCACATCGACGATATTGGCACTGTTTCTGATATCATTGATTACGTCTTCCGTAAGTTTCATTAAAATTGAATTCTGTCTTTAATGTAGTCTTTTAATTCCGAAATCCTGACTCTCTCCTGAAGCATGCTGTCACGTTCTCTGACTGTGACACAGCCATCTTCCAGGGAATCGAAGTCATAAGTGATGCAGAACGGCGTACCGATGGCATCGTTTCTTCTGTAACGCTTGCCGATGGATCCTGCTTCATCATATTCACAATGAAATTCACTGCACAGGTCGTTGAACAGTTCCGTAGCAGGTTCTGAAAGTTTCTTGGACAGCGGACAGACGCAGGCCTTGACCGGAGCCAGAGCCGGATGCAGATGCATGACGATTCTTTCATCGCCTTCTCCCAGCGTCTCTTTATCATAAGCATCGCAGCAGACCATGAGGAAGAGTCTTTCGACGCCGACCGATGGTTCAATGCAGTACGGTACATACTTTTCATGAGTATCCGGATCAAGATAACTCAGTTCTTTGCCGGAGTATTCGGCATGCTGTTTCAAGTCATAATCTGTTCTATCGGCAATGCCCCAGAGTTCACCCCAGTCGGTAAACGGATAAGCATATTCGATATCGCTGGTTCCCTTAGAATAGAAGGACAGTTCCTCTTTGGAATGCTCTCTTATTCTTAATCTTTCTTCATTGATACCCAGTTTCTTGACAAAATTGAAGCAGTAATCGACCCAGTACTTGTACCATTCAAGATCCGTTCCCGGCTGGCAGAAGAATTCCAGTTCCATCTGTTCAAATTCACGGATTCTGAAAATGAAGTTGCCCGGCGTAATCTCATTACGGAAAGACTTGCCGATCTGTCCGATACCGAACGGGATCTTTTTTCTGGATGTTCTGGCAACGTTGTTGAAGTTGACAAAAATGCCCTGTGCCGTTTCCGGACGAAGATATACGACTGACTTCGCATCTTCCAATGTGCCGATGTAGGTTTTAAACATCAGGTTGAAAGGTCTTGCGCTGGTAAAGTTGTGCTTTCCACATACCGGGCAGACGATATGATTCTCTTCTATCATCTGATCCATTTCTTCCGGAGTCTTGCCTTCGGCAGAAAGTCCTGTAGCTTCCTCAATCATGTTGTCAGCACGGAACCTGCTTTTGCATTCCTTACAGTCAACCATGGAATCAGAGAATCCTTTCAGATGCCCCGAAGCTTCCCAGGTACGGGTATTCATCAGAATGGCACTGTCAATACCGACGTTGTATGGCGATTTCTCAATGAATTCTTTCCACCAGAGATCTTTGATGTTTTTCTTCAGCCAGGATCCAAGGATACCGAAATCCCAGGAATTGGAAAGGCCGCCGTAGATCTCAGAACCCTGATAGACAAAGCCTGAACTCTTCAGATGAGAAACGATTTCTTCAAAACTGTATTTGTTTTCCATATTATATACTCCCGATAGTATTCACTATATTATAGGTTCTCGCTGATGTATCTTGCAACATATATGCCGCTTGCAGAAGCGTGTGACAGGGAATGGGTCACACCGGAACAGTCGCCGATGACAAACAGATTCTTATGCAGGGTTTACAGATTCTCGTCCAGCTGCAGTTCCATGTTGTAGAACTTGACTTATACCCCATACAGCAGC
>CAZGZT010000013.1:0-45566 GCA_964529805.1 uncultured Solobacterium sp. | reverse complement strand
GCGTCAGACAACTATGCTGAAACCAGCAGATGTCAAAAAAGACTGGTATGTAGTCGATGCGAGCGGAAAGACTTTAGGTAGACTGGCAACACAGTGTGCCGCTATCTTAAGAGGAAAGCACAAACCGACTTTCACACCGAATGTCGACTGCGGCGATTACGTAATCATTACGAATGCTGCAAAGGTCGTCTATACAGGCGATCAGGAAAACAAGAAGATCTACTATCATCATTCTATGTTCCCGGGCGGGCTGAAAGCCAGACCGATCGGCGAAATGAAGAGAGACTATCCTGTTGAGTTAGTGGAAAAAGCAGTCCAAGGTATGCTTCCACACAACAAGCTGGGTGACAAGATGAGAACCCACTTGTATGTCTATGAAGGTGCTGAGCATCCTCATGCCGCTCAAAAACCAATTGAGCTTAAATAAGGAGAAACACAATGCCTAAAAAGAAAACAAATGTCACTTACCTTGGAACAGGAAGACGTAAATCTTCTGTAGCACGTGCCTACATGACACCTGGTACAGGTAAGATTACCGTCGGTGAAAAGACTCTGGAAGAATATCTCCCTCAGGAGATCCTTAGAATGGTTGTAAAATCTCCGTTATTAGAAACAGGTACAGAAGGTCAGTACGACATCTATATCAACGTCTACGGCGGCGGTATGACAGGTCAGGCCGGTGCAATGCGTCATGCGATTGCCCGTGCATTACTGGAAGTCGGCGACGATTTCAGACCTGTGTTAAAGAAAGCAGGCTTCTTGACTCGTGATTCTCGTGTCAAGGAACGTAAGAAGTACGGCTTAAGAGGAGCTCGTAGAAGACCTCAGTACTCAAAGCGTTAATTCTGGAATTACGCAGAAAGACTGTTGCATCAGTGCGGCAGTCTTTTTCTTTGTGTGAGCTTCATTTGTGCAAAATGGGTTTGATTCATATAGAATAAAAAGTAAGGAAAGACAGGAAAAGAAAATGAAACTGAGTGCCAACGACCGCTTTCTGGCTGCCGTAAAACTGCTGGTCGACAGCAACGACTATGTCAGCGTTGAAGAGATCGCCGATTTTCTGGATTCATCAAAGCGCAGCATTTATTACATCATCTCTGATATCAATGCCACGCTTCGTTATCTTGGCGGTGAAGAGATCTCGACGGTATACGGAAAAGGAATCAGACTCAATCATCAGCAGAAGAAACTGCTTTTAGGCTACTACAAGAAGGCTCCAAGCGAGGAGATCTTTTCCTTGGGCCAGATCGAAAGGTATTCCATTATCTTTGCGACCTTATATTTATCTACCAGAAAATACAATATCAAGACCTACGAAGAACTCTTCCGGGTCAGCCGTTTTACCGTCATCAGCGACATCAACGAAATCAGAAGCATCATCTCGCACTTCGACATCAACATCGGTTTCGATACCAGAACAGGCTACCGTCTGGAAGGAGACGAATACAATATCCGCAAGACTTTCTTCTACTTCTTTGCGAACATTTACGAGATCATCACTTCCGAAGAATGGCTTAGTTCCATTTTCGTCAACGAGACACTGCAGATCAGAAAGTACTACAACAAACTGAAGAAGATCGCCAAGGATAACCACAACTATTATGACATGTCCCTGCTGGCAATCGCTTTTGTGATAGCCAAGTACATGCAAGGCAAGAAGGGGATCAGCCGGGATAGGCAGAAAGATCTACTGCCGGAAGAACAGATGATTTCCGAATACGCTTTTGTCTGTAAGGAATTCAAGGATCTTCCGGATATCGAAAAGAGATGGGTTTCTACTTATCTGTCCTGTTCCCTGATTTCCCGGGAACATCCTTTCGTGGATTTGGAATATGCGACCGATCTGGCCAGAAAAATGAACGATGTGTTCTATCTGTACAGTTCCATCAAGATCGAAAGCGAAGATCTGGTTGCGTCTCTGGCAAAACACATCGATTCCGCCTTTCTGCGTTACAAATACGGTGTCTGTATCAACAATCCTTTGATTTCCGAGATCCGAAGCAAGTACGACGACTACTTCATGATCGTCAAAAAGACCGTGCAGGTCCTGGAACAAGAATTCGGCATGCCTATAAACGACAGTGAGATCGGCTTCCTGACGCTCTACTACGCCGGTTATGCGATCAAACTGAGCAAGCAGATCCCTTATATTAGAACTTTGATCATTTGTGCAATCGGCCTTTCAACTTCCTACTTGCTGAAGAATGAAATCGAGGACATCGACTCAAGGATCAAGGTCATCGGCTGTGTCAGTGCGGAAGAGTATCTGGAGAACGACTACGATGTTGATCTGATCATTTCAACGGTACGTTTCGAGAAGGAGAAAAAGACCAAGGTATATCAGATCAGTTCTTTTGTAACGACAGAAGACCGCGGAATGATCGTGGGAGCGGTCAACGAGATCATGGCGGAAAAGAATACAGAAAGAAGTCCTTCTGCAAATATGGTCAAGGAAGAGATCGGCAGCAGCGGTTCTCTGAAAGAGATCTTCAAGCCGGAATATGTCTGGATCACGGATAATGAGGAGAATGACGACTGGCGGAAACTGCTGAAAGAAGCCTGTGAACCGCTGGTAAAAGACGGATTCATCGATGAAGACTACAGTACTTATATTGAAGAAAACATCGACAAGTACGGTTTCTACATGGTTTACCGCAACGGCTATCTGCTGGGTCATGCGAACATCGAGCATGCCCATCGTCTGGGATTGACTTTCACGAGACTGAAAAATAAAATAATGGTAGATGGTCACGAGATATCGAAGATTTTTATAATTACGCCGATTAACCGGTTTGACCACCATTTTATTTTGAGCGGATTAAGCGTTCTGTTCAAAAGCGATGAGCTGAATCAGCTGATTGAAAAGGCTGACAGCAGCAGCGAGATCTATGACATCATACTCTCGATCATTGCGGTTTACTGATTGTGCAAAATGCCTTTGGATTTGTGCAGATAACAGACTTTATTTTAGGAATATTTCAGTATATTTTTAAAATAAGTGATATATATCTGCTTGGAGGATCGAAATGTTAAGAAAAGAACTGATTAAAATTGGCTTAGATTGTGCAGACTGCAAAGAAGTCCTAATGACAATGGGACAGGAGTTTGTGAATGTCGGCGTTGCCAAAGAGACCTATCCGCAGGCTCTGGTAGACAGAGAAGCGAATTATCCGACGGCATTACCGGCAAAGGCTTTTGATATTGCAACGCCTCATACGTTTGCTGAACACGTAAATGAGCCGGCAGTAGGCATTGCCATCCTGGCTCATCCTGTTGAATGGCAGCAGATGGGTTCTCCTGAGATCACGTTACATCCTCAGGTAATCTTCATGCTGGCGGTAACGGACCCGAAGCAGCAGATCGGAACATTGAGAAAGATCATGATGCTGATTCAGGATCCTGAAAGACTGGCAAGAATTAAAGATCTCAAGACTGTCGATGAAGTATATGAGGCAGTCAAGGATGTCTTTAATTAAGTGAACAGCGAGTTCACTACCATATAATAACGAAGGAGGAATATTAATATGGGTGTTAGATTTTTAACTGTTTGTGGTTCTGGTATTGTTACTTCTTCCATGCTGGCTGAGACAATCGGTGACTGGCTGAGAGAAGAAGGTTATGAAGGTGTAGAAGTAAATGAATGCAACCCTTCTGAGATGGCTAACTTCTTGGCAAGACAGCATCATGACTTCGTAGCATATGCAAGCCCAATTGATCACGATGAGTTGGACGGCGTTCCTGCAATACCTGCAATCGGATTGATTACTGGAATGGGTACTGATGAATTCTATGAAAATGTAAAACAGGTTCTCAGTGATGCTGGAATCAACCCGGGCAAATAAAAAAAAGTAAAAGGGGAGAAAAAATATGCAAGGATTTTTTAACGCATTAAAAGCTTTCTTTGACACATTCCCAGCTGCAGTCTTTGTACCGGTTATCATGTTTGCGATTAACCTGGCATTCAAAGTTAAACCAGCTAAGGCATTCACATCAGCACTTTCTGCAGGTGTAGGTCTTGAAGGCTTCTCGTTGGTTATCGGTTCTTACGGCAACGTAATCAATCCGGTCATCGACAGAATGATTAATGCATCCGGTATCAACCTTCCGGTCTACGACTTAGGTTGGCCAAACACTTCTGTTGTTGCGTATTCTACACAGGCCGGCATGGTATTCATCGCCATCTGTATCGCACTTCAGGTTATCCTGTTCCTTACGCATTTCACTAATGTCTTCCAGGCTGGTGACTTGTGGAACAACTACTCTTACATGTGCTGGGGTTCAATGATTTATGTCTTGACTCAGAACATGGCACTCGCTGTTGCTACAATGATCGTACAGCAGATCTACACTCTGTTACTGACAGAAGTTATCGCTAAGAGATGGTCAACATACTATGGCTATCCAGGCTGCTCTATCGCTTCATTACATACAGCAACAATCTGTGTAGCTGCTATTCCAATCAACTGGCTGCTGAACAAGTTAGGTCTGTACAAGATCGAAGCTGACCCAGTTGCTATCAAGAAGAAACTCGGCTTCATTGGTGAACCAATGACATTAGGTCTGATCCTTGGTCTGATCATCGGTTTCGTTGGAAACCTGACTCGCCTTGGTGAACTGGCTGCCTGGGGTGAAATTCTGACTTGCGGTATTGCTACTTCTGCAGTCATGTCCGTATTCCCAAGAATTTCCGCTATCTTCTCCGGTGCATTCACAGCTATGACTCAGGCTTCTAAACAGGCTACTAAGGGCTTCTCTGGCGAATGGTATCTTGCAGTTAACGACGCTACAGGCTACGGCGAAACAGCTACGCTGATTTCCGGTCTGCTCTGTATGCCGATCGCTCTGTTCCTGTCATTCATTCTTCCAGGAAACCAGTGCTTACCAGTCGTTGACCTGGTTGCTATTCCTTACTGCATCCAGCCAATGGTTGCTATGGCAAACGGTAACGTTGTTAAATCCGTTATCGGTGGCGCATTAGTTTGTGTCGTATTCCTGTATGTATGTACATTATGTGGTCCTACATTCGACGCCGTTGTTAAGTCAGTCGGTGGCGAAAGTGCCGCTGGTATGATGGTTACTTCATACATCATCATCGGTCAGCCTGTAGGCTTCGTTCTGTTCAAACTGGCAGAACTGTTCGGTTGGGTCGGTATTGCTATCGAGCTCGCTGTCTTCGCAGTACTCTACTTCGTTCTGAAGAAGAACATGGACAAGATCCATGCTGCATTAGAGAAGCAGGCTTTAAACCCAGCTGGCAAAGCTGAATAAAAAAGCTTAATTGTTAAAAAATACGCCCCTACGACCCACCCATTCGTCTATGGGGCGTATTTTAAAAAAGAGAGGTATTTATCATGTTAACTAAAACTGTTGAGATAATTAATAAGAACGGCTTACATGCCAGACCTGCATCTGATTTCGTAAAAGAAGCAGGCAAATACAAGTGTTCCGTTAAAGTAGCCAGAGCCGGTGAAGAAGAGAACCCGAGCGATGCCAAGAGTATTATCTCTGTACTGCTGCTTGGCCTTTGCAAAGGTGAAAAGGCTGTCATTACAACGGAAGGCGAAGACGAAGAAGAAGCATTAAACAACATCGTTGCACTGATTGAATCCGGATTTGGAGAATAAATCATGGCCGATAAGAAATTGGTTTTTGATTTCAAAATAGATAGAGATGATTATCGTGATACCGTTATGTGTATCACTTTTGGTTCACAGAAATGGAAAAGGATAGCGATGGCGATCATCTGGGTCATAGGTACGGCCGGTTTTGTCATGAATGCCTTCCATGTTATTTCCCTGTCATCCCCGATGTATGCGTGCTGTCTGATGGTCATGGTGGCGATCGGCGGCGTATGGGCTTCCGCTCAGATCAGCATCTACAAATACAAGGAAGTCTACAGGAAAGGCAAGGGAATCAAGAGAAGGATCGCTGTTGACGATAAGGGTGTAACCTTTACGAATCTGGCTACCAACGAAGCCGCAACGGCTCCTTGGGAAGAAGTGTACCGTGTTCAGGAAACCAAGACGACTTATGTCATTGGTGTCGGTAGAACGGATGCGGTCATCCTGCCAAAAAGAGCTATCCTGACGGAAAAAGACAAGAGAGATTTTGAAAACATCGTTCAGTCGAATATTCATGGACGTTTTATGCCTATGTAAAAAGGAGAAACAGAATGAACAAACAAATCATTATCGGATGTGACAATGCTGCAGTAAGCCTAAAGAATGATCTGAAGGCGTTTATGGAAGCCAGAGGTTATGAAGTAGAGAATGTCGGGTGCGACAGCAAGGATGATCCAACCTATTATCCTTTGATTGCTGAAAGAGTCTGTGAAAAGATCATCGAGTCAGGCTATACCAAAAGAGGCGTTCTGATCTGCGGAACAGGCCTGGGCATGGCAATGTGCGCAAACAAGTTCCCGGGTATCCGTGCGGGTGTCTGCCACGACAGCTTTTCCGGTGAAAGACTTGCGCTTTCCAACAATGGCAACGTCATCTGCTTCGGTGAAAGAGTCATCGGCGTCAAGCTGGCGGAAAAGATCCTGGGCGAATGGCTGGAACTTGAATTTGTTGACGGTTCATCTACTCCGAAGGTAGAAGCGATCAAAGACATTGAAAAGAAAACGATGAAATAATGGAAGACAGGAAGAAAATCTATCTGGGCACAAACACCAAGATGTACAAGACTATAAAAGACACTACGTCTTTTTTATTGCGTCTGAATGAACTGACGGAAGACATTCCGGAAGATGTACTGACGCTGTTTGTGATTCCTTCCTATACCGCACTGTATGCGGCCAAGGAAGTCATGAAGGATAAACGCATTCTGATTGGAGCTCAGAACATGGGCTGGGAAGATCAGGGGCAGTTTACCGGTGAGATTTCTCCATTGATGCTGAAAGAGATCGGCATTGACATGGTTATGATCGGCCATTCCGAAAGAAGACATGTCTTTAGAGAAACGGATTTTGAGGAAGAAAAGAAAGTAGCCAAGGCTCTGGAACACGGTTTTATTCCGCTTCTGTGCATCGGTGAAACACTGCAGGAAAAGGAATACGGCCTGTCTGAAGAAGTTTTAAGAACACAGCTGAAAGTCGGTCTACATTCCGTTTCCAAAGGAGACTGCAGCAGACTGATGGTTGCCTATGAACCGGTATGGTCCATCGGCGTTAACGGTATTCCTGCGACAAAGGAATACGCCCAGCAGATGCATGGAGTCATTAAAGATACATTAAGAGAACTGTTCGATGAAGCGGCAGACGGCATTCCAGTACTCTACGGAGGCAGCGTCAATCCGCAGAACTGTGAAGAACTGTTTGCCCAGAAAGACATTGACGGTCTGTTTATTGGCAGAAGCGCCTGGGATGCGGATAACTTCAATCAGATCATCCGCATGGTATTAAAGATACAGAAGGAAGTGTAGAGATATGAAAAACAGCAGTATCTATGCTTTACCGGAAGAGATCCGTAAGCAGAATTATGTTTTGGCGACCTATTACATCATCCTTGACAAGGAAACGGATGTAATCAAGAAGGCGGAAACGATGGCTGTCGGTCAGACAGTAGGGACCTGGGTTCCTGTTCCGGGTGTAACGGATGAGATGAGAGAGAAACACATGGGTAAGGTGGTAAATATCTTTGATGCACCTCCTTATGAACTGTCCTCTCAGATCGAAGAAGATAAGCGCACCTATTTCATCCAGATCGCTTATCCGACAGTCAACTTCGGTGCACAGTTCCCGATGCTTCTGACAACATTATTAGGAAATGACGCTTCTACCAGTGCACAGGTGAAACTGGTCGATATTCAGTTTCCGGAAGAATTTGTTGCGCCGTTCAAAGGACCGAAGTTCGGTATTGAAGGATTGCGTGAACTGACAGGTGTCAAGGACAGACCGCTGGTTCTGAACATGATCAAGCCTTGTACTGGATTAAGCCCTGAAGCAGGAGCGAAGATCTTCTATCAGACGGCTCTTGGCGGACTGGATTTCATCAAGGATGATGAACTTTTAGGCAATCCGGAATTCTCTCCGGTTGAAGAAAGAGTGAAGGCTTATAATGAAGCGGCTAAAGAAGCTGCCAGAGTTACAGGTAAAGAAGTGATCTACATCTGCAATGTTACGGATAGTGCCGATCGGATCTGGGATACTGTTGAGAAAGCTTTGAATGCGGGAGCCAAGGCACTGATGCTGTCGTTCTCTGTCGTCGGATTCTCTATGTTCCGGGCAATATCGGAAAAGGTCAATGTACCGGTCATGGGACATTATGCAACCAGCGGAGCGATGAATGAAGGAATCAGTTCCGGATTATCCTCACATCTGTCGGTAGGCAAGTTCCCGAGACTTTCCGGTGCGGATCTGGTGATGATGAATACGCCTTACGGTGGTTATCCTTTGACCAGGCAGCAGTATTTCAAAACTTATCAGAATCTGGTACTGCCGTACTATGATATCAAGCCATCCATGCCGATCTGCGGAGGAGGTGTCCATCCGGGCATGGTTCCGCAGTTTACGAAAGATTTCGGTCTGGATATCGTATTGGCCGCCGGAGGAGCCGTGCAGGGTCATCCACAGGGTGCTGAAGCAGGCGCAAAGGCAATGGTTCAGGCAGCGCAGACCATGGCTGAAGGCATTTCATTAAAAGAAGCCGCCAGGAAGCACGAAGAGCTTAAAGCCGCTTTAGATAGATTTGGAGAAGTAGAAGTCAAATGACGTTAAGAAGGTGTCTGATCGTCTTTCTTTTGCTTTGTCTGATGGGATGCCAGAACAGCGAAGAAAGTTCCCACTATAAAGAAAAACTGACTTCCTACCGTTTTGCGGAGAATACCTATGTTCTGTTGGAGAAAGAAGATTCCAATGCCGCAAACATCGGAATGGTCGCCAATAAGGACCTGGCTCTGATTTCGATCTATAATGATGCTTATCAGATCGATCAGTACTATCAGGATACGGTTGAATACTGCTACCTGAAAGGGCCAAATGCACCGGAGACTTATTATAAGGTAAACATCAGCAGAATGTTCGAGGATCCGATGGATCTCTACAAAAACATGGTTCTGGATCCTTCCGATATCGCCAATGTCGAGTATCTGGAAACGGTAAACGAGGATGGGAAACAGCTGGACCATGTCAAGGGAAAGATCAGCGCACAGGAGACACATTTCTACTGGAATAAAGAAACGGATGATATGGAGAAGATCGTCTTCCATGACGGATCTGTTCTGCTGATCGGACATCGGGATCTGACGTTGCCGGAAGGATTTAACCAGGCAATCGAAACGGATGCTGAAACGATCAACGCGTTTATGAAAGAATTTACTGATTCAATCAATGAATAAGGAGGAAACAGGAATGAAGGATTATGAGTACAGAAGAGCAATCGTGGATGTCTGCCACATGCTGAATGACGCAGGATTTGTCGGAACCTATGAAGGAAACGTCTCCTACAAGAAAGGGGACAAGATCTTTATCACGCCGACCCAGACTTCCAAGGCTCTAATTTCGGAAGGACAGATCATTGCCGTTGATGCAAAGGGCAACGTTCTGGAAGGAGATCTCAAACCGACTTCGGAAACACCGATGCATACCCACTGCTATGAACTTCGACCTGACATCAATGCCGTCGTTCACTGTCATTCTCCGTTTGCGACAGCCTATGCTCAGATCGGAGAACCGATCGTTTCCAAGTGCTCTACGGAATTCATCATGTTCTTCGGTGAAGTTCCTTGTCTGAAGTACGGTACACCGGGAACTCTGGATATCATTGCTGATCTGGATAAGTATATTTTTGATTATGATGTTGTTCTTCTGGCCAATCACGGCATTCTGGCCGTAGGCAAGGATCCGATGGAAGCCTATTCCAAGATCATGTCGGTAGAGATGGTATTAAAGACCGACTTCATTCGCAGAAGCGTATTTGGAGACAGAAACTGCGATCTGCCGGAAGAAGAAGTGAAGATGCTCTACGAAAACGGAAAGAAAAACAGAGGATACCATGGCTGATAAGAAGATCCTGATCTTTTCGGATATTGATGGAACTCTGGTCGACTGTACCAGAGAAATGCTGGATATTTCCGAACTGACCAGATATGCACTGAAGGAAGTAAAAAAGAAAGCCTATCTTTTCCTGGTTACAGGTAGACCGAAATGCATCGTTCCAAAGAGCATCATGGAATGTGAACCGGACGGTTTTATCCTGAACAACGGAGCATATGGCGAACTGTTCGGAAAGGAGATCTTTCACCGTTCTATCGACAAGGAAGGCGTCAGACATTTCAAGGAATACTGCCGCGCTTCCGGTGACGACTGCATGTTCATGAAACAGGATCACTGCTATGTGGAATCGGCACAGAATCAGAATATCAGAGACTTTATCGTCTCCATGTCCCATGATCCAGACGAGATCCTGGTCGAGGCGGATACCGATTATTCGGATTTCGTCTGGCTGAAGAGCATGAGTGAGGAGGGAAGACAAGCCATGGAGGCCGAGTTCTCCGATCTGTACAATCTGAACCGCCAGCAGGTCACGACGTTCGACTGTGTCGCCAAGGGCATCAGCAAGGACGCGACGATGCGTCTGCTGTTGGAACATATCGATTTTCCATATGAAAAGACGTACTGCTTCGGAGACGGTCTGAATGACATCGGCATGATGAAGCTGGTAGACCATTCCTTTGCGATGGGCAATGCCCGTAACAGAACGAAAAAAGTCGCCACCGAGACGGTTGAAGATGTCCTGGATGACGGTTTCTATCATACACTGGTCAGACTGGGTCTGATCGATCCGATGTAGGGGTTTACTGATAACGCCAATTTGCGGGATACCTGTTCTTGAGTATCCCGTTTTTTATTTTTCCGAAACCTAAAGGATATCCGTCAACACACACAAGGGTCATTCCTTCATTAGTATAGTCTTTGACATCCAGGGTTTCGCATTTAAGGTATTTTAAGACCCTTTGGTCATCTGAACTAAGATTTAGGGTATTCTTATACTCTTTTTCTTTTAGGGCCATAGAAAGGCTCTGAGACAGCTCAAAACGGCCGTGTTTCTCTTCACCGAGATATAATCCGGAACGCAAGACACGCAGACCTTTCATATCGGGAGCAGTCTGTGGTTCAAAGAAGAGTTTTTCGTTTCTTTGAACGATATTGCCTTCCGGGAGTTTCATGGAGATGCCATCACTGAGGGAGAATTCTTTGAAAAGAGTTTTCTCTTTCTTGTTTGAGGATTCCTTCCCTTTCTGCAGCAATGTGACAAAGTGTCCTTCACCTTTGATCTTATGGGGATAGAGGCGGACACAGTTCCTTGTCTTCTCAGTGATTCCCGGTTCAAAGCCTTCCGCCATTTTAATTGGAAGTACTTTTAGCTCAGGACAGAGATTCAGGGCATATTCGATGATTTCTTCATTTTCCTGAGGCGAGAAGGTGCAGGTACTGTAGACCATCTTCCCGCCGTCTTTTAAGAGTTTTAAAGCAGATGCGATGATCTTTTTCTGAAGGTCGGAATAGTAACTGTTTCCTCTTTCTTCCCATTCACTGATTAACGAAGGTTCTTTCCGGAACATGCCTTCTCCGGAACATGGTGCGTCGATCAGGATCTTGTCGAAGAAGTTATTGAAACGGTTGAAATTTGTGATATCTTCCGCCATGACACAGGCGTTGACGATGCCCATGGTTTCCAGATTCTTCAGCAGAACCTGGCAGCGGGATACGGAGATATCGTTGGATACGAGAAAACCGCTTCCTTTTAGTTTATTAACGAGTTTGGATGATTTTCCTCCCGGAGCGGCACAGGCATCCAGAATGATGTCACCTTCTTCGATCGGCAGCACTTCTGCCGGAAGCATCGCGCTTGGTTCCTGCAGGTAATAGAGTCCCGCGTAGTAGTAGGGATGTCTGGAGGGGCGCTCATCCTCCTCATAGTAAAAACCGTCATTGGTCCAGGGGATCGGTTCCAGATGGAACGGAACGATCTTCAGGAGATCTTCTACCGAGATCTTGGAAGTGTTCACTCTTAATCCGTAGTACCTTTTCTCATTGAAAGAATCGAGATACTGATTGTACTTGTCTTTCAGAAGCTCTTCCATGTTCTGCAGGTACTGTTCAGGCAGCTTAGGCATAACTTAAGTGTATCAGTTTCGATGTTTTTTTAAAATCGTTTAGGAATCGTCTGTTTTTTTAGGGAATTATGTATAGAGGGCTTATGAAGTGCAAGAGATGTGGAAACAAAGATCCTGCCTATTTCTATAAGGGACATAAGGGTTACTACTGCCGGAAGTGCATCCGGTTTTCAAGGATCCTGCTGGAGGAGGAGCTCTTTCCTTTGGACTATGAGATTGCGGAAGGATCGGAGGAATACAGTTTCGATTACAAGTTGACCGATCAGCAGCTGGAGGCGTCCAGAAAATGTGTGGAGGATCTGAAGTATGGAGATGTCTTGCTGTATTGCGTATGCGGGGCAGGGAAGACGGAGATCGCCGTTGCGAGTATCAGCGAATATCTTTCCAGAGGTCTAAAAGTGGCATATGCGATATCAAGGAGAGAAGTGGTCATCGAACTGACGAAACGGTTTGAGAAGATCTTTTCCAAGGCAAAGGTCACAGGAGTCTATGGAGGACATCACGATGAACTGAAAGGGGATCTGATCGTCTGTACCTGCCATCAGCTGTTTAGATACTATCAGACTTTTGATCTGCTGATCCTGGATGAGGCGGATGCATTCCCGTTAAAAGGTAACGAGACGCTGATGAATATCTCGGTGAATGCCTGCAAGGGCAGGGTGCTGTATTCTACGGCTACGGTAGATGAAACTTTAAGGAAAGTGATGAAAAGAAGACCTTATCGGACAGTGGAACTATATGTACGTCCTTCTTTCAGGCCGCTTACCGTTCCTAAAGTATTCTATCTGCCTAGATATCCGGCTCTGTTTATTCTGTTTCTTCTTTTAAGGCAGATGGATAACCAGTGCATCATCTTCACCACCAGCAAGCATGACTGCGAAGTCTTCTACAAGATCTTTTCCCGTTTCTTTTCCTGTACCTATGTCTATGCGGATCTGCCGGAAAGAAAGCAGCATATCGAAGATTTCCGGGAAAAGAAATACCGTTTCATCTTTGCGACTACTGTCCTGGAAAGAGGCATTACCATCAAAAACATCAGCGTGATCATTCTGAACTTCGCCAGCATATTCGATCAAAGCAATCTCATTCAGATGCTGGGGAGAGTAGGAAGAGGAACGGATTCCGTAACAGGAGATGCCTATGTGATTTCCGATCATCTGGATCCGAACATCAGGGAAACGCTGAAATACCTGAAGAAAGCGAATACTTATCTATGAGATGTATCTACTGTGACAAGGAGATCAAGAAGATTACCTTCACCTCGCTGTTTCTGGAAAGGGATCTTTTGTGTATTGAATGCAGAAAACAACTGAAGGTGAAAAGAAAATCTTTCATGATCAAAGAGCTGAAGGTGGAGTCTTTCTATGAATACGACGGAATATTCAAAAGTATGCTTTTACAGTATAAGGAGTGCTGCGATGAAGCACTGAAAGATGTTTTCCTCTATGGGCTGAAGGATTATATCAATATCCGTTATTTCGGATACTGCATTCTGTTTGTGCCCAGCAGTATTCAGAAGAGAGAAATGCGGGGATTCGATCATCTGGAACTGATTTTCAAAGATGTGAAACTTCCAAGAGCAGCAGGACTAAGGATGAAGGAGGATTTTATACAGGAAGGAAAGGACGCCAGGGAAAGAAGCAGGATGAAAGAGAACTACATCTATGAAGGAGATAAACTGAACAAGGTTCTTATTGTTGACGACGTGATTACGACGGGATCTTCTATCACAGGCGTCTATGAGGCGATAAAGGGTAGTGCCAGACATGTCAGAGCGTTATCCCTGGCTAACAAAAGCATTAGCTTTCCATTTAAAAATAAAGTGTGATAAAATTAACTCTGAAGGAGAATAAGGAAATGTTAGGTAAGGTTAAGAGATTCAATAAGGTTAAGGGATTTGGCTTCATTACAGCAGATGATGGTCGTGACGTCTTTTTCCATTATTCTCAATTAATCATGGATGGTTATAAAACCATCAACGAGGGAGCACCAGTTGAATTTGATTTAGTTGAAGGCGATCGAGGACTTCAAGCTCACAATATAAAAGAGATCCAAGAGTAGTCGTAAAAAGAAAGTTGGCTAATAAGGTCAACTTTTTTATAGGCAAATGCTATAATAAGGAAAGAATTGGAGAACATATGGGTTTATTAGATAAATTCTTTAATAGTGATAAAAAGATACTGGATGAAGTAGAAAGAGCTGTCAGACCTGTAGAAGCTTTAAAGGATCAGATGGCTGCTTTTAGTGATGAACAATTGAAAGAAAAGACCGTTGAATTCAGGAAGCGTCTGGACGAGGGAGAGACGCTTGACGATATTCAGGTCGAGGCTTTTGCGGTAGCCAGAGAGGCTGCGAAAAGAGTGATAGGAGAGTATCCTTTCTTCTGCCAGCTGGAAGGCGCCTATGTACTGCATCGCGGCGACATCGCTGAGATGAAGACCGGTGAAGGCAAGACCCTGACATCCGTCATGGCTGTTTATCTGAACGCCTTGCCTGGCAAGGGCGTTCATGTCATCACGGTCAACGAATACCTGGCACAAAGAGACAGCGAGTGGATGGGAGCCATCCACAGATTTTTAGGTCTTACTGTCGGTCTGAACTTGAGATCCATGACCCCTGCCGAGAAGCGCAAGGCCTATGAGTGTGATATTACCTATACGACCAATGCGGAAGTCGGCTTCGACTATCTGCGTGACAATATGGTTACTAGAGTAGAGGACAGAGTCTTAAGGACGCTGAATTTTGCCTTGGTGGATGAGGTCGACTCCATCCTGATCGATGAATCAAGGACTCCTTTGATCATTTCGGGAGGAGAGAAGAAGACCGCCAATCAATACATCAATGCGGACAGATTCGTAAAGCGTTTAAGAAAAGACGAAGACTATGTCATCGATGTCAAGGACAGGAATGTCCAGCTGACCGAAGAAGGTGTACACAAGGGCGAGAGAGCCTTCGGTGTAGAGAACCTCTATGATTTGGAGAATACTTCTCTGGTTCACTACATCAATCAGGCTTTAAAGGCCAACTACATCATGTCCAGAGACGTGGAATATGTCGTAGAGGAACAGGAAGTCATCATCGTCGACCAGAATACCGGACGTAAGATGCCGGGCAGAGAATACTCCGACGGTCTGCATCAGGCGATACAGGCAAAGGAAGGCGTTCCGATCAAACAGGAAACGACCACACTGGCGACAATCACTTATCAGAACTTCTTCCGTCTCTACAACAAGCTTGCGGGCATGACCGGCACAGCAAAAACGGAAGAGGAAGAATTCCTTTCCATCTACAACATGCGGGTCGTTGAGATCCCTACCAACAGACCGGTCATCAGAAACGACAATGCCGATCTGGTATTCGGTACGAAGAAGGCCAAGTACCATGCTTTGCTGGAAGAAGTAAAAGAACTCTATGCGAAAGGGCAGCCTGTCCTTGTCGGTACGATATCCGTTGAAACATCTGAACTGATATCTAGGATGTTTAAGCAGGCCAGGATCAGACATGAAGTACTCAATGCCAAGAACCATGCCAGAGAAGCGGAGATCATCGCCAAGGCCGGCAGAGAAGGCTCCGTTACCATTGCCACCAACATGGCAGGTAGAGGAACCGACATCAAGCTGACCGACAAGTCCCGTGAACTGGGAGGTCTGGCAGTCATCGGCTCTGAACGTCATGAATCAAGACGTATCGACAATCAGCTCAGAGGCCGTTCCGGCAGACAGGGAGACCCAGGCTATTCCCGTTTCTATGTTTCCCTGGAAGATGAACTGATGGTCAGATTCGGATCCGACCGTATTTCCGGACTCTTTGCCCAGATGGGAGATATCCCAATTGAAAACAAGACCGTTACCAAGGCCATCTCAAGCGCGCAGAAGCGTGTCGAAGGTCTCAACTTCGATATCCGTAAGGCGCTGCTGGACTACGACGATGTCATGCGTCAGCAAAGAGAAACGATGTATGCCCAGCGTAACTTCATCCTGGAAAATGAGGACATCCATTCCGTTGTTGAAAACATGTTCAAGAGAGAGATGGAAAACATCGTCGAATCCAACATCAGCATTGACGGTAAGAAGGAAGTCATCGATACGGAATCCATTACCAGACGCCTGAACAACATGGGCGTTTCCGGATTCGAAGATAAGATGATCGAAGGCCTAAACAAGGAAGAAACCATCGCCAAGTGTCTGGAAGCTTCTTTCGGTGCCTATGAAAACAAGATCAAGCCGGTCAGGAAACAGATTCTTCCGGTAGAAAGAACGATGGTCCTGAGACTGATGGATCGCGCATGGCAGAACCAGATCGACGTCATGTCAAAGCTTAGAGAAGGCATTCATCTGCGTTCCTATGCCCAGAATAATCCTCTGCAGGCATACGTGGAAGAAGGCTATGAACTCTTTGAAATGATGATGAATACGATATCCAACGACGTCGTAACGTTCTGTAACAATCTGAAGATCGTTATAAAGGAGAAATAACGTGGAAATATATGAAATGAAACAAGGCCTGAACGCTTCCTTAAAGAAGTTAAAAGATTTAGGCGACTCTCTTTGACCTCGCTGAGATCGGCAAGAAAATAGAAGACCTGGAACAGCAGCAGAGTTCAGAAACGTTCTGGTCGGATCAGAAAAAGGCCCAGAGCGTTATCAAGGAATACAATACGTTAAAAGATTTAAGAAACAGGTATTATCGTAATGAGAAGGATATTACCTCTTTATTGAGTGAAGTCGATGAACTGACGAAGAACTATGATGCGGAACTGTTTGATCTGCTGAATGAGGAATACGATGAAGTCAGCAAGAACTTCGAGGACTTTGAGATCAAGGTCCTGCTGTCCAACGACTACGACCATTCCAATGCTTTACTGGAGATTCATCCGGGAGCAGGCGGAACGGAATCCCAGGATTGGGCGGAGATGCTGTTCAGGATGTATCAGCGCTATGCCCAGAACAACGACTACGGTTTTGAGGTGATCGACTATGAAGAGGCTGACGAAGCGGGAATCAAGTCCTGTCTGGTCTGCATCAAGGGAGACATGGCTTACGGCTATCTCAAGGGAGAATCCGGGGTACACCGCCTGGTGAGAATCTCACCGTTCGATGCTTCCAGCAGAAGACATACCTCATTCGCTTCGGTAGAAGTACTGCCTGAATTCAACAACGAGATCGACATCGAGATCAAGGATGAAGATCTGGAAGTCGATACGATGCGTTCTTCCGGAGCCGGCGGTCAGCACATCAACAAGACCGATTCTGCTGTGCGTATGAAACACATTCCGACCGGTCTGATGGCCTTCTCACAGTCCGAGAGATCACAGATCCTGAATAGAGAGAAATGCCTGAGCATTCTGAAAGCCAAGCTCTATCAGAAGGCGATTGAAGACAGAGAAAACGAGAAGAGAGCATTAAAGGGTGAGCAGAAGAAGATCGAATGGGGTTCACAGATCCGTTCCTATGTTTTCTGTCCATATACACTGGTAAAGGATCACCGTACCAATTATGAAGAAGGCAACGTGGATAAGGTCATGAACGGAGAGATCAGCAACTTCCTGTTTGCCTACCTGAAATCACAGATATAGTCATGAAAAAGAATCTCAGCCTATTTACATTCATTGCGCTGCTTATGGGAATAATCTTCGGATTATTCTTTTCACAGTATACGGATTCTATCGCCTTTATCGGAACCTGGTACATCACTTTCCTGAAATACATGATCGTTCCGGTCGTATTTACCAGCATTACGGTTTCCGTCTATGATTCCAGGAATCTGAAAAACAGGATGATCATCAAGACGGTGGCACTGTTTGTAGCGATGTTTACGGCGACTTTCCTGCTTTCTTCCTTGATCGTGATGTTTGTTGATCCTAGCAGGGGATTTATCCTGGAAGAAGTGAAATGGAACGGCACAACGACGCAGTTCGATCTGAAGCAGATGTTCCTGAATCTGATCCCGAAGGATCTCAAGAAGTTCCTTACCGGTTCTTATCTGTTCTTTGTGATCGCTGTTTCTTTCCTGATCGGATATCTGAGTTCGTTGTTTAAAGGCGGTGAAAAGCTGATTGAAGGGGTTAGAAAGATCAAGGACTTCCTGTTCAGGATCCTGGAGTATTTCATGTATGTGACGCCGTTTGCGGTTTTTTCTCTGATTTCCGTGACGGTAGCGCGTTATGGATCCGTACTGCTGGGCGTAGGAGTCAGATATATTCTGGCGGCCTATCTGTGCGCCCTGATCATGCTTACCGTTGTCATGGTTCTGCCTGTTCTGATCATCTGCAGGATGTCGCCTCTGACATTTATCAAGAAAGTCAACAAGATCTGGCTGATGACGGTCACGACCTGTTCCTCCAGTGCAACACTTCCTTATACGATCAAAACCTGCAAGGAAGAATTCAGTATTCCGGATGAGATCACGGATGTAGTGGTACCTTTGGGATGTACGATCCACATGTGCGGAGGAGCGGTATCATTCTCGCTGCTGGGACTGTTCTGTTCCAGACTGTTTGGCATTGAACTGACATTGTCAAGGTATCTGCTGATGCTGGTATCGGCAATACTGATCAACATGTCCGCTCCCGGCATTCCTAACGGCGGTGTCGTAGTCGGAGCGACTTATCTGCAGCTTCTGGGCATTCCTCTGGATTTCATCGGATTCTATTCCGGCATCTACAAGCTGCTGGACATGGTCTATACCTCGCTGAATGTAACGGGGGACATTACCGCCAACGTGATTATCGATCATATGAACAGGAAATAGGCATATGTTTTATTAAAACAATATGTTATGATAGAAATAGCCTTGAAGGATAGATCGTTCATGCAAGACTTACAGAGAGCCGATGTCTGGTGCAAATCGGCAGGGAGGATGGACGAAGATGGATCCGGAGCTTTCCGTTCGAAAGGTAGGACGGGACGTAGACCTGCGTTAAGGGAATGAAGTGACAAACAAAGGTGGTACCGCGCTTTTGCGCCCTTGGAATCACCTTTTTATTTTGATGGAGGATCATATGGAAAACAAAGGAAAGTATTACATTACTACGGCAATTGCCTATGCCAGCGGAAAACCGCATATCGGCAATACCTATGAGATCATCATGGCGGATGCGATCGCACGTTATAAAAGACTTATCGGTTATGATGTCTTCTTTCAGACCGGTACTGACGAACACGGTCAGAAGATAGAGGAAAAAGCCAAGGCTGCAGGCCTGGAACCGAAAGCTTTTGTCGACAAGACCGCAGGCATTATTAAAGAAGTATTCGACAAGATGAATACTTCCTATGACAAGTTTATCCGTACAACGGATGCCGACCATGAGAAACAGGTTCAGAAGATCTTTAAGAAACTGTACGAACAGGATGACATATACAAATCCGAGTATGAGGGCTGGTACTGCACGCCTGATGAAGCTTTCTGGACGGATTCACAGGTTGTCAAGCTGGAAGACGGTACTGTCGTATGTCCTGAATGCGGACGTCCGCTGGTAAGAACCAAAGAAGAAGCCTATTTTTTCCGTATGTCCAAATATGCCGACAGGCTCCTACAGTACATTGAAGATCATCCTGAATTCATTCAGCCTGAATCAAGAAAGAACGAGATGATCAACAACTTCTTGAAGCCGGGTCTGCAGGACTTATGTGTATCGCGTACAAGCTTCAAGTGGGGCGTACCTGTCGACTTTGATGAAAAACACGTCGTTTACGTATGGCTTGACGCCTTAAGCAACTATATCACCGGCATCGGTTATGACTGCGATGGCAACAGCAGTGAACAGTATAAGAAACTGTGGCCGGCTGATCTCCACCTCATTGGCAAGGACATCATCCGTTTCCATACCATTTACTGGCCGATCTTCTTAATGGCATTAGGTGAACCTTTACCGAAACAGGTATTCGGACATCCATGGATGCTGGTAGGAGAAGACAAGATTTCCAAATCCAGAGGTAATGCGATTTATGCCGATGATCTGGCGCATTTCTTTGGCGTGGATGCGGTTCGATACTATGCTCTGCATGAAATGCCTTTTGCCCAGGACGGTACGATTACCTGGGAACTGCTGATCGAGAGAATCAATTCAGATCTGGCTAATGTTTTCGGTAATCTGGTGAATAGAACGATTGCCATGACGAATAAATACTTCAACGGTCAGTTGAGTAAAGAAACGGTTAACGATCCGCTGGATGAGGAACTGAAACAGTGCGCTCTGGATACGGTCAAGACAGTGGATAAGAAGATGGAAGAGCTGCGTGTAGGAGATTCTCTGGAAGCCATCATAGAACTGTTCAGAAGATGCAACAAATACATCGATGAAACAGCTCCTTGGACGCTGGCGAAAGACGAGAGTCTGAAACCGAGACTGAATACTGTTCTGTACAACCTGCTGGAAGGAATCCGTTTCGGTGCCGTTCTGCTTGCGCCGTTCATGCCGGAAACAGCAGAAAAGGTCTTTGTCCAGCTGAACACAAAAGAAACATCCTATGACAGTCTGAGCACTTTTGGCAATTACGAGTGTTCAAAGGTAACTGAAACACCTGAACCGCTGTTTGCCAGACTGGATCCAGTCAAGACGATGGATGAGGTACATGCCTATTTAGGCAAGAAATACGGAAAACCTGCTTCTGTGGAGCATAAGCCTGAGATCGAGTTCCCTGAATTCGATAAAGTCGAAATGGTCGTAGGAAAGGTTCTTGAATGCAAGAAACATCCGGATGCCGATAAGATTCTGGTATTCAACGTGGACTTCGGCTACGAACAGAGACAGATCCTTTCCGGTGTTGCGGAATTCTACAAGCCGGAAGAACTGGTTGGCAGAAAAGTCATCGCCGTCATGAACCTGAAACCGAGGAAGATCAGAGGTCTGGATTCCAACGGTATGCTTCTGTCTGCCGTGAAGGAAGAGAACGGGAAAGAGAAACTGGAACTGCTGAGCTCTGAAATGGATATCGGTTCCATCGTCTGCTAAGATATAGTTACATTCATTATTCTGTTGGTTATAATAAAGTTATGAGAAAAGTACTGGCAATTCTGATCTGTAAACTGGCCAAGGCTGTTGGCAAGCGTTTTGGTCATGGTTCCAGCTTGCCGGGCAAGATCGCCTTAAAGATCTGTCCGGATGTTTTAAGCAGGATACAGATGCCGGAATGCATCATTGCGGTTACAGGTTCAAACGGAAAGACTTCGACAGTCGAAATGATCCGCGGCATTCTGGAGAAATCCGGAAGAACCGTTGCCTGCAACAGCGAGGGTTCCAACCAGATCGAGGGCGCCGCTACATTGATCCTTTCCAATTCGACGAATTCCGGTGTATTCCGTAAGGATGTCCTGCTGCTGGAAACGGATGAAAGATACGCCAAATACATCTTCAAGTATTTCGCTCCGACCTACTATGTCATCAACAACCTTTACCGTGATCAGATGACCCGTAACGGTCATCCGGAATATGTTCTGGAAGACATACGCAAATCGTTAAGAGATGAAACAAAACTCATTCTGAATGCCGATGATCCGCTGGTATCTTCACTGGCTGTTCCAGCTGAAAAGAGTGCTATCTATTTCGGCATGAACGACAACCAGTATGTAACGGAAGAATGTAACAGTCTGTATGACGACGGCTACTACTGTCCGGTCTGCCATTCCAGAATGGATTATGAATACCGTCATTTTGCTCATGTAGGAAACTACAGATGTCTTAACTGCGGTTTCAAGAGAAATGATCCTGATTATGCCATTACGGATATTTCTCTGGAGAAGGGAAAGCTTACGATCAATAACCGTTACCGTCTGGACATGGCTTTCCGATCCATATACAATGCATATAATGTTCTGGCTGCTTTTGCTGTCGCTTCTCTGGTAGGTGTGAAGGAAGAAGTGATCTGCGATGCCTTGAACAACTATCTGATCCAGAACGGCAGAATCAGAGAGTTTAAGCTTGGAGACAAGAAAGGAACGTTGCTGATCTCTAAGCACGAGAATACGATTTCCTATAACAGGAATCTGGACTACGTTGCCAACTACAGCGATGCGGTGACTCTGCTTTTGATTATCGACGATATAAGCCGGAAGTACTTTACTTCCGATACGTCATGGCTCTGGGATATCAGTTTTGAACTTCTGCAGAATGAAAATGTGAAGAAGATCATCGTTGCCGGCAAGTATATCAGCGATGTTGCGGTAAGACTGGAGAATGCCGGAATAGACATGGAGAAGGTAACTTTGCGTAGAAGCGTTGAAACAGCCGTCTCCTGTCTGCGATTCAAGTCAGAGGGAGATCTGTTTGTGATGACCTGCTTCTCTGATGAGGCGAAATTCCTGAAAGAGGTTGAAACGGAGTAATATGAGGATTTTACATCTTTATCCGAATCTGATGAATCTGTATGGCGATTATGCAAACGTCACTCTTTTGTGCCGTCATCTGAAAGATCAGGGTATTCCTGTAATCGTAGATAGAAAAGAAGTAGAAGATACGATTAACCTGATGCAGTACGATTTCATCTACATGGGATCCGGTACGGAACAGAAACAGCTGGTTGCCTTGAAGGATCTGATCCGTTATCAGCAGTATCTCTCTTTATATATCGAAAGCGGTAAGACGGCCCTGTTCACCGGAAATGCGATGGAGCTGCTGGGTGCTTCTATTGATGGAAATAAGGCTCTTGGTATTCTGGATTTCACCGCAGAAACGAAAGAAAAGCGTTATACCGGAGATGTGATCGTGAAGAACCCATCCATCGGTGAGGTTGTCGGCTTCATCAACAAATCTACTCTGATTAGTGGAGGAGAAGAATACAAGCTCTTCGACTACGAGTTCAAGGAAGCTTCGCTGGCGGATAACAGCTATGAAGGCTATCACTACAAGAACCTTTACGGGACGCACATCATTGGACCGGTCCTGGTAAAGAACCCGGAATTCATGAAAGAGTTCGTCAGGATGTTCTGTACCGAGGTATATCAGGATATTCCTTATCCTTATGAAGAAGAAGCCTATAAGACGACACTTCAAGAACTGAAAAAAAGAAAGTAAAACAGGACCATATACGGTCCTGTTCACATAATAAAGAAAGGAGCACTTATGCAGATAAGACTGGATGAAGTCATTACGGCGATTGACGAGACTGATGTCGATACGCAGTTCTACTACTATATTCCGGAAGAAAGGATCATTACGAAGGATGATGATTCTCTGAATGAGAAACAGCTCATTCCGCTTCCTTCCCATAAACAGATCGACGATTACGGAACGATGAAGCGTTTTATTGAAGATCTGACAGATGAAGAAGCACAGGGCTGGCTTTCAGAGAGCATCAAAGGCAGCGGAGCGTTCAGAAGATTTAGGATGACCCTGGATAGATTCGGTCTGTCGGAGAGATGGTACGATTATCTGGATGCCGCGCATGAGAGCATTGCGATCGACTGGTGCGTATATTATGGTATCGAATATCTTGAAGGAAATGAACCGTACACCGATAAGCAGCCGTTTCAGCCGAAGCAGAAAGAGACCGTTTCTTCGAAACACAACTATCGTTTTATCGATATCGATGAAGACAATGTCTATGGCCTGGTCTATCTGTGCTCCGATTTCCGAAAGACTCTGGCAAAACTGAAAGGCAATATGGTTACTGCCGATGTCGATGACATGCTGGAGGAATTAAGGTATTATCTGAAGCGTTCCTATCCGATCTTTGCGATATCAGATAACGGAAAGTACGTTGCCTATGGGGTATGCAGAATTGAGGATGACGTGGTATGGCTGGAATCGATCTATGTCCGTCCGGAATATCGAAGGAAGGGTATCGGAAAGATGCTGCTGGACAGAGCACAAAGCATAGCCACAGAACACGGCAACGATACTTTGTATCTCTATGTTCATCCGAACAACGATACGATGCTCAATTTCCTGAAAGCCAACGGATACGATGTACTGAATCTCATCGAGATAAGAAAAGCCTATCCGGATGAACAGCCGGAAACATCTTATACGATTGGGAACCATGAATATCGTTATTAAAAGAGCCGTGAGGCTCTTTTTTATCGGTTGGAATTGATTGGATGTGGAACGTAGAGTTCTTCCAGATAATTGATGTCATCTTGCGACAGCTTTACATCAAAGCAGTCTGCTGCATCATTCAGATATTTCTCCTTGGTGATGCCGATGATCGGTGCTGCGACGCCTTTTGCGTACTGCCAGGCCAGACAGATGTTGGTCATGGAACAGTTGTGTTTTAACGAGAGATCATAGACTCTTACGGCGATGGCCTTGTCCATTTCCTCGGTCTTGTCGTATCTGGTGCCTTCCTTGCTGTCAAGCTGATATCTTACAGAATCGGATGCCCAGTCTTTTCTTGCCAGTCTTCCTGCCGCAAACGGAGCGAAGGAAGTTCTTGAAACATTGAACTGATTGGCTACAGGAATCAGGTCTCTTTCATCTTCACGGTAGATCAGCGAATAGTGATTCTGCAGTGTCGTGAATGGCTGATAGCCCAGTTCTTTTGCCTTGTAGCAGTATTCCGCAAACTGATAGCCGTACATGGCACTTGCACCATAGTAACGGATATGACCCAGTTTTACTTCTTCGTTTAAAGCCTTTAGAGTATCTTCTACCGGCGTATCGTAGTCGAAACGGTGCAGAACCAGGATGTCGATGTAATCCGTATCCAGACGTTTTAAAGAGTTCGCTACCTCTCTGTGTATCGCTTCCTCAGATAGCTTCCCTTCATTGAAGTAGCACTTTGTGGTAATGACGATCTCATCCCGTTTGAAGTGTTTGATCGCTCTTCCCAGATACTCTTCCGAAGAACCGTTGGAGTAGTTGTTGGAAGTATCGAAGAAGTTGATCCCGCATTCATGCGCCTTGAGGATGATTCTCTCTGAATCCTCATAATTCAAGGTCCACTGATACTGTCCCTTGTCGGGTTCCCCAAACGACATGCATCCCAGGCAAAGTCTTGATACAGTCAGATCCGAATTTCCTAATTTAATGTATTCCATGCTTTCATTATAAGATAATTTGATAGAATTAAGTTATGATACTGAGATATAATCCGGATGATCTAAGAAATAGAAAGAAAACGGAACTGAAGGATAAGAATGATCATACAGTTTTCTGGGGCATCTATGATTTTGCCTACAAGTACCGTACCAGGATCTTTGACGGGAAAGACAATGAGATGGGATATGTGCAGCTGGATGTCAGTAAATCAGTTCCTGAAGTTGTTTTTTGTGATGCAACAGACGGAATACTGGGCCATATGATTAAAAAAGAGGATCATTACCGGATATTACCTGAAGGAATGGAGTTTCATGGAAACAGCAGTGAAGGAGAGATCCCGGATATCATGAAGATCGATAACGGTGAACTTGAGATAGAGAAAAAGGATGATCTGCTTCGATGTGTGATGGTTCTTTACGCATCGGTAGAGATTGCAAGAGGAGAAGAGAAATGAAAAAAACCGAATTCAGTTTTCCATCTTCAGGAAAGATGGCAGACATCAGAGCCGTGAAGTATGTTCCGAATAAGGAGGTTAATGCAGTGCTGCAGATCGCACATGGCATGGATGAGTTTATCAACCGTTACGACAGATTTGCGGAATATCTCTGTGACAAGGGTTTTCTGGTTGTCGGCAATGACCATCTTGGACATGGCGGCTCTGTCAAGTCAAAGGATGACTGGGGCTATTTCGGCGAGAATGGCAACCAGGTTCTGCTGGATGACATGTATACATTGACTAAGACGATTAAGGAAGAATACCCTGGTGTTCCGTATTTCCTTTTAGGTCATTCCATGGGTTCGTTCTATGCCAGACAGTATATTGCGGAACACGGTGATGAACTGGATGGATCCATTATCATGGGAACGGGATTTGAACCGGAATACAAACTGAAAGCGGCAATGCTGATGTGCAAGACAATTGCTTTGTTTAAGGGTTGGAGACACCGCAGCAATCTGGTAAACAGCCTCGCTTTTGGAGCCTACAACAAGCGTTTCGAACCTGCCAGAACGCCATCCGACTGGCTGACCAAAGACAAAACAATCGTCGACTGGTATCGTAACGAACCGAGATGTACCTTTGTCTTCACACTGAACGGATACTACAACATGTTTACAGGCATCCTGAGACTTCACGACAAGGAACTGATGAACAGGATCCCGAAAGATCTTCCGCTCTTCTTCGTGTCAGGACAGGAAGACCCGGTCGGATCCTTCGGCAAGGAAGTCGAAGCTTCCGTAGAATACATGAAAGATCTGGGAATCAAGGATGTCAGAATGAAACTGTATCCAAACGACCGTCATGAGATCCTGAATGAAACGGATAAAGAAACGGTGTACGAGGATCTGTACAACTGGCTGAGTGAAATCATGAATAAAAAATAAAACCTGCCTAAGCAGGTTTTATTATTCTTCTACATGTTCAATCCCCTGAGAGATGATGTTGTAGACATGATCATCCGCCAAAGAGTAGTAGATGGTTTTTCCTTCTCTGCGGTTTTTGATCAGTTTACTGTTTTTCAGTATTCTTAACTGGTGGGATATGGCCGACTGATTCATGTTGAGAAGATCGGCGATTTCCGTAACGCTTCTTTCTTTTTCGATCAGACAGTAGAGTATCCGGATCCTGGTAGAATCGGAGAAGTTCTTAAACAGTTCCGCTACATCGTATAAAGTATTGTCGTCCGTAAGTTTCATGACAGTTTCCTCACTCTCAGAGCTCTGATCGCATTGATTACGGCAATCACCATGACGCCGACATCTGCGAAGACCGCCAGCCACATGTTGGTGATGCCGAAGGCGCTCAGTATCAGACAGACGATCTTGACGCCGATCGCAAACCAGATATTCTCATAGACGATACGCATGCACTTGGAAGCGATACGGATGGCTTGCGCGATCTTCAACGGATCATCGTTCATCAGGACGATGTCCGCAGCTTCAATGGCTGCATCAGATCCCAGAGAACCCATCGCAATACCGACATCGGCCAGGGCAATGACCGGTGCATCGTTGATGCCATCTCCGACAAAGGCAAGGGTTTCTTCTGCCTGTTTTTCTTTTAGCAGTTTTTCAACGGCAGAGACCTTGTCCTGCGGCAAAAGTCTGGCGTGGATCTGATCGATATTCAGTTTCTCTGCAACGCTTCTGGCGACTTTTTCTCCGTCTCCTGTCAGCATTACCGTTTTCTTGATGCCAAGCTGTTTCAGTTCCTTGATGGCCTGATAGGATGTTTCCTTGATCCTGTCGCCAATATGGATGTGTCCTTTATACTCTCCATCGATAGCCAGATGAACGATCGTACCTTCATCGTGACATTCTTCGATTTTGATCTGATGATCAGCCATCAGTTTTTCATTTCCAACCAGAACATTCTTGTGGTCGATGATTGCGCTGATTCCTTTTCCGGCGATCTCTTTGACGGATTCAATACGTTCGTTGTCGATCTCCTTGCCGTATTCCCTTACGATTGACTTGCCGATCGGATGGTTGGAGAAGGCTTCAGATAGAGCGGCATATTCCAGCAGTTCATCTTTTGAAAGGCTACTGTTATGGATCGTCGTTACTTCAAAGACGCCAAGCGTTACCGTTCCGGTCTTGTCGAAGGCGACATACTTCGTCTTGGATAAAGCTTCGATATAGTTGGAACCTTTTACCAGAATTCCCGCTCTGCTTGCGCCGCCTATCCCGGCAAAGAAAGTCAAAGGGATAGAAATAACCAGAGCACAAGGGCAGGAGATGACCAGGAAGGTCAAAGCCCGGAAAATCCAGGTGGACCAGGTCCATGGACCGTTCTGAATGAAACGGATATATAGTACCGGAAGTACAGCCAGAGCCAGAGCGCTGTAGCAGACAGCCGGCGTATAATAACGGGCGAACTTGGAAATAAAGTCTTCGGATTTAGATTTATTACTAGTGGCATTCTCGATAAGATCCAGAACTTTTGAAACGGTCGATTCGCCGAAGTTTTTTGTTGTTCCGACTCTGATCAGAGAAGTCATGTTGATGCATCCGCTGATGACTTCGTCTCCTTCCTTGACATCTCTAGGCAGAGATTCACCGGTCAAAGCGCTGGTATTCAGGGACGTTTCACCTTCGCATACAATACCGTCCAGAGGAATCTTATCTCCGACTTTAACGGTAATGATATCTCCGATGTTTACTTCGTTCGGATCGATCTTTACCAGTTCTCCGTCTTTCTCGATCCAGGCATAGTCCGGACGGATATCCATCAGCTTGGCGATATTCTTCCTTGACTTGCCTACGGCATAGGACTGGAACCATTCACCGATCTGGTAGAACAGCATGACGGCAACGCCTTCCTGGTATTCACCTAAACATATGGCACCTACCGTAGCGATTGCCATCAGGAAATTCTCGTCAAAGGCTTCACGGTTCTTGATGCTCTTTAGGGCTTTTTTTAGAATGTCGTAGCCTACGATGAAGTAGGGGATCATGTACAGGATGAATTCCAGACGCTGATCTTCAATCTTAAGAAATCTAAGAACTACCAGCAGAACAAGACAGATCAGGATCCGGATCAGATTCCTTTTCTGTTTCTTGCTCATAAGCAGATCTCGCAGTCGTCTTCAACTTTCTTGCAGTTCTTTAATACTTCCTTCATGACTTTCTTATCATCAACGCCGTCTTCGAATTCAACGGTCATCTTCAAAGTCATGAAATTCACGACAGCGTCCTTGACACCTTCGGTCTTCTTTGCTGCCTCTTCCATCTTTTTGGCGCAGTTTGCGCAGTCTACTTCGATTTCATATGTTTTCTTCATAATCGTTTCTCCTTAATGAATATATGAACATCTGTTCATATGTATTATACGATTAACTTACCAGGAATGCAATACTGTGCTAGAATATTCTTTGTTATGAATATGCTGGAATATTTAGATGTGTACGGCGATCGTTCTTTTAAAGAAGAGCCTTTTAATGACGTAGATAATCTACTGATATCGCAGGTAGTCTATGTCGGTTTTTACGAGGCGATTCCGGATGGCAAGAGGGTGAAGGTAAAGGATGCCTATGAAGCCTTGAAATACCGTTATGAGACGCTTGATCCGGATTATATACATGATCTTGACGCTTTAAGCCATGAGGTATTAAAACGAATGGCGTTTACCCACCGTTACAGAGACTGTGTGATCCACCATTACGTATCCCGTCTGAATAAAGTAACAAGCGAACAGTTTGCCGCAATGATGATGGATCTGTCTGATTCTACGACAGTTGTTTCCTTCAGAGGAACGGATGATTCCCTGATTGGCTGGAAAGAAGATCTGATGCTGTCGTATACCGACATTCAGAGTCAGAAGAGAGCTGTAGACTATGTCAACGACAACTGTTCCATCTTCCGTAAATACCGTTTCATCGGGCATTCCAAGGGCGGCAATCTTGCGATCTACGCTGCCGTATACTGCAATCCTTTAATCAGAAGAAACATCGTTCAGGTCATCTCTAATGATGGACCGGGACTAAGGCCGGATTCCTATAAACTAAAGACATATCAGAAGATAGCGTCAAGGTATCGGCTTATTGTTCCACAGAAAGATGCGATTGGGACGATCTATGAAATTGCGCCGACAAAGATCGTCGTATCAACATCCACAGAAAACATGGTACACTCCCACAGCATGGTGACCTGGCATCTGAATGGTAAAAAGCTGGTTCCTGCTGACCGGTCAAGATACGAGACAGACTTAAACAGAAAGGCGATCCTGCAGTTCTTAAAAGAAACTACCGCAAAACAAAGAGAAGTCTTTGTCAGGGAACTGTTTGACTGCTTCGATGATGCCGGCATCAGAACTGTATCGCAGATGTCTTCCGGAGGTCTGCCGCTGCTTCTTAAGATGCTGAAAGAAATGTCGGAAATGGACTCCGAAGCCAAAGAGATTGCCGTTAAAATGTTTAAATCCTATTCATCAAACATCAACCGCGACTTTTCCGATCAGATCATCAAGAAAAAAGACAGTCTTAAATCAAAAGCGTATGCTGCAGGAAGTACCGTATCCGGAATTGTAGAAGAACACAATCCGTTTCATAGAAGGAAGAAGGTTGATCCTCTTTCTGAAACGGATGAAAAAACAGGAGAATTATTGTAGAATAGAAACATTATTATAGGGGGCTATTATGAAAGATAGATTCGATGCGACATACCTGAAAGACTTAGATTCCATGCACTATATCATGCCGTTCATGTTTCCAGGCAGGTGCGACAATCAGGCGTATTTTACTTTCCAGATCGATTTGACGAATCTGGAGAAATATCTGAAGAAGAAAAACAAAGGCAATCCTGACTACAAATACAACATGTATCAGTGTATCGTTACGGCGGTGCTGAAGACCATTACGCTCAGAAGCAAGCTTTCGATGTTCATCCACGACAAGAAGATGTACAAAAGAAACGAAGTTTCTGCGGCATTTACGGTAAAGCAGGAATTCAAGGATGACGGCGGCGAGGTGCTGGCTTTCATACACTCCAAGCCGGAATGGACCATCGACGATGTCCACGATGAGATTAGAAGACAGCTTCTGAAACTCAAGAGCAAGGGTTATGTGGATGAGACCACAAGCTTCATGGATAAGTTCAACAAGCTTCCGAAGTTCATCTCCAATCCGATCCTGGAACTGTTCTGCTGGCTGGAAAGAAAATCAATGCTTCCGAAAGCCCTGATCGAAACAGATCCGTATCATTCTTCCGTCGTACTGGCAAACCTCGGTTCTATCGGTCTGCCGGAGGGCTATCATCATCTGACCAACTGGGGAACCACTTCAATGTTTGTGGTCGTAGGGCAGAGCGGCAGAATGCCTTTCTACAAGGACGACAAGATTGAATTCAGGGACGGCGTCAAGCTGGGATTCACCATCGATGAGAGAATCGCCGACGGCTACTACTTCTCCAAGTCCATCAAGATCATGCAGCTGCTTCTGGAACAGCCGGAACTGCTGGATAAGCCGTTAAACGAAAAGCTCACCGATGAACAGTGGCAGAAGATCAACATGAAATAAAAACACCGTTAAGGTGTTTTTCTTATTCATCTCTGATTGAATAGATACAGCCGCAGTAGTTCTGATGATACAGATTTAACCCTGCATTCATCTGATCATTCATCGTGATCCCGTCTCCTTTTTTAAAGTCGGCATGCAGGTAGGTGACACCGGGATACTTCTGTTCCAGCTGTTCGCCGATCTCGTTGAGCCAGTCGGCATTCTTCCGGTTGGATATCGACATGACGGTGGTGCAGTACTCATAGCCGTGTTTCTGCGCGTATCTGAATGTTTCTTCCATCCGCATTTCGTAGCACATTCTGCATCTTTTTCCGCCCTCCGGTTCATCCTTCAGGGCAGAGAGCTTTTCCGTATAATTCACATTGTCGTATTTATCGACGATCAGTCTGATCGAATCGTCATTCAGATAATCCAGATAGGTTTTTAAGGCATTCAGCCTTTTTTCGAATTCCTCATAGGGATAGATATTGGAATTGGAGAAAAAAACCGTGATTCTGAAATACTGACGGAGATATTCCAAAGGATATACGGAACATACCCCGCAACAGATGTGGATCAGCAGCTGAGGCTTTCCTTTTAACGCATTGATCTGGGCGATCTGTTTCTGATAGTTGTTCATTGCTGATTATTCGTTATCGATAAACATGGAATCTCCAAAGGAGAAGAAACGGTATCTGTTTTCTACAGCAGCCTTGTAGGCGTTCAGAATCATTTCTCTGGAACACTCTGCCGCGATCATCATGATGAGTGTAGACTTCGGCAGATGGAAGTTGGTGATTTGAGCGTCTATGGCCTTGAATTCATATGGCGGATAGATGAAGATTGCGGTATCGCCTGAGCATTCCCGGAATTCGCCAAAACGGTTCATGATGGTTTCCAGGGTCCTGGTGGAAGTAGTTCCGACCGCTATGATTCTTCTGCCTTCCTTCTTGGCCAGATTCAGTCTTTCGGCCGTATAGGCAGACATGGTATAGTGTTCCGAATGCATCACATGGTCTTCGATGTTATCTTCCTTGACCGGTTTAAAAGTACCCAGTCCGACATGCAGAGTAACATCAAGGACTTCGACGCCTTTCTTTATGATTTTTTCTGTCAGCTCTTCCGTGAAGTGCAGGCCTGCGGTAGGGCAGGCAGCTGAACCGTCGATTTTGGCATAGACGTTGTTGTAGCGGTCCTTGTCTTTCAGTTTCTCGTGAATATATGGCGGCGTAGGCATCAGGCCGATTTCGTTTAGCACTTCCAGGAATATTCCCTGCGTGTGCATCTGGAAGATCCTTATGCCTTCTTCTTTTCTTTCAATACATTCTCCATAGAGCTTGTCGGAGAATTCAATGACGGTTCCGGTCTTGATCGCCTTGGCATTGCCACAAAGACATTCGCAGATATCGCCTTCGATCTTCAGGATCAGAACCTCTACTCTGGCTCCCGTGTCTTTCTTGGTTCCATACAGACGTGCAGGAATGACCTTAGAGTTGTTCCGTACCAGAACATCTCCCGGTTTCAGGTAGTCGATAATGTCGTAAAAATGTTTATGTTCAATCGCTCCGGTATTCTTATGCAATACCAGAAGCCTGGAATTATCTCTTTTCTCCGTGGGGTGCTGTGCGATCAGCTCTTCCGGCAGTTCAAAATCAAAATCGCTGAGTTTCATCAGAAGCCTCTCTCATCAAAGCCGTAACGGCTGAGTATCTCTTCCTTATATTCCATGAAACGGTCTTGTGCAATCGCTTCTCTAATACCCTCCATCAGACGCAGCAGGAAACGCAGGTTGTGGATGGACATCAGTCTGTTACCCAGACCTTCCTCGTTTCGAAACAGATGGTTCAGATAGGCCTTGGTATAGTTTCTGCAGCACTCGCAATCGCATTCCGGATCCAGAGGCGTGAAGTCGTCCTTGTAGATGTTTTTCTTGATATTGATCCGACCTTGGGAAGTCATCAGTGTTCCGTGTCTGGCGATCCTGGTCGGAAGTACGCAGTCGAACATGTCGACGCCTCTTTCCACGGCTTCCAGAATGTCGTTGATCGCCCCGATACCCATCTCGTAACGCGGCTTGTCTTCCGGCAGATACGGCAGGGTGTAGTCCAGCATCTTGTAATGTGTCTCCTTGGATTCACCGACTGAAGTTCCGCCGATCGAATAACCGTCGAAATCCATCTCTACCAGTTTCTCGGTACAGTACTTTCTTAAGTCGGGATACTCCGATCCCTGAACCACGCCAAAGAGCGCCTGATTCTTTCTGGTATGGGCATCCTGCCCACGCTTGGCCCATCTTAAGGTCCTGTCTACCGATTCCTTGGCATATTCGTAAGTGCTAGGATAAGGGATGCATTCATCGAAAGAGATTGCGATATCCGAACCGATGGCTTCCTGGATGTGAATGGAATCTTCCGGAGACATGAAAAGTTTACTGCCATCCAGATGCGACTTGAAGGAAACGCCTTCTTCCTTGATCTTTCTGGAATCAGCCAGAGAGAAAACCTGGAAACCGCCGCTGTCCGTCAGGATAGGATCGTCATAGTTCATGAACGAATGGATCCCTCCGGCCTTGATCAAAGTCTCAGGACCCGGTCTCAGCCACAGATGGTACGTATTTCCCAGGATGATCGAAGCACCAATCTCCTTGATGTCATCGGATGAAAGAAACTTCACCGTAGCCTGTGTTCCGACCGGCATAAAAACCGGCGTATCCACCGTCTTGCCGAAAACATGCAGCTTGCCTAAACGTGCTTTTGATCCTTTGTCCTGATGGATCAGTTCATAGGAAAATCCCGGGTTTTTCATATCTATTATCATAACATATACATGCTATACTAAAGTTATGAAATCTAAAGAACTGAAAACCTACAATCTTCCTGCGGATGACCTGCTGATCAGCCGTATCGATGCTAAACCCAACATCATTTTTCTGTTCCTGATGCTGCTTGGTTTTCTTTCTTTTCTGTTTAAACTTCCTACTCTCTACGGCACCATGATGATCATTACATCCATCCTGGCCATGGCCTACATGCCTAGAGTCGTACTGATCGAATTCTATCAGGATTATCTGGTTTTATATAACAGGGCAGACAAGAAGAGCTGTTTCCTGATCTACTATGAGGATGTGGTTTCCTGGTACTACAAGTGGGGAACCAACAGGGATTATCTGTATATTGAACTCAAGGATGGAACAACGGAAAGACTGGAAGCTTTTTCCAAGGCTTTGTTTGAAAGTTCCATGAACCGTTTTCTGAAAGAAAAACATCTGAAAGGAAACAGATGAGGATTACAGCCATCGATTTTGAAACAGCCAACGCCAGCAGCGCTTCTGCCTGTTCTTTAGGCATTGCCGTTTATGAAGACGGAGAGATTCTGGATAACTTCGAATGGTACTTCAAGCCACATTACCGTTACAATTACTTTACCAATACCCACATCCACGGCATCTATCCGGAAGACGTGGAGAACGAACAGGAATTCGTCTTCTATTACGAGGAACTCTGTGAGATCCTAAAGGGAAGTATCGTCGTCGCACATAATGCCTTATTTGATGTAGGCGTGCTCAATGCAGTATGCGATGTCTACGGTCTGGATCACATTCCTTTTGACTTTCTGGATACCGTATCCATTTCCAGAAGAGTCTATCCCGAACTGTACAATCACCGTCTCAACACGGTAGCCGAATATCTGAACATCGACCTGTCCCATCACAATGCCAAGTCGGATTCCTTTGCCTGTCTGATGATTCTTCTGAAAGCCATGGAAGCCTATCGATGCTACGAAGTGGAAGACTTTCTGCAGGAAACAAAAATCTATCTCAAAACAAATATGTAAAAATTTTCATAACTGAAAATATTTACAATACTCTTTTATTATGTTATATTAGTTTTATGTTTTGAGGTAGCTAATGATGAAAGAGTTTGAAAACAATGCTTATTTCTGGCAGAAGGTAGATACTTTGTATTCTTCCGGCGATTTTAAGTTGACAAACAAAAAGGGCAGTGCGCATAAGATGTATCCTTCTTTGAACTATCCCTGTGATTTTGGCTATGTCAAGACTTTAAACAGTGACAATGAAACGCCGATGGAAGTATTCAAGACGCCACAGGGCAAGAGAGTCGATGCGATTGTTCTTTGCGCCGATATCATCAACAAGCGTTTTGAAGTGAAAGCACTGGTGGGCGTGAATGACGAGGAGTGCGAGGAAATTCTCCGTTTCCTGAACTGTACAGACTATCAGAAATCGGTCCTGCTGAAAAGGGGCAAGATCATTCCTGCATGGGGTGAAACAGAGTAGCGTATCGCTACTTTTTTTAGGACTTTTGGCTTAAAATAGAATTATGAACAGTATGGAAAAAAAGAAAGAACTGATTATCAATGTTTTGTATGTAGCAGTCATTTTCGGCATCATCTATTTCAGTGTAAACTACCTGCTGGGACTGCTGCTTCCTTTTATCATGGGCTTCCTTTTTGCCTATGCTGCCGTCAAGGCAAATAAGAGGTTCTTTAAGAACGACAGAAAACTGCACAGAGGCATCACACTGACACTTATCTATCTTCTGGTCCTTCTTTTGATCGTACTGATCGTATCTTTAGGCGTCAGCAAGTTCGCCGACTTCATCAAGGCACTCCCTGACTTCTATACGAATACCGTAGAACCTTACATTTCCACCATGGAAGACAACATCTATTCGGCTGCCTATCAGCTTCCTAGAAACATTAGAGAACTGCTGAAGAACTTTACCGACGGCATTTTCGATTCCATCAAGTCTATTCTGTCTTCTCTCGTGTCCGGAATGGCTAAGACGACAACCGCTGTTCTCACCAACGTTCCGCAGGTCCTGGTATCTATCCTGGTAGCGATTACGACTTCCTTCTACATGGTCTTCGACTATGAGAATATTTCCGACTGGTTTACCGCATCTCTGCCTGATAAGGCACTGACTGTTTTCTACGAGATCAAAGATTTCTTTGAAAACGTTCTTTTAAAGATCTTCGGCTCCTACGCTTCGATCATGGGCATTACCTTTGTGGAACTGTTCATCGGTCTGACCATCTTCCGTATCTCCAACAGCGGCATGTGGTCCTTCCTGATCGCTTTCCTGGATATTCTCCCGGTTTTAGGCGTAGGAACGGTACTGATCCCTTGGGGATTGAGCTGTCTGATCATGGGTAAAGTACTGCTTGGTGCTGAACTGCTGGTGCTCTACACCATCATTACCATAATCCGTAATATCATAGAACCGAAGATGGTAGGAACCAGTCTGGATCTGCATCCTCTGGCTACCCTGATCTCCATGATCGTCGGTGCCAAGATGTTCTCGGCTGTAGGCATGTTTGGATTCCCGCTGGCTTTGTCTTTCTTCCAGATGAGAAAGAAGAAACAGGCACAGTAATGGAATATCATCAGATAGATCCCGTATATGACAAACATTCAAAGATCCTGATTCTGGGATCTTTTCCTTCGGTTAAATCAAGGCAGATCGGTTTCTTCTACGGCCATCCGAAGAACCGTTTCTGGAAGGTCGTAGCGGCAGTATTTAAGGAAGATGTTCCAGCAACGATAGAAGAAAAGAAAGAGATGCTGCTAAGGAATGGTGTTGCCTTGTGGGATGTTGTGGCCTCTTGCGAGATCGTGGGTTCTTCGGACAGTTCGATCCGTAATGTCAGGCCGAACGACATAAAAAAACTGATCAGTGAGACATCGATCAGCAGGATATACGTGAATGGCGGGACAGCTATGAAACTATATCGGAAATATCTGGAGAAACAGGTGGGCATGGAAGCAACCGTTCTTCCTTCTACCAGCCCGGCTAATGCGGCTTATTCGTTAGATAGACTGGTAGAAGAATGGAGAATCATCAAATAGAATTGATCTTCTCAATCAGCTCAATCGCTTCACTCAAGTCGTTCAGTACGGCGAAGCATTTCTTTCTGGTAAGCTCTTCAACCGAAGCAAGATCCGGAATGTGTACAACTTTCAGTCCGGCATTGTAGGCGGAAAGAATACCGTTGTTGGAATCCTCGAAAGCCAGGATACTTTCCTTTGGAATATCGAATGCCGCAGCGGTCTTGAGATAAATCTCCGGTCTAGGTTTAGATTCCTTCAAATCATCCCCATAGGTGATATGATCGAAACTGTTTTCAAGTCCAACGCTTTTCAGGTAAGCTTCTGCGGTAGTTTTTCTGGTCGAGGTAGCAACAGCTTTCCTGATGCCGTTTTGATCCAGATAGGCAAAAAGTTCATCCAGCCCCTTTTTCTTTTCCAAAGGATGGGCATTCAAATATTCCTTTTTAAACTGAAGGCTTCGGCTGACAAACTCGCGAAATGGGAAATCATCTCCCAGAGAGACTAGAAAACGTCTTTCGGTCTCTATATCGTTTAAGCCCATCGTATCCAGAATCAGTTTATCCGGAACGGCATAACCGTATCTTTCACTGCATTCAATCGCTATATCGCGCCATACCTTCTCGCTGTCGATCAGAAGACCATCCATGTCAAAGATACACAATTCTATTCTGTTCATTTTAATCATTTATATCATATGACCCCGCGAAACAAGGAAGAAGAAAGCTCTGACAGTCATAAACAGTTTGGTTTTTTTTCTATATACTTATAAAGACAGTCAGTTACACATCAGATCTTTGATGGTTTTACTTCCAAAATAATCGTTGATTAATCCGTTCAATTCCTTCCAGGTTGTATAACCGGGACAGGAGTTACAGTTGGCACATTCTCTGTTGATATCTTTTAAGCATGCCACAGGAGCCAGAGTATCCTCAGTAATCTGCAGAATGTCGATCAGACGGTATTCTTCCGGCTTTCTGTTTAACTTGTAACCGCCGTTCTTGCCGCGGCAGACATCGATTACGCCATTCTTTGATAAAAGAGTCATGATAGATTCTAGATATTTGCGGGATATCTGCAGCCTTTCCGACAGTAAAGAAATAGAAACATAGCTATCCATGCCTCCGTGTTCAGCCATATCCGTGATAACTCTGATAGCGTAAGTGCCTTTTGCCGAAATCAACATCGCTTTTATTATATAGTATTTTCTTATTAATATCCTATTGATTTAGTAGGATTTTATTATATAATGTAAAAGACTACAAGAACAGTAGGAATTAGAATGTCACAGAGAGTTATCGAAGTATTAATTGAATCTTTTACGAAAATACTGATGCCGGGTATCAAGGTCACCATACCTTTAACGATCTTTTCTTTTTCCTTGGCTTTTATTATATCGGTAATTGTTGCTATGATCCGTTATGCGAATGTTAAAGTATTGACGCCGATATGCAAGTTTTATGTATGGCTGATAAGGGGTACTCCGTTACTGGTACAGCTGTATATATTCTTTTACGGTCTGCCTTCTGTCGGTATCGTACTGGATGCCATTCCTTGTGCCATTCTGGTTCTGGGACTGAATGAGGGTGCCTATATGGCAGAAAGCATGCGCGCCGCTCTGGAAGCAGTTCCAACCGGTCAGGTTGAAGCAGGATACTGTGTAGGAATGTCCTATCTGCAGATCATGATGCGGATCGTCCTGCCTCAGGCTTTACGAACTGCTTTTCCATCGCTTTCCAATTCTTTTATCTCTTTGATTAAAGAATCCAGCATGGCTTCTGTAATAACCGTAACAGAAATGTTAAGACAGGCACAGATCATCAACGGACGTGTTTTCATGCCGCTTCCTCTGTATATTGAAGCCGGTTTTGTTTATCTTCTGTTCTGCACGGTTGTTTCTGTTATTCAGGCAAAGATTGAAAAACGGCTGAACGCTTATGGAGGTGTCAAATAATGATCAGGGTAAAAGACCTTCATAAGGCTTTTGACGGGCAGGAGATCATTAAGGGCGTCAGCTTTGATATCAATAAGGGTGATGTCATTGCCATAATCGGACCATCCGGCGCAGGCAAGACGACAATCCTTCGCTGTATCAACTATCTGGTAAAAGCCGATTCCGGAAAAATAGAGATCGATGGCATGGAATATGATCTGGCCGATATGAAACGGAAGGACATTGCCCGATTAAGAGAAAAGACCGGTTTTGTTTTTCAGAACTACAATCTGTTCCTGAATATGACTGTTCTGGGTAATGTCATGGAACCGCTGACGGTTGTCAGAAAAGTAGAAAAGAGTAAAGCCAGACAGATGGCGACAGAAGCCCTGACTAAGGTCGGGATGGCAGATAAACTCGATTCCTATCCATCACAGCTCTCCGGTGGTCAGCAGCAGCGTGTTGCGATCGCGAGAGCTCTGGTATATTCTCCGGATGTCATCTACTTCGATGAACCGACATCCGCTCTGGATCCGGAACTGATCTCAGAAGTACTGAACGTCATGAAAGATCTGGCTCAGACAGGAATTACGATGGTCGTTGTAACGCATGAGATGTCTTTTGCCAGAAACGTTTCTAATAAGATCCTGTTTATGGAAAACGGCGTGATTGTCGAAGAGGCGTCGTCAAAAGACTTCTTCGAAAATCCAAAAAACGAACGGGCAAAACAGTTCGTAAGAAGCATTACAGAAAGGTAGGGTAACAATATGAAAAAAATATTAACTCTAATGCTTGGCTTATTGATGATACTGACTTTATGTGCTTGTCAGAAGAACGATTCTTCCGACAAAGACCTGCTGGCTACGATTCAGGAAAGAGGGAAGCTGATTGTTGCTTCCGAGCAGGACTGGCCGCCTTTTACCTATGAAGATGCCGAAGGCAATCTGGCCGGTTTTGATGTGGAGCTGGCAAAACTGATTGCTGAAAAACTGGGTGTGGAATTTGAACCGGTCAGAGCTGATTTTGATTCTGCTTTACAGGGCGTCAGCTCCGGTAGATTCGATCTGACGATCAACGGCGTTTCTTACACCGAAGAAAGAGCACTGTCTTATAATTTCTCTGATCCGTATGTTTATGATAAAGCCGCTTTGATTGTAAGAGAGGATGAAACTGAAGTTAAGTCTCTGGACGATGTGAAAGGAAAGATCGGTACGAATTCCCGTAATTCGATTTATGCTGATCTGCTGATCGAATATGGAGTCAAGAACGGCGACCAGGATTTCAAGTATGTCGATACCTTTGAACAGACAATCGATAACTTGACCCGCGGTACAGCCGATGTCACTTTGAATGCCTACACGACTTATGTCTACTATGTTGAAACAGTAGAAGATCCGGGTGTCAAAGTTGTCGACTTTATAGACGGCGGTGATCAGTATGTAGTATGTGCCGCAGGCGGCAGCAAGGCAGAGTATACGAAAACACTGATCGATGAAGTCAACAGGATCCTGGATGAATTAAGAGCGGATGGAACACTGTCTGAACTGTCCATCAAGTATTTCGGCGAAGATATCACAGAATAACTGAAACAAAAACGAGTCTACAGCAACAAGCCATAGACTCTTTTTTAAGCCGTTAATATGTCTCTCTGATAATAATTAACTGTTTTTTCTTTCATAGCGTTATAATGGAATCAAATAAATAGGGGTAATATATTATGTTTACATGGCGTCATTTTGTCTGGCTCGCAATCTGTGCGATCGTAGTTGTTCTTTTAGTCTTGGCTTACAAAAAGAAAAAACCTACTTTACAGCAGGTTCTGACATCAGCCTGTGTGATCTGCGTTCTTTCTGAATTAACAAAGGTCTTCAGCGTAATCAAGCTTGTACCATCCGCAGACGGTTCGATCATCTATCCGTACATTCCAACCAACCATCTGCCTCTGCATATGTGTTCCATTCAGATCCTGCTGATCTTCTATGTCCGCTTCACTGAAAACAAGAAGTTCAGAGAGACACTGCTGGCATTCATGTATCCGACCTGTCTGATAGGAGCTTTGCTGGCACTGGCCATGCCTTCCATTTTTACAACCAGCATCCCGGTAGAAAAAGCCTTCGTTCATCCGATGGCATATCAGTTCTTCCTGTATCATTCGATGCTGATTGCGCTGGCATTTATGATCGTCATGTCAAAAGAGATCAAATGGGAAAAGAAGCACTACTATTCATCGGTGATCACGATCCTTGTACTTGGCTTTGTTTCCTTGTATGTCAACTCCATTCTTGCTTCACCGACTTATCTGAACGGAGAACTTCTGCATGTCGATTTCTGGCCGAACTTCTTCTTTACCTATCAGAATCCGATCGGTCTGCATCTTACGGAACTGTGGCAGTGGCATCTTTATCTGATTATTATTATCATCCTGGCATTCATTCTGCTGGGAATCTGCTATTTACCATTGTTAAGAAAAAAGAAATAACAGCGAAGGCTGTTATTTCTTTTTTGATTTGATTAGCTTCAAAATACTGTCTGCGGCTTTTTTAACATTTTCCGGAGAAGTTGCCAGATTGAGACGGACCCAGTTTTCATATCCCTTTCCGAAGCTTTCACCCGGGTTTGCCAGAATATGGCATTTCTCAACCAGACAGTCGGCTGCCGACTTGTAGGTGTTGTATTTGCCAAGATTAAGGAACAGCAGGTAGGAACCTTCCAGATTGGTCATTTCCAGGTAATCTCCCAGTTTTTCCTTTAGATAATGATAGTTGTCGAAAACGGCATTATTTACGGCATCCAGCCATTCCTCTCCATAAATATAGTTGTAGTAAGTAGGAAGAGCGTTGAAGGCGTTTGCGGATGCGGTGTTGTTTTCCTGCTGGTATTTGATGAAACGGTCTCTAAGCTTCTTGTTTGGAATGACGACGTGACAGTGCGAGAATACAGCCAGCGAGAAGCTCTTGGATGCGGCAATGATGGAAACGACCTGTTTCTGATATTTCTTCAGAGCAAGCGCAGGAATGAATTCCTGGTCAGGCATGATGATATCGGAATGTACTTCATCAGAAAGAACCAGAACGTTGTATTTGCGGCACAGTTCAAACAGCTCTTCCAGTTCTCCTGTTTTCCAGACTCTTCCAAGCGGATTGTGCGGAGAACACAGCATCAGCATTTTTACTTTCTTTGTTTTAAACTTCTTCTCGATATCCTTGTAATCAAAGGTGAAATAACCGTTTTCATACTTGAGCGGTGATTCAACTACTTTTCTTTTGCATCTTTCAATCGTTGCCTTGAACGGAGGATACAGCGGTGTATTGATCATAATTGCATCTTTTTCTTCAGTCAGAGAATGAATGGCCTGATACATCGCATTGACAGCACCCTTGGTAAAACGGATCCACTCCTGTTCATAATGGACGTGATTTCTCTTCTCATGCCAGTTGATGAACACCTGATAGTAGTCTTCCGGAAGACTGGTATAGCCGTAGTCTCCTGCTACGATAAAATCTTTCAGCGCTTTCGTAACTCTCTCGTCGCATCTGAAGTCCATATCGGCGACCCACATCGGCAGACAGTTCATTTTTCTGCCTCTCGCCCATTTCATCGACTGGGCATTGGAACGGTCAATGTAGTATTTCTTTAAGAATGATGATGTTTTCATAGTGTACCTGCCTTTCTTACATTATAGAATAGAAATATGGATATTACCTACAACTGCTGGCACGGATGTCATAAAAAGTCGGAAGGATGTCTATACTGCTATGTCTACCGACGGGATGAATCAATCAATAAAGACAGCAGTTTTGTTTATAAAACTAGATCTTTTGACCTTCCTGTCAGAAGAAACAGAAAAGGGGAGTACCGCTATCCTTCAGGGAGTGTTTTTGCGCTGTGCTTTTCTTCCGATTTCTTTATTGAAGAAGCAGATCCGTGGCGACAGGATGTACTTGATATGATCGCAGAAAGAAGCGACTGTCGTTTCTACTGTATCACCAAGAGACCGGAAAGGATACAGGAGTGTATACCTGATATGCAGAGATATCCTAACCTTGAGATTGCCTGTACGATGGAGAATCAGAAACGTTTCGATGAAAGAGCGCCGATCTATTTATCCTTGAATTTATTTAAAAAGACAGTTGTCATTGAACCGATGCTGGAGAGAGTAGATCTAAGCCGATACATCGATCAGATCGATGAAGTCGTTGTCGGAGGAGAATCCGGAGATGAAGCAAGGATCCTTGACTTCGAATGGGTCAAGGATATCCGTAAACAGTGTAAAAAGGCTCAGGTCGGATTTGTGTTTCATCAGACCGGAGCCAATATACTTGTGAATGGCAGACTGTATCAGATACCGCGGAACCGCCAGCACCAGCAGGCCAGGATTGCCTTTAAGGACTAGTACTGGATCTTCTGCAGAATCTCGTCAGCTTTTTCCTTGCTGATGAGATTTGCAATGATCAGATGGGCGAACTCGATTGCCGCACCCATGCCTTTACCGGTAATGATCTTGCCGTCCTGTACGGCTTTTTCTTTTGCCGGGATCAGTCCGTTCTCAAAGCCGGGGAAGCAGATGAAGTGATGATCTTTTAACAGTCCTCTATGAATCAGAATGGATGGTGCGGCACAGATTGCTGCGATATACTTGTCTTTCTCTAAAGAATCGGAGATCAGTTTCTGTACTCTTTCGTTCTGTTCCAGATTCAATGTGCCAGGCATACCTCCCGGCAGGATCAGACAGTCGTAGTCGTCCATGCTGACATCCTCAATAAGTCTGTGTGCCTTTACGATGACATTGTGGGAAGATGTTACTTCGGGCTGCAGTCCTACAAGATCCGTTTCTATTCCTGCACGGTATAGCAGATCATAGGTGACCAGCGCTTCACACTCTTCCATTCCATTACTGATTATGATCAATGCTTTCATTTTGTACCTCTTGTACTTAATTATAGTTTAATTTGTAGTAAAATGTACTTATGAAACGTCTGATGAATCTTTATGACAGCTGTAAGACACCGATACGTGTCGCCTACTTCGGTTTTGCCTTGATTGCCGTCGGTTTTCTCATTCAGAACGAAAACGTCAATCTGTTTTATACATTCCGTAACAACGCTGTTCTATTTGTAGCTGAACTGCTTTTGAAGATCGGCGAGTTTACGATCATGAACCTGCCGCTCATCTTCATGCTGAATATCGTCTGCAAGAAGGCGAACAACGCTTCCCCGGTGGTTATGGCTCTGGTTGGCTACTTCACATATGAAGTTACGACAATGCTGTTCTCGCCGCAGAATCTTAATTCTCTGGCATACTCCGGAAGCTACGGCATCAATTCGGTGCTTAATCTAACATCAGGAACACGTTCTCCTCTGGAAACAGGAATGATCGGATCGCTGCTGGTGGCTTATGCAACCAGAACGGCCTTCATCTTCTCCAGACACAGAGGAAACTATTCTCTGGCAAACCTGTTCTCCAGAGATACTTCGGGAATCATCTATAACTTCGTTTTCTGCTTTTTCCTGGGTATTCTGGTTTCTTATACCTATCCATATCTCTATCTGTATATTCAGAAAGCCGTTAACTTTATCGGCGAAGATCTGCAGGATCCGATGCGCATGGGCATGTATACGGTGATCGACAGAGTTCTTTCCATTCTGGGAATGGGCAATGTCATCCGTTATCCGTTCTGGTATACCGCGGCAGGCGGTTCCTATTCCAATGCCATGACCGGTCAGAGCATCCTTGGCGATGTCAATATCTGGACCTATATCAAGGATTCCAATCTCTCTTATCCGGGAGCGGGCAGATTCGTTACTCCGTATTACGTCATAAACATGTTCATGATTCCGGGATTCTATCTGGGAACGCTGCTCTCCATGACCGATAAATATGATAGACGCAGTCTGTTTACGACCTTCCTGGTAGCGATCGGTCTGTCTGTAGTCGCAGGCAATCCTCTGCCTGCGGAACTGCTGATGCTGTTTACATCGCCGATGCTGCTGGCAATGTATCTGGCACTGACTGGCGTAGTATCAGCCTGCCTGATCAGGTTCGATGCATTCCTGGGTTTTAGTTCGCATACCATGAATACGACAGTCGCCATGCCGGGAAGCTTTGCCGACTACATCATCAATGTTAGAAATATCAATCTGATCCATTCCTTACAGATAATCGCCATTATCGGTGCGATCGCTTTCGTTTTATGCCTGCTGTTAACGATCTTCTACTACCGTTTCCTGGCCTTTGACTTCTTCTATACCGGAAGCGGAAACGAACTGGTAAACGACATAATCGATTCCGTAGGAGGCATCAGCAATATCCGTTCCGCAGGGTCTGGCCTGTTCAAACTGAACATCGAGATTGCCGATCCGGAAAAGATCTCCATCGAAAGAATTCAGGATCTGGGAATCAGAAGAGTTGTCGAGACCCGCAACGGTCTGAACTTTGAAATAGGAACATCCGCAAGCGAGATTTCCCGCAGGATTCAAAGAGCTCTGAAGAAACGTTCTTAGTGGTTGACATTTATTCCGCTTTTGCCGTAAAATTGAATAGTATTTTGAGGAAAGGTGGCTTATATGGCAGCAAAAAGAACGTATCAACCAAGCAAAAGAAAACGCCAGAATGTCCATGGTTTTAGAGCCAGAATGAAGACAGTAGGCGGACGTAAGGTATTAGCCAGACGTCGTGCTAAGGGTAGAAAGGTATTATCCG